>NZ_MRDI01000015.1:0-147676 GCF_002008205.1 Agrobacterium sp. YIC 4121 | reverse complement strand
CAACGCGGGGTGGAGCAGCCCGGTAGCTCGTCAGGCTCATAACCTGAAGGCCGCAGGTTCAAATCCTGCCCCCGCAACCAATATCTTCAAGACTATCAAGACTTTATCGGCCTCCTTCGGGAGGCCGAAGTCGTTTTTACCCCTAGCACAACGCTAGCACAAATCCCGCCCCCAATTTGGCACTGCCCGTATGCCGTAATTCCATCATGTTGAAATGACCTTGCCCCGTTGAAATAAACCATTTTGAAGTAAGCTCTGGCCCATTGTGATGCGCTCTCCGAATTTGGGCCAGCGGGAGCTGGAATTTTCCGGGGTTTTGGCTCAGTTCGGCGGGGGTGCCGATGAGCCGTTCATAAGCGAAATCGGCACCGTGTTGCCGATGGCGCTATGTGGCCGGAACTCGTTATAGTCTCTACGCCAATCCTCCATCTTCGATCGCGCGTCGTCAAGGCTCATGAACCAATGGGCGTTCAGGCACTCGGCCCGGAACTTGCCATTGAAACTCTCGATGTAGCTGTTGTCCGTCGGCTTGCCAGGCCGCGAGAAGTCGAGCACGACACCCTTGTGATAAGCCCAGAAGTCAAGGTCCCGGGAGATAAATTCACTGCCATTATCGACGCGGATAGCGGCGGGATAACCGACCTGCCGGCATACCCGCTCCAGCGTCTGTACCACGTCTTCGCCCTTGTAGTTGAAGCGGGCGTCGACTGCCGGCGAGAACCGCGAGAAGGTGTCGACTACCGTCAGCGCCCTAATCTTGCGACCCGTTGCCAACTGGTCATGAACGAAGTCCATGGCCCAGACATGGTTGGAATGGGTGGCTTCCGTGCGATCCGCCCGCAACTTCGCCTTGACCCGTCGTTTGGGAACCTTGTTGCGGAGCTGGAGGTCCATCTCCTTGTAAAGGCGATAGATTCGCTTCGGATTGACGGGCCACCCGTCGCGCTTGAGCAGGACATGAACACGACGATAACCGTAACGCACTCGCGTCTGGCAGATGTCCCTGATCTTCAGCTTCAACTCGGCCTGCTCGCCGCGCCTGGACTTGGAGACATAAAGCGACCGATCGATCTTCAATACCGCACATGCGCGCCGGATCGAAACCTTCCAGTCCACTTTGACCGTGTCGACAAGCTTGCGCTTGCGGGCAGGCCTTAGAGCTTTTTTGACAGCACGTCCTGGAGCATGGCCTTGTCCAATGACAGATCCGCGACGATCCGCTTCAGCTTGGCATTCTCGTCCTCGAGCTGGCGAAGACGCTTCATCTCCGAGGGCATCAAGCCCGCGTATTTTTTGCGCCAATTGTAAAACGTCGCGTCCGAAATTCCTGCCTTGCGGCAGACCTCGCCGATCGGCGTGCCATCCTCTGCCTGCTTCAACACGAATGCGATCTGCGCTTCCGAAAACTTCGAGGCCTTCATCGAATTCTCCTCTTCTTCCCACCAGGGATCATAAGTGGAAAATTCCAGTTCTAAATGGCCAAATTTATTGGGGGCACGTCACATTGAGAGAGCCAGGGAATGAAGCGCAATCGTTTTACAGACGAACAGATCATCGGCATTCTGAAGGAGTACGTGGCTGGCACGCCGGTCTTGGAGCTTTGCCGCAAGCACGGCGTAAGCGATGCCAGCATCTATAAGTGGAAAGCCCAGTTCGGCGGCATGGACGTACCCGAAGCCAAGCGCTTGAAGACGCTGGAAGACGAAAACACGAAGCTGAAACGGCTCCTGACAGATGCGATGCTGGACAATGCGGCTTTGAAAGACCTTTTGGGAAAAAAGTGGTGACGCCCGCAGCAAGGCGAAAAGCTGTCGCGCATCTGATGGATCACCACCAGCTGAGCGAACGGCGGGCGTGTAAAGCCATCGGCTTTTGCCGAATGACGGTTCGTTACGAAACGAGGCGCAGCGATGACCATGACCGTCGCGAGCGGATGAGGGCGCTGGCGCATGAGCGCCGCCGCTTCGGTTACCGCCGCATCCACGTGCTGCTCAAACGCGAGGGACACCATGTGAACCACAAGAAGCTCTTCCGGCTGTATCGGGAGGAGAAGCTGATGGTGCGCAAGCGCGGCGGTCGGAAACAAGCGATAGGCACACGAGCACCGATGCTGATCCCGCTTGCCGCCAATGATCGCTGGTCACTGGACTTCGTGTCGGATCAGCTCACCGATGGTCGCAGATTCCGGGTGCTTACGGTGGTCGACGATTGCACCAGGGAGTGTTTGGCTCTCGTCGCGGATACGTCGCTTTCCTGTATGCGGGTTGCCCGTGAACTGGACCGGATCATCGAGGGAGGAGGCAAGCCGAAGATGATCGTCAGCGACAATGGTAGCGAGTCGACCAGCAACGCGATCTTGCAATGGACGGATCGGACCAAGGTGGAATGGCGCTACATCGCACCGGGCAAGCCTTTCCAACGCCTTCATCGAAAGCTTCAATGGGCGGCTGCGAGACGAGTTGACCTGAGACCCAATCTCCCTCCAGTTTTCGGGAGAGTCCTGGGTTTTCAAACTGGCGCTACGATTACAACGATCACCGCCCACACTCTGGCCTCGGCTGGCTGACACCCGCCGAGTTCGCTCAGACAATCAAACCGCGACGTGATGCGGTGCTGCGCAGCCGAAATGGCTCCGCACCGCACCCCGCCACTACCGCCCCGAATACAGAAACCCAAAACCGCTGGAGCGAGCTCAAAACTGGATAAAACTTGCGGGCAAGGTCGCCGTTGTTCAGCTTCCGTTGACGAGCCTCAAAGCGGACGTTGATGCGACTTTGCTGTGCATTGCGCGGCATGTAGGAAAGTGGCCTGCTGACGGTTCAGGGTGTGTCGGTGCATTACTCGGCAACATCGTTGCAAGATGGCTAACGAACATCGGCGGACATGCTTTGGCCTAGTGTGTGCATGGCAAGCTTGGCCCTTATCGAATTACGCTTTCTGTTGAAGCAGCTGCTTAATAGTCTCGACGATCTGCTCTTCCCGGTAAGGCTTGGCGAAAAATACCGTTTCAGCAGGAATCCGGTCGCCAGGGTCCTGGATATGCCCAGAAACAACGATCACCTTGATCGGCGGCCACCTATCACGAATGATGGCCGCAAGGCGCATGCCGTCGAGGCCGCGCGGCATATCGACGTCGGTAAACACAATGCGAATATCGTCGCGTTCCTCCAGAATAGCCACGGCTTCTGTCGCATCTGCCGCGGCAACCGCTTGATATCCTGCCGCCTCAACGAGGTCGACGGCAGCCAGGCGCAACAGCGGTTCGTCTTCGACTACCAGGATGATCGCAACTTTGTTCATAATGTCAGCCATCATCATGAGTGCCTCAGTTGCGAAACCAATGCCTGCATCGTCACTCGCAATCCTTCCGGATCGTAATTGATTTCGACACCGCCTGTTCCCATCAATCCAAGTCGTATGAGTTTCGATCCAAAACCTTTACCTGATGGCGTAACCACCGCGGGGCCATCATGCTCCTTCCAGTCAAGATGAAGCGCAGTATCTCCGTTGCACTCCTGCGTTGTCCAACGAACGGTAACGGTACCCACGTCGTTCGACCATGCTCCATATTTCAGGGCGTTGGTGCCAAGTTCATGCATCAAAAGAGCCAGAGAAAGAGCCGAGCGCGGTCCAAGCTCCAAGTCTTGACCTGACATCGAGTAACGGTCGGGTAGTGACAGCTGGCGCAAAACAGAATCAATGACGGCCTCCATACGCGCGGAGGACCAATCCTGCACGAGAAGGACCTCGTGGGCTTTGGAGAGCGCGTGGAGACGGTTGGTAAAGGCCTCGACTGGCCCTCGATCTGTCACCGGACGCAAGGTCTGCGTTGCAATCGCCTGGACCATGGCCATCGTATTCTTCAGGCGATGACTGATCTCGTGGTTCAAAACCTGCTGTTCCTGTTGGGCTAGTATCCTGGAGATGGCTTCGCGCGTTCGGTCGGCAATTGTGCGGACAAAATCGCGCTCTTCCGTCGTGAAGTGATGGGGTCTGTCGTAGTGAACGAACATAACTCCCACAAACGCGCCGTGCTCAACGATCGGAACATTGACGAGAACCGAGATTCCGATCGAATGAAACAGCTCGGCCGAGTCTGACGTCCGGGGATCTTTTTCCACGTCTGGGATAATCACCGTCTCGCCGCGCTTAAGATCCTCGATATATGATCCATAGTTACGAAACTGATGTAGGCCAGCGACGGTCGAGACCCCTTCTGCTCGCCAGTCTGGCAGCATTTCAACGGTCTCGGCAATCGGGTCCACAAGGCCGTAGCCTGCTCTTGTGGCGCCAGCCAGGTTTCGCGCCATAATCTCGGCTGCAGCAAATGCTACATCTGTGACATCGTCCAGTTCACGAATTTTGTCACCTAGCTCCAGAAATGCCAGCTGTCGGTCTTCCGCAACTTTTTGCGCCGTAGCATTCCGTGCGACCTTGATGAACCCGGAAATCGGTGAAGCACCTCGGCTTGGAAGCGGGCGAAGGGTCCCGTCGAGAAACACCTTTGATCCGTCCGCTGTCTGGTGCCATCGCCGATCGACTGCGAGGCCTTCTGCTGCGGCTTTACGCACTTCCCTAGCCGGAACGTCTGCCGCGCGATCCTCGTCCGTAAAGAGCTCTGCGAACGGCCGGCCGAGCATCTCCGCTTCCGACCAGCCAAACGTTTCCTGCGCCCCCCCAAACCAGCTGGTAATGCGGTGCTGGTTATCCACTGTCAGAATTGTGTAGTCTTTCGCCCCCTCGACGATGAGCCGCAGTTTTGTCTCGCTCTCCTGAAGTGCCTCCAGCGCCCGCATTCGGTCCGTCACCTCGACAAAAATGATGACAAACTTATCATTACCGGTGGCTTGTACGTAGCCATCGAACCAGCGGCCAAGCGAGCCAACTTTCCGGGTAAACCGTTTATTCCGGCCGGTTTCGACCACGTCTGCGACGTCGGAAACCCACTCCTGTTCAAAACTCGGGAAAATCTCACACATTGTACGGCCTGACACGTTTTGGTCAGGATAGCCTACCAGTTCACTCCAAGCGGGATTGACCGTTTCATACCGCCAGTCGACGATCTTGCCATCGATATCCCGAACAACTGAGCCGACGATAATGCCTTCCTCGAGCTGCTCGAAAAGCGAACTCCATCGACGCTCGGATAGAAAAGTGGCGATCTGGTTCGAAACCAGCTTGCCGATCCGACTGAGCAACTCGAGCTCGCTCTCCGTCCAAGTACGTGGCTCACCATCGATCGCAGCCAACGCCCCGATCACCATTCCGTCCGGCAACGTAACTGGAACCCCCATGTAGGAGATCACGCCAAGATCCGTGATGGCCAGATTGTTCCGGACAAGATCGTGGATCGTTGCGTCACCTATGATCAGAGGCTGTTTATCGCGGACGACATGTTGACAGAATGAGTGCGTCAGGGGGGTCTCAGCCGCCTCGGCCCATTTTTCCGGCAAGCCGAGGTGAGCGATGAAAACCTGACGATCTTCATCGAGTATCGACACAAGCGCCACAGGACAGTTCAGCCCCGCTTTGACGACCTCGATAATGTCCTGGAATTCCGACTGAACCGGAGCTTCAAGCAGACCTGAATCTCGAACAGCGCCGATGCGCTCCGATGGTGAACTCACTGGGTTTCCTTAACCGCGCGGACGCGAAGTTGATCGTGAAGCTAGAGCCGCAAGGACGGCGGGCGAAAGGACAAGGCTCGGCGGAACTACGGACGTGGGGCCTCCATCGACAAAACTTTGAAGAAACTGCATGGCGTTCTGCAACCCGTTCATTGTGTAAGGCTTCTCGATCGCCCCGAGTCCTCCGGCAAAATCGTCTGGTATACGCTTGAGATTACCTGACACGAAAACGAAGGGTATTGTTTTCTCCGACAGGTAGCGGCCGACATCGATGCCTGTCGGGCCGTCGAGCAACTGAATATCGACAAAAGCAAATTGCGGCGAGGTCGCTTCAGCGAGTTCGATTGCTTCCCGGCTGTCAGCGGCCGTCCCGACGACATGATGGCCGGCATCTTCCACTTCGCTTTCCAGCTCCATAGCCAGGAGGACCTCGTCCTCGACAATCAGAATATTCAAGACAAATCCTCTCAGTCTTTCACCGACAGCTCGACGCTAACGTCTGTTTTGTGACCGGTAATCTTCCGGTCCATCTTGGCGCGAAGTTGCAGGAGACACGCCTCAAGCATCTTCTGGCTGAAAGCCTCCTCTTCTTTGTCTACCTCCACTGGCGAAACGGTGTCGATGACCCGCATCAAGAAGTGCCCGTTCAGCCGCCTTATCTCGAGATGGATTTTGCCACCGCCGTCACTCAGACCCCTGCGGATAGCGTCGCCGACGAGCTCGTTTATGATCAGGGCCAGCGGAGATGCCTTAGTCGCTGGGACTACGACTTCGTGAAGATCTGTCGTGAGCTGGATGTCGGGGCGCTTAAGCGCACCTATCTTGTCAAGCATCAGGGTGTTTGCGAAATCTGCGACGTCGAAATAGCCGACCTCTTCGTCGTTCAGGAGTTTACGCTGAACCGTGCTTAGAGCTTCGACCCGATTGAGCACTGACATGAGTGTTCGCTCAACGACATCATTCTCAGTCATACGCGCTTGAAGTTTCACGATCGACGCAATCGTCAGTAGGTTGTTTTTCACCCGGTGATCGACCTCGTGAACCAAGGCCGTTTTCGCTCGAAGGGCATCTGTCAGAGCCGCAGTTCGCAACGCAACTTCTTCTTCGGCGGTGTGACGTGCCTGGGCGAGCTTCGCTTCCTTGCTCTTGATATTTGTGAAGTCGAGTTGCGAGGCAAAGAAATAGATGACCGTTCCTGAGGCATCGCGAACCGGACTGACAAAGAGGGCGTTCCAGAATTCTGATCCATCTTTCCGGTAATTTAGGATATCGATTGACAGATCCTCCGCTGCCGCAACGGCTTCGCGAAGCTTCTGCACAGCTTTCGGATCGGTATTCGGTCCCTGAAGGAGACGGCAGTTCTTTCCGATTAGCTCCTCGTTGGAATAGCCAGTCAACTTAGAGAACGCCGTATTACAGAAGATAATCGGGTTGTCAGGTTGACGCGGATCGGTGATGAGCATGGGCATACGCGTGGCTTTGAACGCCGCCGCGAATGGATCTTCAGAAGCATGACCAGCAACGAGACGGTTCCCTGCATCTCTGGCGTCTTGTCGGGTCTGAGGGTCATCTGTCATGAGGATTCCTGATTTTGCGGCAACTAATAATGTGCGGCTCCCATATTGGTTCCATGGCAGGAGCTCGTTTGGCAGGAAAGCGTATCTTCATCCGCGCATCTGTTAAGGCGCTTCGTCAGACGATGTTCGAGGCTGGGTTGGACGCCGCCGCAGAATGGCGGCGTGTCGACGGTGAGTTCAAGCTGCACTAGGCTTGAATCGGACATGTCCACTTCCTAGCTCACCCGGCGATCGGGGCTTGATGAGCCCGGTCGCTTTCCCACGTCTGTATGGAGTGAGACCAAATGGAAGAGGACATTAAGATCATCAAGGACGCTAGCATCGCCGAGAGGGAAGAGATTATTGTCGATTTTGCGCGATGGCTTGAGACCGCCTCGCAGGAGGCCCTTGTCTACGGTGAGGGGCGATTTGCATTGATGTCTGCGAATATGGCGGAAGCCATCCGCGTAAACGCCGATGAACTGGCACGCGACACTCCCGAAACCGCCGAGCGGGTATTGCAGCAAGCTTGCGAGATGATCTCGCAGTTCAAGGCGGCTTATCCGCATCGTGTTCTCAGTCGATCGGTACATTGACAGCCGGATAGTGCGAATTCGGTAAATTTTTTCCGCAGCAGATCTTGAATCGGAAAATCACCAAAACCAAATCGTCTGCCGCCAGCCGCTTAAGACAGGGTTGGCATTGCCGGGAGCGCCGCTTTTGGCACTCCCGTACCCATGTTGCTTCAAGGAGGATATGGCTATGGCAACATCTTACGACTATGCACCACTCTACCGCTCGAGCGTTGGTTTCGACCGGATCTTCAATCTTCTGGAAAACGCTCAGCGTGCCCGTTCGACGAACGACTGGCCGCCCTATGACATCGTCAAAACAGGCGACGATTCATATCGGATCTCGATTGCGGTGGCGGGCTTTGCCCAAGACGATCTCGACGTCAGTTTCCAATCCAACCTGCTCACTGTTGCCGGCAAGAAGCAGGAGGCACCCTCGGATGGCTACCTGCATCGCGGCATCGCTGGTCGCCCGTTCGAACATCGTTTCGAACTCGCCGACCATGTCCGTGTGAGCGGAGCGGGTTTGAATAACGGTCTCCTGTCGATCGAGCTTGTCCGCGAGATCCCCGAGGCATTGAAGCCGCGCAAGATCTCGATTCAGTGCACGCCCACGCTGACGTCGGCGGCGCCGGCACAGATTGAAGCACAGAAGGCGGCTTGATCTGTAAGTTTGTCAACTAAGTCCAAGGGCGCCATTGCGATGGCGCCCGTCAACATGACGGGTTGGAAGGAGAGAACGATGAAACCCGATATGTTCAGCAAACCAGTTACTATTCTTGTCGGCTTGGGGTTCCCGACGGAAGTTCGTACCTTAATGGATGCTTACCGACACCTAGCCGAGTGGCCGGTGTCACTCAGAGACACCGCTCATTCCGTTGCCTTAAAAGCCTGTCAGGCAGCCCTTCGTGGCGAGATTGAGGCAGAAACGGCGCGTGGTCTGTTCACAGCGTTTGCGGAAAAGCATGAACTTCTTGCCCCTGAAACATGTGCGGTTTTGGCTTCTCGCCGGTATCGCGATAGAGATCCACACGTGGGGTGATGCAGCTCGAGAGGTTCACTTCGGACGAAGATAGTTCCACCAACTTAAGGTGGCCTGTATTCCGAGAGGTCCCATTGAGTAGAGGCAAGACTACCCGATGCCAGACCTTCGGGCGAGGTCGTCGATGTTAACCCTGAGCTTTGGCGTGGCTTCCATCGGTGCAGTCTCCCGGCCGTCCAACGTCGTCGGGACAACAGTTCATGTAAGCCAGCACGCGGGTTGAACCTGGGTTGACTCCAGCAGGGATGGTTTTCGAACTCTACCTTCGTTCCCCGCAAAGGCTTGGCCTTCACGAGCATTTCGGCCCCATTCGCTGGTTCGCCGTCAATGCTATTGAGCGTCGGTATGGAGCGCTGCTCTTTTTCGACACATGATCGCTGTTTCACCGCATGTCCACCATAGCGGACGCTCGACATATCGTTGGAAACCGAGCTTTCGTTAAAAGCAGTGTTGCCGGTTCGATTCCCATCAAGAGCGAGGACCGATCTTCAAGTTCAAACCGAAGCGTCCGCTCATTCTGCCCCGATCCATACCTTGTGTGATTGCCTCACGAAATCGATAAATGCGCGCAATGGCGCGGGCACAAGGCGCCGCCCAGGGTAATAGAGGAACGGGCCCGAAAACTGCAGCCACCATTCTTCCATCACCGGCACCAGATCTCCTCGATCGAAGTGTGGCCTTAGCCAGTCCTCGAAAATATAAATCATGCCAGAACCGGCAATGGCTGCGTCGATGCCAAGATCGGTGCCGCCGCCGAACTGGACCACGAGGTTACCTTTCGGATTTATGATGACTTCCTCCCCATCGCGTTCGAATTCCCAAGAGGGGAGTGCACGCCCCGAAAACCGCCCTAGAATACAATCATGCGAAAGCAGGTCTCGTGGATGTTGCGGTCCACCCCTCCTTGCGAGATAACGCGACGACGCGGCAAGGGCGTAGCGCTGCTGACGCGGGCCGATCGGCAAAGCCACCATATCCTGCTCGAGCCGTTCGTCATAACGGATGCCAGCATCGCAGCCGCTTTTTATGATGTCGACGAAATTCTCGTCGGTCACGATTTCCAGTCTTATGTCTGGATAGGCCGCCAAGAACGGCGGCACGATCGCAGGCAGGACCAGCCTTGCCGCGCTCATCGGGACATTTAGCCTGAGCTCCCCCGAGGGGCGGCCGCGGCTGCTTCTTACCTCGTCGAGTGCCGATGCAACTTCTGCAAACGCAGGTCCGGTGCGCTCCAGCAAGAGACGTCCGGCCTCCGTCGGGAGTACGCTGCGAGTGGTGCGATTGAATAGCCTTACCCCAATGTCCTCTTCCAGGCGTTTTACCGCATCGCTCAACGCGGAGGAACTGATGCCACTTTCGCGCGCGGCCTGCCGAAAACCTCTGGATCGAGCCACCAGCAGAAACGCATTGACGTCCGTAATGTCCGACATCCTGTTCTCCAAACCATGAGGCTGATTGTCCGTTAGAGCGGACAGCTTGTCCGGATTATAGCTTCTTGTGCCGCATATGCCAAACATCTATTTCTGAGGACTACAAAGGAGATACAGCCATGAGCACTATCGAAAATACAGGAACCTTCAAGCTTGGCGATCGTACGGTGCGCCGGCTGGGTTATGGCGCCATGCAGCTTGCGGGCAAAGGCGTGTTCGGCCCGCCGCGCGATCGTCGGGAGGCCATCGCCGTTCTGCGCGAGGCTGTGGACAGTAGCGTCAATCACATCGACACCAGCGACTTCTACGGTCCGCATGTCACGAACGAGATCATACGCGAAGCCTTGCATCCCTATGGCAGCGACCTGGTGATTGTCACGAAAGTCGGCGTAGTCAGGGGAGCTGACGCCTCGTGGAACGCGTCATTTTCGCGCGCCGGACTGACGCAGGCCGTTCATGACAACCTCCGCAATCTCGGGCTCGATGTGCTCGATGTAGTGAACCTCCGCGCCATGTTCGACGTGCATGGTCCCGCCGAAGGCTCGTTGGATGAACCGCTTCAGGTTCTGGCGGAGTTGAAGCAACAAGGCCTGATCCGGCATATTGGACTGTCTAATGTCACGGCCAAGCAGGTTGAGGAAGCCGGCAAGATCACCGAGATCGTCTGTGTGCAGAACCAGTACAACCTTGCGCATCGCCAGGACGAAGCCTTAATCGACACGCTCGCCTCTCGAGGCGTAGCCTATGTCCCGTTCTTTCCTCTTGGCGGCTTCTCACCGCTGCAATCCTCGACCCTGTCGAGCCTCGCCGCCCGGCTTAACGCCACGCCGATGCAGGTGGCCCTTGCATGGCTTCTCCAACGATCGCCGAATATTCTCCTGATCCCTGGCACTTCATCACGAGTCCATCTACGGGAAAACCTCGCAGCGGCCACGATAGAGCTTCCCTCGGAGGTACTGTCGGAACTGGATAATGTTGCTGCCTAATGCCGTTTGTTTAGATCTGAGGAACCTGTGAAGGTTGATGGTTCAGGGGATGTTCCAGTTCGTCTCAAACAGCTTGCCCATTTCAGCAGTTTTCAATTGTGTGGATCTGGACCGGCGTTATGAGCGAGGGTGGTGGTCTTTCCTGTCGCCCAAAGAAAGCTGCAAGCGCACCAATGGCAGTCTGCACCTCGAAAGCGGGTCCTTGATCGATGATGATATCGATCAAGCCCTGTCGCAGCAACTGCCGTCTCTCGTCCGTCAATTCATGGGTGATAAACACTATTTCATTCGCTCGTCCTACAGCATCCACGGAATTCAGGACGGTTGATGCGCCAGCTGACGCATTGTAGATCCCGCGAATGGCGCTGTTGCGCTTCAAGGCGCTAAACACTAAGTCGCCAGCCAGTTCAGCCCGCTCGTAGCTTTCAAGCACCTCGGTCACATGACAATCGGGATAGCGTTCGTTTAGCACGGCACGGAATCCGGTCTCACGCTCCTCATGTCCCATCATGCTGAGCATGCCAGAAATCACAATGACGTCTCCACCGTCTCGCCCGAGAAGGCGGCCCATCAGATCGCCGGCAATCCTGCCTGTCTTGACGTTGTCGGGACCAACATAGGCAAAGCGCTCCGAGCCCGCGATGTCAGTGACAAGCGTGATAACCGGCTTGCCCGACGTGCCAAATTCTCTCAATGCGGCAGCAATATCGGGATCCGCTGCGCTGACAATCACCATCCCATCGCATGTCTTGATGAGGCTGCCGATCAGGCCTGCTGTTGCACGAGGCTTTACCGGATCGATATGATGGATTTTGAACTGCAGATTGAACTGCGGAAAATCTCGCGCTGCCGCCTCGAAGTTTGCCTGGACTGAGGCGTGAAACGGGTTTTCGGGACGCTGAAGCAGAACGGCAATCCTGAGGGTTCGTGCGGCCCGCTGATTGAGCGCGCGATCAATCTTGAGCTTTCGAGCCCATTCGATAACGCGTCTTTCCTTCGCGTCGGTGACGCCGCCACGATTGTTAAGAACACGGTCAACGGTGGAAAGCGAAACGTTTGCTGCCTTGGCGATGTCCCTTGCCGTGATCTTTCCCATTCCAGGTGGCCCTATTTTGACGAGATCTCTTCAAGAATAGAATACCGCATCAAGAACCTAACGCTATCATCTTTCTCATTCGAACGTCATGGGCGTTTCGAAAAAGGGAGGTTACAAACATGATTGAGCTCGCCGTCTTTGGCGCAGGCCGTATTGGGCAGGTGCATGCCCTGAACGCGGCTGCTCACCCTTCAGCGCGCCTGAAATACATCGTTGACCCCGTAGCAAGCGAGCATCGCGAGCATCTCGTAATCCAAACCGGAGCCGTGCTGTGCGAGCCGGAAGAAGTCTTTGCCGACCCAGATATCACAGGCATCGTCATAGCGAGTTCCACTGATACCCATGCGGAACTGCTTTTGCGGGCGGCGCAGGCAGGCAAAGCCGTGTTCTGTGAAAAACCGGTCAGCCTTGATTTTGCAACCGTCGTAGATGTCACAAGCAAGGTTGAAAACGCCGGTGTGGCCTGCCTACTTGGATTTCAACGCCGATATGATCCGGATTATCGTCTGGTGCGTGACAGGATTGCGAGTGGTCAGGCAGGCCGCTTGGAGCACATCGTCATGCACACCCGCGACCCGTCGCCCCCGCCACGTTTCTACGTCGAGCGGTCGGGTGGCATGTTTCGAGACCAGGCGATCCATGATTTCGACATGGCCCGTTATCTTCTTGGAGAGGAAATCGCACTTGTCTACGCGGTTGGAAAAAGCCTGATCGACCCGGAAATCGAAGCGGCGGGCGATATCGACACGGCAATGATCACACTGACATCGGTTTCTGGTCGCTTCGTTCAGATGATAAATTGCCGGCGTGCGCCATTCGGTTACGATCAGAGGTTGGAGGCCCTGTGCTCGAGCGAGGTGCTCTACGTCGAAAACCGCCCGCAACGGGGCGTCATGATCGCCGACGCCAATGGTTTTCATTCGTCGATACCCATGAACTATTTCATCGAACGTTTTGCGGGTGCCTATCTCGCGGAAATGCACGCCTTCATCGATATGATCGAGAAGGGTACCAAACCCCTCGCCGGGATAAGAGATGGCTTGGAGGCGCAACGCCTTGCCGAGGCCGCGATCGTTTCGATGACAACCGGCTCACCCGTCCACATCAGTTCCGACTGGCATCCTTGAGAAAGGAAGGCAACAACTATGACAACCACCGATCTCCTGCCAGAAGGTGTCAGAATTGCCGTCAGCCCGTTGTCATGGGTAAATGACGTGCTTGAGGATCTCGGACGCGACATATCGCTTGAAACCTGCCTGAACGATGCGGCAGCAATCGGCTACCAAGGCGTAGAGCTGGGTCGCAAGTTCCCCCGAGACGCCGCCGTGCTTCGTCCGCTTCTGGACAGCCGCGACCTGCAACTCGCATCCGGCTGGTATTCCGGCGAACTTGCCGAGCGCGGCGTCGATGCGGAGATGGCAAGCGTCGCCGCGCACGCTGCCCTGCTGCGGGACATGGGCAGCAGTGTGCTTGTCTATGGCGAGGTGGCGATGATGGCACCAGGCGCGCCGCTCGATGCGCCGATGTCGAAACGCCTGACCATGCCGGCGGATGATATTGGCGGTTACGCCGCGAGACTGACAGAGTTCGGCAAGCGGCTTGGCGGAGAATACGGGCTGGTGCTCGCCTATCATCACCACCTGATGATGGTCGCAGAGACCTTCGACGAGATTTCGTCGCTCTTCGACAAGACGGGAGCGGAGGCTGGGCTTCTGCTCGATACCGGCCATGCCGCCGGTGGTGGTTTCGAGTACGCACGGCTGATCGAACGTTTCGGCGATCGCATCAACCACATTCATCTCAAGGATATGCGCACTCCCGTGATGACGGATGTTCGCAGCCGCGACCTCAGCTTTAACGACGGTGTTCGTGCCGGCATGTTCACTGTTCCTGGCGATGGTAACGTCGATTTCAGTCCGATCGTGCGCTTTGTTCGCGGCGGCTACAAGGGCTGGCTCGTGGTGGAGGCTGAGCAGGATCCCGCCCAAGCGCCGCCGCGTCCTGCCGTCACTCGCGCCTTCTTTCACATGCACGACCTTTTCGCAGCTAGACCAGATTGAAAGGGAGAGAGGCCATGACCCAAAAAAAACTCAATATCGGCCTGATCGGTTCAGGCTTCATGGGCCAGGCCCATGCGGACGCCTACCGTCGTGCTGGCGTGCTGTATCGTGATCTGGCGGCCATCCCCCATCTCTATATGCTCGCCGATGCGAGCGATGAAATGGCTGCCGATGCCGCCGCCCGATATGGTTTCGAGAAAAGCACCGGAGACTGGCGGCGACTGGTTGAGGATCCCAATGTCGACATCGTCGACATCACCTCGCCAAACGTCATGCACCATGAAATGGCGCTTGCAGCGATAGAAGCAGGCAAGCACGTCTACTGCGAAAAGCCACTTTCCGTGACGCTGGCAGAGGCAGAGCAAATGGCTGCAGCTGCCCGAAAGAAAGGCGTCAAGACGATGGTCGCCTTCAACAACATCAAGACACCGGCGGCAATGTTGGCCAAGCAATTGATCGACAGAGGCGATATCGGACAGCCCATGCGCTTTCGCGGCTGGTTCGATCAAGGCTTTTTCAATGATCCCGATTTGCCATTTTCGTGGCGCTGTACGCGTCGCGATGCAGGATCAGGGGCGCTGGGCGATCTCGGCAGCCACGTAATTTCCGTTGCACAATATCTGCTGGGTCCGGTTGAAAGCGTCATCGCCCAAAGTCAGACGTTTTTTCCAACGAGGCCCGTGCCACGGGGTGGTTCGGGTTACGGTGCAAAGGCGGGCAATGATGCGCCTCGCGCGATGGTCGAGAACGAGGATCAGATCCAGGCGCTGGTCCGCTTCAAATCCGGCGCAGGTGGCACCATTGAGGCATCCCGCGTAGCTGCTGGCAAGGTCTTTGGCGTCTACTGGGAAATATCCGGGACAGAGGGCACGATCATCATGGACGGAGAGCGCTTCAACGAGCTGAAGATATCGCGTTTCAACGACCCCAAGCCTGACCGCGGATTCAAGACGATCCTAGCGGGAAGCCAAGTGCCGCAGTTTTCGGCATTTTTCGGCTTTGATTTCGCTGGCGGTGGCCTCGGCTACTTCGACGTCAAGGTTATCGAGGTACGTGACCTGATCGAAGGCATCATGCGCGATGCCGACTGTTACCCAAATTTCGAATTCGGGCTAGCCAACGAACAGATTATTGACGCCATGGAGCGGTCTCTGGCAACGGGCCAGTGGGAACAGACGGCGTCCTGAGCAATCGAGAGGCTTTTTGAGGAGATTTAAGATGACATTTCCAACCGCTCTTCCACCGTCCCGATTGCGAGCACCCCTGGACGCTCCTCCACTGCGCTGGGGCATTTTGGGGACTGGCTGGATAGCGGCAAAGTTCACAGAATCGGTAAAGGCACACACTCGGCAAGTAATCGCGGCCGTGGGTTCGAGATCGGAAGAAACTGCCAAGCGGTTTGCATCTGAGTGGGGTGTCGAGAACGCTTATGGAAGTTACGAGGCGCTCGTTCAATCACTCGATATCGATATCATCTATGTGGCTACCCCACATGGTTGGCACCATGAGCACGTCCTGCTCGCGATCAACGCCGGTAAGCACGTGCTCGTCGAAAAGCCGATGGCGCTGAATCATGCCCAGGCTGCCGAAATGGTCACTGCTGCTCGTAAGAAAGGCGTCTTTTTTGCAGAAGCGCTCTGGACGTATTTCCTGCCGAAATTCGACATTGTCCAGCAGGTCCTTGATGCGGGCGTTATTGGGGACATCCAATCGGTCTACACGGAATATGGCGAGTATCTTCCGCGTGAGCACCGCATCTTCAACCCAAAACTGGCAGGCGGGCCGCTGCTTGATCTAGGTACGTATCCAGTGTCGTTAATAAGCAAGCTGCTTGGCGTTCCTTCCAAGGTCGTCGGCGTTGCAAGTCCCGATCCGGCCGGAGTGAATGGGCAGCTGGCTGTAGCCATGATGAATTCCCGGGGCTGCCAGGGGACCATGGCAACGACCCTTTATGGGTTTACGCCAACCGGCGCGACCATGGTCGGCACGGAGGGCTCGATCCGGTTTGTCAACGAGTTCCATTTGCCAGGCGCGTTCGAAGTGTGGTCGCTGGACGGGACTGTCAGGTTGAAATACGCGGAACCTCGTGGCGCGCATTTCGAAGGGCTTTACCATCAGGCTGCTGGGGTCGCTTACAGTATCAGCGACGGCGACCTTGAAAGTCCTTGCAGACCGCTTGATGTATCACTTGACACGATGAAAACACTTGATGCGATCCGTGCAGCGCTCGATATCGACTTCAGGAAAGCAGGGTTGTCTGAATGACCGCAAGACTGGTCCGATAGTCGTAGTAATCTTTGCGCGAGATCATGAGCCTGGCGAAACGCGCCGCGGGTATGGCGACGCTCTTTGGACCCCTCCCTTCGCAATTCACTCTGCGGTTCACAGGATCCTCGTAAGCCAGCGTCACTTTCCTTCCCGGGCAGCCATTTTGCGGTGTTGTTTTGCGAGGATATCCGAAGGGGTCACGTTTGCCGCAGCCGATATCAGCTTGTTCTTCCAGCCGGACACGACGTCTCCGTCACCATTCATCATCGCATCGTAGCCGATTTGTGCAACGAAGCCGGGGTCGTCTTTTTTCTGTTTGCCAACCGCCGTGTCGAGCATGTCCGCGCGCTCGAAAAACGCTGTCTCGGTCGCGCCGGGCATCAGGCACGTGACGGTGACCCCGGTGCCATCCAGCTCTTCGCGAAGTGCGAATGAGAAGGAATTAATGAAGGCTTTTGTCGCGTTATAGACCGCCTGAAAGGTGCCGGGCATGAAACCGGCAATGGAGCCCGTGAGTAGAATCCGGCCGCTGCCGCGCTGGCGCATGCCGTTGCCGATCGCATGCACCAGCGCAACGGTACCGCTGATATTGGTGGCTATCACCCGCTGGACCGCTTCCATTTTCTGATCGAGAAAACCGTTGCCCAGCCCCTGTCCCGCGTTCGCAAACAGCAGATCGACCGGCCACTCTTTCGTCGCTATGCGGGAGAGAAGTTTTTCCACGCCTGCCTGTGTCGAAAGGTCGGCTCGCACGGCTTCCACTTCCGTTCCCGCTGCCCGCAACTGTGTCGCCGCCGTTTCGATTTCCGCCTCGTCAGCCACGATGATGAGATTGTAGCCGTCCTGCGCCGCGCATCTTGCCAGTTCGTAACCGATGCCTGAGGAGGCGCCGGTGACGACAGCAAGGCCTTTGATTGATTTTTCCGCAGGCATGATTCTTCTCCTATGGCTTGAGGACGACCTTGATACAGCCGTCGTCGCGGTGGCTGAATGTTTTATAAAGATCAGGACCTTCATCGAGGGTGGCGCGGTGGGTGATGACGAAGGAGGGGTCGATCTCTCCCTTCTCGATCCGACCCATAAGGGTGGGCAGATAGGCCTGCACCGGTGTCTGCGCCATCCGGAATGTCAGGCCGCGATTGATCGCGGAGCCCATCGGGATTTTGTCGAGAAAACCGCCATAGACCCCGACGATCGAGACTGTGCCGAAGTTGCGGCAGCAATAAATAGCCTGCCGCAGCACATGCGGGCGGTCCGTCCCCATGAATGTCGCCACCTTGATACGGTCAAGACGGGAATCCCAGCCGGCGGCCGGATCCGGTTCCGTCCCCACGGCGTCGATGCAGGCGTCTGCGCCCCGGCCATGGGTTAATTCCATGATCTGCTCGTAAATATCGTCATCCAGATAATTCAGTGTGAGCGCGCCGGAGGCGGCGGCAAGGGCGATCCGTTCCGGCACGGAATCGATAGCGATGACCCGTTCCGCACCCAACAGGAAGGCGGAGCGGATGGCCATCTGGCCGACAGGACCACAGCCCCAGATCGCGATCGTATCGCCGGGCTGGATATTACAGAAATCCGCCGCCATGTAACCGGTCGGGAAAATGTCTGACAGAAACAGCACCTGCTCGTCTGTCAGGCCGTCGGGAACCTTGATAGGCCCGACATCGGCATAGGGAACGCGCATATATTCGGCCTGGCCGCCGCTGAAACCTCCCAGAAGGTGCGTGTAGCCGAACAGCCCGGCGGGGGAGTTTCCCCACATTTCCCGGACCTTATGGGGGTTGGGGTTGCTGCGCTCGCAGCCGGAGTAAAACCCTCTTTTGCAGAAGAAACACTCTCCACAGGCAATCGTGAAGGGAACGACAACCCGGTCTCCGACCTTCAGCGTCTTATTGTCCCTGCCGACGTCAACGACTTCGCCCATAGTCTCGTGGCCCATTATATCGCCACCATGCATGTCGGGCATGATCCCGTTGTAGAGATGAAGATCGGAACCGCAGATTGCGCAGGCGGTCACCTTGATGATCGCGTCGCGGCCGTCCTCGATTTGCGGATCAGGGACGCTCTCACAGCGAATGTCGTGTTTGCCGTGCCAAGTCAGTGCCTTCATGATCGGTGTTCCTTCTGAATCGGTGGAGCAGCGGGTGCGCCGGGTTCACGCCTAACCCGGCCCCATCGTCAAAGTTCCGGGGCTGTTCGAGCGATGGCGGCTGGCGGTGCGCCGTTAGAGAGGGAACAAGCTTGCCCGAGCGAAGTTAGACCGCCTATCTTTCCACGATCCGGAGGCGAGCCTTGACCCAGACAGTTGAGTACGAAACCAGCAACAGCCTGAACATCGAAGCTGCGACCCCCAAGGTGATCAGGATCATTGTAGACGAACGCACCGTGCTTGAGGGTGTTTTGAACACCGGCAGCGTTTTGACGGTGCAGACGAAAGAAGGCGCCGAACCACAATCCATCGAACTTGTGATCGAGGACCTAGCACGGTGAAGATTGTGGTTTGCGGCCGGATTACCCCTGCCAGCAAGGAATGGCGTATGCGGCATCAGGAGGTCATGCGCGCTATCCGCCATCTCCGACAAGGACCAGAAAAAAGCTCTGCTGCTCGTGGCGGCAGGGACGGGTTATGCCGATGCCGCCGCCATCTGCGGCTGCCGGATGGGCACCATCAAAAGCCGTGTCAACAGGGCGAGGGAGTCGCTACGTCGAAATCTGGACTGAGCGCGGTCCGTCAACTGCAAACTGTGCCGCATAACCTCCGTAGTTTGTGTTATTGATGCTGCCATACTGGTGAAGGAGTTTTCCCTTTACCGGCGGCGCCGAAAGATTTGCCCGCATTTGGAGCCGTCCCATTTGGAAATGCCAGTCGATTGCAAGGCATTTTGACTCACATTCGAGGACAACACCTTTCTCGAAGTGAGAGCAAAGGAGAGGCCAGATGTGCCAGCGCCGTTTTGAAAGCAACGCGGTCATCCTCGCCCTTGCCAGTTTTCCATCGGTCGTTTCAGCCCCTTGCCAGTTCAAAGTCGAAAGCTGCATCGTGTGGGGATCGTTTGGATCACGTACCAGCTGCCGGGCATTGGGTGGGAGTTCTCCCTGGAACATTTCCGCCTGTTTAAGCCGATTTTCTATTTCCTGTTCCCGGTCGTCATCCGGATGGTCGGAGAAAAAGAAAAAAGGGTTGGCCGAGCCATGGTCGTCACCCATGAAAATTAACGGCGTCTGTGGGGAAAGGAGTAGAATTGTTTCAAGCGTCTCAAAGAGGGGCAGCGCAATAAGGGCACGAAGCCTTTCACCGCGTAACCTGTTTCCGGCCTGATCATGATTATGGAGAAAATTCACGAATCGTTGCGGTGGCAGATGCTCACTCGGTTCTCCGCTGCTGCCAAAATCCCGGGAAGGGCGCGGTTCGCCCTGGTAGACAAAACCGGTCGCAAGCGAGCGGCAAAGCTTGTCGTAGGGCCGTGCCGCGAAGTCGCCATAGATGCCGCCCTTTTCCTTCGTGGTCGCAACATGGACGACGTGGTGAAAGTCATCGTTCCACGGCGCATCAATCAGGACGGTGCCATCAGCCAAGGGCGTCATTGGCGAGGCCGCGTTTCTCGCGTCCTCTATGACCAGATGCACATGCCTGTTTCTTATTGTCCGCTTCACCTCTCGCGCCATCTCGATGAGGAAATCGACCTCTCCGCCGCCGCCAGCGAGATGATCAGCGGCATCGATCCGCAATCCGTCGAAGCGATAGGTCTCGAGCCAGTAGAATGCGTTCTGAAGAAAGAATGACCGAACTTCGGCCCGGTTGAAGTCCGGCGCCGGTCCCCATGGCGTCTCATCCTTCTTGAAAAATGCCGGCGCGTAGGCCTGAAGCGTATTTCCTGCGGGGCCGAAGTGATTGTAGACGACATCCAGCAGCACCATGATACCGTGGCCATGGGCTTGATCAATGAAGGCCTTGAGCTCGTCTGGGGAGCCATAATCCCGTTGGGGTGAAAATTGCAGGACGCCGTCGTAACCCCAGCCGCGACTTCCAGCAAAGGTCGCAAGCGGCATGAGTTCGATCGCGGTAATGCCCACGTCTGCGAGATATTCAAGTTTCTCCGCCGCGGCCGCAAAGGTGCCCTCGGGTGTAAAAGTCCCGATATGGAGCTCATAGACGACTGTTTCGTGCCACGGTCGGCCCTTCCAGTCCGGGTTTTTCCAGGCGAAATCATGGTTGACGATCAGGGAGGGGCCAAGCGGGCCTACCTGTTGCTGATTGGAAGCGGGATCTGCAACCCTCGTCCGGTCGGCCAGCACGAAGCAATAGCGATCGCCGGGGAGGGCGCGTTTTGTGATGTGGTGCCAGCCATCACTAGCCGTGTGCATGTCGAATTCCGCATCGTTCAGCCACAGTTTCACCGCTGCTGAGGCGGGTGCCCAGATGCTGAAATCCGTGTCGCCGGATTGATTGCGCTGCGCACCCCATTTGCGGTAATTCGCTGCATTCATCATCAAAGCCTCCTGTTGCCGGTGGCCTGACCTGTTGGTGATCCCAGGGTTCCCGCCTGCCGTCTGTCAGCTCTTATCTTTGCAAAAGTCTCGGGCCTAATGTCGGCGACAGCACCCGTTTTGCGCGTGTTGTCGCCGACAAGGCTTTCAAAAAGCGCCATGTACTGTGCGGCACTCTTGTCCCAGGAAAAATTGGCCCGCATGGCTTGTGCCTGAAGCCGTCTGAAAAGTTCTCGGTCACTATAGGCATTGATGGCACGATCGAGCGCCGCGCGTAGATCGTCCTCATTTGCAGGCTCGAATTGAAAGCCTGTTGCCACGCCCGCCTCAATGGCTGCGTCATTCGCATCGATGATGGTTTCCGCTAGCCCACCAGTGCGGCTGACTATGGGCAGTGCGCCGTATCGCAGGGCGTAAAGCTGTGTCAGGCCGCAGGGTTCGAACCGTGAAGGCTGGATAATGAAGTCTGAGCCCGCCTGAATCATATGCGCCAGACGCTCATCGTAACCGATATGGGCGCAGACCAGTTCAGGATAACGTTTTGCCAGCGCGCGTAAGCTGTCTTCCAGTGCGGTGTCGCCTTCTCCGTGAATCACCAATCTTCCTTTTCGCGCAATGATAAGTGGAACGACCTGAGGGAGGAGGTCGATGCCCTTTTGCCAGGTCAGACGGCTGACCACACCGAAAACAGGGCCTTGGGTCGGGGCGAGGCCAAGGGCCTGAAGCAAGGCATATTTGTTAAGGCTCCGGCGTGTGGCCGTCGCAGCCGTGAAATTTGTAAGAATGTAGGGGTCTGTTGCCGGGTCCCAGACTTCCTGGTCGACACCGTTGACGATGCCACGCAGGTCCTCGCGCCGCGTGGCAAGCACGCCGTGCATACCCATTCCCATTTCCGGTGTCAGAATTTCTCTTGCGTAAGTGGGGCTTACTGTCGTTACGGCCGACGCGGTCGTCAGGCCACCCTTTAAAAACGACAGGTCGCCATAATATTCGAGGCAATCGACGGTACAGAGATGTTGGGGCAACTCAAGCATACCCGCCCGCTCGAGTGGATATTGTCCCTGAAATGCGAGATTGTGAAGGGTGAGGACGGAGGGCACCGTCGCCGCCGACTCCGCGATATAAACGCAGGTCAAGGCCGCGTGCCAGTCATGGGCATGAACAAGATCAGGCTTCCAGTCGTCAATCGCGCCGAGGGCAATTTCCGCCGCCGCCTTGGACAGGACCGCAAAGCGCAGATCATTGTCGGCAAAAGGTTTGCCATTCATGCCATAGGGAGGACCTTCCCTGTCAAACAGGTCTGCCGCTTCAAGAAGCAGAAGCTTGTGACCGTCGGCGTCAAGGGAGTAAACCGATACCGCTTGCTTTAGAATATTGGCGACCAGACACGGCTTCTTGCCGCGGACGAGCGGCGTGAGCCTACGGTAGAGGGGTAGCAATGTACGAACTTCCGCGCCGTGTCTTGCTAGTGCCTCCGGCAGAGCGCCTGCCGCATCGGCCAATCCGCCGGTTTTGACGAATGGAAACATTTCGGCCGTGACGGCAAGAATCCGCATTTGGCGCCTCCAGGGAACGTATTGATCTCAGACTGCGAGGAGCCCGGAAAAAGGTTGGTGCAACCAGCTCGCCTGCCCGGAACAGGGGGACCCTACCTGTCCTGCTGCTGGCCTTTATGTGTCGTGTCTGTTTTGATGTTGCCTATCGGCCCGTCTGGGTGTTGTCGGAAGAGGAATCTTCTGTGCTCTGACGGCCATTGTCGCCGGGATCGTGATGGCTGCGGTTTTCTTCAGGAATGCAGAGCGTTTTCCTGGTCATGTTACACCTCTCCGGGTACAGGTTCCGTGGAGCGACCCGAACCTTGCTTGTAGAGGTTTGTTCCCGTCCGCCGGCTACGTTTTATCCTGCGCGCAAGTAATTTAGGGATGCACCGAAATGTAGAAACGCCGCAAGCTCCGACGGCGAGGTGCTGGGTCGGGCGACGTCTGCACGGCGTAGAGCAGGGTCGTGTTCCGCGGACACAACAGTGTTGTCCGCTGCCTTAACGATATTGCTGTCGTTCAGGAAAATTCCGGCTACAGGGAAACCTCCAAAGGTAGACGTACGCAAGTGTACAGACGGCGATTGCGACGGCCCTGCGCGCGACAGCCGGGCTCGGGGCCGTTCCGTCAATAGCTCCTCACGAAATATTAAATCTCGGAACTCCCGTGGCGCGGCATGGTTGGTCTAGGGCGCGCCACAGGGTGCGCAAGTGAAAAATCACCATATGAGGAGTGACATATCATGCCAAATCAAGGTGGTACGCACGAACAGCACGTGAAGGCCGGCCAGCAGAGCCACAAGAACAGCGACAAGCGTTCGCAGTCGGCATCGGCCTCCAATAACGACGACAATGGCAAGACCCGCGGTGGCACGCATGAGCAACATGTGAAGGCGGGCCAGCAGAGCCACAAAAACTCCTAACGCTGACAGACTGGGAATCCCCGCGCGCGTCGTGGGGATTTCCTTGTTTTATTCCCTGACGGGACAGGAAGTTTCATGACCGCTTTCGATGGCCAGTCTGGAACGAGCGCCGAGAGTTGAGGAACTGATCATGACGACCGCAGCAGACGTTCTGGTAGAAACCTTGATCGAATGGAAGGTCGACACGATCTTCGGTCTTCCGGGAGACGGCATCAATGGCGTCATGGAGGCGCTCCGCAAACGTCAGGATGCGATAAGGTTTGTCCAGACCCGACACGAGCAATCCGCCGCCTTCATGGCGACGGCCTATGGCAAATGGACCGGCAGGCTCGGCGTCTGTCTTGCCACTTCGGGTCCCGGTGGCACCAATCTTCTGACCGGTCTTTATGACGCCAAGCTGGACCAAGTTCCTGTCCTCGCAATCACCGGGATGCAATATCACGACCTGATCGAAACTTTCACGCAGCAGGACGTCAACCTGACCCGCGTTTTTGAGGATGTCAGCATTTATAACACCGTCGTCAGCGATGCTGCGCATATGGAAAATGTCGCCAGCCTCGCCTGCCGCACGGCGATCGCGCGGCGTGGCGCATCTCTCGATAGCAAACGACACGCAGGAAAAGCCAGCCGAGGAAGGACGGTCTCTGGTTTCGCGGCGCCCGTCGGTCTTGAGGGCGATGCCGGTTGGCGTTGACCGTGGCAAGGCCCAGTGCGTCATGAAGGCTTGCGGACGGCTTATTGTGCGGATGCGCGAACAGGAGGATGTCGACTGCGACATCGAGGCCGATATCGAGCTTGATAGTGGCATTGCGGTCCCCGTAACGAGCGATCCCGGTGATCCGGCCATCAAAGACAGGTACCTTTCGCCCCGCCAGATCGGCCCGGATGTCGGGTACAAAGGCATCCCCCAACATGATAAAGGGCTACAGCCTTAGCTTGGTTTTGTATCAGGACGTTACGACGACGATGGGGCCAATTCTGTATATCTGAACCTTGAGCGCGGTCCGCAGAAAATTCAGCGCACCCTCCGTATCGGTAACGAAGAGCGTACCGCTGACGATCCGTCGGGCGGTCGCGTCGTCTCCTATGACGATGCGCCCACGAAAGTGCCGCTGTATTTCCTCGATAACGTAGGAAAGCGGCATATTGTCGATGGTAAGCTGGCCTCGGCGCCAGGCGAGAGCTGTAGCGGCATCCGTTTTGCGGATCGTGCTTTCCCCTGTCTCGTTCAGGTGAAGCATTTCTTCACCTTCCCTGAGTTTCACCGGGATGCCTCCCTCAGTCTTGAACTCTACCCTTACGGAATGTTCCGTTACGGCGACACGCGTGTCTGACGCGCTTTGGCGAACATCGAAAGCCGTGCCAAGAGCTGTGACTAGCGTATCCTCTGTGCTGACGGAGAACGGACGACTCTCATCCGGGGCCACCTGGAAGAATGCCTGACCGCGCAGGAGCCGAACCGTCCTTCGGCCGTTGGTGAAATCGAGTGTGATCGCCGACGACGCGTTCAACTGAACCCGCGAACCATCTTCCAGCGTGACTTCCGGCATTTCGTCGGCGCCGGACATAATATCGGCACTCAGACGCATGGGGCCGTCCAGGGCAATGAAGAGTGCTCCGGCCGAAATGATTGCCACGATTGAAGAGATGATCGCGTTGCGCCCACGTGGTGAGGTGTCAACCGGCATATCACGAAGCCCGGCATCGGACCGGATCGCAGTTCTCGCTTCGCCGAGAATGCGCTTCGCAGCCGTGTAGGCCTGACAGTTCTCCGGATCCAGCTCCATCCAGCGACGGAACTCCGCCCGCTCCGTTTCCGGCTGTTCGGGGTCGCGGTTGCGAAAGACCCAGTCGGCTGCCTCTCTGTTTCGCTTGCGCTGATCGCGCGTCAGACGTCTACGTTTCACGGAACGCTCCAATTATGCTCTCCAATGTGTAGACGAATGAACTGCTTGGATTGGGATGTTTACTCCATTTCGAAAAGGCGGTCGAGGCAATGGCTGAGTGCGCGCCTGAGGTGCCGGTCAACCATATTGCGCGAAATTTTCAGCTTCGAAGCGATCTGGTCCGGTGAGAGATGATGCAGCCTGTGCAGCACGAATGCCGCCCGCCGTTTTTCAGGCAGGTCGGCAATGGCTTGTTTGAGGATCGCCAGCCGCGCTTCGACGTCCATCCCCTGGTCGGGAGCGCTGTCCGTCGCCACTACCGCTTTCGCATCTTCATCCGAGCCGGAGAAAAGTCGGGACTCGAACTGCTCGCGTCTGATCCGGTCGATCCGCATATTGGATGCGGCGCGGCACAGAAATGCTTTTATAGATCGTTTGCCGGAGAGCGCGTCCGGCTGCAATGCGAGTTTTACGTAGAGGTCGTGAACGATTTCCCGCGCGGCCCCGTCTGACCGGCTGCGTCCGCCCACTGCCTTGATGATGTCGCCGTAATGCTCGACGATCGCCCTGTTCAAGAGGTCGGTTCCGTCACTTTCATTGAGGCTGGCCGTCGACGTCCGCATCGCTTTCCTGATCCTCCGCAAGCTGCAATCTGCGACAACTGAAGGGGGCGAATAAGGAGCGCAAACCGGAGCTCTCCAAGGCTTTCGTCCGACCCAAGTTATCATCCGGCAGCAGAGTTTTGACCCATCATTGCCGTAGTGGAATTTCTACTGGTGGGTAAAAAGCGATGCAAGTGCAATGATTTACGGTTTGTGCCGAGAAAAAATCCTTCGCTGCATAAAAGAGGATATTTTTTATCATGTTTATGTCTGGATTCATTACATCTTTTGGCCCTGCGGAGTAAGACCTGGGGACGCGTGAGGCAGGATTGCAATTTACGAAAAAGCCAACCAATGTTGCGAGGCCGCCACAGGTCGCAGCTCGCCTCAACAGCGGGACGGGACGGGGACACACATCGGTGTTCCCGAAAGCGGATCCGGCATGATGACGGCGTTGACGCCGAAGACATCGAGAACATTCCTGTCGGTAATGACGGCGTCTGGCGTTCCGGCGTCAAATATCCTGCCATCCCTGATGAGAAAAATCTCATCGGCGTAACGGGCAGCCTGATTGAGATCATGGAGCACCGCGACGATGGTGCGACCCCGATCACGAACAAGCTGCCGGATCAAATCGAGTATCTCGATCTGGTGGGCGAGATCGAGGAACGTCGTCGGTTCATCGAGAAGAAGAATGTCCGTTTCCTGAGCGAGCGCCATGGCGATCCATGCGCGTTGTCGCTGGCCGCCTGACAGGGATTCCACCTGTCGGTCTGAGAGCGCCGTCATGTTGGTGAGATCAAGGGCATGGGCGCAGGCATCCTCATCACGGCTGGACCATCGCTCGAAAAGCCTGCGATGCGGATAACGCCCCTGACGGACCAGCTCGGCAACCGTCAATCCTTCAGGGGCCTGAGGCCCTTGCGTGAGGACGCCGATCTGTTTTGCCCTTTCCCGTGATGGCATTTTCCGTGTCGGCCTGCCGTCGAGAAATATCTCTCCCTTCATCGGGGCGAGAAGCCCGGCAAGCGCGCGCAATATCGTGGATTTGCCGCAGCCGTTTTGGCCGACGAGAACGGTGAAGCGTCCGGATGGAATGTTCAGGCTCAGGTCATCGACAATAATGGAGCCGTTATATCCGAGGGAAAGCTCCCGTGTCGCGAGGCGATAGTGTTCAGACATGCCTGCGGCCCTTCAGAAGATAGGCAAAAAAAGGAGCGCCCAGCAGGGCAGTGACGATACCGGCTGGCAGCTGCGCCGGCGCGATGACGGTGCGGCCGACAATATCGGCGATCGAGAGTAATAGACCGCCTGTCAGCCCGGCAACGGGGATGAGGCCAACATGGGAGTGGCCGGCGATCCGCCTTGCAATATGCGGCGCGATCAGTCCGACAAAACCCACCAGCCCGACCATGGCGACGGTCGCTCCCGATATCAATGTACAGAGCAATATCAGGAATGCCCGCATGAGATTGACTCTCTGTCCCAATCCCGTCGCCACATCGTCGCCGAAACGGATGAGATCCAGTTGCCGGCAGGAGAACCAGCTCAGGGCGAGCGGAGCGGCGAGCCAGATCAGGAGACTTTGGACCTTTGTCCAGTCGGCGCCGTAGACACTGCCCGAAAGCCAGATCATCGCGCGCTGAACATCGACGACATTGCCGAATGCGGTCAGAAAGCTGGTTCCCGCGCCGGCGAGCGCGCTTAAGCCGATGCCGACAAGGATGATCCGCAGAGAGGAGGTTCCGCGTTTCCAGGACAGGGCGTAAACCGCCGCCGCCATGGTGACGGCCCCCGCAAAGCCAGCCCATGGCAGAACGGCTGGTGAAACATCGGCAAAAACGATGATCACTACGCTTGCGAAAAGCGCTGCGCCTGCATTGATGCCCAGAACGCCGGGTTCCGCAAGGGGATTGCGCATGACGGTTTGCGAAATCGTTCCCGCAACGGCAAGGCCTGCGCCCGCAAGCAGAGCCAGAATAGCCCTCGATAACCGGAATTCGATGACAATCATCTGCAGATCGGGTGACGCCGTGCCGATGACCGCATCGGCAACGTCACGCCAGGCAATCGATTGGTCACCCCACATCATTGCAGCAACCACGGCCAGCAGGTTAAGAGTGATCAGAACAGTTATCGCGCGTGTCACGGCTTGCCTGCCCCCGTGCGATAACGTGCCAGCCAGAGGAAAAACGGCGCTCCAATCAGCGCCATCGTGACGCCAACAGGAAAACTCTGGTTGGCGAGGATGATCCGTCCGGCGAGATCGGCGAGAACCACCATGATCGCACCGATGACGGCGCTGAAGGGAATGACCCAACGGTAATCCATGCTGATAGCTAGGCGGACGATGTGCGGCACAACGAGACCGACGAAGCCGACCGGTCCGGCAAGTGCGACGGCGCTGCCGGACAGGAGAATGACGATGACGACCGACAGGCTGCGCCAGAGGGCCGGGTTCTGGCCAAGCGCGGTGGCGACATCGGTTCCAAGGCTCAAGGTCGTCAGATGTCGGGCAAGGACAAGTGATCCGAACAGCCCCGCAAGCGAATAAGGCATGACGGTGATGACCTGATCCAGCGTCCGGCCGCTCAAGGAACCGACGGTCCACAGACGCACCGCATCAAGTGTCGTCTGGTCGAAGATCAGAATTGCCGTAGTAAGCGAGGTGAGGAATGTCGCGACCACCGCTCCAGCCAGCACCATGATCAGCGGGGTCGCGCCCACACGCCCGATAGAACCAATGACGAAAACGCAGAACGCGGCAAAAGCTGCGCCGCCAAAGGCATACCAGACCAGCGCGTCGCCCGAAACGCCGATGATCGACAGGCTGGCCACGACTGCGAAAGCGGCGCCGGCATTGATGCCGAGCAGACCCGGCGAAGCCAGAGGGTTTTTCGTCACGGCCTGCATGATTGCGCCTGAGACGGCCAGGCCCGCTCCGGCGATCATGGCCGCTGCGACGCGTGGCAAGCGCAGCAACATCACGACGAGATGATCACGCGAGCCGTCAAAGCGAAAGATTGCAGAGAGCACCGTCGACGGTGAAAAGGGCGTCGGGCCAGCGATTACTGCCAGCATTGCGGAAAACAGCAGGCCAGCGATGGCGAGCAGAAGCAGGACCGCGCAGAAAAATTCCGCGCGGCGAGGATGTATCGGTCTTTCCGCATTCGATAGTCCGCGAAACGATGTCACGGCTTATCCAGCAGATATTGCTCGATGTCATCGAGAACTTTGTTGGCGGAGCCGATGCCGTTGAAGCTCATCCATGTTTCGCGCTTGACCCGGTGGGCGTTTCCGGATGCGACTGCCGGCAACATTTGCCAAAAGGGGTTGCTGGTCGTGCGGTCGGCAAGCGCATCGTCCATGGTTGTGTCATATCTGCCGGCAACGACGTAAAGCAGGATGTTCCCGTCGAGGAGTGCAAGGTCCTCCCATTCGGGCCGTTTGAAGACCGTATTGTCCTCAGTCGTTTCGTACGCACTCCGTTTTACGCCGGCATCACGAAGAACCTCATAAGGCGCATAGGCGGCCGGACCGTCGAGATAGACATGAAAACCGCTGGGCGTCACCCGCAATACCGATACCTTATGGGAAGCGGTCGTCTCTCTGATGGCGGCAACTCGTTTTTCGTAACCGGCCAGCATCGCTGCCGCCTCGTCACTCTTGCCTGAAAGGAGCGCCAATGTGCGGAAATGGTCTTTCCAGCTCTTTGCATCGATGAGCGCGGTCGGCGCAATCTTGGCGAAGTTCTGGTAGGACTGGCCGTGCAGGGCGGCATCCCCTATAATCAGGTCCGGTTTCAGGGCCACGATGCGCTCGAGGCTCGGCTGCCGTGCTTCGCCAATATCGGCGACCGCCGCCTTCTCGGCTTTTTCTTTCAGTTCGTGGTCTTGAACGGACATAAGCGGTGCGCCGACCAAAGGCAGGCCGAGTTCAAGCGCCATTCCAAGATTATAGAAAGGATCGAGCACAACGATCCTGCGGGGCGTGTCTGGTACGCAGATCGGTGCGCCATATACGCCGGATGTGAAGGACCGGCCCGAACATTGCGCTGAAGCGCCGGAGGCAAAAAGTCCCATCAGCAAGATGAGAAACGATCGCAGGATCATTCGTTACTCCAGAAATGGAAGCCTGCGCGGCATGGAGCCGCGCAGGAAACGCATCAGAATTTGACCTTGAGGTTCAGGCCGACGTTTCGGCGCTCCCCGAGCGTGGCGGCAATATTGTTGTCGTTGTAGACAAAATATTTCTCATCCAGAAGGTTCTGCGCAAAGGCGTTGACCTCCCACCTTTCGGTCTTATAGCCCGCCTGCAGGTTTACGATCCAACGGCTGTCGAGATAATCGTGCGGCAGGCTGCCCAGACGGGCCAGGTAGCTCGAGGTATATTTGGCGTCGGCGCCGACATAGACGCCATTATCGAACGTGTAGCGAGCGCCGAGACCCAGCGACCACTCCGGCGCTTCCGGGAACGGCAGGCCGGACAGATTGCCATAGGTCAGATCGTTGAAATTCTTGAATTCGGTATGGACGTAGCCGAGCGATGCGAAGGTTTCGAGGTTGTCAGTGACCTTGAACGCCGGCTCGAACTCGAAGCCCCATGCTTCCGACGACGCGGCGTTGATGATGCGCCGGCTTAGCAGGTCCGTCGGATCCAGCTGCATCAGAACCTGCTGGTCCGAATATTTGGTCAGGAACACGTTTGAATTGACGGTCAGCCGGTCATCCATGAACGAGCCCTTATAGAAAATCTCGTAGGTCGATGCCTTTTCGGGTTCGTAATTATAGGCCGTGCGCCGATACGAATCGTAGCTCGCCCCCCCTGTCCGGAAGCCTTGGGAATAGGTAACCCCAACCGTATGTGTGTCAGTCAGCTCTTTCGAAAGGCCGATTTTCGGTACGAAATTGACCTCGCTGAAGGACGCGGCATAGTCCGTCATCACTGTCGTCCTGCCGCCAAGAGGCTGGGTGCGTACCAGATTTTGCGTTATGTCCTGATCCGTGTAGTCCAGCCGGCCGCCGAGGGTAATTTTCCATGTTGGAACGAATTCGTAGGTCGCCTCTCCGAACAGGGCGGCGTTGAACGATTTCTGCGTGTTGCGCTGAACCTGGTTACGCTTGACGGTGGCGGTCAGCGGAATGGTGCGGTCATAGAAATTTTTTTCATCTTCATAGGAAAAATAGACGCCGCCGACCCAGTCCCATTTGTCACCTTCATAATTGAGGCGCACTTCCTGGGAGGCGATCCATTCCTTGTAGTAGCCGTGATAGGTGTCAATCTCGCCCGGAGTTCCGTAATTGACTGAAAGACGATCGGCATCGGAATAGCTGAAGGCGGAAAGTGAGGTCAGCTTTAACTCGTCTGAAAAATCATGTGTTACCTCCAACCCAACATTATGCACATCGGTCGGGCGATATTCTATGTAGGCCGGAATGAGGTAGTCGCCGCGTTTCTGATCGAAGCTGAAGGGGATGGAGCCTTTGGGGCCGCCAATATCGCGAACCGCGGGGTTGTCATGTGAAAACGAATAGCTGAGAAGCGCGCGCGTCTCCGGCATCTCCGCCGGTTCAAACAGGACCTTGCCCCGGACCTGATAATAAAAGTCGTGCGTGAACTCGTTGTAGTTCTCATAACGCTCGAAGGTCGGGTAATTGATATCGTTCTTGCTGCGCTGGATCTCACCAGACATGCGAATGGCGATCTGATCGTCCACCAGCGGCGTATTGAACATGAAGCCGGTGCCGTAAAGATTGCCGGTGGCGATTGTGGTCGAGAGCTCCGCCTCTTTTTCGAAGGTGGGATCCTTGGTCTTTATGTAAATGGCGCCGGCCATGGCAGCGCGGCCCGACAGGGTGGACTGCGGGCCGCGATAGACTTCGACCTGCTCCACGTCAAACAGCCCGCGTGCCCCGCGGCGTGCCCCACGCACCGTCTGCTGGACGCCGTCGATGTAAAGTGTCGCCAGAGGCGCGCCGCCGGGAACAAGACCTTCCGAGCTGACACCACGAATGATGAAGCCGGCATCGGCCCAGTCGCCGTCCATGACGTTTGCCATGCGACGGAAGCTATCGCGGAAACTTCTGATCTGACCGTCGGCGATCTGTTCTGCGTTGACGATGCCGATGCTCGAGGATGCGCTTGCAAGCGTAGTGGCGTTGCGTGAACCGTAAATCGTTATGGCCTGCAACTGAGTCGTGCCGTCGGCACCGACGGCTGCGGCATCTGCAGGAGCCGCCGCAAGGCTGAGGGCGATCTGGTTCTGGCCGGCAAACCGCGACTGGACACCGGTCCCTGCAAGCACTGAGCTGAGCGCCTGGGAAGGTGTGAGATTGCCGCTGGCGCCGTTAGACGTTTTGCCATTCGCAATCGAACCGTCAAAGATGATCTGCAGGCCGGTTTGCGTGGCGAGCTGATTGAGCGCGGAGGTAAGCGGCCCGGCGGCAATCGAAATCTGTCGCGGCGAGGCGCTTGCCTGTTCGGTGCCTTGCGCTGCGGCCGGCACATGCATCGCCAGAGCAGAAACCGACGTTGCGAGCAGCATCGCCACCCATCCAGCCAGACCAGTTCGAGCCGTTCTGCCGTTAATTCCCTTGCATTCCATTGAAGCCCCCGCTCCCGCGCACTTGATAAGCGTTTCAGACAAAAGGCGGCAATATCCGCCCACTCATGCTGAAGACGAACAGGGAAGGGACTATGGGACTCCCAAGTCGAAATAAATTTATGAAAAATAATAATTCTACTTCAGGCAGAAATGGGCACGCATTTCCTGTAGCAGACAGGCGTCCCGTTCATCGCTCGACTTCAATACGCAGGTCGGGCACTTTTCCGCACCTTTAACGGTATAGTACCGGCAGCATCCGCCACGCGCGCGAAACGTGTAGGTGAATGGTTCCTTCAATGCGATGTCGTGCAGGGTGAGGTCAAAATACCCCAGCTGGCGGTTGTTCAGCGGCGATCCCTGTACCTTGACGATCGCCATTGCTGTTGCAATTGCATCGGCGAGACAGCCGAACCGTCTTCCAACGTCGAGAAATCTGCCGGCGATGGCGTCTCCCACCAGCCGCCACTGCGCATTCTTCGAAAAGCCGGTTCTTTTTGCCAATGCTTCCACCAGCGGATGGAAATGTTGCTCGACGCCCATCCTGAAATGCTCGCACAGGCCTGCGTGGTCCGTGACCGTCGAATGCGGCCCGTCATCCCGATCCGCAAAAATCTGCGGCGACAACAGCCTCACGCGGGCACGCCGCACTGTCATCGGCTCCCCGTCATGCTCGCCATGATGGGTATAGAACTGCAGCGAAAAGGCATCAGGCGACATATCAGGCACAATGCCGCGGCTAACCAGCAACGGCACGGTGGCCATGAAGAAGATGTAGCAATAGTCGCTCATCAGAAATGCGGCGCGGCTTTTGAGATCTACGCCGGGATCGAACGACCCCTCATAATCAAGGAATTCCTGCAATGCCGAAGGGCTGGAAAACAGTTCGGCAGCGGTTGTCCAGCCGTGAAGCAATGCGCCGGTGCTGCACGGCACTTCGGGCCACATGGTCTGCTGGAGAACGGTCGCTTCCGTCAGAATATCGCTGGCTTCGGGGACGCCGGCAGTTTCAAGATGTCTCATCGTCTGCCGCATCCATCAGGTTCGCATCTCAAATCAGGCTCATGCCTCTCTCGCTGAAATAGCCCTTGCCTGCACCGCATCGGTTTGCCAAAGCTGGCCCAGTTTGCCGATGAAGCGCGCAAACGCTTGCGGGGCAAGCATATGCGACCCTTCGATCCGATGCATGGTGACACCGAGAAACGGAACATGCGAATTTCTTCTCGTTGTTTAGACGAACAGGATCGGCTCTTTAGGACTTGTCATGAAAAATATTGATGGACACCGGTGTTGGGGCGCTGACGTTTAGGGTTGATCGTCGCTGCCAAAAACTGTGATGACTGTTCTAGTGGAAGGGGGAGAATGATGATGATCTCGATTGTCTATTCTGCGATAGAAGCAAAAGAGCTTCTTCCGAAAAGAGATGCGCAAAAGTGGATGGTATGACCGACTTTGAAAATGTTTGATAAGGGTGAGGCCGACGCAGGTATTGTCGTTGCAATCCCTGTCTCCGAAATTCTTGCAGTTTACGATGCGGCTGCGGTTCTCAACGACGTCGAGTGGGCCCAAGCGCAGCGCTTCCATAAGTTGGAGGATAGTCTCCGTTTTCAAGGAGCGCATGTCCTCAAGCGCTTACTGGTCGGTGCGGCCGTCGGAATGGAAACCGCAGACCTTCATTTTTCGCGCGCAGCGGGTGGCAAGCCTTTCCTGGTAAACGCCGGCCCTCTGGATTTTAATCTCTCGCATGGCGGCAACTGGGTTGTCGTAGCGTTTTCGCGGTCGGGTCGTATCGGTGTTGATGTCGAATCCGAGAGGGAGGAAGATTTCTGGAAGGAAATTACCTCAGCTTTCCTCGCGCCAATGGATGCGAAAAACGTCGGATTTTTGAAGATGTGGACCGCGAAGGAGGCCGCTGTCAAAGCCAATGGGGCAGGTCTCGTGATTCCGCTCACGGAGGTTGTGATCGACACAGAAGATTCCGAGACCTTTATCGCGGCACTTCCGATTGAACGTTTATATGGACGATGGCGTCAACTTGATGCGACTCATGTTCTGGCCGTGGCTACTGAAAAGAATCCACCCGCGATTTGTGTATGTACCAGCGTCAGCATCTTAAAGCGTATTTTGGAGGTGATTTGAATTTCGTATCTCCTGTTCCCGGCATCTAAGCCGAAGTCAGGCAGAAATTCCACTTCTCCCCCCGTTCAAATTTCCCGAGCCAGCTCTGTTCAGCAGACCGACGTTTTTCTGAGCGCTTCCGACCAGACTGCATAGCCTGCTGCATTCAGATGAACCAGATCTGGCAAATAATAACGGAACATCGGCAGACCATTTTCACCGATGAGGCCGGCGTTCGGATTAAGCCATGTCGTGCGTTCGCGACCGTTGCACCAGTCGCGCGCCGTCTGGTTGAAAAGATCGAATTCATGACGGTAAATCCAGCGCGCCGGACTGTGCTTGATCGCCAGAACAAACACGTCCGCCTGCGGGAGCGCTCGAGAGACGCTGTCGCGCAAATCTTGCAGGTGCCGAAACGTCGTCTGAGCCTTGAGGCCGTCACTGGCAATATCGTTTTCGCCGAAATAAAGCACCACTCTGCCTGGCTTTAAGGGAACCAGGAGCTGGTGCAGGTAGTGGCTGGCGGAGAGGTAGGTGCCGCCGCCAAATCCCAGATTGACGATATCCAGCGAGCCGAGATCCTCGGTGACGGAGCTCCAGATTCGAAACGAGGATGAGCCATAAAAGGCTATCGGATTGTCTGGAAGGCCGATGCGCTGAAGGCGGGCCAGAATGGCAATGATATCGTTTTCGTGACGGCTGGTGCCGATATTGGCCGGGAAGTCGTACATGACGGTCCTAAAAACATGTGGGCTGAAATGCGGATGCCGCCATTTCGGCATCCCGCGGTCGGCTGAGGTTACGAAAGCGCTTGGTGCAGGACGGTCAGGGCCCCTTTCGTCAGGACGTCGTCCGCGCCAATCGATGTCCTGAGCGCGAACACATCTGCGGCAACCAGATAGAGATCGTTCAGCCCGTCATTGCCGACGATAGCTGCCTCGTCTCCTTCCGCATACCATCCAGCCTCACGGGCCTGCCTAAACTCCTGCCCGATGACCAGTCCCCGAACATAGGAGCGCAGCTGATCCGGCGAAAGCCGGCCGGCAAGCCCGCCGGTTCGCGCCGAAAACATGAGAGACAGCATGGCGGCGGATCGTTTTGCCTCTTTCAGACCCCAGCGATAGGCCTCCGGATCGTCGACCGGCGGCTGCGTGGAGCCGCGCGCGATGAAGGAATGATTGATGAGCAGGTTGAAGACTTCGCCGGTGACGAATGTCTGGAAACCGTCAAGCCGCCCCGCCTTCACCCGCGCCCATTTGCTGTGGGTTCCGGGGATGATGAGGGTGGCGTCTTCGCAGAGGCCGTGGCCGACGATCTGGGTTTCTTCGCCGCGCATCACGTCCGGAAAGGGCTGGCGCGCGGGGTCGTTTAGACCCGGCAGGAAGACGAGATCGGAGCCGTTCGGCAGCGACCTGCGCACAGTGCCGGCGGCAAGTTCCGTCGGGCCTGCCGGGCACGGCACATAAGCGACTTCGACCCAGCCGTTGCGGCTGGTGATCATGCCGAGCGCGGCGACGGGCAGGGGCCCGTGGCGCGAGAACCAGGGTGCGAGTGCCGCCATCAGCGCCGCCTCGTGCTCACCCTTGCCAAGGCTCGAAATACCGTCGGCGGTTTCCAGATGATCGAGTTCTTCGCCGTCTTCACCAACGAGCGTCGCCCTCAGTGATGTCGTTCCCCAATCAACGATGATCGATGCCGCCGCTGCTGCCATGCCTTGAACCTCCTCGTTCATTTCATCTTGGGGCTTGTCATAAGGTGCAAGTCTATGTAGTGTCAATTAGTGAATTCAAGGTATCAAAATATGATACTTAATTGGGAGGAGAAAGATGGTGGCTGGCCTCAAGGGGATTTTGCCTGTTCTGCCCACGCCGTTTCTGGCGGATGGCGGCATTGACGAAGCAGGTATGAAGCGGCTGGTGGTCTTTGCGCTCGACAAGGGCGTGGATGGTGTCGTGTTTCCCGGTTTCGCCAGCGAGGTGGAGGCTTTGAATGCCGCCGAGCGCGCAACGCTGCTGAAGATCGTCGTGGATGCGGTGGCCGGTCGGGTGCCGGTCGTGGCCGGCGCCAGTGCGGCCGACTGGCGTGAGGTGGTCGAGCACGGACGGACGGCATCGGCGCTCGGCATTCGCCACCTGATGGTGCAGCCACCCAAATCGGTCGGCACAGATGCGGCGGCGCTGATCGAATTCCTCGGCCGGATCGTTGAGGCACTGCCCGAGGTTGAAATCATCCTGCAGAATGCGCCTGCGCCGCGCGGCTCCGACCTCTCGCCGCAGGCGATCGTGGAAATCGTGCGGGCGTTGCCGCAGGTGGCCTATGTCAAGGAAGAGACCCTTCCGGCCGGCCCGGCCATCAGCCATATCATCGCCCATGCGCCTTCGACCCTGAAGGGCGTCATCGGTGGCGGCGGCGCGCGTTATATTCTCGACGAATATGCCCGAGGTGCTACGGCAGCCATGCCGGCGCTGGAGATCGCCGAGGAACATGTGGCCATCGACCGGGCGCTTGTTGCCGGGCGGCAGGAAGAGGCGCGTCGGATTTATGTCCGCACCCTGCCGCTTCTGGTGTTGCAGGCGGTCTATCGCATGCGGCTGACCAAATATGTGCTCGCCCGTCGCGGCGTGATCGAAGGCGTCGCTGTGCGTGCGCCGACACCCGAGCTTGATGCGGCGGCCATTGCCGATATTGACGCCAATCTGGTCGAACTCGGCCTTGTTGCCGCGGAGGCCGCATGAACAGCCCCATCGCAACAGTCGAAGTCTTCACACTGACCCAGCCGCGCAAGGTTCCCTATCTCGGCGCGCTCAGGGAAGGCGAGGTGGTCAATCCCAACGGCTACATCGTGCGCAAGGGCAATCGCACGGTCTATCCCACTTTCGACCGCAGCGTGCTGGTGCGCATGACCACCGGGGCCGGCACTGTCGGCTGGGGCGAGACCTATGGCATCGTCGCCCCCGGCGCGGTCGCCGCCCTCATTAATGATCTTCTCGCCGGTTTCGTGATCGGCCGCGATGCGTCCGATCCTTCGGCTGTTTATGACGACCTTTACGACATGATGCGGGTACGTGGTTATACCGGCGGCTTTTATGTCGATGCGCTTGCCGCGCTTGATATCGCGCTATGGGACATTGCCGGGCAGGAAGCCGGAAAATCCATCCGCGACCTTCTCGGCGGCGGGGTCGACAGCTTCTCGGCCTATGTTTCAGGCCTGCCCGAAAAGACACTGAAAGCGCGCGGGGAATTGGCGAAATATTGGCAGGATCGCGGTTTTGATGCTTTCAAATTCGCAACGCCGGTGGCTGACGATGGCCCGGCGGCGGAAATCGCCAATCTGCGGCAGGTGCTTGGGCCTCAGGCGAAGATTGCCGCCGACATGCACTGGAACCAGACGCCGGAGCGGGCGCTGGAACTCATTGCCGAAATGAAACCCTCCGACCCGTGGTTTGCCGAAGCGCCGGTCTGGACGGAGGATATCGCAGGGCTGGAAAAGGTTTCGAAGGGAACAGACGTCCCGATCGCTGTTGGTGAGGAATGGCGCACCCATTGGGACATGCGCGCCCGCATCGAACGCTGCCGCATCGCGATCGTGCAGCCGGAAATGGGCCACAAGGGCATTACCAATTTCATCCGCATCGGCGCTCTTGCCGCCGAGCACGGCATTGACGTGATCCCGCACGCAACCGTCGGTGCGGGCATCTTCCTCGCTGCGAGCCTGCAGGCGTCGTCGACATTGCCGACCCTGAAGGGTCACGAGTTCCAGCACTCGATTTTCGAGCCCAACCGCCGCCTGCTCGCCGGCGACATGGATTGCCGAGAGGGGAGATATCACCTGCCATCCGGCCCGGGACTTGGCGTCAAGCCGTCGGAGGCGGCGCTCGCCGTTATTGAACGTATCTGAACTGGTTTTCTGGAGGAGGAACCCATGACCAAAAGAATAAAAAAGCTGGCGCTTGGCACAGCGACCGCGATGCTGATGACCGTGGGGGGATTAGCGCCCGCCATGGCCGATACGGTGTTGAAATTCATTTCCTGGCAGACGGATGATGCCGGCACAGGCGAATGGTGGCGCTCCGCCATCGCCGCCTTCGAGAAACAGCATCCGGGCGTGAAAATCGAATTCACCAAGGCCGAGCGCAGCTCCTATGCCGACACGATGACGACGCTTTTTGCGGCCAACCAGCCGCCGCAGATCGTGCATCTGGCGTCGTTCGAATTCCAGATGTTTGCCGATAGCGGCTGGCTCGAGCCTCTCGACCCGTGGCTGAAGAAGGACGGCATCGACATGACCGGCTGGGCCGGCCAGCAGAAATGCGAATGGAACGGCGAAACCGTCTGCATCATGACCAACTATTTCGGTTTCGTCATGGCCTATAACAAGAAGATTTTGGAAGAGGCGGGCGTTGCGGTTCCGAAGACCTATGACGAGTTCCTGGCCGCTGCCAAAGCGACGACCAAGGATCTGAACGGCGATGGCATTATCGACCAGTTTGGTACAGGCCATGAAACCAAGGGTGGTCCGGGGCAATATCTGACGGAAATGCTGAACTACATCCTCGACGCCGGCGCCTACTGGACCGACAAGGACGGCAACATCACCATCGACACGCCACAGATGGTGGAGGGGTTGACCCGCTGGAAGACTGTGATGAAGAGCGGGATCAGTCCGGTGGACATGAGCGCCAGCGACGTGCGCAAGCTGTTTGCCGATGGCAAGATGGCCATGCGGCTAGATGGACCGTGGCTTTATGGCACGACCGAAAAGGGTTCGGCCAAGAGTGACATCGTTTATGTCGCGCCGCCGCTTCATCCGCCGCTTGGCGGGTCTTCCAACGTGCTTGCCATGCCGGCAGATATTCCCGACGACCAGAAGGCATTGGTCTGGGATTTCATCAAGCTAACGATGACGCCGGAATTCCAGCGCAGCTATGCCACCCTTGGCGGCAACACCCCGCCAGGCCCGAAGGCCGACGTCTCGGGTGTTGAAAAGACCATCCCTCATTTTCCGGTGCTGATCGAGACGATGAAGGCCGCGTCGGAAGCCGGTATCGACCGCATTCCGACCGGGCTTGAGCTTTTCTACAACGAGTTCAGCAAGATGGTGATGGAAGAAAGCCAGCGGATGATCATTCAGGATCTCGATCCGGCGGAGGTGGCGAAAACCATGCAGGCAAAGGCCGAAGCCATCAAGGGTTGATCCCCCATTGTCCTGATCCCGTTGTCCTGCCATGGCCCGTAAAGGGCCATGGCCATCATTCGCATCCGGCAGGAGGACCATCCATGACCGAACCCGTTCGGGCTGGGCGTCGCAAGTTCTTCGATCTTGCGCGTCCCAGCCGGCAACATCTCCTCGGCTATATTCTGATCGCGCCCGCGGTCCTGATGGTTGCCGCCATCATCGTCTGGCCGCTCGTGCTGGCCGTTGACCTGTCGTTCCAGCAGGTCAAGATACCAAGGCTTGGCGGCGCCAGCCGGCCGTTTTCGCTGAGCAATTACACCTGGCTGTTCTCGTCGCCGGAATTCTGGCTGGCCTGCTGGGTAACGCTAAAGCTGGTCATCGTCGTTACCGCCGGCAGCGTCGCGGTTGGCCTCAGCACGGCGCTTCTGGCCAATAACCGTTTCAAGGGCCGCACCGTCGCACGGCTGGGAATGGCGCTGCCCTGGGCCGTGCCGGAAATCATCGCGGTCGTCATCTTTGCGTGGATGTTCGACACTTCCTTCGGCCTGTTCGGCTGGCTGGCGATCAAGCTCGGTTTTACCGACCAGATGATCCCGTGGGTCAGCAGTTCCACGGCCGCCTTCTGGGCCGTGGCGATCACCATGGTATGGAAAGGTTTTCCTTTCGTCTCGATCATGTGTCTGGCTGGCCTGCAGTCCATCCCCGCCGATTATTATGCGGCGGCGAAGGTCGATGGTGCGAGTGTGTGGCAGCGCTTCCGCTGGATCACCATGCCGCTTTTGATGCCGGTGCTGGGCGTGACGCTGGTGCTGACGCTGCTTTGGGTATTCCGCGACTTTTCCATCATCAAGGTTCTGACCGGCGGCGGGCCGCTGCGTTCAACCCAGACACTGTCGATCATGACCTATGACCAGGCCTTCCAGTATCACAATTTCGGTCGTGCCGCCGCCGTGGGCGTGCTGACACTGGTGATCTGCATCGTCGCGAGCCTCCTGATGCTCGGCCGGCGTTCGAAATCGATCTATTGAGGAGGCTTTGATGAAACGGACATTTTTACAGAGCCTTGCCCTTTACGCGACTGTGATTTTCACGCTGGTGATGATCCTGTTCCCGGTCTACTGGCTGCTGGTCACGGCACTTTCCACCACCGATGAGCTTTACCGCCTGCCGCCGACCTTCTGGCCGAACGATCCGCAGTGGGACATCTTCGCCCGTGTCTGGGCGGCAAAACCGATCCTGCTGTGGCTTTGGAATTCCATGCTGGCGGCTATCGGCTCGGTGGCGCTGTCGATGCTGGTTTCGGTCAGCGCCGGTTATGCGCTGTCGCGTTATTCCATGCGGGGTGGCGCGACCATGGGTCTCTTCGTCCTGACGGCGAAGATGCTGCCCGCGACGCTGCTGGTCATTCCCCTGTTTTCGATCTTTTCCAGCTTCGGCCTGATCGGCAGCCTGTGGACGCTGGTTCTGGCGCATTCGACAATGATCATTCCTTTCGCCACATGGATGCTGAAAGGCTATTTCGACACCATTCCGAAAGAGTTGGAACAGGCTGCCATGGTCGACGGCTGCTCGCCGATCGGCGCGATGGTGCGCGTCGTGCTTCCCATCGCCACGCCGGGGCTTGCCGCCACTGCACTTTATGCCTTCGTGCTCAGCTGGGCAGACTATGCCTATGCGCGCACCTTCCTCGTCAACTCGCCGGACAACTGGACGGCCAATCTCGGCATCACCACGATGCAGGGCGAATATGTCACCTACTGGAACGACATCTCCGCCGCATCCGTGTTCATCGCGCTGCCGATCATCGCAATCTACCTGTTCCTTGAACGTTATTTGGTCGGCGGCCTCACCGCTGGCGCGGAGAAATAAGCATGGCCAATATTTCCATTCGCAACGTCAGCAAGTCCTATGGCGCGCTCAACGTGCTCAGGCCGTTTTCGCTTGAGATCGAGAACGGCGAGTTCGTGGTGCTGGTCGGGCCTTCCGGCTGCGGCAAGTCGACGATGCTGAAAATCCTCGCCGGCCTCGAACCGGCAAGCGAAGGCCAGATCTTCATCGGCGATAACGAAGTGACGGATCTGGCGCCGGGTGACCGCGACATCGCCATGGTGTTCCAGAACTATGCGCTTTATCCGCACCTGACCGTTCGCCAGAATATCGGCTTCGGCCTGAAGATGCGCGGCACCGACAAGGCCGAGATCGACCGCCGGGTTGATGATGCGGCGCGCATTCTGGAAGTGACACCCTATCTCGATCGCAAGCCCAAGGATCTCTCGGGCGGCCAGCGCCAGCGCGTGGCACTTGGCCGTGCCATCGTGCGCCAGCCCCAGGCCTTCCTGATGGATGAGCCGCTGTCCAACCTCGATGCCAAGCTGCGCGTCCACATGCGTGCCGAAATCGGCGCATTGCACAAGCGCATCGGTGTCACCACCGTTTATGTGACGCATGATCAGGTCGAGGCGATGACGATGGCGGACCGCGTCGTCATCATGCAGGGCGGCATCATCCAGCAGATCGCCGCACCGGACGAGCTTTTCAACAATCCGGCCAATCTTTTCGTCGCCGGTTTCATCGGCTCGCCGGGCATGAATTTCCTCAATGCGGAACTGCGTGACGGCACTGTTACCCTGTTTGGGCAACCGGTTTCCCTGCCGGGTGCGGTCGGCCGCCAGGGCAGCGTGATTGTCGGTCTGCGGCCTGAACATCTCGTTCTGGGCGATGCGCCGGTCACCTTCGATGTCCGTCCGACGCTGGTTGAGAGCCTCGGATCGGAAAAATACGTCTATTTCGATGCGGAGGGTGCAAGGGTCGCGGATGGCGAGGAGGGCAAGTCCAAGGGGCTGATCGCGCGCGTCTCGCATACCGGCAGCCTTCCCGGCAATGAGGCGCTCCGGCTCGGTTTCGATCCGGCCCAGCTTTATCTCTTCGATGCAAAGACCGGAGCACGGCTATGATCCTCGTCACCGGATCGGCAGGCCGTGTCGGCGGTGCCGTTGTCGCCGCCTTGCGCGCACAGGGCCGCGCCGTTCGCGGTTTTGATTTGAGGCCATCGGCAACCGGCGGCGAGGAAGTCGTCGGGTCGCTGGAGGATGCGCAGGCATTGTCCGAGGTCATCAAGGACGTGAGCGCCGTCCTGCATCTGGGCGCCTTCATGTCATGGGCTCCGGCGGATCGCGACCGCATGTTCGCCGTCAATGTCGAGGGCACGCGCCGGCTTCTGGATGCGGCGTCAGCAGCTGGTGTGCGGCGGTTCGTTTTCGCCTCATCGGGCGAGGTCTATCCGGAAAACCGCCCGGAGTTCCTGCCGGTCACCGAGGACCATCCGCTTTGCCCCAATTCGCCGTACGGTCTGACCAAGCTTCTGGGCGAAGAGCTGGTGCGCTTTCACCAACGAAACGGCACGATGGAAACGGTTATCCTGCGTTTCTCGCATACGCAGGATGCGGCGGAGCTGCTGGACGAGGACAGTTTCTTTTCCGGCCCCCGGTTTTTCCTGCGGCCGCGCATCCGCCAGCAGCAGAATTTCGGAAACACCGCCATCGCCGAATTGCTCCAGTCCCGCGATATCGGCGAACCCGCGCACATTCTGGCGCGCAACGAAAACGGCCGGCCGTTCCGTATGCATATAACCGATACGCGCGACATGGTGGCGGGCATTCTCCTTGCTCTCGATCACCCCAAGGCGGCGGGCGGCACCTTCAATCTCGGTGCCGATAAACCGGCCGATTTCGCCGCGCTTCTGCCGAAGATTGCCGCGCTGACCGGCCTGCCCATCGTGACAGTCGATTTTCCCGGCGACGGCGTTTATTACCATACGTCCAACGAGCGGATCAGAAACACTTTGGGGTTTGAAGCGGAATGGACGATGGACCGGATGCTGGACGACGCGGCGGCCGCAAGGCGGCAGCGGCTCGCGAAGGAGCAGAGGCAATGAAACCCGAGACGCCGGGGGGCACGGCGGCACTGGCCAAGGGTCTGACCCTGCTCGACATGGTTGCCGATGCGCCGGAACCGCTGCGTTTTGCCGAGCTGCTGCGGGCTTCCGGTCTGCCGAAGCCGACATTCGCGCGCATCCTGCGGACCCTCATCGCCTATGGCCTCGTCCGTCAGGATGAGGCCCGTGGCACCTACGTTCTCGGCCAGCGTTTTCTGGAAATGTCCCACAAGGTCTGGGAGAGCTTCGATCTCGTCTCGGCGGCGACCCCGGAACTGGAGCGGCTGGCCGCTGAACTGGGGGAGACGGTTGCACTGTGCCGGCTTGACGGCACCATGACGCAATATCTCGCCGAACGCTCGCCGAACGGTCTTTCGGTGCGCGTCGAGGTGGGGCGCCGCGTGCCCCTGCATTGCACCGCACCGGGCAAGGCGCTGCTCGCCTTTCAGGACCCCGCCTTTGGCCGCGCGCTGCTGGATCGCCTGACGCTCGATCTGCAGACACCCAAAACCATTACCACCCTCGATGCGCTGCAGGCGGATCTGACGCTGACGCGGGCACGGGGTTATTCGATTTCCTACGAGGAGCATCTGCCGGGCGTGAATTCGGTCGCCGCCCCTGTCATGGGCCGGGACAATACGCCGATGGGCGTGCTTGTTGCGCTCGGGCCGTCGTCGCGGCTGGATTCCTCCAATATCCATCCCGCCGGGCGTGAATTGATTGCCGCCGCCCGCCGCATTACCGGTGCCGCCGGGGCCGTGGCGATCAGCTCGCGACCGCGCCCGCGTTCGGCAACGGGCCGCCCCAGTGCCGAACTCAGCTGCATTCTGCCTTGGGGTGCGCAGCTGGGGGAAAGCCCGGTCTGGCACGAGGGGGAAAACGCGCTCTACTGGGTGGATATCCTGCATCCGGCGGTGTACCGCTTCGATCCCGCTACTGGCCGCAACGAAACCTGCGAGACCGGCAAGCTGGTCAGCGCCGTCATTCCGGTCACCGGAGGGCGATTGCTGGTGGCGTCGCAGGATGGCGTCGAATGGCTGGATTTCGCCTCCGGCCGGCTGACACCCTTCGTCAGCCCGGAGGCTGGCATTGCCGATAACCGCCTGAACGATGCCAAATGCGGGCCGGATGGCGCGATCTGGGTCGGCTCGATGCGGATCGATGCCTCCAAGCCCACGGGTGCGCTTTATCGCATCAATGCCAATGGCGCATCGGAGCGGAAGGAAGGCGGCATCATCGTCTCCAACGGTCTCGGCTGGAGCCCCGATGGCAGGACGTTCTATTTCGTCGATACAGTGCCCGGTCTCATCCACGCCTATGATTGCGATCCGGCGACGGGCGCGCTGTCGCAGCGCCGTGAATTCGCCCGCATTCCGGTGGCCGATGGCCGGCCGGATGGTCTGGCGGTGGATGCCGAAGGCGGTGTCTGGTGCGCCATCTGGGATGGCTGGTGCGTGCGCCGTTATCTTCCGAACGGCAAGCTGGACCAGGTGATCGACATGCCGGTGCCACGCCCTTCCAGCATCGCTTTTGGCGGGCCGGACCTGTCGACGCTGTTCATCACCAGCGCCCGCACGCGCCTGCCTGCCTCCACACTCGCCGATGCGCCGCTCTCCGGCGGCCTGTTTTCCTGCCGCCCGGGAATTGCCGGCGCGCGCATCTCGCTGTTTGAAGGATAAAGGATGCGTCTCGAAAGCGTCTTTGGATTGACGGGCCGCACGGCGCTCGTCACCGGTTCCAGCCGTGGCATAGGCGCCGCCATTGCCGAGGGGCTGGCGGGCGCGGGCGCCCGTGTCATCCTGCATGGCGTAAAGCCGGGCGCTGCTGCGCCCGTGCAGTACCGGATCGTCGCAAGCGGCGGCACGGCGCAGGAACTGGCGGGCGATCTGTCCGAACCCGGTGCCGGTCGTGATCTCATCGAACGGGCCGAGGCGATTGCGCCGGTCGATATTCTTGTCATCAATGCCAGCGCCCAGATCAACGCCGTGCTTTCGGAACTGACAGCGGACGATCTGGCGTTTCAGCTGGCGGTCAATCTGGGCTCGACGGTGGATATGCTGCAGGCGGCCTTGCCGCGCATGGCGGCCCGAAAATGGGGCAGGGTGGTTTCCATCGGTTCGGTCAATCAGCTGCGGCCGAAGGGCATCGTCACCGCCTATGCCGCCACCAAGGCTGCGCAGCACAATCTGATCCAGAGTCAGGCGCGGGATTATGCGCGCGACAATGTGTTGCTCAACACACTCGCGCCCGGCCTCATCGACACCGACCGCAATGCCCACCGTCGTGATGAGGATCCCGAAGGCTGGGGGGAATACGTCCGGACGCTGAACTGGATGGGCCGTGCCGGGCAGCCGGAAGAAATGGTGGGGGCCGCCATCTTCCTGTCGTCGCAGGCCTGCAGTTTCATGACCGGGGAGAACATTTTTCTGACAGGTGGATATTGACGGATTTGCCGGCACGGCTTGCTACTAGCATTCGCAACAAGGCTGCGTATCCCGAGATTCCTGCATATTCGGGATGCCGGCCCATCGCGCGGATCAGAGGACGACAGACACTTCAGACCCATTCCGTCAAACGGAGTCTGCAGCCTGCTAAGTGACAAATGGATTGTGCCGGTTCTTTGGCGTCGTTCTCTCGCGGAAGATCATCGGCTCCGCTTTTGAAAAGAGGTAGGCTTGCGCCATCGGACTTCTGTAATGACATTGGTGTTGGTTCGGGTTCCTTTCAACTGCGTGGCTGTGAAGTGGTGCGTCGGGGGTGCGTATCTCTTCAAGACTTTTGTCCGGCTGGATGGCAGACAAAGCGATGGCGCCGCGCAGACGTAAATCAACCCGCTACCTTCCGGAGCGATTTCTCAATCTCTCCTCCGCAATAAGCGTTGCCGTATTCCTCGAAACTTTTATCGTTCAAGGCGGCCAGCGAAGTTGTGGCTACCACTCTTCTGGAAAGGCCCCAGATTGTAGGTGACGTATCCTCAATGATGCCCTGAATGACAGGGAACCGGTCGGCGACCGTAGTCCAAAGGATTGCAGTCGCTATATCTGCTACGCCAATCTTTTCTGTTCCGAGCATAAAGCCGGAAGTAGGGCTCAAGCCGTTTCGTGCCCCGGTATCCGCGAAAATACGGATCCATTTTTGCAGGCGTGGGACGAACTCTTCCCATTTTTCAGGTGTCCACATTTCGCGCCCGCCGTTGAGAGTCAACTCATCAAGGACATCGTTGGCATCGTTAACGATCTTGGCGCTGCGTGCGCGGCCCTCAATAGTTGTCGGCAACATCTCCAGCCGTTCACCCAGGTAGATGGCGATCGCCGGCATCTGGGAGATCGCAAAATTGCGCTCACGGTCAATCAGAACCGGTGGCCCCATGAAGGCAACCGGCTGCTTTTCCACCGCACAATCCATAATATTTTCAATCGCATCGGCATCGTGTTCATCCCAGGAGTACCCACAATGGGCCAGAATTCCGCGGATGAACTGACCTCGAAAAGGAACTGGCCAGTAATAAAGGGCGAAGTTTTTCATGCCTTCCTCCATTGGTCATGCAAACATCGAACGGCGTTGGTTGTTACCAGTTCCCCGACGTGCACTAAGAGTAAAAATGGAACTCAAGGAATGCTCTGACGCTTTGACGGCTTCCATGGCGCAGCAAGAGTTGTTTTTGGACGTAAGGCCCTGTTATTTACGGTTTCCTCGCTAAAAACAGAACACCCTGCGGGGTAATCATCTAACCTCCACACGAACGCTATGCTCAGTCTCTTCAGGCCGCCGTTTTTCCGCAGGCTGAGCGTTCACTCCCCCATCACCACTCCCTCGCGTCGTGGGTCGGCGCTGCCGGCCAAGCCTTCGGCGGTGATTTCGACAGCATGCAGACCGGAATTCATCTCACCCGGTTTCACCTCGTAACCAAGCGCCTTCAGCGGACCGGCCAGTTCTTCCGCGCTGGTGCCGGCCTCGATGTCATAGGTACCGAACCGGTTGATGAGATGCGGCTGGGCGACGATCACTTCCACCGGCATGCCCCAGTCGATATAGGCGATCAGCGCCTGCGCCACATAGCCGATGATCTGGCTTCCTCCGGGCGAACCAATGGCGAGCAGCGGTTTTCCATCCTTCATCACGATAGTGGGGGCCATGGAGGAGCGCGGTCGTTTACCGGGTTCGACGCGGTTGGCGATCGGCAGACCGCCGTCATGCGTCTTGAAGGAAAAGTCCGTCAACTCGTTGTTCAGCAGGAAGCCATTCGTCATCAGACGCGAGCCGAAGCCGCTTTCGATCGTTGTCGTCATCGAGACCACGTTGCCTTCATTGTCGACGATGACGAAATGACTCGTCGACGGCAACTCAAGCGCGGCATCCCGGCCGAAAAGCAGCGCGTGGTCCCATTCCGGCTCACCGGCATTGACCGCGTCTTTGGCCAGCGCCTTGTCGCCGTCGAGCAGCTTTGCCCTCTCCCCTAGATAGGTCTTGTCCAGCATGCCCTTGACCGGTAGCGGCACGAAATCGGTGTCAGCGACGTAACGCTCGCGGTCGGCGAAGGCGAGACGCTGCGCGTCGCCGATAATGCGCCAGCTTTCGACATTTTTCGGCCCCAGCGACCTCAGATCGAAATTCTCCGCCATGCCGAGCATCTGGCCGATGGCGATTCCGCCTGACGAGGGCGGTCCCATGCCGCAAACGTCAAGTGCACGATAGATAAAGCAGACTGGCTCGCGCTCGATGACGCGATAGTTGGAAAGATCGGAAAGCGACAGTACGCCAGGATTGTCGGCTGCCTCGCGCACCGTCTTGACGATCGCCTCGGCAATTTTCCCCTTGTAAAAGGCATCGGCGCCGCCCTTGGCGATCGCTGCAAGCGTCTCGGCATAGGCCGGGTTCTTCAACAGAGCACCGGCCTGCAGCGCGGCCCCGGAGGTGTCGAAGAAATAGGACCGCGCTTCTGGATATGTCTTCAGCCGGTCACCCTCTGATGCGATCAGAGAGGCAAGGCGCGGCGACACCTGAAAACCTTCAGTCGCCAGCGTTTCCGCCGGCTTCAGCAGGCTTGCCCATTCCGCCTTTCCATAGCGTTTGTGAGCTTCCTCCAGAAGTCGCACCGTTCCCGGCGTGCCAACGGAACGACCGCCGATGACTGCGTTCATGAATTTAAGCGGCTGACCTTTGTCATCCAGGAAGAGCTTTGGCGTGGCATCCATCGGTGCCGTCTCCCGGCCGTCCAACGTCGTCAGCCTGCCGCTTTTAGCGTGGTAATAGACGAGGAAGGCGCCGCCGCCGAGACCGGAACTCTGCGGTTCAACGAGGCCCAGCACAGTCTGCACCGCCACCATCGCATCTATGGCGTTGCCGCCTGCGGCGATCACGTCGCGTCCCGCTTTGGTCGCCAGCGGATTGGCTGCGGCGACCATGAAGTTCTTTGACTGGACGCGTTTGGCGGTGGCAAGCCCGGTTGCCCTTTCCGGCGCCACCGCGTCGGACGCCTGCTGGGCGGAGGCGATTGCGGTGGAAAACATCAAGGCAACAACAGCCTCACAGAGAAATCTCATTTTCATCGGCCTCATCCTTCAGAGCGGCGCAAACCATGAATGTGAGAAGGGCAAATCTCGCAGGGCGCTTAAGATCAACTCTCGGGCGACTGCCCTTCCCGGTCAAACATTCGATTTTAATGGCAGTGTAATCAGCCAATCTGGAACGACGATCTGCCGGGCGCCGTTCAGCGTTCAAGTTCGTAAGAAAACACAACAGCCTCCGGGTTGGCCAGAATATTCGGCGCTAATGGAATGCAGCAAGCTCCCGCAAGTCCCAGTGTATTCTCACTAAAGCCCTGTGTCAGGCCTTCACCCCGTGCAGGATGAGGCGCTATCCCTTTATACCGCTTGCCGCGATACTGGAGATAAACAGCCTCTGCAGGCAGAGATAAAAGATCAGCACCGGCAGCGTGATGATGGTGAGATAGGCCATCACCTCACCCCAGGGTGTGTTGAGCTGGAAGAAATACTGCAGCCCCACCATCACCGGCCTGTAGGCCTCGGACTGGGTAACGAGAAGCGGCCATAGATATTGCTGGCTGTACATGACGAGAAACTTCAGGATCGCAGCCGTTGCGATGACCGGGCCGCTAAGCGGCATCACCACCTGCGCGTAAATCCGCAGCCAGCCGGCCCCGTCGATGCGCGCCGCCTCCAGCAACTCCTTTGGCAGATCCTTGAAATATTGCACGAAGAGGAAAATCGTCAGCCCGTCTGCGATCCATGGGATGATCTGCACATGCCACGAATTGAGCCATCCCCAGGTAAACCCGTTGCTGCCGATCCATGGCAGATTGTTGACCTCGAGCAGCAGCGGCACGGCAATGGTTTCAAAGGGAATGATGAGCGTGGCGAGGATGATCGAAAAGAGAACATCCTTTCCGCGCCAGTTCAAAAAGGTAAAGGCGAATGCGGCAAGCGAGCCAAGCAGCAGGGCGAGAAACACGGTAACGGCCGTTACCAGAACCGAGTTGAATATGAAGGTCGCAATCGGCGCCCGGGCGAAAGCGGCGGTGTAGTTTTGAAGCGACAGATCTCCAACCGGCAGGAAAGCGCGTATCGAGGTCGCATCACTGAGCAGCTGGTCGTTCGGTTTCAGCGACGAGAAGCCCATGAACAAGAGAGGCAAAATGAAGATCGCCGCGAAAGCGAGCATGAGCACATAGTTGCCGATGAGAAAAGCGAGGCTCTTGCGTTGTCCGGCCTGCATCATTGCTTCTCCCTTGTCAGGTATCGTTGGGTCAGTGAGATGCACAGGACAAGCAGGAAGAGGACGACCGAGATTGCCGAACCTGCCGCGATGTCCTGTTGTCGGTATCCCCGCTCAACCGCCTGATAGACGATGCTTTGTGTCGAATCGCGGGGGCCGCCCTTGGTCATCACATCGATCTGCGCAAAAAGGGCAAAAGCCTGCATGGTGATGACGATGATAATTAGCACGGCGGTGTTGCGCAGCAGCGGCCAGGTTATCATGCTGAACTTCTGCCAGCGGCTCGCGCCTTCGATATCGGCTGCCTCGTAAAGATCCGGAGAGATTGTTTGCAGGCCGGAAAGCCATATGACCATGTGGAAACCGACCCCCTGCCAGACGGACATGACCAGGATGGCCCACAGGGCGGTATCGGTTCTGCCCAGCCAGTCGACTGGCTGGAAAAGCCCGAAGCTCATGTAACTCAAAAGGCTGTTGAGGAGCCCGTTATCCGCCGCATAAATAAACCGCCAGAGCAACGCCACCACCACAACCGACAGCACGACGGGCATGAAGTAGACCGCGCGGAAAATCGTGACGCCGGGAATCTTCTGGTTCACCAACAGGGCAAGAAACAACGCCAGCGCCGCCTGAACCGGGGCAACGACCGCCACGAAGGAAAGCGTGTTGACGAGCGCTGTCAAAAACACGACGTCGCGCGCCAGAATGACGATCTGGTTCTCACCCCAGCTGAAGCTCCTATATTCCCGCATCCCGTCCAGATGGGGATAGTCTGGATTGTTGCGGGTGAAAGTGCGAATTCGCGGATAGGAGGTTGCGCCATCCGCATCCTGCTTGAGGCTCCCATCCGCCTCCCTTTCCGGCTCAAGCTTCAGCACGCCGATACCCAGCAGCCGGGTGTAATTTTCAACGCCGACAAACTCGGTCGGATTGGGAGATGTCAGCCGCTGGTTGGTGAAGGAAAACCCGAGCCCCAGCAGAAAGGGCGTGATCAGGAACAGCCCGATCAGCACCATCGCCGGTGCAGCCATGAACCAGCCCGTAAAGCTGTCCCGGGTCAATTTTCCCTTTGAAGACAAGAGCGCCATCGACAACCTTCCCCTATTTGGGTTGGTAACCGGAATTGCGTTCTATGTTGTTGTTTATCTCGTCGGCCGCGTTGTCCAGCGTATCGGCGACATCCGCGCCATTGGCAATGTCAGACACCGCTTTCGAAAACACCGGCGAGATGAAGGCGTAAGCCGGCGTCACCGGGCGCAACGTTCCCTGACGCTTGGAGAGCTCGAAGAAAACTTCGAGCGGGCCACCCTGTTTATAGTTCTCCGTCATCTGGGCTGCGGAAGACGTGGCCGGGATCAGGCCGATCGCATCGGAGAACTGCGCGAGATATTTGTCCTGTATGGCGAATTCGATGAAGGCGGATGCGCCTTGGGGATGCTTGCTGGTGGCCGATACACCAAACTGCCAGGATCCTGCACCGATCTTCGGACCGTTCCCGAAATCAGGGGCAGGCAGGAACAGCAGGTCGTCTCCATATTTCTCCAGAGCCTTCACCGCAACCCAGTTGCCCATCCATTGCAGCGCGTGACGGCCTTCCAGAAAGCCGGTTTCATGGTCGGCAGGCGATTGCGATGTTCCGGGTGCCAGTTTTTTCTGGAACAGGGACTGCCACCATTCTCCGAACTTGATGGCATTGTCTCCGTTAAGGGCGTTCTCGGCGGTTTGATAATTTTCCTTGTCGATCAGGCTTCCGCCGAAGCTTTCCAGAAATGGGCTGAAGGCATAGCTGTACCATTCGGTTTTATCGGCCATACCGAGGTCGATCGCATATTCGAACTTGCCGCTGGCCGCGAGCTTTTCGAGCGCGGCATTAAATTCCTCGCCGCTCCACGGCCGGTCCAGCGTTGGAATGCGAATGCCATTTTCATCGAGAACCGATTTGCGGGCAAAGACCGCGACAGCCGCGTCCCACAGGCCGACCGAATAGAGCTTGTCTCCCCACTTTCCCACCGCGCCGGGCAGGAAATTGGCAAGCTTTGCCTCGTCGATCTGCAGTGGCTGCAGATAACCGGACCAGGCCCAGTTCGGCATGTTCGGGCCGTCGACATCCAGAATGTCTGGCAGCTTGTTGGAGAGCGCGGCGGCGGTGACGGATTCGTTATAGGCGGTTTGGGGAAATTCCTGAAGCGAGACCCGCCAGTCCGACTGGGACGAATTGAAGTCCTCGATGATGCCGGCCAGAATCTTGCGTTCTTCCACATTGCCCGCGCCGTGATACCACATAGTCAGGTCGGTCTGCGCCAGTGCCACAGTGGAAAAAAGCGTCGTCAAGGCAGCGGCTGCCCCCACAAAAATGGCTTTGGTGATCATAGATTGTCCTCCTCCTGAAGAAGAGTAACTTCAACATCTACCGATTGTTCCGTAGAAAATTTGCGTTCTGGCGCTGCACCTTCTCAAGAAAGCGACCAGAAGAAGCGTTCGAAAAATAAACAGCACGGAGAAGTGAAGGAGCCGAGCGAAAGCGTTTCGGGGGCAGGCCGGGCCCTCGAAAAAAGCCAGCCCTGAGCGAAGTCCACGCCGTGTTCCCGCAGATACGCTGCCTGCTCCTCCGTCTCGATACCGTCGCAGAGGGTCAACAGGCTAAGTTCACGCGCCATTCCGGTAATATGCAGCGTAACGGTGCTGGTTGCGGATTTCCTGCCAGTCGTGTCGACGAAGGACTTGTCGATCTTCAGGGCATCCATGGGGAGCCCCTGCCAATATTGAAGGCTGGAATAGCCGGTGCCGAAATCGTCTATCGCGATGGAATGTCCCGCCTTGCGCGGGCTCATTGCTTTGGCGTTTATCCTCAGATCCCGGACCCATCAAGCTCCCGGGCATCGTCACCTTCCCAGGGAGCGGGCATCGCAAGGCCATCGGTATTGGCTGAGGGCATAGGCATCCAGCACTTCAATTCCGGCTCCGAGTATTCGATGATCCGCCCCGGCGAAGAGTCTGAGGCACGCCAGCCTTCTGAACCGTACTGGTCGCCCTTCGACCAGCACGCAAGGTCTACTTGGGATGGCCCTTGTTCGGACGGACGTATCGTGATGAGAATCCGATCTCCGTTTTTCGGCGCGCTTGCCATATGGCGCCATCGGTGTGGTTGATCCATCATTTCCCCCATCGTTCAGGCATTCAAGTCTCGCCTCACCGTCCAAGAGGGTCAACTCAAACTTTGTATGACCCTGTATCGATCCGACGGAATTCGACGTCCCTGCAATGAATTTGCCCGTTAACGTTTCTCTCCAGAATCTCGAAAAGAAAGGGAAACCCAAGCATGGCGGGTCTCCTCATAAACGCTCTGAGTTGGTTCCATAGCGCTTGCATCTTCAAAACAGCCCAAGGCGATGGCGACGAGATTGGGCCGAAATTCCGGTATCCAATAGACGGTCGATCCACAGACGGGGCAGAAGCGGAACTCCAGGCTCTTCCCGCTATCTCCGGGCCGCATGTAGGTTTGGTATTCTCCCGACGCAGTAACTTGATCGGCTTCATAAAATACCGCGACACCGAACGCTGAGCCGGTACGATGCTGGCACGCACGGCAGTGACAAACGGAGACCTTGCGGGGTTCTGCGTTTGTCACGACAGTTAGCTGACGACATGAGCAATGGGCCAAGCGCAAACTGTTGCTCCCAGTTCTAAATCCCCGAAATATGGCTTTCGAGGCCCCTCCACCACTCACCGGCAGGAACCGCCCCTCCGGATCTCAGGCTTCGACAGCTTCGCTGACATCATCCAGAAGAAAATGCACGATCACATAGCGTGTCGTGTATTTCTGACCGCTATCGGAGACGCTTTCGATACTGCCGCCGTCGGAAGGGTGCCATTTCTGGTAGTGGGGGTTGTTGGCGATCAGCGTAATCGCCTTGTCAGAGAACCTGCCGTTCAGCCGGTAGCGGGCCTCTGCGAGATGCCAGATATTTTCAAAATCCTGCTGGCTGATCCGGGCTTTCAAGGCCTTTCTGGATATTGTTTTTCCGGGCGAACCATCGTCATGCGCCGTCGATGGAATATGTAGGTCAACCTCTTCTGCACCGTCCAGCAGAAACGCAAATTCGTCTGGCCACATCCGTCTCACGTATCGCTCCTCCCAAAGCTTACCGTCCTACAGCGCGATCATGATAGCGCCTCCGCCGCCAGAGGCAATGGCGGATATGCACCTGTGTTTCCCTCGCGCGCCCTCAATCGATGTCGCGAGTTCGAATAGCTGGAACTTGAAATTGGCCGGGAGATCGTGCTTGTTCACGGTCAGCAGGGGCACGTGCGCGTCCCGCCGGCCAACGAACTGCATCGAGGAGTAAGGCATGAAGAAGCTCATCAACGATCCAGCCACCGTCGTGCGGGACATGCTCGAAGGCGTGGTGGCCCTCAGCCCCGCGACGGTCCTGCTTGCGGATGAGAATGTCGTTATCCGGTCTGGCCTTCAGGCCCCTGAAAAGCGCAGGGTGGCGGTGCTGTCGGGCGGGGGCAGTGGCCATGAGCCAGCCCATGCGGGTTATGTCGGCGCGGGCATGCTGACCGTTGCGGTGGCAGGCGATGTCTTCACCTCGCCAAGCACCGATGCGGTTCTTGCCGGGATCAGGGCTGCGGCCGGACCCGCCGGCGCTCTGGTTATCGTCAAGAACTACACGGGCGACCGGCTGAATTTCGGATTGGCGGCCGAACTGGCGCGGGCTGAAGGAATTCCGGTCGAGATCGTGGTCGTCGCCGATGATGTCGCCTTGAAGGACACAGTTCCCGACGACCGCCGCCGGGGTATTGCAGGCACAGTGCTCGTTCACAAGCTCGCCGGCGCGGCCGCGGAGCAAGGACTTCCCCTTCAAGAGGTGGCTCGCATCGCCCGGGAAGCCGCCGAAAAATTGTCCTCCATGGGAATATCGCTGGGCTCCTGCACGCTCCCTGCCGTCGGCAGACCGGGCTTCGTCCTTGGCGACGCTGAAATCGAAGTCGGGCTCGGCATCCATGGCGAACAGGGCGTCCGGCGGATGTCCATCGCATCGGCGGACGAGCTTGTGAAGCTGGTCCTCGAGACGATCGAAGCCGATGGCGGGCTGAAGAGCGGAGACCGGGTTGCGCTTCTGGTCAACGGACTGGGATCGACGCCGCCAATGGAACTTGCGGTCGTGGCGCGATCCGCCATCACACGCCTGGAAGCAAAGGGCGTCGTGGTCGAACGGGCATGGGCCGGTACCTTCCTCTCCGCCCTCGATATGCCCGGCTTTTCTTTGTCGGTCATGCATGTGGACGACGCAATGCTCAACCTCATCGATGCGCCGACCGACGCCGGCGCATGGCCGCGCGGCGGTGCGGTGAACCGCAACCGCGTCTTGCCTTCGGCAGGTGTCGAGAAGAGCGTGACTGCGGAAATCGAAATAACAGCAGCCGGTGAACGACTGCGTTCCGCGGCGGAGCGGGTCGCCCGAGCCCTGATCGCTGCAGAGCCTAAACTGACGCAGCTCGACAGTGTTACGGGCGACGGTGACCTTGGGACAAGCATGGTGCGAGGCGCCGAAGCAATATTGGCGCTGCCGGGGGAGAGCTTCGCAGATGTGTCCGGTGGCTTGATGGCGATGGCGAATGCGATGCGGAAGGCAATCGGCGGAAGCTCGGGCCCCTTTTACGCCACGGGCCTGATGCGCGCTTCGCGCCATCTTGCCGGGATCGAAAAGCCGACGGACCAACAGATGGCGGAGGCGTTCGTGGCTGCCGTTCTTGCCGTCTCGGAACTCGGTGGTGCGAGACCGGGGGACCGTACGATGATAGATGCGCTTAATCCGGCGGCGGAAACGTTCCGGGACAAGCTCGCAGCCGGAGCTTTGACCGACGAGGCCTGGCGATCCGCCTCGGCGGCAGGCATCGCAGGCGCCGAGGCGACCGCGTCTATGAAGCCGCGGCTCGGGCGCGCGAGCTATCTTGGCGAGCGAGCTATAGGACATCCCGATGCGGGAGCTGTCGCCGTCAGCATCTGGCTTGAAGCAATCGGGAACGATTAGCGCCGATGGGCGGCGGGCCTGATGAGAAAGCGGGTTACCGCCGTGGCCGCGAAGCTCAGATGCGCCGCGCCTTGATGGTGTTCATGACGAAGCTGGTCTCAATGGTCTCGACGCATTTCAGCTTTGCAATCTTGTCCTTGATGAAACGCTCGTAATCCTCCAGCCCACCGCACATGACCTTGAGCATGTAGTCCCTCGGACCCGTGACGAGATGACATTCGAGAACCTCGTCCCAGTCAAGCACGGCCGCCTCGAACATCCGGATTTCGTCATCGTGCTGGCGGCTGAGGCGGACGGACGCAAGGGCGGTCATGGTCCATCCCTCGATTGCCGGATTGATGATCGCGGAGTACCCTTTGATGGCGCCCATCTCTTCCAGGCGTCGAAGCCGCCGCAGGCACGCCGATGCCGACAGTCCGACCCGCTCGGCAAGTTCGTTGTTGGTGATCCGCGCATCGGCAGACAATTCCTTGAGTATCCGCCTGTCGATCGGGTCTGCAATTTTTGCGACATAAATGACCGTTCTCCGCAATATATTGCTTCATGAGATAACTTGACGCTTCAGAATGCAAGGTATTTTGGTTTCACTGCGTGTAACCTGCGGGTAGTTCAACGCCAGCTCAGGGATCATCGGAAATGACCGCGCCGCATCCGTCCAAAACCCATATCGGCAACCACGCTCTCCATCCTGAAACCCAGATGCTCAATTACGGTTATGATCCGGAATTGTCGGAGGGCGCCGTCAAGCCTCCCGTGTTCCTGACATCGACCTTCGTTTTCAAATCGGCGGAAGACGGGCGCGACTTCTTCGACTACGTCTCCGGCCGCAAGGAGCCGCCGGAGGGCAGGGGCGCGGGCCTCGTCTATTCGCGCTTCAACCATCCAAACAGCGAGATCGTCGAGGATCGTCTTGCGGTTTATGAGCGCACCGAGAGCTGTGCGCTGTTCTCCTCGGGCATGTCCGCCATTTCGACAACGCTTTTCGCCTTTGTCCGGCCCGGTGACACCGTGCTGCATTCCCAGCCGCTGTATGGCGGCACGGAGACGCTGCTGGCCAAGACCTTCCATAATTTCGGCGTCTCGGCGGTGGGTTTCGCCGATGGTGTCAGCGAAACCTCGGTGATGGCTGCCGCAGAAGAGGCGATGGCGAAAGGCAGGGTCTCCGTCATCCTCATCGAGACCCCCGCCAATCCGACAAACAGCATTGTCGATATTTCGATGATGAGCCGGGTCGCCGATGTGATCAGCGAAAGGCAGGGGCACAGGCCAATCATCGCCTGCGATAATACGCTTCTCGGCCCGGTGTTCCAGCGGCCCATCGAATACGGTGCGGACATCTCGCTCTATTCGTTGACGAAGTATGTTGGCGGGCATTCCGACCTCATTGCCGGGGCAGCGCTCGGCCGGAAGGATGTCATGAAACAGGTGAAGGCATTGCGTGGAGCAATCGGCACGCAGCTCGATCCGCATTCGTGCTGGATGCTCGGACGTTCCCTTGAGACGCTGCAGATCCGGATGGAGCGGGCGGACAGCAACGCCAGGGTCGTGGCGGAATTCCTGAACACGCATCCCAAGGTCGAGAAAATCCATTACCTGCCGTTCAGCGATCCGGCGTCCGCGGTTGGCAGGGTATTCGCTGCTCAATGCTCCGGCGCGGGATCGACCTTCTCGTTCGACATCGTCGGCGGGCAGGCCGCATCTTTCAAATTTCTCAATGCGCTCAACATATTCAAACTCGCGGTAAGCCTCGGCGGCACGGAGTCTCTTGCGTCTCACCCTGCAACGATGACGCATTCGGGAGTTCCTGCCGATGTCCGCCAGCGCATCGGTGTGCTGGATTCCACGATCCGGCTGTCAATCGGCATCGAACATCCCGACGATCTTGTCGCCGACCTGACGCTTGCCCTGGATCAGGCCTGACGAGGGAACGCGGCTTACCCCACGCGCCACAGAAATGATTGAAAGCTGCCCTCAGGTTGCAAACCGGGATAGGGTCACTCACGGTCGCGTCGCGCGGCTCGCTTTCCAACGTCGCCGATTTGCGGCATTAAGTGTTGTGAAGTGAAGTGTGCAAGATGAATGTGTCGGGGGGCGCATGAAACTCAGGAGCCAGATTCTCGCATTGGCCATCGGGCCTCTCGTTCTTGCGATTATCGTCATCACAGCGCTGATTACGTGGCAGTCCATGACGCTGGCGCGCACGAGCATCGATGCGTTCGAACGAAACATGCTCGCGGCAAAGGAGGCTGAACTCCTCAACCTCACCAATCTTGCCCTTTCGGCGATCCGCTCGGTCTATGACAGGGCAGGACCTGATGACGAGGCCGCGAAGGAAGAGGTCAAGCGCATCCTGACCGGTCTCGACTACGGCACTGACGGCTATTTCTTCGTCTATGACTATGACGGGCTGAACGTGGTCCATCCGCGACAGAATTTCCGTCCGGGGAACAACTGGCTGGATCTCCACGATCCCGATGGCAACCGGGTGATCTACGATCTGATCGTCGAGGCGAAAAAGGGGGGAGGACTGGTCCAGTACAAGTGGGAAAAGCCTTCCACCAAAAAAATGGCCGACAAGCTTTCCTTTGCGGCCGGCCTCGACAAATGGCGCTGGATGATCGGTACCGGCGTTTACCTCGACGACGTTTTTGCGACGACGGCAGCGGCGAAGGAGGAGTTGCGGCATTCGATCACCTGGAACTTCCTGATCGTCGCCCTGTTTGCGGTTCCCGCCGTATTGCTGGTGTTTGCCACCTGCATGTTGCTCAATCTGCGCCAGCAGCGGCTGGCGGATGGCCGGCTCAAGGAATTGATGCAAAGGATCATCGATACCCAGGAGGAGGAGCGTCTGCGCATTGCCCGGGAACTGCATGATGGCATTTCCCAAAATCTTGTCGGCGTGCGTTTTGCGATCGATCTCGCGCGGCGCAAGGTCACGCCGGATAATGTCGGCGCTGTCGAGGCAATCGGCAAAGGCGCCATTGCGCTGAACGAAGCGATCAAGGAAGTCCGCCGCATCTCGCACGATCTTCGCCCGCGTGTTCTCGACGATCTGGGGCTGACGGCAGCTCTGGAATCCCTGATCTCGAGTTTTTCCGAACGCACGGGAATCGCGGCGACGCTTGAATCGGTAGCCTTCAAGCATATGCTTGTCCCGGAGGCACGGGTTGCGCTTTACCGTGTCGCACAGGAGGCGCTGACCAATATCGAGCGCCATGCCGACGCGACGCAGGTCGCCATCCGGTTTTCCAGTCGCGACGAACGGGTGCAGATGGATGTCAGCGACAATGGCCGCGGCTTTCCGGCCGTTCGGACGGAAAACGGGATGCCGGCGAGCAAGGGGCTCGGTTTGAGAAACATGCAGGAACGCATGACGCATTTCGGGGGCAGGCTGGATGTCGAAAGCTCGGCAAAGGGAACCGTTCTGCGGGCGGTGCTGCCCATCACCGCCATGAAGGATCGCAATGGCGGCTTGCAGGAGGCCGCCGAGTGACCGTTCATCCGATCCGTGTGTTGTTGATAGACAACCATCCTCTCGTTCTGGATGGGTTGAGGGCCGTCCTCGAGACTTACGAGCATCTCGCGGTCGTTGGAACCGCCGTGTCCGCCATGGCCGGTATCGACGCGGCTGTCGCCACGCGGCCCGATGTGGTGCTGATGGATATCAACATGCCGCAGATCAATGGCATCGATGCCCTGGAGCTGTTCAAGGAAAAGCAGCTTTCCGCCCGGGTGCTGATGCTGTCGATGCATGACAGCCGGGAATATATATCGACCTCGGTCATGTATGGTGCGGCCGGTTACATTCTGAAGGACGTGGCGACCGAAGAAATAGTCGCCGCAATCGAAACCGTGGCTGCCGGCGGCACCTATTTTTCCTCTGGCGTTCGCGATGTGCTGATGGAAGGGTCTTCCGGCAGGCTGAAGGCGCTGACGACACGCGAGCAGGAAGTTCTGCTGCTGATCGCGCGCGGAAAGAGCAATCGCGACGCTGCCCTGGCGCTCGACATCGCCGAGCGCACGATGGAAACCCATCGCAAGAACATCAAGAGGAAACTGGATATAGCGACGACCGCCGGTCTCATCCGCTATGCGATCGATAACGGGCTTATCAAAGAATAGCCGCCAAAGGGTTGAGGCCCCGGAATGTCGCCATTCGGGGGCCTCAGTAAAGTCTATGTCGGCTTATTTGCCGGCCGTCTGCATGGCATAGCCGTAGCTGTCATAGGTATATTCGGCGACGCGGAACCATTCGAAGCTCTCGTCGCGGAACTTCTTCCAGCCCGGATAGATCTTGGCCCATGCGGGATGCTTCTGGGTGTACTCGTCATAAAGCTCGAAGGTCGCCTTATAGGCGGCGTCGAGCACATCGCGGGGCAGCGGGCGAAGCTGCGTGCCCTTGGAAACCAGCGAGCGGATCGCATCCTTGTTCTTGACGTCGTAAAGCGCCTGCATGTTGATGTTGGCGGCCTTGCAGGCGGTGTCGAGGGCTGCCTTGTATTCATCAGGCAATGCTGCGTACTGGTCCTTGTTGACGAAGAAGTGGATCGTCAGTCCGCCTTCCCAGAATGCGGGATAATAGTAGTATGGCGCGATCTGGTAGAAGCCGAGCTTTTCGTCGTCATAGGGACCGACCCATTCCGCGGCATCAATCGTGCCCCGCTCCAGCGCCGGATAGATGTCGCCGCCCGGAAGCTGCTGCGGCACCGCGCCAAGCTTGGCGAGCACCTGTCCGGCGACGCCGGCAATACGCATCTTGAGGCCCTTGATATCCTCGAGGCTCTTGATCTCCTTGCGATACCAGCCGCCCATCTGGGCGCCCGTTGCTCCACCGGGAATGCCGATGACGCCGTAGTCGGAAAGGAATTCGTTGTAAGCCTCGTTGCCGCCGCCGTGGTAGAGCCATGCGTTCTGCTGGCGGGCGTTCAGGCCGAAGGGGATGGTCGAACCGATGGCGAATGTCGGATCTTTCCCGGTGAAATAATAGCCGCAGGTATGGGAAATCTCGACGGTATTGGCTTTTACGGCGTCGATGGCCTGGGCGCCGGGAACGATTTCACCGGCCTGGAAGACCTGGATTTCGAACTTTCCGCCTGTAATCGCCTTCAATGCATTGGCCATGACGACGGCGCCGCCATAGATCGTGTCCAGATTGTTCGGGAAGCCGGACGTGAGACGCCAGCGAACGGTTGGCAAAGACTGGGCTATGGCGGGTGTCGCAAGTGCCGAAGCAGCCGCAGCAGCCCCTGCAAGTACGCCGCCCGACAAGAGTTGTCTGCGACCTGGGTTGACCTTCATAGATTACCTCCTCCTATTGAACGTCAGCGATTTTTGTTGCGGCGGGCGCTTTTGCGCCCGGCCGATTGTCATGGGGTGGCCGGCTTTCCGAAGCTCGGTGCGCTGTTGCCGGGTGCCGAGAAAGGATTGGCGAAGGGATCGGCGTCCGTTCCCGCACTCGGCATGGGAACGTTGATATGGACGGACGAAGGATCCGCCACCTTGGCGCCTGACTTGTAGTGCATCACGATGCCGGGGAAGGCGATGATGATGACGACCATGGTCAGCTGGATGAACAGATAGGGAATGGCGCCCAGGTAGATCTGGGACGAGGTGACCGGCTGGATCGTCTGTCCCGTGATCCGATCCTTGTAGGCCCGCGTCGGTGCGACGGATCGCAGGAAGAACAGAGAGAAACCGAAGGGCGGGTGCATGAACGACGTCTGCATGTTGACCGCTAGCATCACGCCAAACCAGATCAGGTCGATGCCAAGCGCATCGGCGACCGGCGCCAGCAGCGGGATGATGATGAAGGCCAGCTCGAAATAATCGAGGAAGAAGGCCAGGAAAAAGACCAGCAGGTTGGCGACGATCAGGAAGCCGATCTCGCCGCCCGGGATCGATGTCATCAGATGCTCGACCCAGACGTGGCCGTTCACGCCATAGAAGGTCAGGGAAAAGACGCGCGCGCCGAGCAGGATGAGCAGCACGAAGGACGACAGCTTCGCCGTGGCGTGCAGCGACTGCTGGATCAGACCGAAATTGAGCTTGCGGTTGGCAAACGCAAGGGCAAGCGCGCCGACAGCACCCATGGCACCGCCTTCCGTGGGGGTGGCGATCCCAAGGAAGATCGTGCCGAGCACGAGGAATATCAAGACGAGCGGCGGCACCAGCGAGGTGATGACCTTTAGCAGCAGCTTGGTGCCGCGCAGGGTCCGCGCCTCCAGCGGCAGGGCCGGGACTTTCGTGGGGCTGATGATCGAGGTCACGATGATATAGAGCGCATAGGCCGCCACGAGCATAAGACCCGGAACGAGCGCGCCCTTGTACATGTCGCCCACCGAACGGCCAAGCTGGTCGGCGAGCACGATCAACACGAGGCTGGGCGGGATGATCTGCGCCAGCGTGCCGGAAGCCGCGATCGTGCCGGCGGCGACCTTGCGGTCATAACCATAGCGCAACATGATGGGAAGCGAGATGAGGCCCATCGAGATAACCGAGGCGGCGACGACGCCGGTGGTGGCGGCCAGAATTGCCCCGACGAAGATCACGGCAAACGCAATGCCGCCGCGGACCGGTCCAAACAGCTGGCCGATCGTGTCCAGCAAATCCTCCGCCATGCCGCTCTTTTCAAGAATGAGCCCCATGAAGGTGAAGAACGGTATCGCCAGCAGCGTTTCGTTCGACATCTGGCCGAATATGCGATCGGGAATGGCCTGGAACAGCGTCGCTGGCAGCAAGCCGAGTTCGATCCCGATGAAGCCGAAGAAAAAGCCGACAAAGGCTAGCGCGAAGGCCACGGGATAGCCGAGCAACAGCACGATGATGAGCGCCGCAAACATGATGGGCGCGAGATTTTCCGCAATGAATGCCATTGTTGTTTTTTCCTTCGATCAGAGCATTGCCGCCGCGGCGTCAGCCTCTGCAACGGGATCGGGGATATCGCCGCGCAGGATCGCGACACGCTTGATGAGTTCCGAAACGCCCTGGATGGCGAGAAGGCTGAAGCCAATCGGTATCAGCGCCCAGACGGGCCATTGAATGAGGCCGCCCGTGTTGTTTGAAACCTCACCGGAAGCAAGTTTCTGCAGAAACACCGGCCAGGAGAGATAGACCGTGATGAGGCAGAAGGGCATGAGAAAGAAAATGGTCCCGAGAATGTCGACCCACAGCTGTCCCTTGCGCGGAAGATTACCGTAGACCAGATCGACCTTCACATGCTCGTTGTTAAGAAGCGTGTAGGCGGCGGCGATCAGAAACACGGCGGAAAACAAATACCACTGCGATTCAAGCCAGGCGTTGGAACTCATCGAAAACGCCTTGCGCATGACGGCATTGATGGCGCTGATGAAAATGGCCGCGAGAAGCAGCCAGGAAATGCCTTTGCCAATGGCTGCATTGGCGGCATCGATGGCGCGCGAAACGGCCAACAGAAACTTCATGGTATCCTCCCCGAAAGCGGCCGCGTACTCCTCAATACGTGTGTGACCGCCATAATTCGGGCAGGATAACCATGGGTGCCTGACGCTCAAGGGCGCGCGACGGCGAATTTCCTGAGACGTACCGAGAACTGGGTATGGGCGAGATCAAAACCCGCACCCGGGCTTAATTTCGCCTCCTGCTGCCGGGCCGAATGCGTGGTTGCATGGTCGGCTGCGATGTCACTGTTTGGCTGCGGTCGCCTCTTTTACCGCCAGTTCCGCCATGGCGAGTGCCGCATCGCGGGTTCTGGCCGCCGCGACAAATCGGCCGTTGTGGCAGAAGCTCGCGCCTTCGACGCCGCAAACCGCTTCCAGATCTTTGTCCGTCAGGCCGGCCCAGGCCGCCGGTAAATCCGCCCGCAGTTCAAAGCCTTCATCCTCGCGGCGGATGCCCGTCAGGCACCAGTCATTGTTGCGTGGATGAACGACGAAGAGCAGATGGTCGGCGCCCGCCTTCTTGATGGCGGGCCGAAACGGCATTCCCATCGGCAGTTCCAGAATTTGTCTCTCGCCGGCATCAACGATAGCCCGGCTCACGAGCGCTTCAGCCCGCAATTTCGCGGCGCTGTTGGCAATCTTTGCCTCCACGAAGCTGCGGGCGATGGCCAGCGCCGCGTGGAAACTGCGATTGTCCGCTTCGGGATCTGTCTCGTCGAAAACAGGTTTCAGAGTTTCCAGCAGGACTGGCAGGGTCAGCCCGGCGAGTGCCCCCGCGGTGGAGGGGCTGAGCGCGCCATTGTCGACCAGATCGACCGGCAGCACGAAGCTGGCATCGAAAGAGGCGTGAACGGTTTCGATATGGTCTTCAGGAACGCCGAAGGCGGCGAGATAATCGCGGCCGAAATGCTTCCAGATCAGTCCGAACGAACTATAGGGCTGACCGTCTTCGCGCAACGGCGCACCGCGCTGGTGGTGATCGAAGGCGCCCTTCGCCGCGTCATAAACACCGCCGACGTCGTAGACGATGCGGTCTGCGCCGGGTGCGATCCATTCGGGCGCCCTGCTGCGGATCAGGCGTGCCTGCGGGAAAAGCCGGGTCAGCACGACGCTCGACAGCAGTTCGTCGGCATGGAAGCCACCGGAATGGGTGACGAGGAAGTCCGGGATCATGTCAGGATGCGCCTTGTTGCTTGCGGAAGCTCCGCCTGGGAGTGGCACCTCATACCCTTTGCCGGACTGCATCTCAACCCGCCATTCGCAATGGAGGCTAAAAGCAACGATATGCTGGACGTCGTGATCCGAAGGAAAGGCGGTTTGTCACCGCGTTTCAAGCCGTCTTCAGGATCCACAGGTTGGGTGCCGACCGGTCATTCCCGCTCGTTTTCCAGCGGTCAAAGGCGGCGCGTCCGAGAATGGCGACGGAGGTGTCCTCATGGATGTCGTCGCTTGCCTCGGCAAGATATCCTGCCCTGTTGAGGTCCGCCGTGACCTGCGCGGTCACGTCATCCTGTCCAAGCGGAAAACGCCCGACTGTCACGATGCCCAATTGCGGCTCGCCGCGCACCACCACCTTGCCGGTTTCGGTGAACCGCGCCTATCCCGTTTCATGAAGAGCCGATCTGAGCTTTCGGCAGGCGCGGCGATGAGATTGTGAGGGGCAGCGCTGTTGCGACCACCGGCACGATCAGTGCGGACCATGCTGCCCCGTAGCCGAGATGATCGACCAGAAGGCCGAATATATAGGGGCCGATTGCCATGACACCCAGGCAGATCGTGGAAGCGAAGGCAATCGTCGACGCTATCGAACCTTTCGGTGCGCTTTCGGCGATCTGCAAAAGATAAAGTGGAAACCACCCGATCCCGAATATTCCCAGCACGACAAGCACGATGAGGATAATCGGCGTCGGAACGCCGATGGGCAGTGCCGCGAGGATTGCGGCAGCGCCTGCGGCAATGACGGATACCAGGCCGAAGGATTGCGTACGAAGGCCGGGCCTGAAACGGTCGCTGAGCCATGGCAGCAAAATCCGGCCGGGAATGCCCGCAAGCTGCGTTGCGGCAAACATGGACGATGCGGCAAAAAGGCCAAGCCCCAATCCATCCGCCATGAAGCCGATGACGTGCGCGGTGAGGGTGAATTGAAACGCGGACATGGCGATACCAAGCCGTAATACGGGCCAGAAGCTCGAATTCTGCCCGACCTCGCGGGCGAGTTTTGCCAGGGAAAGCGGGCGCTCGGTTTTTGCGGCCACATCGCCTCCCTCGCGATAGAGACCCCAGAAGAGTGCGGCGCCCGTGACGGAAACACCGGCGCAGAGCCATGCTGCCGCATGCCATCCGTAACGAACCGCCATGAACGGGAGGAGGGCGGCCGCGATCATCGTTCCGAAAGGAACCGCAGCCTGCCGAAACCCAGTCGCTATGCCGCGCTTGGCAGGCGGGAACCAGCGCATGATCGCCCGCGTGCCGCCCGGTTGGACCGCAGCATAGGTGCCGCCCAGAAACGTGATGCACAAAAGCAGCGCCGGCAGGCTGTCTGCGAATGCCGCCGCGCAGGCCATTGCGAGCGCCATGCCGAGCATGGCAATGCCGACGATGCGGCGCTCACCGTGAATATCGATGGCGCGGCCGAGCGTGAACATCGTCACGATCTGCACACCGTTCATGACGGTCACGGCCAGTGATGCGGATGCAAGGGAGATGCCGAATGCTTCCCGCCAGAAGGGCACGAGGATGTAAATCCCCTGCGATACGAACGAGCCCGCGGTTTGCGTTGCGACGGCGACCGCAAGGACTGCCCAGATCCGGCGGTCGGTGGCGGGCGTGGGCGAGGTCGAGGAAATCTGTGAAGACACGAAAAGCTCCTATCGAGTGTTTTCGTGCAATAGCGCTCGCGAGAACCCGATAGAATTAGGGGCTTGCGCATTTCAGCGATAACAGCTTGTTATGCAAAACATGCGCTCATTGGATCCCGAGGCCGTCGAGGCTTTTCTTCTCGTTGCCGAATTGCAGTCTTTCACACGGGTTGCAGGCGTGATGAACACGTCACAGGCTGCGATATCGCTGCGCCTGCGCCGGCTTGAGGACATGCTGGGGCATCGTCTCGTCGAACGGACGCCGCGTCGCGTGCGTTTGACGGCGGCCGGCGAACGCTTTCTGGAGCCCGCGCGGGCTTATGTTGCGGCCGGCCGGCGTGCGCTCGATGTCTTTGGGCAGGAGCCGACCCGCCTCGCAATCGGTTTCACGCATCATTTGATCGGGGCCGATTTGCCCCGGATACTCCGGGTGATCAGCGAGCGTGAGACGAGCGTTACGCTTCATTTGCGCACCGCCGGCACCAGGACCCTGCTTGAGCTCTACGATGCCGGCGCGCTCGATGCGATCGTCGTGTTGCGGCATGACGATATCCGACGCGATGGCGAGTTGCTGTTTCAGGAAAGTTTCGGCTGGTACTGCAGCGCGGATTTCGATCTGCCTTCCAACCTGCCGGTGCCGCTGGTGCTTCAACCGGAGCCCTGCAATTTGCGAGCCATGGCCCTTCGGGCGCTGGAGGCGGCAGACATCGCCTGGCGTGAGGTGTTCGTCGGAACCGGGGCAACGGCGGTGGGAGCGGCTGCCGAAGCCGGGATCGGCGTCGCACTGCTGGCGCGAAGTGTAGCGCCCGCCGGTCTGCGGGAGGTGAGGGAAGGCCTGCTCCCACAGCTTTCGAAACTGGACGTGGTGATGATTTCCGCGGTCACAGGCGATCATGCGAACGCCGTGCTGCGACGGATCACGCGGGCATTTCAGTCCCCACGAGCCTGAATGGCCTATTTTCGAATTTCATCTTCGACAGCTCTGATCCACGCCGGCAAGGCTTCCGCATCGGAATGCCGGAACCACATATGTTTGACAGGACGAAAACAATGACCAAGCGTATCGAAGGCATCATTCCCGTGATGATCACCCCCTTCAGGGGCGGCAAGATAGATTTCGAGGGCGTCGCCAATCTCGTGGAATGGTACATCGCCAATGGATCGGACGCGCTGTTTGCCGTTTGCCAGTCTTCTGAAATGATGTTCCTCACCCTTGAGGAGCGCGTGGAACTGGCTGCTTTTGTTAAGAAGGCCGCAGCCGGCCGCATTCCCGTCATTGCCTCGGGCCATATCAGCGAGACGCTTGAGGATCAGCAGAAAGAGCTCAATGCCATCGCGCAGACGGGAGTTGACGGCGTGGTGCTTGTCACCAACCGGCTGGATGCCCGGCAGCAGGGCGGCTCGAAGTTTCTCGACGATCTCGGCTGGCTCCTTGAGCGTCTGCCTTCCGACCTGCCGCTTGGTCTCTACGAATGCCCGGCGCCCTATCGCCGTCTCATGACCGATGCTGAAATTTCCTTCTGCGCCAATAGCGGTCGCTTCGTTATCCTGAAGGATGTCTCCTGTGATCTTGAAACGGTCAAGCGGCGTGTAGCCCTCACCGCGAATACACCGCTCGCCATCGTCAACGCCAATGCGGCAATTGCATTCGACGCCATGAAAGCGGGATCGCGCGGTTTCACCGGGGTCTTCACCAATTTCCATCCCGATCTCTACAAATGGCTGCTGACGGAAGCCGGCCGGCAACCGGAACTGGCTGACGAGCTGTCGGTCTATCTGGCGCTCGCCGCCATGGCGGAGCCCATGGGGTATCCCAAACTGGCGAAGCTCTATCACCAGCGCCTCGGCACCATAAGCGACATCGAAAGCCGTGCGGTGACGTTCGATATTCAGGAGCGTTTCTGGGCGATAGAGGCTCTTCTGGACAAGATCATGCAGGGCACGGAGGAATTCCGGCGGCGCATATCAAGATAGCGGCTTCCCCTGTCATCAACAGGGAGGCCAATGGGGAAAGAGTTCTGGCGGCCATGGCATGTCATGCCCAGCCTTTCAGCGCCCGCCCGGAATAATAGCTGGGCGTGGTGGCGCGGTAGATCGGTATGCTGGCGGCGCCCAGATGAGGCAAGTCGCTCATGATCGATTTGCGTATTTCCGGCGGCTCGACGAAAAAATCTTCGCCGAGTATTTCCAGAGAACCGATACGCCCCACGATATGTTCGAGAATCCAGTCCGGCAGCGATCCACCGAAAATGATGGCTGCCGGATCCATCGTGCGGGCGACCGTCAGTGAAAGAAGGCGAAGCTGATCCGTTGCCCGCTCCAGCCACGACACCACGGCGGGGTGGTCGGCATAACTTTCGTCAATGTCCTTCAGGCGTCGAATGCCGATGCCTTGAGCAGCCAGAGTGTCGCACAGGTCCTGTCCCGAGGGGCGGGGATGGGATTTTGGAAACAGTCCGCCGAACTCGCCGGCATTGCCATTGGTGCCGCGGTAGAGATGGCGCTGCACCACCAGGGCGCCACCGATGCCATATGTCAGCCAGATCATCGCGAAATTGCGAATATTGCGGCCTGCACCATAATAGAGTTCGGAAAGAATGACGGTGTTGCCGTCATTTTCGTGAAAGACCGGGAAATCGAAATAGGGCTGGAAGTCCTTTTCGACGTCGATATCGCGCCAGCTTTCGAACTGCTTGATGCGGAAGACATGGCCGCGATCCCGCTTGAAATGGCCGGGAAAGCTGATACCGCAGCCCAGCACATCTTTCTTTCTTATCTTTGCTTTTTCAAGAACTTGCCGGGCGGATGCCTCGGCCATCTCCATAATATGTTCGAAACTGTGCCCTTCCAGTTCCGATCTGATTTCCTGCCTTATCGTGCCGTTGAGATCGGCCACGCAGACACGCAGATCGTCTGGATTGAAGTAGACCCCCAGCGTGAAAAGCCCGTTCGGGTTGATTTCGATGGCGGTGGAGGGCTTCCCCCGTTTACCGTCATTGCGTGCCTCCTCCGCTTCGACGATGAGGCCGGATTCCAGGAGATTGGCCGTCAGGCGGGTCAGCGTGGGTGCGGAAACATTCATCTCCCGCGCCAGCTCGATACGCGACATGCCTCCCTTGCCGCGCAAAATCTCGAGCAGACGCCGCTCATTGTAGCCGAGATCGATCAAAAAAGTCTCCCGCGAGAAATTATGCCGGATGATTAGCGAAAATTACGCGATTGTACACGCGTTTCGCCGGAAATCCCGCCATTGAAATTGGGTGGCTGTAAGTCAAAATCAGGAAATAATGTGTTTTTTCAATATGATATTTTATTGTCATATTCGAAATAAATTCCGGCTTGACTAATTAATTTACGTAACGAAAATAAATCGCAGACGGCGGGTGGCGACGGCAAAATCAAAAAGAAATCATGTCGCAGGGCCGGTCTGTCAGGGAACAAAAAACGGAGCCCCCTTATGCGTCAATCATGCACTATTTTCGCGCGCCTTTTTGCCGGCGCCACTTTCCTTGCCAGCGCGGCTTTCGCTCATGCGGAAGGTACCGTCGTGGTCTATTCCGCCGCCCCGCAGCAGCTCATGGATGAGTTGTTGCCCATGTTCGAAAAGAAAACCGGCACCAAGGTCGAGCTTGTCAAAGCCGGGTCCGGCGAGCTGATGAACCGCATCAAGGCGGAGAGCGGCAAGGCGGCGGGCGATGTGATCTGGAGCGTCGACGGAACGGTTATCGATTTCTCCGCCGACCTTTTCGAGCCATACAAGCCGGTTGAGGCTGCATCGATCAACCCAGCCTTTTCACCGAGCGCGAACTGGGTGCCTTTCACGGCTGTCGTCACGGCCTTTATCGTCAATAAGGAAGCCTTGAAAGGCGCTCCCGTTCCGACGTCCTGGGCCGATCTTGCAAAGCCGGAATATAAAGGTCTGATTTCGTCGGCCCGCGCCGATCAGTCCGGCTCGGCCTATATTCAGATGGCGACGGTATTGCAGGATTTCGACAGCGAGGAAAAAGGCTGGGAAATTTATACCGGCATCCTCGGCAACTCGGTTCTTTCCACCTCGTCAGGCGCGGTGCCGCGTTTCGTGAACGACGGCGAGCAGGCCGTTGGCATTACGCTGGAAGATGCCGCGCTGCGCTACAAGCTCGGCAGCGCGCCGGTCGAAATCGTGTATCCGAAAGAGGGTACGGCAATTGCGCCTGACGGCATGGCGCTCGTGAAGGGAGCGCCGAATGCCGACAATGGCAAGGCCTTCATCGATTTCATCGTCTCCAAGGAAGCGCAGGAAATCGTGGTGAAGGCGGGTCGTCGCTCGGTTCGAACCGATGTCCCCGCCAATCCGGCACTCGTTCCGCTTTCCGATGTTCCAGACGCCAAATACGATTTCAAATGGGCTGCGGACAACCGCGCGCGCCTGATGGAAAAATGGAACGAGACATTGCTCGACGTTCAGTAAGATAATTGCCGGGGACGGCGCAGAGGCTGCCGTCCCCCTTTATCCCATTCACAATTCGCTTTCGTTTTGTCCAGCGTGGTCACCGGCCGTGCAGGATCTGTCATGGAGCAGCACATGGCCGCCGTGGAAATTACCAGCATCAAGAAGAGTTACCGGGATGTCGTTGCCCTCTCCGACATCAATATCTCCATCCCCTCGGGATCGTTTTTTACGCTTCTCGGTCCAAGCGGATGCGGCAAGACGACCCTCCTGCGCACGATTGCCGGGTTTCACCAGCAGGATAGCGGCAGCATCAGTATCGAAAGACAGGCGATCGAACATGTGCCTGCGCATAAGCGTGACGTCGGCATGGTCTTTCAGGATTATGCGGTCTTCCCGCATATTTCCGTATTCGACAACATCGCCTTCGGTTTGAAGCAGCGCAAGGCGTCTTCCGCCGAGATTCGTGAACGTGTCGGCAAGATTCTCGATATCGTGCAGCTCGCTCCCTACGCCAAGCGCATGCCGCATGAATTATCCGGCGGTCAGCAGCAGCGCGTCGGTCTGGCGCGAGCGCTCGTCATCAATCCGAAAGTGCTGTTGATGGATGAGCCATTATCCAACCTCGATGCGAAACTGCGCGTGGATCTGCGGCGCGAGCTGCGCGAAATCCAGCAGGCCATGAACATTACCACGGTTTATGTGACCCACGATCAGGAGGAGGCGCTTGCCATGTCCGATCTGGTCTGTGTGATGTATGGCGGCGTCATCCAGCAGGCAGCTGCACCCTGGGAGGTTTATAACAATCCCGCCAACCGTTTCGTCGCCTCCTTCGTGGGTGCGAACAATTTCCTGACGCTGGATCGTTCGGGCGGACAGACCTCCATTTCCGGGCACGTGGTGGCGCTACCGCAGGTCGACGCCATTGCGCCGCAACGAACGGTCGTTGCCGCCATCCGTCCCGAAGCGATTACCGTTGGCTCGCCCGCGACCGAAGATGAACGCCGCATCGAACTGCCTGTCACCATAAGGCAGGTCAGCTTCACCGGTCGCGAGATGAATGTTGCCGCGGTACTGTCGTCGGGAGAGGAAATCGAGGCGATCACCAAGCCGTCGCCCGATATCATCGCCCTTCAGCCCGGCCAGAAAACGGTTTTCTCCTGGTCTGCGGGCGATACCAAGCTCTTCGGTGAGGGCGTTACCGGGGAGCGCCTGTCATGACGGATATGACCGCGACCGCAACGACGGGCGGCTTCCGCCTGAGACTGCCAGGCTTCTGGACCAGCGTGACGGCATTTGCCGTTGTCATATTGGCGATCTTTTTGATCCTGCCCATTTTCAGCGTGTTCTTCATCAGCTTCTTCGACGCCAAGACGGGTGATTTCGGTTTCGGCAACTATGTTCAAGTGCTGACGCGGCGTTTTTATACCGTGGCATTGTGGAACACGCTTGTCATCGGCGTGCTCGGCATGTTGGGGGCCTGCCTGCTCGGTATTCCGCTTGCCTTCTGCACCTCGCGTTACCGCATAAAGGGCCGCACCTTCATTGCGACTTTCGCTGTGCTGGTTCTGTGCGCACCGCCCTTCATCGGCGCCTATGCCTGGATCATGCTGTTCGGCGCCAACGGCGCGGTTACCAATCTCCTGTCTTTCGCCGGTATTTCATTGCCGACGATTTATGGGATACCCGGCATCGTGATGGTCTTCAGCCTGAAGTTCTTTCCCTATATCTTCCTGATGACGGAAAATGCGCTGAACACCATCAACAAATCCTATGAGGATGCGGCGGAAAACCTCGGCTGCACGGCGTTCCAACGGTTCCGCAAGATCACCTTGCCGCTGGTCTTTCCGGCAGTCAGCACCGGCGCGATCATCTGCTTCGTATTGTCGATCGCAGACTTCGGAACGCCGGCAATCCTCGGCAAGGGCATCAGGACGCTCTCGACCATCGCCTATGCGCAATACACCTCCGAAATGGCCGGCACGCCGACCATGGCAGTCACGATTTCCATGGTGATGATTGCGATTTCCATGGCCGCACTTCTCTTGCAGCGGCAGATTCTCGCCAAGCGCCGTTATGCCAGCTCATTGACGAACCGGCCGGTAAAGCGCTCCATGCGCCCGCTGAAATCGTTTATCGTGCACGGTTTCTGCTATCTGGTCGTCTTTGTTGCCATGCTGCCGTCTCTCACGGTCATCTACACATCGTTCCTCGCAACGAACGGTCCCGTTTTCACCGGCGGTTTCGGGTTGGACAGCTATGCCCGCATTCTCCGCGATTCACCGCAGGCGATTGCCAACAGCTTCACCTTTGCGCTTGCCGCGGTGGTGTTGATCGCCATCGTTTCCGGCCTGCTCTCTTTCATCGTTGTCAGGCGAGACAATGCAGTATCAGGCTCGCTCGATCTTCTATTGATGGTGCCCTATCTGATACCCGGTGTCGTCATGGCGATCGGTTACGTCACGACGTTCCGTTATCCGCCTTTCGACATTACCGGCACGGCATTGATCATCATCCTGCTGGTGTTTATCCGCCGCCTGCCTTACGGCGTCCGCTCCACCACCTCGATCCTGCGGCAGATCAAGCCTTCCATCGAGGAGGCCGCGGTCAATCTCGGCGCTTCGCCGGCAAAGACGTTCATATCGGTGACGGTGCCGCTGATGTTGCCGGGGCTCATCATCGGTTCCTTGATGAGCTTCATCACCGCCATCAACGAATTGTCCTCGACGCTGATCCTCTATACGGCGCGGACGATTACGATGCCGGTCCTGATCTATATTCAGGTGATTGACGGCGAGTTCGGCACGGCAGCCGCACTTTCGACGCTGCTTCTCGTCAGCACCGGACTTTGCGTCTTCGTCGTCTTCCGGCTTTCGGAAGACAAGGAAGCCTCTTTCGTCTGAAGCCATCAAATATCATTCAAAACTACAGCAGCGGCGACCCATGTGTCGCCGCCAGCCTCCCTCTGCAAGGACACCAGAAAGATGAATATCGCGAGCTTTTCGCAATCGAAATACAAGAACGCCGCAAAGCCGGGGGACGATGTGGCGCTTCTCATTCCCGGACGGGTTCTGGCCGTTTTCGACGGCGCGACCGACCCGACCGGAGCAAGTTATGATGGGCTGAGTTCCGGCCGCATCGCGGCCCTTGCCGCTGCTAATGCCGTGGCTGAGATGAGCCTTGACGGCAGGCTGGAAACACTCGCCGCGCCCGCGCTTTTTCAGAATATCAGCGATATCCTGAAAAAGGAGGCGCAGCGCATCAATGCTGGCCATCCGCCATCGACCACCCTGGCGATCGTCGCGGATATGGGCGACAGCTTCCGCCTGCTGCTTGCTGGCGATTCCGGCGTCAGGATCAACGGCACCCGTCTGTTTCAGCACACAAAGCTTATCGATACGGTAAGCACTTCGGCGCGTATATTCGTGTTCAAACAGCTTCTCGCCGCCATCGGCGATGGCGACGCGGCCGAGGCGCGCACGCGCGCGACGATCTTCTCAGGCCTGCGTTCGGCTGTCGCAAACGGTATCATGACGGCGCGGGATGCGGAAAATGTCGTTATTGCCGCGGCCGGGATGAGCGGCCTTGAGAACGAGATTGAAACGGTCGAGGAATTCCTGATGGGTGGAATCCGTGTCCAGCCGCAATTCGCAAACCGGCATGGGCATGTACTGGGTTACGCCTCGGTGAATGGCGGAACCGTCATGCAGGAGGGGACGGTTGACGTCCGTATCGCCAAAGACGGGCTCTCGAGCATTGAAATATTCTCCGACGGCTATTTGTCACTGCCAACGGGGACGGATGTTGCGGCCTGGGAAGCGGAATTCGCGCGTGTCGAGGCGGCGGATTTTCACAAGCTGCGTGAGTATCCGTCCGTCAAAGGTTCGACAACGGCGGAATTCAGCGATGACAGGACCGTCATTTGCCTCAACCTGGTTCAAGGGTAGTCCAGTCTACGAACCTCATGTGAGCCGGCCGACATCGCATATCGATTTCGGCGTCATTCGCGGTCGGTCAGCTTGAAGTGTTTGCTGACGGAGACAGCCATGCCGCGCCGGCTGACGCCAAGCTTCGCATAGATGTTCTTCAGGTGGAATTTCACGGTCGCTTCGGAAAGGCCGAGATCGCGGGCCATTTCCTTGTTGCTGCGGCCTTCGGAGAGAAGTTTCAAAAACGGTGGTTTCCCGCCCGCTCAGCAGTCCGGCTCCATGTGTTGCACCGTCGTCATTACCGCCCAACGGCATCACCATGCGTGGCTGGCGGCCAAGGCCGTGTCCGACGATGCGGCTCATGAATTCCATCGCGTTCGGGCTAAATATCTTCAGCCCGAAACGGCGCACGATGGCGCGCAATGTGGTGGCAAGATCGTGCCGGCGCAATGGCTTTTCGCGACGGGTGTGGTTGACGAAGACTATGTCGCGGCGCAGGGAACGTACCTTGGCCGCCACGGCCGCATTTATCTGACCCGCGACGATGCCGGCCAGATATGGGTTGGCGGCGAAACGCGCACGCATGTCGAAGGCCGGTTGCATGGCCTTTGAAAAGACAGACGAAAACGAGGTGAATTTGATGACTAGCAGTGTTTACCGCCCCATTTCCGAACGCGTATTGGCGGATGATTGGGGACGGCTGACCAAGTATGAGTATGAACTTCAGCTGAGGGACGGAAGCTGGCAACGGCAGACCCGGGAGGCATATGATCGCGGCAACGGCGCGACATGCCTTTTGTACAATCCGGCAAGCGACAATGTGCTGCTGACCCGCCAGTTCCGGTTGCCGGTACTTTTGAATGGCGGTCTGGAATCGCTGATCGAGACACCGGCGGGGCTGCTGGAAGGCGCTGACCCGGCGACGCGCATGCGTGCGGAACTGATCGAGGAAACCGGTTATGAGGTTTCCGAACTTACGCATCTGTTCGATATCTATATGAGCCCCGGATCGGTCACGGAATATCTCGCCTTTTTCTACGGCGAATATGCCGAGAAACATAAGGTCGGGGCAGGTGGCGGTTCAGCGGACGAGGGCGAAGACATCGACGTGCTGGAAATCGCCTTGCCCGAGGCGATGCGGATGATCGGCCGCGGCGATATTCGCGATGCCAAGACGATCATTCTGATCCAGCATCTTGCCATCCGGCTCTTGCAGGAAAAGATCACGGCACGCTGATCCCCATCCAATGCCTCCATTCAGGGAGGCCGGCGCAATCCCTTGAGAAAGGGAGGCGCCGGCTTTGATCGCTTGCCTATGGGCGCGCGCATCGGACATACTGCCCCTTGAACCACAAAGGCCAAGGGCAAGACGAAGCCAGAGACTTGGAGCTGGATCGCGGAGCCATGCGAGAAGATTGAGCCCATGAATACGCGATTCCTCGAAACTTTTCTCTGGGCTGCCCGATTGAGCAGCTTTTCGGCAGCCGCGGAACGTTTGCACACAACGCAAGCATCGGTGTCCAACCGGATTGCCGCTTTGGAGCGGGAGCTTGGTGTCGTGCTGTTCACGCGCGATGTGCGCTGCGTCAACCTCACGCCCGCGGGTCGTCTGGCGCTGCAACATGCCGAAAAGATCGTCAATCTCACCGGCGAGTTCCGGCAGATCGTCAGTAACCGGGAGGCGCTGAGGGGTACGGTGCGGATCGGTGCCGCCGATACGATCGTCTATGCCTGGCTGCCGCTGCTCATCCGCCGCGTGAACGAACAATATCCCGGTGTCAGCCTCGATCTGACCATCGATACCAGCCTGAAACTCTCGCAGCGCATTCAGAACGGCGAGGTGGATGTCGGTTTCATCATGGGGCCGATCATGGCTGCGGATATCTATAACTCACCGCTCTGCACCTTCGAATCCTGTTGGGTCGGCGCCGTCGAGCTGCCGCTGCCGGAAACCGGTGTGACGCTTGAAGATATAGCGCATTTTCCGCTGCTTACCTTCTCGACCGGCTCACAGCCGCATCAGGCGTTGCGGGCGCTTCTCGATTCCCACGGACTGTCCGATAGCCGCATCTACAATTCCAATTCGCTGTCGATCATGACGCGCCTTGTGGCCACGGCTGTCGGGGTGGGCGCCTTGCCGCGCGTTTTGGTGGACGGCATCATCAAATCGGGCGAAGCGCGTATTCTCGACATCACGCCGGCGGTGCCGCCTCTTACCTTCCACACGGTTTATCAGGAGCGCGGCGACAATGCGCTTGCCCGTGCCATTGCCGACATGGCGACGGAAATCGTCAGTGAAACCACCACGCAATGGATGACGGTCGCAGCTTAAATTTTATGCTGCAACGCAAAATGATTAATCTATAAGCTTACCTTATGGGTTTCGATAGAGTTTTTCCGTTTGTCAGGAAAACAGTTCCCGTTCTTAATTCTCCTCGCAACATGAGAGGAGAGCAACGTGAAAGTCTCACTTGTTCAAATGAATACCCAGAACGACAAGGCAGAAAACCTCAAGGTTGCTGCCGATTTAATTGAGAAGGCAGTCAAGGCGGATAGTCCTGATCTTGTTGTTCTTCCGGAATACTTCGCATTTCTTGGAGATAATCCTCAGGAAATGCATGAGAGCGGGGAAGAATTCCCCGGCGGCGAGATCTACTCGCTGCTTTCGGATCTGGCCAGAAAGCACGCGATCACGCTGCATGCCGGTTCCATCGTCGAGAAGGAAGGCAACCGCTTTTACAATTCGACGCTCGTTTTCGGCCCGGACGGCAAACAGATCGCCCGCTACCGTAAAATTCACCTGTTCGACGTCGATACGCCGAACGGCATCAGCTACCGTGAATCCGATTCCGTTGCCCGTGGTGAAGAGGTCGTGACCTACAAGGTTGGCGACAGGACGGTTGGCTGCGGCATCTGCTACGATATCCGCTTCCCGGAACTGTTCCGCGCCCTGCGGGACAAGGGTGCAGATGTCATCGTTCTGCCGGCCGCTTTCACGCTGATGACCGGCAAGGACCATTGGGAAGTGCTGGCCCGCGCCCGCGCTGTCGAAACCCAGACCTATTTCCTCGCTGTCGGCCAGATCGGCACCCATGCGGGCGGCAAGAAGGCCTGCTGGGGTCATTCCATGGTCATCGATCCGTGGGGTCACATCGTCGCGCAATGCTCCGACACCGTTGGAACTGCCGGCGCCGCTCTCGACTTCGACTATTCGGCCAAGGTGCGCGCCAACGTGCCGGTGGCGAACCACCACGTTCTCTGATCGGAGAAAGACCAAATGTTTATCGTCAACCCCATGCCGGAACAGATCGGCGCCGACATCATCGAGCTTCTTGAAAAGGTCGAAGTCGCAACGATCGGACATGTGCTTCATTCCGGTTTCGTCGATCCTGAAATCCGGGCCGTTCTTCCGGGCAAGCGCGTGGCGGGCACCGCCGTCACGCTGCGCATCCCGAATGCGGATTCGACCATGCTCCACTACCTGACGCAACTCGTGCGTCCGGGCGATATCGTTCTCATCGACCGTTGCGGCGATACCCGCCACGCCTGCTGGGGCGGCGTCATCACCAACACCATGAAGATGGCCGGCGTCAAAGCCGGTGTCGTCGATGGCCCGGCGACCGATTTCTCGGAGTTCACCAAGGTCGACATGCCCATGTGGTGCCGCGGCCCGTCGCCGATCACCACCAAGATCCTTGGTCTGGAAGGTGCGATCAACGTTCCGATCAGCGTCGGCGGCCAGATGATCAATCCGGGCGATGCGATCCTGTGCGACGAAAGCGGCGTTGTCGCCCTTCATCCGAGCCAGGCCCGCGCCATGGCGGAACGCGCCATCGGCATGCAGGAAGCCGAGATCGTGCTTTTGGAACGCCTGCGCAACGGCGAGAAGCTGCCGGATATTTCCGGCGCCAACAAATTCGTCCAGGCGAAGCTCAGCGCCTGACACAATCTTTCGGGTGGCGGATCCGTTCGCCACTCCCAATAACAATAGAGGAGAACAGGACAATGAAGAAATCGATACTTCTGAGTGGGATTCTCATGCTGGGCGCGGCCGCCATGCCGGCGCACGCCCAGCAGACCGTGACGTTCCTCGGCTATAGTGGCCTTTTCCAGGAGCGTTACACCAAGGCCGTCATCGAGCCTTTCATGGCCGCCAACCCGGATATAAAGGTCGACTATTTCCCGCAGCAGGGTTCCGCCGCCATGCTCGGCTCGCTGCGCGCCCAGAAAGCTGCTCCGCAATCCGATATCGCGCTGATGGACGTCTCCGTCGCCAAGACCGGCACGGATGAAGGCCTGTTCGACAAGGTCGATGAAAGCGTTACCAAGAACGTTGCCGACCTCTATCCGAACGCCCGCTTCAAGGGCGTCGCCGGTGTCGGCGTGACCTTCGACAACCTCGTTCTCATCTATAACACCGATGCAATCAAGACCGCGCCGAACAGCTGGAATGCCCTGAAAGACAGCGCCTTCAAGGGCAAGATCGCCATGCTGAGCGCTCCTGACATCGTGGGTATCGGCACGACCATCATCATGGACCACATGAATGGCGGCACCGATTTCATCAAGAATATCGACGCCGGCATCAATGCCATGGCGGAAGTCGCGCCGAACGTCCAGACCTGGGAACCGAAGCCGGAAGTCTATCCGACTGTCGTCAACGGTCAGGTGTCGCTGGGCGTGGGCTGGAACGCCCGCAGCCAGGTGAATGCCGATGGTTCCAAGGGCAAGATGAAGGTCGTTCTTCCGAAGGAAGGCACGATCCTGCAGATCAACACGCTCAATCTCGTCAAGGGCGGCCCGTCGTCCGAGGCGGCCCGCAAGTTCATCGATTACGCGCTGAGCCCGGAAGCCCAGGCCGCCTTCACCGCCGCCATGTATTATGCGCCGACCAACGCCAAGGCCACGGTGGCTCCCGATGTCAGCGATCGCACGGTCGTCAAGGCGATGGACAAGGTTATCCCGGTCGACTGGATCGGCCTCTCGAAGGTTCGTGACCAGATCACGCAGGACTGGCGCCGCAAGGTCATCCCGCTCAGCCGCTAAGGCTTTCGCGTCTCTGTCGTGAAAAATGGCAAGTCTTCCGCATCCCCTTCGGGCGGATGCGGAAACGGCATAGGCCCCGGCTCATTTCCTCCGTCGGTGTTGGGATCGATGGAGGGGTGGGTGGCCCGAAGGCCTGCTTGGGGAAAGCGCCGCGCAGAGTGCAGGTGAATTTCCGCCGCGATTGCATAGATCAAGGGACAGGGCATGTCCGCGACCCCGCCGGGATGGGACATGTTCTGGAGAAAGGCAAAAAGCCAGAATGGGAACTTCAGACATCATGCAGCCAGGATTTCTCTCGATTCGTTCATTGACCAAGCGCTACGAAACCATGGTCGCCGTGGATAATCTCAATCTCGAGATTCCCAAGGGCGAACTGGTTGCCTTCCTCGGTCCATCCGGCTGCGGCAAGTCGACATCGCTGCGCATGATTGCCGGCCTTGCCCCCGTGACGTCGGGTTCGATCCTGATCGACGGCAAGGATGTGACCCAGCTTGCTCCCTACAAGCGCGATATCGGCCTCGTTTTTCAGAGTTACGCGCTTTTCCCGCATATGACGGTTCTCAAGAACGTCATGTTCGGTCTTGAAATGCGCAAGGTACCGGCTGCCGAAGCGGAACGGCGTGCACGCGAAGCGATTGCCATGGTGCGGCTGGAAGGGCGCGAGGATCGCCGGCCCGCCCAGCTTTCCGGCGGCCAGCAGCAGCGCGTCGCACTGGCGCGTGCACTGGTCATCCAGCCCTCCATCCTTTTGTTTGACGAACCTCTTTCCAATCTCGACGCCAAGCTGCGCGACGAGATGCGCTCTGAAATCCGCCGCATCCAGAAACAGCTCGGCATCACCTCCATCTTCGTCACCCATGATCAGGTGGAGGCGCTCAGCATGTGCGACAAGGTTGCCGTGCTCAATGGCGGGCGTCTGGAACAGCTCGGTACGCCGCATGATCTTTACGAGCGCCCGGCAACGGCTTTCGTCGCCTCTTTCGTCGGCCGCACCAACAGGCTGGTCGGAAACGCGGTCGGCGATCACATCACGGTCGGGGATGCGGTGTTGCGTGCGCCCGGCTCGCACAGTGGCAAGATCGACCTTATGGTACGGCCGCACCGTATGGCCATGACGGTTGCCGGTGACGCCGCACCCGATTTCGAGGGGGCGCCGGTCAATCGCATCGCCGGTGAGGTTCGCGATGTCTATTATGCGGGCGATATCCTTCACTACGAGATCGCTGCGGGCGGACAGACATTGTCGGTGGAGCGCGCGACTTCCGGCGGGGAAACACCTGTGGCGGCGGGCAGCGCGGTCAGCCTAGTCTGGCGGGTGGAGGACACGCTGGTCTTCGGAGCAGGCCAATGACAGCGGCGGTCATGATCACGGCTCCCGGCAGCCGCACATCCTCCATGGTGTTTCTCGCAACGCTTCTTCTCGGGCCGATCATTGCGGTCAATGGGCTGGCCTTCGTCATGCCCGTCTTCAACCTGCTCCTGCTTTCCTTCCGTGAAAGCCTTGGCGGCGGCGGTCTTGGCGAAGCCCACACGCTCGACAACTGGTCGTCCACCCTGACCGACGGTTTTTATATTGAACTGATCGGCCAGAGCATCCTGACCAGTCTTCTGATCACGGTTCTCACACTCATCGCCTCCTATCCCATCGCGCTTTATCTTCACCGGGCGCAGGGCCGCTGGAAGACGCTGCTGCTGGTGCTCGTCATTTCGCCGTTGCTCACATCGGCCGTGGTGCGCACCTATGGCTGGATCGCGATCCTTGCCGATGACGGCCTCATCAACAACATCCTCTTAGCGCTCGGTGCCGAAAGCGGCGTGCGGTTGCTGTTCAACAAGGTCGGCGTCGTCATCGGTCTCACGGAAATCCTGATGCCCTATATGATCCTGGCGCTGCTTGCCGGTTTCGGCAGGCTCGATCCGCGTGTCGAAGAGGCGGCGGAAACGCTTGGCGCATCGCCGTGGAAGGTCTTCTGGCGGATCATCGTGCCGCTCACCATGCCCGGCGTCGCGCTCGGTTGCCTGCTTTCCTTCGTTCTCGCCGTCAGTTCGTTCATTACCCCCAAGCTGCTTGGCGGCGGGCGCGTCTTCCTTCTCGCGACGGAAATCTACGATCAGGCCATCGTGACGCTCAACTGGCCGCTCGCCGCGACCCTGTCGATGATCATTCTCGTTATTTTCGGCGCTGCCCTGGTGCTCTATTCCCGGCTTCTGCGGGCCATTCTTTAAAGGAGATCGAAGATGGAAGAACGTCCCGCTCCGCTGGCGCTGAAAATCGTCGCCTTCATCATGTTCCTTTTCCTGCTGGCGCCCGTGGTTCTCGTCGTGCCGATCTCATTTTCGGCCGACAGCTACATGACCTTTCCGCCCTCCGGCTGGAGCCTGCGCTGGTATGTCGATCTCATGCATAATTCCAAGATGATGGAAGCACTCGGCACCAGCACCCTTCTCGCCATCATCGTCACCGCGCTCTCCATGCTGATAGCGCTGCCGGCCTCCTATGCCATCGTGCGCATGCGGGTCATCGGCGCGGACGCGCTTCTCGCCTTCTTCACCGCGCCGCTGCTGCTGCCGACAATCGTTCTCGGCCTTGCGATCCTCATCGTCTTTGCCGGTGCCGGTCTGCTCGGCACCTTCACCGGTCTGGTGATCGCGCATCTCATCATCGTGCTGCCTTATGCGCTGCGTGTGCTTACCACCTCGCTTGCCGGCCTGCCGCTGATCTTCGAAGAGGCCGCTTCCACCCTGGGCGCATCGCCGCTCACGGTTTTCCGCCGTGTGACCATGCCGATGATCGCGCCGGGTGTCGTGGCGACGGCGGCACTTTCCTTTCTGGTGTCGTTCGATGAAGCGGTAATTTCGCTGTTCCTCACCGGCCCGCGCATCACCACGCTTCCCGTCGCCATGTATCAGCATGTGGAAACGCAGGCCGATCCGCTCGTTGCGGCCATTTCCGTTCTCTTGATCGTGCTCACCCTTGCCGTCGTCCTCATCGTCGACCGCACGGCGGGCTTGACCAAAACTTTCGTGAAATAAAGTCGTGGGGCTGCCGGCTGGCGCTGGCTGCCCCTACTGGCACAGGCGCGAATTTCACTCCCGTTTATGAACGCTGCTGCTGCATCGGCGCGATCCGTCGCGCCTGCTGATTTCGCTTTGAAAGACGAAGGCAAAGGGAAGGCCATGGCTGAAACCCCCTCCACGGAATTTGATGTCGCCGTCATCGGCGCCGGTGTGGTCGGTTGCGCGGTCGCCCGCCGTTTCGCGCTGGCCGGTGCGAAGGTGGTGGTCATCGAAAAAGGCCCCGATATCCTCTCCGGCGCCTCCAAGGCCAATAGCGCCATCCTCCATACCGGTTTCGATGCGCCAGAAGGCAGTCTGGAATTGGAACTGGTGAAGGCCGGCCGGGAGGAATATCTCTCCATTCATGCGCAGATGGGCCTCAGCCTCGTCGAAACAGGCGCGCTGGTCTGCGCCTGGAACCCGGACGAGGCGGAAAAACTGCAGGCGATTGCCGATCAGGGGCGGCGCAACGGCATTGCCGGGCTTGAGCTTCTCACAGCGGGGCAGGCTCGCGAAACCATGCCGGGCCTGTCCGACCGCCTTGTCGCCGCGCTCGACGTTCCGGGTGAACATATCATCGATCCTTGGTCCGCACCGCTTGGCTATCTTACGCAGGCGGTGGCGCTCGGCGCGCAGCTGGTGCGCAACGCGGAAGTCCTGTCCGGTGCGTTCGACGGCGCGTGGCGGATCGAGACGACGGCCGGCGTTATCCTTGCCGCAAGCATTGTCAATGCCGCCGGGCTGTTCGGCGATATTGTCGACGCGCGTCTGGGGCTTTCGCCTGACTTTGCCATCAAGCCCCGCAAGGGGCAGTTCGTGGTGCTGGACAAGGCTGCCCGCCGGCATGTGCCGCGCATCGTCCTGCCCGTTCCGACCGAAATCACCAAGGGCATCGTCGTGTGCCCCACCGCCTTCGGTAATGTTCTCGTCGGCCCGACGGCGGAAGAGCAGGAAGACCGCGAGCGCGCGACGGTCGAGACGGCGACGCTGGAAGTACTGCTGGAGCGCGGTGCGGAGATCGTTCCGGCGCTTGCTTCCGTTTCCGTGACCGCCGTTTATGCCGGTCTGCGCCCCGCGTCTGAAAAGAAGCATTACCGCATTTCCGCCCGGCCGGACCGGCGCGCGATCATGCTCGGCGGCATTCGCTCCACCGGCCTTAGCGCCGCACTCGGTCTGGCGCAGCATGCGCTGAGGCTTCACGAAGGTTTCGACACACATTTTATCCCGCCGCCATCGGTTCCCGATGTGACGATGCCCAACCTGACTGAAACCTGCGAGCGGGACTGGCAGCGTGCCGATCACGGCGAAATCGTCTGTCATTGCGAACTCGTCACGCGGCGCGAGATTGAGGCGACCTTTTTAAGCCCGGTGCCGCCGGGCGATTTCGGTGGGCTGCGGCGCCGCACCCGCGCCGGCATGGGCCGCTGCCAAGGCTTTTATTGTAACGCCCGGCTGGCCGCGATGACGCGCGACCGCCTGGCGATCCCGCTTGCCGTTCACGAGGGAGGCGACCGATGAGTGCGGATGTCATCGTGGTCGGCGGCGGCCCGGCGGGTGTGGCGGCGGCGCTGGAGCTGAAAGCGCGCGGTACCGCCCGCGTGATGATCCTCGAGCGTGAGCCGGCCCTTGGTGGCGCAACCCGGCATTGCCTGCATTCGCCCTTCGGCATGCGTGAATTCGGACGCGTCTATTTCGGCCCGGCCTATGCGCAACGCCTGCAGCGGCAGGCGCAGGATGCGGGTGTCGATATCCGCACCGGTCATTCCGTGGTGGAACTCGGGCAGGATGGCGCGCTGCTCGTGACGTCGGCGCGCGGCGTCGAGACGCTGAAGGCCCGGCGTATCGTGCTTGCGACCGGCGCGCGGGAAAAACCACGCTCCGCGCGGCTTTTACCCGGCGACCGGCCGGTGGGTGTGGTTACCACCGGCACGCTGCAATCCTATGTCGCCTTTCACGGCATAATGCCCTTTCGCCGGCCGCTTATCGTCGGTTCGGAACTGGTTTCCTTTTCCGCGCTTCTAACTTGCGTGACGCATCGCGCCCGGCCGGTGGCGATGATCGAGCCGGAACCGCATCCGCTGGCGCGGTCGCCTTTCCATTGGTTTCCGCGACTGGCCGGGGTGCCCTTTCATTGTGGCGCGGTACTTACGGATATTCGCGGACGCGGCCGGGTGGAGGAGGCCGATATCCGTCTGGCGGACGGTCGCATCCTGACGGTTCAATGCGACGGTGTTCTGCTCACCGGGCGGTTCACGCCGGAGGCAGCGCTTCTCAATGCATCCCCCGTGGATGTTGCGGCAGGCAGCGCCGGGCCGCTGATCGATCAGGACGGACGGATGCCCAACCCGATATTCTTCGCCGGCGGGAATGTCTTGCGAGCCGTGGAAACGGGCGGCTGGGCGTTTCGCGAAGGCCGTCGGGTTGGCGCGGCGGTGGCTGACGATCTCGCCCGGGAACCATGCGGCGCACCGGGGGTGCCCGTCACCTTCGCCGATCCGCTCAAGCTGGCGGTTCCCGCCATGTTGCGGCCGGGTGGGCTCGACAGACCCGCATTTCGCGATTTTCAGCTTCGTTTCACCAGACGTATTCAAGGCCGGCTTTCGCTTCATCTCGACGGAACGGACGTGTGGAGCAAGACCGGCCGTTGGCGTCCTGAACGCCGTGTGCTGGTGCCCATTCCCGGCGCTGCGTTTGAAGCGGGGCAGATTGCTTTTCACTTTCAGGAGGCCAATTGATGCGCATTGCCGCAATCGATCAGGGAACGACATCGACCCGGTGCCTTGTGGTGAGCGATGGCGGCACGGCGGAGGTCGTGGCCAGCCGGCGTCACGCACAATTTTATCCGGCCGCCGGCCATGTGGAACATGATCCGGAAGAACTGCTGGGCAACATCCGCGCAGTGCTGGCTGCCGCCGGGCCGGTGGATGCCATCGCCATCGCCAATCAGGGCGAGAGTTGCCTGGCGTGGGATGCCGTGAGCGGCGAGGCGCTGTCGCCGGTCATCGTCTGGCAGGATGCCCGCACCGCCGAAGCGCTCTCCGCCCTGCCGCCTTCGGCAACGGATCGTTCGAAAGAGATTTGCGGGCTGCCGTTAGATCCCTATTTTTCGGCCAGCAAACTGGCCTGGCTGGTCAGGCACAATCCGGCAGTGGCACAGGCACGCGCCGCAGGCCGTTTGCGGCTGGGCACCACCGATGCTTTTTTTCTGGACCGGCTGACGGGCTGTTTCCGCACCGACCTTGCAACGGCGTCGCGCACGGGTCTGCTTGATCTTTCAACCGGAGACTGGAGCCCGGAACTCTGCGCGCTTCACGGCGTGCCGCTGGATTGCCTGCCCACAATCGGTCCTGTCGATGGCGGCTTCGGCGCGGTTGACGGAACGCCCATCCGCGTTTCCATCGTCGATCAGCAGGCAGCGCTTTATGGGCATGGCTGCCGCAAGGCCGGCGATTGCAAGATAACCTTCGGAACCGGAGCTTTTCTGCTCGCCGTTGCCGGTCACGGGCGGCCGTTGACGGGAGAGCTTCTGCCGACCGTTGGCTGGCAAATGCAGGGCGCACCTGCGGTTTTCGCCATCGAAGGCGGGATCTATGATGCCGGCGCGGCGCTCGAATGGGCTAAAAAGATCGGCCTCTATGCTGAAAATGCCGAACTCGACGGTTTCGAGGGACCATCGGCCATTCGCCGCGGCCTTGTCTTCGTGCCCGCCCTTTCGGGCCTTGCCGCGCCCTATTGGGACAGGCAGGCGGTGCCTTTGTTCATCGGCATGGACCACGCGACCGAGCGGCGTGACATGGTGCGCGCCGTGCTGGAAGGCATTGCCCTGCTGACGGCGCGGCTGATCGAGGCGGCATCGGCGGTCGCCCCCATAGGCGATACGATCTCCATCGATGGCGGCTTGTCGAACAGCCGCTATTTCGCCCGCTTTCTGGCTGCCGCCAGCGGTCGAACCATCTGCGTGCCCGCCATGCGCGAGTTGACGGCGCTCGGCCTGGCGGAACTGTGCGGCGTCGATGTCGCAGCCCTGCGAGGCGATGCCGAGATATTCGCGCCCGACGGATCGGTCGATGCCAAAGACCATGCTCGCTTCGCACGCGCTATAGACAGTGCACGGAGCTGGCAACGATCCAAAACCTGCACGAGTTCGGTTCTGTCGACCACGCCGGCAGCAGGCATCTGATTTCTCCAATTTAAAGAACAGGCGACAAAGGCGACAGAATTTGATAAATTACAAAACAGCCGGTTGCGGTTTGACGCGTCGATAGAGGTCACCGAGCGTTCCTGTACCGCCAGCCGGATCATGGCGCAGGAGGAGAAGTGCTATGACGGCATTCCATGTCATGGCCGGTGCGAGTGGCGAATTTGCCCGCCCGGAAGTCCGCAAGATTGGCATCCCGGATATTGTGGATGCGTTGAAGCTGGGACTTGAGGACTTTAAAGAAAAGCCGTCCCACTATGTTTTTCTCTGTCTTATGTATCCGATCGCCGGTGTTTTTCTGGTGATGTGGAGTTCCGGCGCCAATCTGCTGCCGGTTATTTATCCGCTGATGTCGGGTTTTGCACTGATTGGTCCGATCGCGGCCATCGGGCTTTATGAAATCAGTCGACGACGCGAGCAGGGGTTGGATAGCTCCTGGCGGCACGCACTGGAGGTTCGGCACTCTCCGGCCCTGCCGTCGATCATCGCGGTCGCCGTCATGCTTTTCGTGCTTTTCGTCGTCTGGTTGATTGTTGCGCAGAGCATCTACACTGCGACTTTCGATGCGACCGGTCCGGTCTCCCTCTCCACCTTTCTGTCGGACGTATTGACGACCTCGCAAGGTCTCTCCCTCATCGTCTGGGGCAATCTGGCCGGCTTCGTTTTCGCGGTCGTCGTGCTGGCGACAACGGTGGTGGCGTTCCCGTTGCTGCTCGACCGGGATGTCGGCGCAGTCGCGGCGGTGGATGCGAGCATCCGCGCCACGCTTGCCAACCCGGTTCCTGTGGCGCTTTGGGGATTGATCGTTGCGGCCTTGCTCGTCGTCGGTACGATCCCGGTATTTATCGGCCTCGCGGTCGTCATGCCCATCCTCGGCCACGCGACCTGGCACCTCTATCGGAAACTGATCGTGTCCGATTATCCACGCCGTACGCCCTGAATTCATAGAGGAAATCTATCCGTAGATCATCCTTACTGCCGTTGCGGCCCCGCTGAGGAAGCCGCAGCGGTTGGGATGACCATGGAGAGTGCGGGGATGCCATGTGGTATCGTTTTGTTCCGATCTGTCTGCTTTCCGCGAGTGCCTTCCTGATTGAGGCCGTAGCACAGAAAGGGGACGCTGCCGCAGGCGCTACCATAATTGCTCGCCCGATCAATTTATGAGATAATTCTAATACACCTCGCGATGGAGTTGTAGAAGTAATCGTGGCCGGGTCACGGGAGGAGACGATGGCTGTCGTTGTGATTCTCGTTCTGCTGGTGGTGGGATCGATCGTATTCCACCTGCTAAGCCCGTGGTGGTGGACGCCGATAGCCTCGAACTGGAGCTATATCGACAATACGATCATCATCACTTTCTGGATCACCGGCTTCGTTTTCTCGGCCGTCGTGCTGTTCGTCGCCTATTGCGTGTTCCGCTTCAGGCACCGCGCCGGAAACCGGGCTGCATACGAGCCCGAAAACAAGCGCCTGGAATGGTGGCTGGCGGGCGGAACCGGGGTTGGGGTGGCGGCAATGCTTCTGCCGGGCCTCTTCGTATGGAACCAGTTCGTGACCGTACCGGACGGTGCGAGCGAGGTGGAAGTCGTCGGTCAGCAATGGCAATGGAGTTTCCGGCTGCCGGGAGCGGACGGACGGCTCGGGCGGGCGGATACGCGCGCTATTGGACCCGGCAATCCGCTTGGCCTGAACAGGAACGATCCCGCCGGAATGGACGATGTCATCGTTGAAGGCGGCGAGTTGCATCTGCCCGCCGGCAGGCCGGTGAAAATGCTGCTGCGCGCGGTCGATGTCGTGCATGATTTCTATGTGCCGGAGTTCCGGGCCAAAATGGACATGATCCCCGGCTCGGTCACCTATTACTGGTTTACGCCGACCCGGACGGGAACTTTCGAGGTTCTCTGCGCGGAACTGTGCGGTGTGGGCCATCCGCAGATGCGCGGTACCGTCGTCGTCGATACCGCGACCGATTATCAGGCCTGGCTGCAGCAGCAGCCGACTTTCTCGAAACTGCTGGCTTCGGCGGAAACGTCGGCGGCCAGATAAGCGCCGTGCAGATTGGAAGGGAAGGCCGCATCGGGAGAACAGGGAGGATGGAACATGGTCGAGATTGGATCCGGCGCCGGGCAGGTCATTCAGCCCGCTGAAGTCGAGGACGTCGAGCTTTATCACCCGAAAAGCTGGTGGACGAAATATGTCTTCAGCCAGGATGCCAAGATCATTGCCATTCAATATTTCCTGACAGCCATCGCAATAGGCATGGTGGCGCTGGTGCTTTCCTGGCTGATGCGGCTGCAGCTCGCTTTTCCCGGCTATTTCTCCTTCATCGACGCGGAACATTATTATCAGTTCATCACCATGCATGGCATGATCATGGTGATTTACCTGCTCACTGCGCTGTTTCTCGGCGGTTTCGGCAACTACCTGATCCCGCTGATGCTCGGCGCGCGCGACATGGTGTTTCCGTACGCCAATATGCTGAGCTACTGGCTATACCTCTCCGCCGTCCTTGTGCTGGTGGCCGGTTTCTTCGCACCCGGCGGGCCGACTGGCGCCGGCTGGACGCTCTATCCGCCGCAGGCGCTTCTTTCTGGAACGCCGGGCGGGCGCGACTGGGGCATCATCCTGATGCTGTCATCGCTGATCCTGTTCATCATCGGCTTTACTTTGGGCGGGCTGAATTACGTCGTCACCGTGTTGCAGGGACGCACGCGGGGCATGACGCTGATGCGCATGCCATTGACGATATGGGGCATATTCACGGCGACCGCCATGGCGCTGCTCGCTTTCCCGGCGCTCTTCGTCGCTGCGGTCATGATGCTGTTCGACCGGCTGCTCGGCACGAGCTTCTTCATGCCGGCCATCGTGGAGATGGGCGAACAATTGAAGCAGGAGGGCGGCAGTCCCATCCTGTTCCAGCACCTGTTCTGGTTCTTCGGCCATCCGGAAGTCTATATCGTCGCACTTCCCGCCTTCGGCATCGTCTCGGATCTGATCAGCACCCATGCGCGCAAGAATATCTTCGGCTACCGCATGATGGTCTGGGCGATCGTGATCATCGCGGCGCTGAGCTTCGTCGTCTGGGCGCATCATATGTATGTCAGCGGCATGAACCCGAATTTCGGGTTCTTTTTCGCAACCACGACGCTGATCATCGCCGTGCCGACGGCGATCAAGGTCTATAACTGGGTGCTGACGCTCTGGCGCGGCGATATCCATCTCACCCTGCCGATGCTGTTTGCGCTCGCCTTCATCGTCACATTCATCAATGGCGGATTGACCGGTCTCTTCCTCGGCAATGTCGTCGTCGATGTGCCGCTTTCGGATACGATGTTTGTGGTCGCCCATTTTCATATGGTGATGGGGGTCGCGCCGATCATGGTGATCTTCGGTGCGATTCATCACTGGTATCCGAAAGTCACGGGCCGGATGCTGAACGAGGCGATGGGGCACGTCCATTTCTGGATCACCTTCCTTGGTGCCTATGCCATCTTCTTCCCGATGCATTATCTCGGGCTGATGGGCGTGCCGCGCCGCTATTACGAGCTGGGCGAAACCGCTTTCATTCCAGATTCGGCGCACACGTTGAACATATTCATCACCGTGGCCGCGCTCATCGTCGGTGCGGCTCAACTGCTGTTCGTGTTCAATCTCGAGTGGAGCCTGCGCTGGGGCAAAAAGGCGGTCGGCAATCCGTGGCGGGCCACGACACTGGAATGGCAGACGCCGCAGACCCCGCCGGTTCATGGCAACTGGGGCAAGGAACTGCCGGTCGTTTATCGCTGGCCGTATGATTACAGCGTGCCCGGCGCGGCTGAGGACTTCCTGCCGCAAAACCAGCCGGCGGATGCCGGGCCTTCCGAAAGAGCCGTGTCATGAGCGCCATCCTCGTCTTCATGGCCGGGATCGCCGGCATCATCGGCTGGTGGATGGCGCGGCAGCGGCTGGCCTCGAAGCCCTGGCTGGAAGTCGGTCTGGCAGGTGATGCGCCGCAGATGCAGGGATCGTCGGCGACAATTGCGAAAGTCGGACTTGGGATATTTCTGGCGGTTGTCGGTGCCTTGTTCACCTTGCTCATCAGCGCCTATCTCGGCCGCATGGGCGGCGCCGACTGGTGGGGTATCCCGATCCCCGGACTGTTATGGGTGAATACTGCGGCGCTTGCCGCCAGCAGTCTGGCGCTGCAATGGGCGAAAACCGAAGTCCGTCCAGATCATCGCGACAGGCTGAATGCGGCTCTTGTGACAGCCTTTGCGACGGCTGTTTTCTTTGTCGCCGGTCAATTCCTGGCGTGGCGGCAACTCATCTCCGCAGGCTATGTTCTGGCGGATAACCCATCGAACAGCTTCTTCTACATGATCACCGGCCTGCACGGCCTGCATATATTGGGCGGGCTTTTCGTGCTTGGACGCACCGCAATCCGTGCCCGGAGCGAGCCCTTGTCGGCAAGGATGCTCCTGAGTGTGGAGCTGTGCGTCATCTACTGGCATTTCATGCTGGTCGTCTGGCTGGTTCTTTTTGCGCTTTTCGCCGGCTGGGCGAACAGTTTCGTCGATCTCTGCCGTCAATTGGTCACCTGAGGAGTGTCGATCATGGCCGCATCCATGGAGGAAAGACCGGTAAGTGATCCGCATCTGCGGCCGGCGGGATTGCGCGGCATCGCCGCCGATCTGTCATCGGACCAGCGGGCGTTCAAGAACGTCTCCTGGGGCAAGGCGATGATGTGGATATTCATCCTGAGCGATATCTTCATTTTCGGCTGTTTCCTGCTGGCCTATATGGCGGCGCGCATGTCGGCCACCGCGGACTGGCCCAATCCGAGCGAGGTTTTCGCGCTCACGATTGCCGGCAGGCACATTCCGCTGATCCTGATTGCCATCATGACCTTTGTTCTCATCAGCAGCAGCGGCACGATGGCCATGGCCGTCAACTTCGCATATCGCCGCGACCGTCGCAAAACCGCCGCGCTGATGGTGGCGACGGCAGCGCTTGGCGCGACATTCGTGGGAATGCAGGCATTCGAATGGAGCAAGCTGATCGCGGAGGGCGTTCGCCCCTGGGAAAACCCGTGGGGTGCGGCGCAGTTCGGTTCGGCTTTCTTCATGATCACGGGCTTTCACGGCACCCATGTTTCCATCGGCGTCCTGTTTCTTCTCATCGTCGCGCGCAAGGTGTGGCGGGGAGATTTCGATGAGGAAAGGCGGGGGTTCTTCACCAGCCGCAAGGGGCAATATGAGATCGTCGAGATAACCGGGCTCTACTGGCACTTCGTGGATCTGGTGTGGGTCTTTATCTTCGCATTCTTCTATCTGTGGTGAGTGAGGATGGCATCATGGCACAGCAACAGTCACAACAGGGACAGCAGCATCCGATAAGACTTTACATGGTGGTCTGGGGACTGCTTTTCGTCCTCAGCGCCTTCTCCTATATGGTCGATTATCTTGGCATTCAGAGTTATCCGAGATGGTCTCTCATCATCCTCTTCATGATCCTGAAGGCGGGGCTGATCATGGCGATTTTCATGCATATGGCCTGGGAACGGCTGGTTCTGGTCTACGCCATCCTGCTTCCGCCGGTTCTCGTGCTCGTCTTCGCAGCTCTGATGGCCTCGGAATCCAGCTATACGGCTCTTACCCGGGTGACCTTCATGGGGGCGGGTTCCTAGAACCGAGGCAAGATGTTCAGGATTGTGGAAGCAGCACGCCGACGGCGAATTCCTCTTCGGTTGCGACGTGGCCGGCCTGAGTCTTGCGATATTCGCTGGGGGTGAAACCGCGCTCGGCTCGTAGCGTGCGGGAAAGGTGCGGCGCATCGCAAAAACCGGTGGCGAGCGAAATCTGGGTGATGCTGTCACGCGTCGTGCGCAGCAGCGACAGAGCGCGATCCAGTCGAAGCTCGAGATAGACCTTCGAAGGCGTTGCGCTGAGGTCGTTCAGGAAACGCCGTTCGAGGCTGCGGCGGCCAAGGCCGAGATCATTCGCCAGTTCCAGCACGGTTCTCGGAACCTCGATATTCTGCTGCATCCGCAGGATTGCTTTTTTGACGAGGGGATCGTTGGCCTTGCGCGTGCTCTGCTGGCCGGGTTGAGGCTTTTCGCCGCTCAGCGCGCTGTCGATCATCATGATGTTGAGGCTTTTGATGGCGGCGGACTGGCCGACATGACGCTCGACGAGGAAGGCTGCCAGATGCGCTGCGCCGTGGCCGCCGGAACAGGTCAGCCGGTCGCGGTCGATGACGAAAATCTGGTCGGAGATCATCTGTACGGTATCGAAACGGTCGAGAAAATCCTGGTGGTGGAACCAGCTTACGCAGCAGCGATAACCATCGAGCAGGCCGGCCTCGTGCAGGATGAAAACGCCGGTGCATAGCCCGACGATGGGAACGCCCGCCGCCGCCCGTTCCTTCAGGAAGCGCAGCGCCTCCTGCGGCAGGGCGCTGTGATCGCTGATCAAGCCACCGACGACGACGATATAGTCGTAGTGCCCGGCGTCCATCAGCCGTGTATCCGGCTGCACCTTCACGCCGCAACTCGACTGCACGCTGCTCATGGTCGCCGAGAGCACCGACCATTCGCACAGGATAGGCCGCGAACGGTCCGCCTCATCGGCCGCAAGGCGCAGCACATCGACGAAATTCGCGAAGGCCGACAGCGTGAAGCGGTCGGCAAGCAGGAAGGCGACGCTGAGGCGTTTTCTGGCGCGGGGTGAGGTCATGACGCAAATATTCATGCAAACAGACGCGATTGTCCAGCCGGGGCGCGGCAAATGCTCCTAGCTTTTGCGACACGAGATTTTCCAACCATCGGGTCCGCTCATGACGCGTTTTAATGCTTTCAATCTTTTGCGGAATGCCGTGACCGGCCACAAGAACTGGGACGAGCAATGGCCCGACAGTCAGCCGAAAGCCGAATATGACGTGGTCATCGTCGGCGCCGGCGGCCATGGTCTGGGCGCTGCCTATTATCTGGCCAGCCAGCACGGCATCACCAATGTCGCCGTCATCGACAAGGGCTGGCTCGGCGGCGGCAATACCGGCCGCAACACCACGATCATCCGCTCGAACTATCTCTATGACGAGAGCGCCCGTCTTTACGATCACGCCGTCGATCTGTGGGAGAATTTGAGCCAGGAATTGAACTACAACGTCATGTATTCAAGGCGCGGCGTGCTGATGCTGGCGCATAACGTCCATGACGTGCAGAGCTTCAAGCGCCACATCCATTCCAACCGTTTGAACGGCGTCGACAATCGCTGGCTCACCCCGGAAGAATGCAAGGAATACTGCCCGCCGCTCAGCATTGCGCCGAATGCCCGCTATCCGGTCATGGGCGGCGCGCTTCAGGAACGGGCCGGCACGGCGCGCCACGATGCGGTCGCCTGGGGTTATGCGCGCGGCGCTGCCGCCCGCGGCGTCGATATCATCCAGAACTGCCCGGTCACGGCCATTCGCCGCAATGCCGATGGCTCGGTCGCGGGCGTCGAGACGGCGAGGGGCTTCATCAAGGCGAAGAAGGTCGCGGTTTCCGCCGCCGGCCACACCTCGGTCGTCATGGACACGGCCGGCGTGCGCCTGCCGCTCGAAAGCTATCCGTTGCAAGCGCTGGTGTCGGAGCCGATCAAGCCGATCTTCCCCTGCGTGGTAATGTCGAACGCGGTTCACGCCTATATCAGCCAGTCCGACAAGGGCGAGCTGGTGATCGGTTCAGGTACGGACCAATATACCTCCTATTCGCAGCGCGGCGGCCTGCCGCTGATCGAGCATACGATCGCGGCCATCGTCGAGATCTTCCCGATCTTCAACCGCATGCGGATGCTGCGCAAATGGGGCGGCATCGTCGATGTGACGCCGGATCGCTCGGCCATTCTCGGCAAGACGCCGGTTGCCGGCCTTTACGTCAATTGCGGCTGGGGTACCGGCGGTTTCAAGGCCACGCCCGGCGCTGCCCATACCTTCGCCTGGACCATCGCCAAAAACGAACCGCACCCGATCAACGCGCCTTTCACGCTGGAACGCTTCCGTTCCGGCCGCCTGATCGACGAGGCCGCCGCCGCAGCCGTGGCGCACTGAGGATACGACGATGCTTTTGATCCGCTGCCCGTATTGCAACGAAACACTGCCGGAAGCCGAATTCACCTATGCCGGGCAGGCCCATATTACCCGCGCCGCCGATCCCTCGTCGCAGACCGATGAGCAATGGGAAGAATTCCTGTTCATCCGCGAAAACGTCAAGGGCCCGCATTTCGAGCGCTGGCGGCACCTGCATGGCTGCGGCCGCTTTTTCAACGCCGTGCGCGACACGGTGAGCGACCGTTTCCTCACGACCTATCGGGCGGGCGAGCCGCGTCCTGAACTTTCTTCCCTGACCCGTGCACCAGCCAGTTCCGAGGTGTCGAAATGAACTCTTATCGCGTTTCCGGCCGTGGCCGTGTGGATGCCGCCCGCTCCGTGAGCTTCACCTTCGACGGCAAGACCTATCGCGGTGTGAAGGGCGATACGGTCGCCTCCGCACTTCTCGCCAATGGCGTGCATCTGATGGGCCGCTCGTTCAAATACCACCGCCCGCGCGGCCCGGTGGCGGCGGGTTCCGAGGAGCCGAATGCGCTGATCGGCACCCGCCGCAGTGCCGGACGTTTCGAACCGAACACCCGCGCCACGGTGCAGGAAATCTGGAACGGGCTGGAAACCACCTCGCAGAACAAATATCCGAGCCTGAAATTCGATATCGGCGCGGTAAACGACATGGCCTATATGCTGTTTTCGGCGGGCTTCTATTACAAGACCTTCATGTGGCCGAAGAGCTTCTGGAACAAGGTCTATGAGCCCTTCATCCGCGCGGCTGCGGGTCTCGGCGTTTCGCCGACGGAGGAGGACCCCGACACCTATGCCTCGCGCAACCTGCATTGCGATGTGCTGATCGTCGGTGCCGGTCCCGCCGGTCTTGCGGCAGCGCGTGCGGCGGCGGTCGATGGTCTGAAGGTCGTGCTGGTCGATGAAAATGCCGAAGCCGGCGGTACGCTTCTGTCCGAGCCGCAGGCGAAGATCGACGGCAAGCCCGCATGGAACTGGCTGGCGGATGAGTTGAAGGCGCTGAAAGAGCGCGGCGTCAGGGTGATGACCCGCACGACGGCGATTGCCTATTACCACCAGAACATGATCGGCCTTTGCGAAAAGCTGACCGACCATCTGGAAACCGTGCCGAAAGATACGCCGCGCGAGCGCCTGTGGCGCGTTCGGGCGCGCCAGGTGGTGCTGGCGCAGGGCGCGCTGGAAAAGCCGCTGGTCTTCCACGGCAACGACCGTCCGGGCGTGATGCTGGCGGGGGCTGCCCAGACCTATCTCAACCGTTACGGCGTCAAGGTCGGTAACCGGCCGGTGGTGGCGACGAGCCATGACAGCGCCTGGTATGCCGCCTTCGATCTTCAGGGCGCGGGTGCCCGTGTTCAGGCCATTGTCGATACCCGCGCCAAGGTGCGCGAGGAACTGGTGAACGAAGCGCGCGCGCTCGGCATTCCGGTCAAGCTGTCGCATACGGTCACGGCGACCTCGGGCCGGCTGCGGGTCAAGTCCGTCCGGGTCAATGCGGTTAATGGCGCGTCGGTCGGTGCGGGACAGGAGATTGCCTGTGATGCGGTGCTGATGTCGGGCGGCTGGACGCCGTCGCTGCATCTCTTTTCCCATACGCAGGGCAAGATCGCCTGGGACGATGAACGGACTACGTTCCTTCCTGCCCTCACTAACGAGGATTGCGTCATTGCCGGGGCCGGGCGAGGGCTGTGGGGCATCGAGGCCGCGTTGAAGGACGGTGCGGAACGGGGTCGCGAAGTCGCCGCCGCACTCGGCAAGGCCGCCAATAGTTCCAGCCATGCGGTGGAACATGACCGTACCGGCAGCGGCGTCTCGCACACGGAACTGCCGAGCGACCGCGATGCCGGCAAGGCCAAGGCCTTCGTGGATTACCAGAATGACGTGACCGCCAAGGATCTGCGGCTTGCCGTGCGTGAGGGCATGCGTTCCATCGAGCATGTCAAGCGCTATACCACCAACGGCATGGCGACCGATCAGGGCAAGATGTCCAACATCAACGGCCTCAACATCGCGGCAGAAGCGCTGGGCAAGCGCCAGCCGCAGGTGGGGCTGACCACCTTCCGTCCGCCCTATACGCCAACGACCTTCGGCGCTTTTGCGGGTTATCACCGCGGTGCGCATTTCGAAGTGACGCGCAAGACGCAGATCGACGGTTGGGCTGAGGAGCACGGCGCGGTTTACGAGCCGGTCGGGCAATGGCGTCGCGCCTGGTATTTCCCGAAGCCGGGCGAAGACATGGATGCGGCGGTCAGCCGTGAATGCCGGGCGGTGCGCCAGAGCGTTGGCATTTTCGATGCCTCGACGCTCGGCAAGATCGAGGTTGTCGGTCCCGATGCGGTCGAGTTCATGAACCGCATGTATACCAATCCCTGGACGAAGCTTGCCGCCGGCCGTTGCCGTTATGGCCTGCTGCTCGGCGATGACGGCTTCATCCGCGATGACGGCGTCATCGGCCGCATGACCGAGGACCGTTTCCATGTCACCACCACCACCGGCGGTGCCGCCCGCGTGCTGAACATGATGGAGGACTACCTCCAGACCGAATGGCCCGATCTCAATGTCTGGCTGACCTCGACCACCGAACAGTGGTCGACCATTGCGCTGAACGGCCCGAACGCGGCAAAGCTGCTCGCGCCGCTGGTGCAAGGCGTCGAACTGACGGAAGAGGCTTTCCCGCATATGTCCTGCGTGGAATGCACCGTGGCCGGCATGCCGGCGCGGCTGTTCCGCGTCAGCTTCACCGGCGAGATCGGCTTCGAGGTCAATGTGCCTGCACCGCTCGGCCGCAAGCTCTGGGAAATCCTGTGGGAAGCCGGTCAGGAATATGGGATCACGCCTTACGGCACCGAGACTATGCATGTGCTGCGTGCGGAAAAGGGCTACATCATCGTCGGCCAGGACACCGATGGCACGGTTACGCCCTATGATGCGGCGATGGGCTGGGCCGTGGGCAAGAACAAGCCGGATTTCATCGGCAAGCGCGGCCTTGCCCGCCCCGATCTCGTCGCCAAGGGTCGCCGCCACCTCGTCGGTCTTCTGACCGAAGACCGCTCCAAGCTGGAAGAGGGCGCGCAGATCGTCTTCGATGCGAAACAGCCGATCCCGATGAAAATGGTGGGTCACGTCACCTCGTCCTATCACTCGGATGCCGCAGGCCAGCCGATTGCGCTGGCTCTGGTTGAGGGCGGCCATGAGCGGATGGGCGAGACCGTCTACATCCCTATGCTGGATCGCACCATTGCCGCGAAAATCACCGGAATGGTCTTTGTCGATCCCGAAAATACCCGCCTGAAGATTTGACTAGCGCATATCCGGCGAACACAAGTTCGCCAAATATGCTATAACTCTTTGTTTTTGCGCATTTTCCGGACGTAAAGGCGAATTCGCCTTTACTGGAAATGCTCTAGGAGATGACAATGAACATGCGCGTTTCCTCCCCCGTTCCCGGCACGCTGGCCGAGAGCAAAGCAGCCCGGGTCAGCATTCTGGCCGCGCAGGCGCGGCTGTCGCTGCGGGCGCGTGGCGATCTCGCCCCGCTCAACGCCGCCCTTGGCCTTACCCTGCCGGACCGGATCGGCCTCCGCGCCGCTTCAGGCGACATCGAGGTCCTGCGCCTTGGCCCCGACGAATGGACCGTGCTTGCACCTGTCAGCGCGGTCGACAGGCTGATTGCCGCCTGCGCAGGCGTTTACGCCAGCCATCCGCATAGTCTCGTCGATATTTCCGGACGAGAAATGACGCTCCTGATCGAAGGTCCGCAGGCTGCCGAATTGCTGACGCTGGGCTGCGCCCGCGACATCGATACGATTGCCGTCGGCGAGGGACGCCGGACGATTTTCGATGGCGTCAGCGTGGTGCTCTGGCGCGATGCGGAAAATCGTTTTCGCATGGATGTCTGGAACAGTTTCGTATCGCATCTTGGCCATCTGCTTGAAACCGGCTGCAAGGAACTTGCGGCGGACATCGCCTGATCTCGAAGGAGGAAACAATGCTCAACCGACTGTCGCATAATACCGTTTCGGACACGGTGATCGCCGACGCCATCGCCGAGGAACTCGACCGCCAGAAGACGCAGATCGAGCTGATCGCTTCGGAAAACATCGTTTCCGCCGATGTTCTGGCGGCGCAAGGCTCGGTGCTGACCAACAAATATGCCGAGGGATATCCCGGCAAGCGTTATTACGGTGGCTGCGAATTCGTCGATAAGGTCGAGGCGGTCGCCATCGACCGGCTGAAGCAGCTCTTCGGCGCGGAATTCGCCAATGTGCAGCCGCATTCCGGCGCGCAGGCCAATCAGGCGGTGTTTCTGGCGCTGCTTCAGCCCGGCGACCGGATCATGGGGCTTTCGCTGGCCCATGGCGGCCATCTTACGCATGGTTCGCCGGTCACCATGTCCGGCAAATGGTTCGATGTCGTCTCCTATGAGGTCAACGCCGAAACCCATCTGATCGATATGGAGAAGGTACGGGCATGGGCGCTGGAGACGAAACCGAAGCTGATCGTGGCGGGCGCATCGGCCTATCCGCGCCAGATCGATTTCGCCGGCTTCCGTAAGATCGCTGACGAGGTAGGCGCTTATCTAATGGTCGATATGGCCCATTATGCCGGGCTGATCGCCGGCGGCAAATATCCGAACCCCGTGCCGCACGCCCATGTGGTCACCTCCACCACCCACAAGACCCTGCGCGGTCCGCGCGGCGGCGTTATCCTCACCAACGATGCCGATATCGCCAAAAAGCTCAATTCGGCGGTATTCCCCGGCAATCAGGGCGGTCCGCTGATGCATGTCATCGCCGCCAAGGCCGTGGCTTTCGGCGAGGCGCTGCGCCCGGACTTCGCGGATTACGCCGGCCAGGTCATCGCCAATGCGCAGGCGCTTGCCGCCGTGTTGACAAAGGGTGGTCTGGGGATCGTCTCTGGCGGAACTGATAGCCATATGGTGCTGGTCGATCTGCGCCCGAAAGGCGTGACCGGCAAGATCGCCGAAATCGCGCTGGAGCGGGCGGGGCTTACCTGCAACAAGAACGCCATTCCCAACGATCCGGAAAAGCCCTTCGTTACCTCGGGTATCCGGCTCGGCAGCTCCGCCGGCACCACGCGCGGCTTTGGCGTCGCCGAATTCGAACAGATCGGTGCGCTGATCCTACGTGTCATCGATGCGCTGGCGGCGAATGCCGAGGGTGACGCCGCAGTCGAGGCCGACGTGCGGGCGCAGGTCGCAGCACTTTGCGACGCCTTCCCGATCTACGGTTCGTAAGCGGCCCTGCCGGGCTTCGGCAAGTCTCAATCGCCGTCCTGGTCACGGCCGGCGGTTCATCGGCAATCGGCGCGAAAGCGCGGGCGATCCGTCCGCGCCGCAAAGACCCAGGGGAGCAGGATTTGACCACCTATATCATGAAAGTCGCGTGTCCGGCGCGCAGAGGCATCGTCGCCGCCGTCTCCGGTTATCTTGCCCGGTCCGGCTGCAACATCAACGACAGTTCGCAATTCACCGACCAGGAGACCGGCCGCTTCTTCATGCGGCTGAGCTTCGTTTCCGAACAGGGATCGGGACGCGATGCACTGCTTGACGGGTTTGGTTCCGTCGCGGCCGATTTCGATATGGATTACGATATTCATGACCTTTCGCGAAAGACGAAAGTCGTGATCATGGTCTCGCGCTTCGGCCATTGCCTGAACGATCTGCTGTATCGCTCCCGCATCGGTGCGCTGCCGGTCGAGATCGTAGCCGTGATTTCCAATCATCTGGATTATCAGAAGCAGGTGGTGAACGAGGATATTCCCTTTCACCACATTCGTGTCACGCCGGAAACGAAGCCCGAGGCGGAAGCCGCGATCCTGCAGGTGGTGCAGGATACCGGAGCGGAGCTCGTCGTGCTGGCACGCTACATGCAGGTCCTGTCGGACCGGCTATGTCAGGAAATGTCAGGCCGTATCATCAACATCCACCACTCCTTCCTGCCGTCTTTCAAGGGCGCCAATCCCTACAAACAGGCCTATGAGCGCGGCGTGCGGCTGATCGGCGCGACGGCCCACTACGTCACCGCCGATCTCGATGAAGGGCCGATCATCGAGCAGGATACGATCCGCGTGACCCATGCCCAGAGCGCGATGGATTATGTCAGCCTCGGCCGGGATGTGGAAAGCCAGGTGCTTGCGCGGGCCATCCACGCCCATATTCATCACCGGGTCTTCCTGAACGGAAACAGGACGGTCGTCTTTCCCGCCTCTCCCGGAGAACATGTGTCCGAACGCATGGGCTGAATGCGGGTTCTTGCGGAACCGCGATTTGCGTCTTTCCTCAGTGGCTCGTCGTCATGTCGTCCCGCCAGTAACAGGCGTTGAGATAACGTTTCTTGGACAGGACCGACAACTTGTCCCGAAAGTCCTGCCATTGGGAGAATGCATTGGCGAGCCACAGGAAATAATCATTGGTGGAAGCGGCTGTCTCCATCGCTGCACCGCCAACATGTTCGATGAATTTTGCGGGTGATACCGTCGAGCGCGGCAACCAGCATATTTGCATGCCGGGCGGGGCGACGATGTCATATCGGCAATTCTCGGCCCGAAGGAAAATCTGGCCGTTAACATCCCCGGGCAGGTTCTCGCAGATGCGGGCAATGGCGGGTAAGGCCGTTTCATCCCCGGCCAGCAGATAGTTTTTTGCCGGCTTCATTCCCAGTCCGCATGGGCCGGACATGCCGCAAAGCGCGCCGGGACGTGCATTCCGGGCAAAGGAACATCCCGGCCCCGCATCCTCATGCAGAACGAAATCGATATCGATAAAACCGCTATCGGGATCTATCGCCCGGATCGTGTAATAACGGACAGCAAAGGCATCTGCGTGTTCCGCAGCATTTTTCGTGGCGGGCAGATTGCGGTCGAAGCTCTTGTTCTGCTTTGAGAAATAAAGCCTGACATGGAGGTTTTTCAGCGTATTGAAACGGTGAAGCCCGGTGCCGGTAAAGCGCAGACGCTGCATGAAGGGGGCGAGGCGCTGGCTGTCGACCACTGTCAGAATCCTGAAGCTGTCATCCGCGAATATGGTCATGCGCGACTTCCGATAAGTAAAAGCAAAAACGGCCCGCCAACCACCGTCGCCAGGAGGCCCGCGGGTATCTGAAACGGGAAGATAAGGTTGCGCCCCAGCCAGTCGGCGATGAGCAGGATAAGTCCGCCGATCAGCGCCGCTGCCGGCAATTGCGTGCCGGCGCGCTGGAAACCCGCAAGCCGCGCCAGATGCGGTCCCATCAGTCCCGCGAAACTCAAGGGTCCGACGAGGATCGTCGCGCTTGCGGTGAGAATGGCGGAAAGCGAATAGAGACCGTTACGGCTCGCCACGACAGAGACGCCGGTATTTCGGGCGATATCTTCGCCAAGCGGCAGCACTTCCAGCCAGCGGCGAATGAAGGGAACGAGGGCAAGCCCGCCGGAAAGCAGGAGCGTCGCCATGATGGCTTCGCCCGGCGCGACGGCATAGGTGGAGCCGGAAAGCCAGGCGAGAAGCTGACCGAGCCTCGGGTCCTGCGATGTCATCAATACCGCCATGACGAAACCGGAGACGGAACTGAGCGCAATGCCGATCAGCAGCAGCCGGTCGCCGGAAAAACCCGGCTTGCGCGACAGGGTCAGCATCAGCAGCAAAACCGTCAGCGAACCCACCGCACCTGCGAGGATTTGTGCGCTACGGGTGGGGGCGGCAAGGGTGAGAAGAACCAGAATGACGCCGAGCATCGCCCCGGAAGAGACACCCAGCACCTCCGGCGATGCCATGGGATTGCCGGTGACGCGCTGCAGAATGGCGCCGGCAAGCGCCAGCATCGCCCCGCCGCTGAAGGCCGCGAGCGCCCTCGGCCAGCGCCAGCCGAGGCCATGCAGATCGTAAAGTCCCGATAAAAACCAGCCCTCCGTGTTTTTCCCGACGGAGAGTGCGACACCTGCGGCGACGCAGAAAATGGCGATGAGACCGAGCAAAGCCGGAATGGGTGAGGCGAGACGCGCTGCCGCTGGCTGCGCGCTTGGCTGCGGTGGGGCCGGCATCTCCAGCCGCCGGATCAGCGCGAACATCAGCGGCGCGCCGAGAAGAGCGGTGACGGCGGCGGTCGGGAACAATCGATAGGTGACGGGAAAAAACAGGACGATCTGGTCGGTCAAGGTCAGCAGCAGCGCGCCAAGTGCTGCCGAATAACCGAGCTGCGCCGCCATTCGTCTTGCGCCGCAGGCGCGCGCCAACGCAGGGGCGGCAAGGCCGATAAAGCTGATGATGCCGACGGAGGCGGTGACCACCGCCGTCAAGGCCGCCGCTACCACCAGCGTCATGAGCCGATAAGTGGCAAGCGACAGGCCGAGGCTTTTTGCATTGGCGTCCTCAAGCGTCATGATCGTCAGGGGGCGAAGAAGCAGCACGACTGCAAGGGCGAGCACGGCGAGACGAGGGGCCAGAAAGGAGACGGCGCTCCAGTCCTGCTGATCTAGATATCCAGCACCCCATAAGAAGATGCTGACGAGAAAATCGTGGTTGAACAGCACCAGAACGGCGCTCGCAGCACCGCAATAAAGGCTTACGATCATGCCTGCCAGCGTGAGGGTGACGGGCGACAGGCCTTTGCGCCAGGAGAGTGCGAGGATTGCCAGAAGCGACAGCGCCGCGCCCGCAAAGGCGATCCATTCCCGTGCGCCTATCCATTGCGGGAACCAGAGCGTGGCAATGGCAAGCAGCAGATAGGAACCGGCCGAAATGCCGAGCGTCGCCGGCTCGGCAAGCGGATTGCGCAGAATGTTTTGCAGTATCGCCCCGACAAGTCCGAGCGTCGCACCAGTCATCAGCGCCACCACGATCCTCGGCAGCAAGGTATTGTGCAGCAGCACCTGCGCCGTCATGTCGGGATCGGGGAAAAACAGGGCTGCAAGCGGCGTCCCATCGGGCATGCGCAGGAACAGGTTGAAGCCGGTAAGGCTGGCGCAGACGATGGCGAGCGATGTGACGACGATCGCGGATATGTTCGCCGTCCTCTTCATGGCGATGCCTCACCGACAAGGGCTTCGGAAACGAGGCGGGCGAAACGTCTTGCCGGCGGCAATCCGCCGTAAAACAGCACGTCCCTGATACGCACCAATCGGTTTTCGCGAATGAAGGGCAGGCTTTTGATGACCGGCGCGTTGAGAAGCGTATCCAGCTTCTCGCTGCTGGTATCGCCGATGCACAGAAGCCGCGCCTGCGGATGGCGGGAAAGCTGGTCGGCCGTCACTGTCGTATGATCATATTGCGAGGTGTAGCCATCCCAGGCGTTCTCGATGCCGAATTGATCGAGAACATTCTGGAAAAGGCTGTTCCTGCCGAAAACCAGCAGTCGCCTGCCATCTATGACCGTCGCCAGCAGCAGAGGCCGTCCGTCATAGGCGGAGAGCCGTGCTCGTGCCTGCCGCATCTCCGCGTCGAAACTTTCCTGAAACGCGTCAAACCGGCCGGGATCGCCGATCCGCGCGGCGAGCGCGATGAGAGCGTTTCTGCCACTGACTAAATGGTTTTCACCCGCAGTGACGCCGGAATCGAAAAGGTGGGTGGGGGCGATGGCGGCAAGCCGGCCGGCAGCCATGGTGAAATCGTCGCTGTGCAGGATGAGGCTTGGCCGAAGATAGTCCACAAGTTCCAGATTGGGCTCGGACCGCAATCCAAGCTCGGCGACCGAGGGCGACAGCGCCGGTTCGACGACGAGGCTGCCATAACGTTCCAGTTCCGGCATGGCTGCGGGCTGCACGCCAAGCGCCAGCAGGTTCTGCCCGCTCACCCAGTCCATGGCGACGATGCCGCCGGAACGGGCGGCCGATGACGGCCGGTTTGTAAGGAAAAAAGCACCTGTCCCGCAGAGCAGCGCTCTGCGGGACAGGGAACCGCGCAGCATCATCAGAATTTCGCCTGAACCGAGAAGGAGACGGTTCTCGGCGCACCGAGATAATAGCTGTTCTGCCAGTAGTTCTCATCGGTGATGTTGCTGACATTCAGCCGGAATGTCAGCGGATTGCCGAAGTTTTCGGTGGTGTAACGCAATCCGAGATCGGCGGTGACATAGGAGGAAAGGCGGTCGTTGTTTTCGGATGTCGCCCATTGTTTGCCGGTGTAATAGAGGCCGCCGGTCAGGAAGAGACCTTCGACGGTGGGAACCTCATATTCGGCATAGACCTTGGCGAGAACATTGGCGACGTTCATGGGCCGCTTGCCGTCATAGGTTCCGCCTTCGACCTTGGCGTCAAGGAATGTCACGCCGCCGAGAATGGTAAGGTCATCCGTCACCTTGCCGGTCGCCGTGAACTCGATGCCGCGATGGCGCTGGCGGCCGTCCTGCGTGTAGACATTGGCATCCGTCGTCAGTTCGTAGGCCTTGGAGATGTCGAACAGCGCCGCCGTCAGCAGCATGTCGCCGACATCGCCCTTGATGCCGATTTCCTTCTGCTTGCTGACCATGGGGGCGAGAATCTGCCCGCTATTTGCGGCCGTGTCCGGCGCGACGCCGCCCTGCTCGAGGCCTTCGATATAGCTGCCGTAGAGCGTCACCGCCTCCACCGGCTTGAAGAGCAGCGACGCCGAGGGCGAGAGCCTTGCTTCATCGTAATCCGGTGCGGAGCGGGCGCCGCTGCTGTCCAGCGACTGGCTCTGGATCATGCTGTAATTGGCGCCGACGAGGGCCGACCATTGTTCGTCGAATTCGATCTGGTCGCCGACGACGAAGTTATGATTGCGCACATAGCCGGACTTGTAGAGCGTACCGGTGTTTGGCGGGAAAGTCGGCTCGGCAATATGCCGGGGAGAAGACAGGGGGAAAGACGGCTGCCAGCCGGTATTGGGATTGTAAGTCGTACCCCAGTCCTTGCCCTGATACATGTAATATCCGGCGGTCAGCTTGTGGGAGACCGCGCCGGTCTCGAAGGAGACGTCCGCGAAAATATTCGCGGCGTCGAAGACGTTTTTTGTCCTGCCGGAGCGAATTGCGATCTGGGAATATTCCTCCGCGGACTGGACAAGATTCATCGTATGATCCTGAACCGGCCGGTCGATATATTCCCGCATATATCCACCGCGCAGGGTAATGGCGTCGTTCACATCGTAGGTGAGCTTGGCCGAGTATCGTTTTTTCTCGATTTCGTCGTGAATCCAGGGCTGGCTCCAGTTCCTGCTGGCGTCGGGCGCATCGCCATGCAGCACGCCGTCTGCGAAAGCCCAGTAGGAGTTGGCGGCGTCCAGCTTGTATTTGCTGTAGGAAGCATTGAGTTCGAGCTTCAGCCGGTCGGTGATGTTCCAGTCGAAAGCGCCGCTTGCCAGAAAGCGGTCGACATTCTGGTCGTCGATGGCCGTGTCGCCCGCCGAACGGACGATATTGAGACGATAACCCATGTCGCCTTCCGGATCGATGCGGCCGCCGAAATCGCCATGGACGAAGGCCTGCGCGCCGCCGTAATTGCCGACCGTCACGCTGTTCAAACGTTCCTGCGTCGGGCGCTTGTAGACATAGTTGATCATGCCGGCCGGCGAGGCCGCGCCATAGAGAAAGCCCGAAAGGCCGGAAAGAACCTCGGTGCGTTCCTTGTCTTCCAGCACCGTCGCGTGGCTGTAGGAGCGGCGGAAGCCGTCTTCGGCGGTGTCATAGGTGGTGAAACCGCGAATATTGGCCATCGGCGCCCAGCCGGACATCTGCGGCGTCTGGCTGCGGATGGTCGGCAGGACGCGGTAGATGTCTTCCGGGGATTGCGCCTGGATATTCTGGATCAGCTCCCTCGGCGCGACAGTGACGGAAAACGGCGTATCGCGAATGGCCGTCTGTCCAAGCAGGCCGAGAGAGGACAGTGTCTCTGTCCGGTAACCATCCTGCGCCAGCCCGTCCTGCTGCAATATGGATGCGCCGCGGGTGCCCTGAACCGTAATAGGTGCGAGAAGGGTGGAGTTTCCGGCTGCCGCAGCACTTGCCGCGCTGACCGGCGCGGCGATGACGACGGAGGTGGCGTCGGTGAAGGAATAAACGAGGCCGGTGCCGCGCAGAAGCTCCACGATCGCCTGCTCGCGGGTTGTCGCGCGGCTGACGCCCTGCGAAAGTTTTCCGCGCGCAATCGAGGCATCGTAGGAAATCTGCGTTCCCGACAGTTTTCCGAAGGTTGCCAGCGATTTGTTCAGCGGGCCGGCCGGAACCGAATAAACCGCCTGCGCAAAGGCCGGCTGTGCCGCGATGCCGGCGGCGAGCGCAGTGGTCGTCGCCAGAAAGGCGAAAAACAGCGCGACACGACCCTTACGACCCCTGTTTGTACCCTTATGAGCCGATGAGAACTCATTCCCCATGTGAAAGCCACTCCATTAAATCTGTCCCCGGAGACCGGCCGGCCTATGCTGGCGACGGGATCTCTGAGGACAATACGAATGGCGTTCGAAAATTTTCCTCTTTTTCTCAAGTTTTCTTAGATAGAGGAAATAACGGTCAAAAACGGCGTGACGGCCCGCACCTTGCCGCCGAATGGCCGCACTACTGCATCGAGCGCGCGGATGGGGTCGGCAAGATCGAAGACGCCGCTGACGACGTTGTTTTTCAGGGCAGGGGTGGCGATGACCACCTTGCCTTTTTGCCAGCGGGCGATGCGATTGACCACCGCCGCGACCGTCTCCTTTTCGGCAATGAGCATGCCGGTGCGCCATGCCGCAATTTCTGAGGCCTCCCTGACGCCGCGATCCATACGGCGCGATGCCTGGTCGTAGGTCAGCCAGTCGCCTGCCGCCAGTCTCTCTCCCGCGGGAGAAGGCAGATCGGGCGATGTGGCCAGAACCAGCCCATGATCGACGGAGACGAAGATGGAGAGATCATCGCCTGAAACGTCGAAAGCGGTCCCGAGCGCCGTGGCGGTCAATGGTCCGTAGGCGACGGAGAAGGGGCGCGAGGCATCGGGCCGGACATTGAAATAGGCCATGCCGGCAAGGAGGTTCACCCGTCTTGCCCGCTCACCGAAATCGATGGCGATTGCGCTGTCCGGTCCGAGCGTGACCATGCTGCCGTCCTCGAGGGGAATTTCTCTGATCTCGGCCGTCGATGTCAGATAATCGGCGCGGGCGCGTAACGTCACATAGGGTGCCAGCACCGAACCGCCTGCCGCCGCACCGAGACAGAGCACGCCTCCGACAAGCAGAAGACGCCGGTTGGGGTCGAAGCCCTTTTGCGAGGAACGGGCCTCCTCGGCCAGAATCTGGCCGGTCATGCCGTGGATTGCGGCGACCTTCGCCCAGGCGGCGGCATGGGCCGGTCCGCGCTCGACCCAGGCGCGTGCCGTTTCGATGGCGACAGGATTGCCGGGATCGTTCTGCAGGCGAATGGCAATATCCGCAGCTTTACGAAACAGGCGCCGTTCTTCCGACACTTCGTTCATAGCGAGCCTTTCAGGATTGCCGGAGACCGGACAATGTCACAGCCTTTGATATATACGAATGAGAGGCCGCATATTTCCGAATGAAAGAAGTTTAATGCGCAGGCCGGCGATTAAACGGCGATATCTGGAGCAAGACAACGGTTCCCGTCCTCTACAGACCGTTCAGCCGATCCTCTATGTGTTCATAGGCGTCGCGGATCAAAACCCAGGTGCGGGTGGTGGACATGCCGAGCTTCTGCGCCACTTCGCTGATCGTCAGGCCGCCCATCCGGTGCAGCTGGAAGGCCTCGCGTACTCGCCGCGGCAGTTCCGCAAGCGCCTGTTCCACCAGCTGCAGCCGCTGGCGGTCATAGACGATGGTTTCGGCCGATGGCGACGGATCGATGATGGCATCGAAGGCATTTTGCGGCAGGTCAACACGGCGGAGACTGCGTTCGCGGCGATAATGATCGATGCTGAGATTGCGCGCCACCGTATAGAGATAGGATTTGGGATTGTGGGAAGCGGCACTTGCCGGCGGCGGTGAGGCAAGCACCTTCAAAAACGCATCCTGCGCCAGATCGGATGCCGTTTCAGGATCGATGCCCCTGCTGCGCAGGGACCTGACAATGCCCTTCGCATATAGCCGGAACAATTCCTGCAGATCCCAACTCAAGAGCCTTGCCTTCCGGTAATCGACCCCGTGCCTGCCCGGTGAAGGGACGGTCGGTGTGTCGAACGATGCAGCCGTCGGTCGATTATGTGCAATCGGTGCAGAATTCGAGAATATGCGAAGCGACGGCTTCGATAAGCAGGATCGCCCCGCAGGCATGACATCATCGGCCGTTGATGTTGCCGGTATCATGCTTGCGGGGCGACGGTAAAGTAAAACAGTCGCTGTATTATGGATTAGTCTGTGACCTTTCCTCCGTATATATCAATTACCGCGATGAACGATGCAGACTGCGAGTAAAGGTTGTTATTCGGCGGGCTGCGCCACGGCCTCCATATCCGACCGTCCGCGATCTCCGGAGAGGCTGCGCTGGCCGAGCGCGATGATGGCGACTGTCGAAAGGCTTGCGACGACGGACACCCAGAAACCGTTATCCGGGCCGAAATTGTCGATCACCCAGCCGGAGACGAAGGCGCCGAGCGCCATGCCGATACCGATGCCGGTCATTACCCAGGTCACGCCTTCCGTCAGCATCGATTCCGGCACGCGGCGCTCGATCAGGCCGAATGAGGTGATGAAAATCGGCGAGATTGCAACGCCGCTGAGGAAAACGGCGAAAGCGAGGAGTGCTACCGAGGTGTTGGCGACAAGCAGCGGCAGGGCGGTGAGTGCAAGCACGCTGACGGCGATCAGCAATTGCCGTTGCAGTGGCATTTTGGGGTTGAGCGCGCCGAGAATGAGGCCGACCACGAAGGAGCCAATGGCATAGACGCCGATGACGAGGCTGGCGGCTTCCGGTTGACCAAGCGCCTTGGTGATTGCGACGGCGCTCACCTCGGCCGTGGCGAAAGTGGAGCCGACGAAGATCAGCGCAAGCGTGATGATCTGAACCGGGCGCAGGAAGATGGCCGAACGCTGCCGGCGGCCGCTTTCAACCGGCCGCACCTTGGGCTCGGTCGCGCGTTGCAGAAGGAAGGCAAAGGTGCCAAGCGCCAGGAAGGTGGTGCTGATCATCATGCCCGCTTCCGGAAAGAGCGAAACCGCAAGGCCAACGGAAAGCGAGGCGCCGGAGATGTAGACAAGTTCGTCGGCGGCGGATTCAAAGGCGAAGGCGGTGTTCAACTCCGGCCGGTCGCGGAAGATTTCCGTCCAGCGGGCGCGCATCATGGCGGGAATGCTCGGCATGGCGGCGGCGAGGAAGGCGGAAAGGAACAGTGTCCAGGCGGGCCATCTCTGATTTGTCGCGATAATCAGCGCCGCAAAGGCGATGACCGAGACGATGGTGGCGGGGATGAGGACCTTGCTCTGCCCCTTGCGGTCCACCAGCCGGGAGATTTGCGGGGAGAGGGCGGCATTGGTCAATGCGAAGGTTGCCGAGACGGCGCCGGCCAGCCAATATTCGCCATGAGTCTGGGAAAGCATGGCGACGATGCCGATCGGGGCCATGGCAATGGGAAGGCGGGCGAAGAAACCGGCGGCGGAAAAGCCTTTTGCGCCTGGAGCCCGGAAAATTTCTCTGTATGGATTAGACATCGGGATGCACCTTGTTCTAAGGGTGTCCACCACATACATACGTGGCGTATGTGAATGAGATAATTGCATACGACGCGTATGTCAACTAATATACGCGTCGTATGTGGAAAATGGAGAAGAAATGCGCAAACCTCGCAGTGAAATGATTGCCGAGACGCGGGCGAAGCTTCTGGCTGCCGGCCGCAAGGCCTTTGGCAGCATCGGTTATGCGGAAGCGTCGATGGACGACTTCACCGCCGAAGCCGGTCTCACCCGTGGCGCGCTCTATCACCATTTCGGCGACAAGAAAGGCCTGTTGCTGGCGGTTGTGGCCGAGATCGATGCGGAGATGACGAAGAGGCTCTGTGACATCTCCTCGAGGGCCGCGACCCGATGGGAGGGTTTCGTCGAGGAGAATGTCGGTTATGTGCGCATGGCTCTCGAACCGGAAATCCAGCGGATCATGTTTCGTGACGGGCCGGCCGTGCTCGGCGATCCGTCGCGCTGGCCGAATGCCAATGGCTGTATCTCGGCTGTCGCCCGAAGCCTGGATGCGCTCCGGGAAGAAGGCACCATCGGCGACATCGATCCGGAGGCATGCGCCCGCTTCATCAATGCGGCGAGCAGCAGCGCCGCCCAATGGATAGCCAATTCCGACGATCCCGAAACGACCTCGAAACGGGCTGTCGGCAGTTTCCGGACCTTTCTGGAGGGATTGCGTGTCAGGAAAGACTGACCCGCCCAGCTGCCTATCTGTTATTCCGGGTCGGCTAGGCGGTCATCACGGAAAATGTGTAAAAATATCTGGAATAGACACAGATCATGTTACTGGTAGCACCTGTTTGACACCTCTGAGGTCAAGGTTATGGTCGACAAGCCGTCGGAAAAAGCGTCCGGAAGCGCGCCATCGGATCAATCGCCAAAGCTTCTTTCGGGCGGGAATCCCCAGATTGCAAAAGGATATGGCGACGCGCCGGTGCGGGCCTATATCGCCGCCATGCCGGGCTGGAAAAGCGCGGTCGGTGGCCGTATCGACAGGCTGATCGAAGGTGTCGTGCCCGGCGTGCGCAAGGCTGTGAAGTGGAATTCGCCCTTCTATGGCATGGAGGACGATATCTGGTTCCTCAGCCTTCACTGCTTCACGAAATATATCAAGGTGACCTTCCTCAATGGTGCATCCTTGCAGCCTTTGCCGCCCGGCACCTCCAAACATCCGAAAGTCCGTTACCTCGATATCCGCGAGGATGCGTTCGATGAAGCGCAGTTCGTGGAGTGGGTGAGGCAGGCAAGCGTGTTGCCCGGCGAAAAAATGTGAGCGAACGGGTTTACCGGTCCCCGAGGCTTTCAAGCACGCGATGATCGCGAAATGGGCGGACGAATCATGCCGGTTTTCCTGCCTCTTGAGGATAGTGTCGCGCTGCGGATGATGAGAAATCGCGGGCTGTCCGATACAGTTTTTCCGGAGTGAAGAAAAACCCGCCGTTCCGGCCGATTTCTGTTTACTTTTGCCGGGGTTGCACGCCATCACGCTCACTGAATTCGCTGCCAGACGTATCGCAAACCACGGAGGATGAGATGAAGGCACTGGTGCTGGAAGAAAAGGGCAAGCTCTCGCTCAGGGATTTTGACATTCCGGGTGAAGCAGGATCCGGTGAACTCGGGCCCAGGGATGTGCGCATCCGCACCCACACGGTCGGTATCTGCGGCTCGGACGTCCATTATTACACCCATGGCAAGATCGGTCATTTCGTCGTCAACGCGCCGATGGTGCTCGGCCATGAAGCGTCTGGAACGGTGATCGAAACCGGCGACGAGGTGACGCATCTGAAGGTGGGCGACCGCGTCTGCATGGAGCCCGGCATTCCCGATCCCACATCGCGCGCCACCAAGCTCGGCATCTACAATGTCGATCCGGCTGTCCGCTTCTGGGCGACGCCGCCCATCCATGGCTGCCTGACGCCCGAGGTCATTCATCCCGCCGCCTTCACTTATAAGCTGCCCGACAATGTGTCCTTCGCCGAAGGCGCCATGGTCGAACCTTTCGCCATCGGCATGCAGGCGGCGCTCCGGGCACGTATCCAGCCGGGCGATATCGCTGTCGTCACTGGAGCTGGTCCGATCGGCATGATGGTAGCGCTGGCGGCGCTTGCCGGCGGTTGCGCCAAGGTCATCGTTGCCGATCTCGCCCAGCCGAAGCTCGATATCATCGGTGCATATGATGGCATCGAAACCGTCAACATCCGCGAACGCAATCTCGCCGAGGCCGTCTCGGCGGCGACCGACGGCTGGGGCTGCGATATCGTCTTCGAATGCTCGGGCGCAGCACCCGCCGTGCTCGGCATGGCAAAGCTGGCGCGGCCGGGCGGCGCGATCGTGCTGGTCGGCATGCCTGTCGATCCGGTTCCGGTCGATATTGTCGGCCTGCAGGCCAAGGAACTGCGGGTCGAAACGGTTTTCCGTTATGCCAATGTTTACGACCGGGCAGTTGCGCTCATCGCCTCCGGCAAGGTTGATCTGAAGCCGTTGATTTCCGCGACCATTCCCTTTGAAGACAGCATTGCCGGTTTCGACCGTGCGGTTGAAGCACGGGAAACGGATGTGAAACTGCAGATCGTGATGCCGCAGTAACGAAGCAAGCCGCTGATGATTGAGCGGCAAAGACGTTGCGGAAAAGTATGAGTGTAGCCTGCCGGCATCCGGCAGGCTACACGTCAAAATTTCAACGAAAATCGCTTCTGGTTGCGCATTGTTTGAGCGCATCACGCCAAATTGAGCGGAAAAATCGGCCCCATCGCCGCGTTTATGGTCAGCCCTTTCGGGCGACTCTTCAATTTTCGACAAAAAAGAGTCAAAAAAGTATCGGCAATTTCTTCGGCGTGATGTGGATGTACCGCAGCCGCCCGCCATATGCTCCTCATCAACGCCTGGGACGAGCCATAAAGAGGAAATGGCTCCTGTCCGCAAATACGGCGGACGCGACTGATGGGAGGAACTATGATGCAGCCCGATCTGGAACTGGTGCACATCCGCAAGGGCGAATCCTTCGCCGCCTGGCGGCATGGCTATCCGTTCCGTACCGTGCGCTGGCATTATCATCCCGAATACGAAATCCATCTGGTCGTCGCCACGTCAGGCACGTTTTATATCGGTGATTTCGTCGGCCGTTTCGGCCCCGGTCAGCTCATCATGACCGGTCCCAATCTCCCCCAGAACTGGATCAGCGAGATCGAGCCGGACGAAATCGTGCCGACACGCTCTCTCGTGATCCAGTTTCCGGAGGCTTTTATCGAGGATGCCTGCACCTCCATGTCCGAGATGGAGGTGGTGCGTGCGCTGCTGGACCGCAGCCGCCGCGGCATTCTGTTCGACGATGAGACAAGTGATCGTGTTCGTCCGCTGATCCTTCGGCTGATCGAGGCGCAGGGGCTGACGCGGCTCGCGCTTTTCTGGGAAATTCTCGATCTGCTGGTCAACGCGCCGTCTTCCGAGGTGCTTGCAAGCCTTAGCTACGAGCTGGACCTGACCGGCATCGGCGACAGCGGCATCAACCGCGCACTGTCGCATCTGCGCCAGCACCTGACCGAACAGGTCGAGGAAATCGACCTCGCCGACATGGTGGGCCAGAGCCAGAGCGCCTTTTCCCGCGCCTTCAAGCGTCACACGGGAACGACGCTGGTGCGGTATCGCAATCAGTTACGCATCGATCTTGCCTGCCAGATGCTGCTGGCGGATCAGGAGGTCAAGGTGGCGGAGGTCTGCTACGATGTGGGCTTCTCCAATCTTTCGAATTTCAACCGGCATTTCCTGAAATTGAAGGGAATGTCGCCGTCGAGGTTCCGCACGATATTCGCAGCCCAGAAGGCAGCGGTCATGGCGGATTAAACCAGCGACACATCGCCAATTTCTAAGAATTCGGGCAGAGGGCTGTCCGGAAACGGGGTCTTGTTGCCCCAATTTTCCAACCGGGAGGAAGAGTGAGATGAAAATGAAGTCCAAGTTTCTGATGGCGACAGCCGCAATTGCAATGATGGCCGCTCCGGCGCTGGCGCAGGAAAAGCTGAAGATCGGCATGACCTTCCAGGAGCTGAACAACCCCTATTTCGTGTCGATGCAGGAAGCGCTGAAGGAAGCCGCCGCAAGCATCGGCGCAGATGTCGTCGTGACCGATGCCGGCCACGATGTGGCAAAGCAGATTTCCGACGTCGAAGACATGCTGCAGCAGAAGATCGATATCCTGCTTCTGAACCCCACCGACAGCGCCGGCATCGAAGCCGCCGTTCACGCTGCCAAGGCTGCCGGCGTAATCGTCGTTGCGGTTGACGCCAACGCTAACGGTCCGGTCGACACCTTCGTCGGCTCGAAGAACCGTGACGCGGGTTACAAGTCGTGCAAGCATCTCGGTGAGGCGCTCGGCGGCAAGGGTGAAGTCGCAATCCTCGACGGTATCCCGGTCGTGCCGATCCTTCAGCGCGTCGAAGGATGCAAGGCAGCGCTTGCCGAATTCGCCGACATCAAGCTGGTCGACACGCAGAACGGCCGTCAGGACCGCTCCGTTGCTCTCGGCGTCGTTGAAAACATGATCCAGTCGCGTCCGAACCTCGCCGGTATCTTCTCGGTGAATGACGGCGGTGCGATGGGCGCTCTGGCTGCGATCCAGGGTTCCGGCAAGGACATCAAGCTGACCTCGGTAGACGGTGCTCCGGAAGCGGTGAAGGCGATTGCCGAGGGTGGTCCTTTCATCGAAACCACCGCACAGTTCCCGCGTGATCAGGTTCGCGTCGGCCTTGCCATGGCGCTCGCCCAGAAATGGGGTGCTCGCGTCGTGCCGAAGGAAGTCCCGATCGATGTTATGGTCGTCGACAGCAAGAACGCCGGCGAGTTCAGCTGGTAAAGAACTCCTCCCAGGCCCCGTCCCCATCTAGTATGGGGGCGGGGTTAAGTCCCGACCATTGAGGAGGGTGAAATGCTGGAACTGAATGGAATAAGAAAAAGCTTTGGCAAGATCGAAGTCCTGCGCGGCGTCGACCTTGAGGCGCGCGCCGGTGAGGTGCATGCGCTTCTGGGAGAAAACGGCGCTGGCAAGTCGACGCTGATGAAAATCCTGTGCGGCATTTTGCAGCCATCGGAGGGAACGATCCGCATTGACGGCAAGGATCGCCGCTTCGCCAATTACGATGAGGCGATTGCCGCCGGCGTCGGCATCGTGTTTCAGGAATTCAGCCTGATCCCCTATCTTAATGCCGTTGAAAACATGTTCCTCGCCCGCGAAATCCGCGGGCCGCTGCGCCTTCTGAACAAGGGCGCGATGCGCAAGCGCGCGGCCGAGATCATGAGCCGTCTTGCCGTGGATGTTCCGCTCGACGTGCCGGTGCATCGTCTCTCCGTTGCCCAGCAGCAATTCGTCGAAATCGCCAAGGCATTGTCGCTGGATGCGCGTATCCTCGTGCTCGATGAGCCGACGGCGACGCTCACGCCCTCCGAGACGGAACACCTGTTCAAGGTCATGCGCGAGCTGCGGCGTCAGGGTGTGGCGATCATCTTCATTTCGCATCACCTCGAAGAAATATTCGAGATCTGCGACCGCATCACCGTTCTGCGCGATGGCGAGTTGATCGGTTCCTGCCTGACGTCGGAGGTCGACAATGACCGTCTGGTCGAGATGATGGTCGGCCGGCGCATCGAAGCCAGTTTCCCGCCGAAGCCACAGCTCGATCCTGCCGCCGCAAGCGTGATCGAAGTCGAAGAGCTGCAATTGAAGAAGGGCGGTCCTGTCTCGCGTTTCGCGCTGCGCAAGGGCGAAATTCTTGGTTTTGCCGGGCTTGTCGGCTCGGGCCGTACGGAAACGGTTCTCGCCATGCTGGGCGCGCATTCCGCCTCGCGCCGCAAGATCAGGGTCGACGGTGTGGACACGCGTTTTTCCGGACCGGATGAGGCGCTGATGCGCGGCATCGGCCTGCTGCCGGAAAGCCGCAAGGAGGAGGGGCTGATTACCAGCTTCTCCATCCTGCAGAATATTTCGCTGAACAATTATCGCAAATACCGCAAGGCCCACTGGTTCCTCGATCTCAAAAAGGAACTGGAGCATACGACGAAGGCCATGGCGCAGGTGCAGGTCAAGGCGCAGGGACCCTTTGCCCGCGTCGATACGCTATCGGGCGGCAACCAGCAGAAGATCGTCATCGCCCGCTGGCTGAACCATGACATGCGCGTGCTGATCTTCGACGAGCCGACACGCGGCATCGATGTCGGCGCTAAGGCGGAAATCTATGCGCTGATGCGGGAATTCGCCGCCAGGGGCCATTCGATCATCATGATCTCCTCGGAGCTGCCGGAAGTGATCGGCATGTCCGACAGGGTCTGCGTCTTCCGTTCCGGCGGCATCGTCGCCACGGTCGAGGGAGACGACATCAATTCAGAAACAATAATGACAAACGCCACCACCGGGAGAGTTGAACATGTCGCTTGATGCAAACACCGGCGTTGCCGCGAAAACGGGCGGTTTCAGTCTCAGTGCCATGCTGCGCTCGCCGCTCGCCCTGCCGCTGGCGGGTCTTATCGTCGTATCGATCCTCATGGGGCTTGCGAGCGACAATTTCTTCAGCCTCAACAACATCATGAACGTGCTGCGGCAGGTTTCTGTCGTCGGCATCCTCGCCGTCGGCATGACCTTCGTTATCCTCACCGGCGGCATCGACCTGTCGGTCGGCGCGGTCATGGCGCTGATCGGCACATTGTCCGCTGGCCTGATGGTGAATACCGGCCTCTCGCCTGCAATTGCCCTGCCGGCCGGCCTGTTCATCGGTCTCGGCATCGGCATCTTCAATGGCGCGCTCGTCGCCTGGGGCAAGATGCCGGCGATCATTGTCACGCTCGCCACCATGGGCATGGCGCGTGGCCTCGGCCTCATCTATTCCGGTGGCTACCCCGTCAGCGGCATTCCGAGCTGGATTTCCTGGTTCGGCGTCGGCCGTATCGGTGTCGTTCCGGTGCCGGTCGTCATCATGGTGGCGATCTATGCCATCGCCTGGGTGCTGTTGCAGCGCACGGCTTTCGGCCGCCATGTCTATGCTCTCGGCGGAAACGAACTGGCGGCCCGTCTTTCGGGCGTGAAGACGCAGCGCGTCAAGCTCGCCGTCTATGGCATTTCGGGTGTGACGGCCGCTTTCGCCGCGCTCATCCTCACCGGTCGCCTGATGAGCGGTCAGCCCAATGCCGGCGTCGGCTTCGAACTGGACGCCATCGCAGCGGTGGTTCTCGGCGGCACGGCGATTGCCGGCGGCAGGGGCCTCATTCTCGGCACGCTCATCGGTGCGGTGCTGCTCGGCATACTCAATAACGGCCTCAACCTGATGGGTATCAACCCCTATCTGCAGGATGTCATCAAGGGCGGCATCATCCTGCTGGCCATCTATATCGGGCGCGAATGGCGCTGAGCCGGCCCGGAAACATCTTCATAAACGCAGGAGAATTAAATGTCTGAATCGCTGCAAGGCAAGATTGCGGTCATCACCGGCGCCGCATCCGGCATCGGGCTTGCCACAACGGAAGCTCTGCTGGAGCAGGGCGCAACCGTGGTCATGGTCGACTGGAACGAGAAAGCCTTGAATGAACTCGCTACCAAGCTTGGCGACCGCGCCATCCCGCAGGTCACCAATCTGCTGGATGCCGACAGCTGCAACGCCATGATCCCCGAAATCCTCGGGAAGGTCGATCATATCGACATTCTCTATTGCAATGCCGGCACCTATATCGGCGGCGATCTTACCGAGACGACGCCGGAAGCCATCGACAAGATGCTGAACCTCAACGTCAACGCCGTCATGAAGAACGTCCATGCCGTCGTGCCGCATATGTCGGAGCGCAAGACCGGCGATATCGTCGTCACCTGCTCGATTGCCGGCCACTTCCCCACCTATTGGGAGCCGGTCTATTCGGGCTCGAAATGGGCGATCACCAGCTTCGTTCAGGGCATGCGCCGCCAGATGATCCCGCACGGCGTGCGTGTCGCGCAGGTGTCTCCCGGCCCGGTCGTTTCCGCACTTCTGGCGGACTGGCCGGAGGAAAACCTCCGCAAAGCCAAGGAATCCGGCAGCCTTATCGACGCGAGCGAAGTGGCCGATGCCGTTGTCTACATGCTGACGCGCAAGCGCACGGTCACCATCCGCGACATGCTGGTCTTGCCGACCAACTTCGACCGCGTTTAAAAATCTCTGGAGCGGCGGAAAGACCGGAAACGGTCCCGCCGCTCAACCCTGTTCAAGCACCGGATGATCCGCTCCGAGGAGTATCGCAAATGCCTTCCTATCTGATTGGCGTCGATGTCGGGACCGGCTCGGCGCGCGCCGGTGTCTTCGATGTCGCAGGAAAGCTTCTCGCCACCGCCAAACGCCCGATCGGCATGCATCGCGAGGATGGCGGCATTGCCGAACAATCGAGCGGCGAAGTATGGCAGGCCGTTTGCGACAGCGTCCGGGAAAGCGTTTCCCGCGCCGGCATCGATCCTGCCGAGGTCGCCGGTATCGGTTTCGATGCCACCTGCTCGCTGGTGGTGCGCGGACCGGAAGACGAGACCCTGCCGGTTGGCGCGCCCGATCATCCCGAGCGCGACATCATCGTCTGGATGGATCACCGCGCCGTCGAACAGGCGGAGCGCATCAATGCCGGCGAACACGCCGTGCTGAAATATGTCGGCGGCCGTATTTCCCCGGAAATGCAGACGCCGAAACTGCTGTGGCTCAGCGAAAACAGGCCGGACATCTATGCCCGGGCAGAGCACTTCTTCGATCTCACGGACTTTCTGACATGGAAGGCTTCGGGCGCGCTTGATCGCTCCGCCTGCACGGTGACCTGCAAATGGACCTATCTGGCCCATGAGAAGCGTTGGGATGCGGAATATTTCACCCGCATCGGGCTTGGCGATCTCGCCGAACAGGGTTTTCGCCGCATCGGTCAAAGCGTCGTCCATCCCGGCACGGCGCTGGGTAACGGTTTGACGGAAGACGCTGCAAAAGCCATGGGTCTGGTTGCGGGCACCGCGGTTGCGGCAGGTCTGATCGATGCCCATGCCGGCGGCGTCGGCACGGTGGCTGCGGGCGGCGATGCGTCGCGATGCCTCGGTTATGTTTTCGGCACTTCGTCCTGCACCATGACGACCACCGCCGAACCCGCCTTCGTGCCTGGCGTCTGGGGACCCTATTATTCGGCCATGGTTCCGGGCGCCTGGCTCAATGAAGGCGGCCAGTCTGCCGCCGGCGCGGCCATTGATTATCTGGTGCAGCTGCACCCGGCCTATGCCGAGGCGAAGGCGCTTGCCGCTAAGGAAGATAAAGCATTGCCGGTTTGGCTCGCTGACCGGGCGCTCAATCTTGCCGCATCCGCTTCCGCTGCCGCAAAGATCGCCGAGGATTTTCACGTGGTGCCGGAATTTCTCGGTAACCGCGCGCCGTTTGCCGATCCCCATGCCCGCGCTGTCATTGCCGGTTACGGTACCGAGACCGGCGTGGATTCCCTTGTGGCGCTTTATGTGGCCGGCCTTCTCGGCCTCGGTTACGGGCTTCGCCAGATCATCGAAACACAGGCCCACAATGGTGCGCCGGTGGAAACCATCAGCGTCAGCGGCGGGGCGGGTGCGCATCCGCTTGCCCGACAACTGCTCGCGGACGCGACGGGGCTTCCCGTGGAACTGACTGAATGCGAGGAGCCGGTGCTTCTCGGCTCGGCAATGCTGGGCGCCGTCGCCGCCGGAACCTATCGTGACCTGATGGTCGCCATGCCCGCGATGTCGCGTATCGACAGCTGTGCTGCGCCAGATCCAGATTTTCAGAACGTTCATCAGGCGCGTTACGACGCGTTTCTGGCGCTGCAAAATGCGGCGCGCGCCATTCGTTCTGCCAGTCCTTCCTGAGCGCTGTCAAAAGTTTAGATCATCCGGCCGTCATGGCCGCAAAATAAAGAGGATTCCATGCAGTTTTCCGGAAAATCCGTCATCATCACCGGCGCAGGCAAAGGCATCGGCCGCGCCTGCGCTCGCCTGATGGCCGCGCGCGGTGCGGAAGTGGTGGCGATCAGCCGCACCCAGTCCGATCTCGACAGCCTGAAAAGCGAAATCGGCGGCCGTTCGATCCGCGTCGATCTTGCCGATGTCGCCGCCACCCGCGCCGCCATGAAGGAAGGCGGCCCCTGCGATTTCCTGATCAACAGCGCCGGCATCAACGTGCTCGAAAGCGTGCTGGATATGAGCGATGCGGGTTATGAAGCCGTTCTCGGCATCAACCTGCGCGCGGCTTTGGTCGCATGTCAGGAATTTGCCCGCGCCCGCGTGGCGAAGGGCGGCGGCGGCGCCATCGTCAACATCACCTCCATCGCCGGTCACCGCGGTTTTCAGGATCACCTCTGCTACGCGGCGTCCAAGGCCGGGCTGGAAGGGGCGACCCGCGTACTTGCCAAGGAGCTTGGCCCGCACGGCATCCGCGTCAACGCGGTTGCGCCGACCATCACCCTCACCGAACTGGCCGCGGAAGCGTGGAACGACCCGGCGAAAAGCCAGCCGATGATGGTTCGCCATCCGCTCAACCGGTTTGCCGAAGCGGAAGAGGTGGCTCAGAGCATCGCGCTGCTCCTGTCGGATGACAGCCGCATGATTTCCGGAGCCGTGTTGCCTGTCGATGGCGGTTTCCTCGCCGTTTGACATTTGCGAGGGGGGCTGATGCGCAAGCACCCCGAAAATAAAAGAACGCCCGGCAATCAGCCGGGCGCCCTCCTAATGAATGACAATGCTGTTAATGACGATGCTCGGGCATTTCTTTCAGCTGGTCCTTGGTCCATGAAGTGACCGCGTGGACATCGCCGTCCTCATCCCGCATGAAATCAAGATCGCTGAGCGGTACTGCGACCGGCTTTGCGCCGATACCAAGAAAGCCGCCGACATCGATGATGGCGGTGCTGCCGGCCCCAACGCCGTGGACATGATCCACCTTGCCGACCTTGTGATCGTCTGCACCATAAACGGTGGCGCCTTCAAGAACGGAGGGCGTCAGTTCGGTTTCAACCAGGCGTACGTGATTGGTGTGATCCATTGTTCTTGCTCCTGTCTTGGTTTGCAGAAAACAAACTCCTCGACTGCAAAACCGTTCCATCGAATGTCGACGGGACGGTGCCAGTCGCTGAGGACTGGTGATTTCTCATCGGTACATTGTTGGGGTTTGCGACGGGCGGTTCCGAAAAGGTTGCGGAATGGTCACACCTTTTCTCCGGAAGACAAGTTTTCGCTAAATTGCAACCGCTAAAGTTGTTGCGATGACGTGTCTGGATGTTATCTCTGCGTCAGGTTGAATCATCAAGGGGATGAGGGATGAAAAAGTTGGGGGCGGTTTTGCTGGTGGCTCTTTTGAGCGCATGTGCAAAGCCATCTGACGGACCGACCGCAGGCAATATCCGATCTGCGACTTTCCCTCGAACCAACGAAAAAATCCCCGTCATCGAGCTGGCGAATGCGCCGGCGGCCACGGTATCCGCCGGAAGCCTGCAGAATGCCTCCGGCCCCGGCCTCACAGCACTTCGCAACACCGGTTACAACGCCCAGAGATTGCGTCGCGGCGACGTGATCGACATCACCGTGCTCGATACCGGCGAAGACGGGCTTTTCTCCCCAACGCAAAGCAAGACGCTCAATCTCGGACGCTTTACGGTGGACCAGAGCGGATCGGTGAATATCCCCTTCGTCGGCAAACAGAGGGTGGTGGATTCGACGCCCGAGGGGCTGCAATCGCAGGTCGTTGCCGGGCTCAAGGGATCGGCCGTGAACCCGCAGGCCGTCGTCACCGTCGTTGACAAGCCGACGAGCGCCGTCATGCTGAGCGGTGCGGTGAAAAATCCCGGAAAAATAACGCTCACCGCCCGTCAGGAGCGGGTGCTCGATGCGCTCAATCAGGCCGGCGGCCCGACCGTCGCTCCGGGCGCTGCCACGGTTACCGTCGTTCGCGGCTCGCACAGGGCGAGCGCGCCGCTTGACCGCGTCATGCGGGAGGACCGCCAGAATATCCGCCTGTCGCCGGACGATCAGATCATGATCGATGGCGATGCGGCGAGCTACACCGCGCTCGGCGCTTTCAAGAGCGCCGGCGAATTCCAGTTCGAAGCCGGAAAACTGACCCTCGCTCAGGCTGTCGGCCGCGCCGGCGGGTTGCTGGATGACCGTGCGGACGCGCGCAATGTCTATGTCTTCCGCAACGAGATCGTTCAGGTGCCGTCGGCAACCGTATCGGGCGCGAAAGGCCCGGTCGCGACGGCCACGACCATGCGGCCGGTGATTTATCACGTCAATATGCGCGATGCTTCCAGCATTGCGCTCATGCAGCTCTTCCAGATGCAGAAGGGCGATGTACTCTATGCCAGCAACGCACCGCTGGTGGATTCGGCCAAGCTCCTGACCGTGTTCCAGAAGAGCGTGCCGACGGCGGCAGCACCGCTTCCCGGCAGCGGCAACTGATCAATGAAGCGCTACAGAAGCTGTAGCGCTTCCATTGCCGATTGCGGACGCGACGCGGGTTCGTCCTGGCAACAGGCGTCCGCAAAATCCGCCAGTCTTTGCGTTGTTCGCATCTCATCCGTCGCGATAAGCCGCCGGGCAAGCCGCCCCACGGAGAATATATCCTGATCCGGCTTCGCGGTTGCGTCCCGCATCCGTTCCGGCGCTGCAAATTCGCGCGAGGCGGCAAAGCTCATGCCCCGGTCCGCGTGTTTTTGGCCAATCTCCAGCGCAATGCCGAAATCGCCAAGTCTGCCCGTTTCGAAACCGCCGTCCTCCAGTAGAATATTGGCTGGCGTGACATCGCAGTGGACATATCCCCGTGCATGCATGGCGCTCAGCCCTTCCAGCAGGCGGCGAAGGATTGTGATCGCCTGCGGCGCGCTAACCGGCGGCTGCGATGCAAGCGAGGCCAATGATTGCGGGAACCATGGCTGCAACAGGCCTGGCCGGCCATCGGCCAGCCTCAGCAGCGCCGATGTTTCCACCAGGCAAGGATGGCGCAATGTCAGGCCGAGCTGCGCCTCCTCGCGTAATCTTTGCAGCAGCGCCGCGTCGTTTCTCAACGCCGGCGGCGTGGTTTTCAGTGCGTGAAGGGAGCCGAGATCGCGGTGCCGCACCTGCAGCAGCAGCGTGTTTTCGCTTTCGTAGGCAATCCGTTCAAGGGCAAAACTATCGGCGATCCAGTCGGGTTTCGCATCGGAAAAATGCGAGACTTTCCGGTCCAGCGCATTTCTGACCTGATCGATCAGGTCTTTCTGTTCTTCGGTGGGCCTTTCCCGCGTGCCGTCATGGCGGATGGTTTGCCACAGATCGGAAAAGCGCTCGGCGACCTGCGGGTAGGCAGGCCCGTCGCCCGGTTGTTTACCCTTGCTCAAGCCGGTTTCCAATCACGATGGCGCTGACATTCTCGCGTGCGTCCTCGATCAGCGCTTCCTGGATCAGGGCGCTGGCGCAGTCCTTGATCGGGGTTTTGCCGACAATCTCGGCAATGGCCCGCTCCTTCAGGATTTGTACCAGCGGATAGCTGCACAGGAGCAGCCTGTCCTGCGACCCCCAGTCTTCTCCGACGATGTCCGGGCGGAACTGCTGGGAAAGGCCGACGCATTGCGCGAGCTGCCTTTTCATGCCGACAACGACGTGATCGCGCGAAAGCTGGTGCATGGTTCCGTTTTTCAGGAGATAGGCGCGCGCGTCGCCGGACCACAGCACACTCAGCCTGCGGCCGATAATGGAGGCAATGATGACGCTTGTCATCGGCCTGCCGTCGGCGCCCATGGTTTGCCGGGAAAGAAGCAGGCTGTTGACGGTGCCGAGCTTTCCCCTGATCTGCTGCGCCATCACCTCGGGGCTTTCGGCATCGGGGGTCTCGGCAAGAATATTGGTGGCCAGACGCGCTGCTTCCACGGCGCTGTGCGTGTCTCCCTGTCCATCTGCTATGGCAAAGAGGGCAGGGCTCTGGGAAACGAAGAGCGAATCCGCGTTCAGGGAAAGTCGTGTTCCCGGGTGCGTGGCATAGCTGTAGATGACCGATGGCGGCTGTTCGGTTGCCGGCGCGGGCGGTTGCGTCATCACCGGCGGAGTTTTGTGTTTCGCACTTTCCTGCGTCTGTACGGGTGTCGAGCCGTCCTCATCGCCCTTGCCTGCCATGTCGCTGAAGAGGCGCAGGAAATCGGAAGCTTTCGGTTTGCCGTCGAATTTGAGACCGCGGGCGCGGCGGCTGACGGGATCGATGCGCCACCAGAGGCTGGTCGGTGCGCGGCCGCGCACCATTTCCGGGGCGTCATCCTCTTCCTGTGGTTTCGGCAGGCGCAGTTTTTTAACGGAGGTGTTAAACCGGGACATGTCGAAATCGCCCGTCATGGATGTTTCGGCCAGCGCCTCTGCGGCCATGAACCAGGTGTCGTCGAGATAAAGTGTTCTCGGATGTTTCCGGAAGCTATTGAGCTGGGCAATGATGGCAAGCGGATATTTGCGCCCCACCCGGTCTGCACTGGGCACCAGCACGCCGGCATAGGCGCAGTTTCCCCATATGCCGCTTTCGATGATGAAGCGTATGGGCGGCGATGACGTGAATATTTCGGGCCATCGGCCCGAAAACAGGTCCGCGCAGGCGTGCAGGCCGGATCGCATCCAGTCGTCAAATGTCCCGATCAGCTCCCGTTCAAGCCCGTCGGAAATGAAGTCGCCATGGCTGGGGACCTTGCCGAAGAAGCCGATGCGATCGCTTTCCGCTGCGGTTTCTGCGGGCCTCGATGCCTGATTGGCCATCAGTCGTTATTGACCGCGGTGCTTTTCGTCGTTGCTTTCATCATAGATCCCCTCCTTAAAAAAACGGTGCGCCGCCCCGCCGCTAAAATTGTGCGGGGCAGGCAAAGCCGGCGATGGCGTCCAGCCTGAACGGGTTGAGAACCGAGCCGAACTGAATATCGAATTCGGCAGCCTGAGCGCCATTCGCAAATCGCACCCGCAGCAGGTCGCCCGACTGGTTTTCGATATCGGCGCCGTCGAACAACCGGAATGGCGACCAGTCGCCGTTTTCGGTTTTCGCCTGCTGCCAGCCGCCCGGCTGGAAAGCGATGCGCGACAGGCTCGTCGTGTTTTCACGCGAGGGCCAGGTGATCGATTTCGCCTGAATGGGCCCGTGATAATAAACCACCCGCTCGCCTTCGATTTCCAGCATCACCGCGCTGGAGGCATTGGTGAGCGAAACGGGTTTGACATTGATCGACACCGCCGGCGTCTCGCTGCCATTCGGGAAAAAGGCGCGCGAAATCTTGTCGGCATTCTCGAACTGGGCGACGGCGGTGCTTGGAATGCCGGCGGCGCCGAAAGTGCCTTTCCAGCTCCAGGGGTTGGTGGTCTTGTCGACAAAGGCTTCCATTCGCTGTTTGAAGAAGGACTGGAAAACCCCGGTCGGCCCGAAGAGACGGGTGAAATCCGCGATGGCGACATCGCGGGAAGACGACCTGTCGAAAGGATAACGCCCGGTCACGATGGAAGAGCACAGCGATGCCGCATCGGCCGCCCAGAGTTCGGCAATGCGGCTGCGGGCGGATTTGACCGCAAGCGAGCCGACATCCGCCGCCACGCCCGCCACCCACACATCGAGGGGTGCCGGCAATTCACGGGCCTGCTGCAACAGATCCTGATTGGCCTTGGTGAGTTGACTATCCACGTCGAACACCTTGGCGACTTCGTCGGAGGTGGTCGCCGAGCGGGCAAGCTGCTCGTTCAGCATCTTGAAGTGCGTGAGCAACTGTTCCGATGGCGAGCCTCCGGCCTTGCCGCCATTGGCCTGCTCGCCCGTTGTGGCCGCGCCTTTCGCCGCCAGCATGTCGCGCAGTCTCGCATAGGGATCGGCCGCGTTCACCGTGGCGGCCAGAACGGCCGCGGTCGCGTCGCCTTCAGCGGCGGAGGCGAGGGCGGCGGGGTTTGCTCCGGGGCGCAGATCGGTCGCCTCCGCGATCGATCTGGCAGCCTCCGCCACGATATTGCGTTCATTGGCAAGCGCGCGGGTTGTTTCCACCGCGTCGCCAAGGGTCTGGGACGGCTTGACCCGAAGGTCGGCCAGCGTATCGGCCCATTTTTTCTCGAAACGGTCGAAATAGATTTGCAGCGCGGCCTGCGCCACCTGCTCGACGGTTGCGCCACGGAGTGCATCATCGGAACCGCGCACCCACCCTTCGGAAAGCGCGATACGCGCCGCATGGGCGACCTGCGGAATGACGACGCTGCGATATCCCTCCGCCGTGAAAAGACCTTCGATGCCTTCCGCCATCGGCGCTTTGCTGCGCCGCTCGAAGGCGCGCTCTCCCAGCGGGCCGAAGGCCGTGGCGGGTGTCCATTCCATCAGTTCCCGCGCCTGCGGAAGACCGGCGAGAATATCATAGGCGCGCGTGCCGGCGGCCTGGTCGCGGATGGTTTCACGGGCAGTGGCGATGAGCCGTGCATCGAGCTCAATCGGGGCGAGCACGCCGTCCGCCAGCGCTTTCGCATGCTGGTCGAGCGCTTCTCTCGCCGCCGCCCTTCCATCGCCGGGATAGAGGGATGCGAACATCTGGTGCGTCTGCACGGTCAGGAAATCGGGGTCCAGTGTACCCATGCCGCCAAGCATTCCGTAGAGCTTCAGCGAATTGAAGGTGCGCGTGACATCCTTTTCATCCTTGAGCTGTTTCTGAAGCTGCACGATCATGCGCGGCAGGAGCAGGGCATTGAGCGCGCGCTGATAGGCGTCACGCTGCCGTCCGGCGATCTTGTCTTCCTGATCAAGCCCGAAGCTGACATTCCAGACTCTCTCGCGGGCAAAGCCGGAATTGACGTCACGCAGATTGTCGAGCGCCGGAAGGATGCGGAGAAAATCGGCGTCGGAAACATCGCGCACGGGAACGCCCTGAACGAGCTGTTCATAAGCGCCAAGTTTGCGATCCGCTTCGGCAAGCGCCTGCGTATTGGCGAAATAGGTGAAAATCCAGCCGGTGAAGACGATGGCGACTGCGGCGGCCGATATGCCATAGGCGATGCGCCGCACCAGCAATTGCCGTCCGGAAAGGCGCTTGTCGCGCATCACCAGCGCGGCTTCGGGGAAGATGACATCCTTGAACAGCCGCGACAGGAAGTAGCTTCGGCGGGTCCTGGCCGCTGCGGGAGACCTTTCCGTTTCCGGCTGCGTTCCCGAAGCGAGATAAACGCCCCGCAAAAGCGGGGCTTCGATCAGCGGAGACCGTGCGCAAAGTTCGGTCAGGGCCTCATGGAGCCGGTCTTTCAACCGCGCAAGTTCGGCGGGGAAGCGGAAGATGCGCCCGCGCGTCTCGGCATTCTGCTCCTGCTGCAGGCGCTCGATCAGCATCGCATCGACCCGCTGTTGCAGCAGTTCGAACTCTTCCGTCAGGCGTTGCGGCAGGTTCTCGGCGGTATAGCTCTCATCCAGCTCGAAGGTGGTGCCCCATACCTGCTGGCGGTCGGTCTTGTTGAAACCGTCGAAGAATTCCACGAAACCATGCAGCAGATCGGCCTTGGTCAGCACGATATAGACTGGAACGCGGGCGTGCAGATATTCGTCCAGTTCCGAAAGCCGCTGGCGGATGGAGCGCAGTTCCTGCCGTTGTTCCTCGGGATCGCGGGTGAGAAGATCGGGGATGGACAATGTCACCAATGCGCCGTTGATCGGCTGCGACCGGCGATAGCGTCTCAGAAGACCGAGGAAACCTTCCCAGCCGGCTTTGGATGAGCCATCGAGATCGTCCTGTGTGGTGTAGCGGCCGGCGGTGTCGATCAATATCGCCTCATCGGCGAACCACCAGTTGCAGTTACGCGTGCCGCCGATGCCCTTTACCGCGTTTTCGCCAAGCGCATCGCCGAGCGGAAATTGCAGGCCGGAATTGGTGAGCGCCGTCGTCTTGCCGGAGCCGGGTGCGCCGAAGATCACGTACCAGGGAAGGTCGTAAATATAACCGAAACGCTTTTTCGTGACCCGTCGCAGCAGCGCCAGCGCTTCCTTGAGACGCATCTGGATTTCGCCGACTTCGGCCTGGCGGTTGGCCAGGGCTTCGCGCTCGATACTATCGACAAGTTCCTTGTCCTGCTTGCGCCCGCGATAAATCGTGACGGCGATATAGACCAGCCATATCGCCACAATGATGCCGATAGCGATGAGCCGGGCCTGCGTCGTTCCCAATGGCTTGAAATCGCCCAGCGCGACCAGATAGCCGTAAAACCAGATGACGATGCAGAGCGCGACTACCCATAACAGGGACAGGAAACGGCGGCCGATGAGAGCGGCATAGCTCTCGACATAGGATCGGATCGTATAAAAATAGCTCAATGGATTCATGGCTGTGCCTCTTGCGGCTGCTGTCCCGAACTGTTCTCTATGGTCGGCGAGAGAATGCCGGCGTCGCTCAGTTTTTCATCGGGATTGGTCAGGACCATGATTTCCGTTCTGCGGTTGATCTGGCGGCCTTCCTCCGTTTTGTTGTCGGCGATCGGGTCGCTGTCGGCACGGCCTTCCGTCAGGATTGCTTCCGGGCCGGTGAATTGTGAAAGAATGTCCCCGACTGCCTTGGCGCGGGCTTCGGAAAGGTGCCAGTTCGATGGAAATTCCACCGTCTTGATCGGCACGGTATCGGTATAGCCGATGACGACGGCGCGGAATTTTTCGGCCGCAAGGGCGCCGCCGATACGCTGGATGAGATCGCGGAACTGCGGGCTGACATCGGCGCTGCCGGTGGAGAACAGGCCCGAATTGTTGATGCGAATGCGCAGCCGCCCGTTTACATCCGCCAGCGTGACCAGCTTCTTTTCGACTTCCGGCTGAAGGAAGGCCATCAGCTTTTCAAGCCGGGAGGGTTGCCGTGGCTCCACCGGCTTCGGCGGTTCCACGACCTTGGGCGTTTCGACCTGCACCGGTGGCTGGGGCGGGCTTGCGATCAGCACGCTCGGCGTCTCGTTCGGTGGCAGATGGGCGAGCCTCTCGAAAGTGACATCGGATGCGTTGTTTAGCGACAGCGTGAAGAAGAGATAACCAAGCGCGAAGGCAAGCGCCATCAGGGACAGCAGGGTCCACAGCGCGGCCATCGTGCGCAATGGCGTATGACGGGCTTCCACGCCTTTCCAGTGTGGCGAAAGCTCCCGTTCGAAGGTGCCGTATTGGCCGATCAGCGTCTTGTAGAGGCTGTCGCGGATGCGCGAAAGCTCTAGCGCACCCTTTGGTGAAACGCGGGTGCGCCCTTCGAAAGCCAGCGACAGGCACAGATAGATCAGCAGCAGCAGATCCTTGCTGGCGCCGGGCGACTGATGGAAATGGTCGAGAATGTCGAAAACCCGGTCGCCGCCGGTGACATCGTTGTGGAAGGTGGAGACAAGGCCGGAGCGCGCCCAGCCTGCCCGCACGCCCCAGGGTTTGCTCAGAACCACATCATCCACCGTGGCGCAGACGACATAATGCGCCGCTCTTGCCCGCTCGGGGCTGATGCGGGCGGAAGCGAGATCGCGCTCATAGCGGGTGATCGCCTCAATGCAGGCGCGGCGAAGCTGATCGGGATCCGGCTCCGCATCGCTGAAGCGCAGGAGATGCGCTAGGTTGAGGAGGGGAGCGGCCGATTGCACGAGCGTCGGCACATCGCCGCCGCCGAAATGGAAACCGGAGAGCAGCTGATCGACCGGCATGGCGGCCCCGCTTGCCTTCGGTCGCCCGGCCGGCCCATCGGTCTCGACAATGTCTTCGAGGATCGCCGCCATGTTGCGGGCGTTCTGGTTGCGTCTGCGGCTTTCCTCGGTGATTTCGACCACCGTCGGCAAATCCTGCCAGGAAGAGGGGTTTTCCTTGCTCATTCGCGTAACGCCCACATTTCCATCTCAAGACCGGGGAACTCGCCCGCCAGATGCAGGGCAATCGCGCCGGAGGTCTCAAGCTGCTTCCAAAGGGGTGATTGCGTGTCGATCTCGAAATAGACGGTGCCGGACCGATAGGGCAATTGCCGCGGCAGGACCGGCAGGGAGCGCACGGGAATGCCGGGCAGCGCTACATTGACCAGTTCGGAAATCCGCTCCACCGGCCCGACCTTGATCTGTGCCGGCAGGCGGCGGCGAATGTCTTCGGCGGCCATATCCGCGCGCACGGCAAGCACGAAGCCGGCATCGCGCAGCAGTGTGCGGTCGTGGATGGTGCCGACGCGGACGCCGTGGCGGCGCTCCACCAGCTCGATCGCAACGGCCGCCTGTTCCAGGACCGCTGACAGCGATGTGCGCAGATCGTCGAAAACTGCCGCGAAGGTGGCTTTCAAGTCCTCGTGCCGATAGGGCGGGAAATCCGTCGCCCGCTTTTTGTCCGTGGTGAAGGTTGCAAGCTCGCCAGCAAGCTGGATGCAGTCTTCGTAAAACCGGATGGGGTGAAAACGCGTGGCGTTGGCGCAGCGATGCGCCAGCAGCGGATCGGCCCGGTTGAGGATTTGCAGCAGGAAATAATCGCCCACTTCCGCCGTTCCCCTGATCGTCGGATCGCCGATGCGTTCGGCAATCGCCTGGGCGCGGTGGCGCACGATCCCCAGAAGCTCCGTCAGCAATTCGTTGAGGCGGGGCGCCGCCGCGCAGCTCAGGCTCGGAGGAATGAAATCCGGGTCAAGAATGACCGCGCGGTCTGAGCGGACCTCGATGACCCTTGCAAGGCCGATGAGATCGTAACCGGAAAGATCGTCGCCGGTTTTCAGGAATTTCAGGCTGAGACGGCCGACATCGATGGGGGCCACGAAGTCCGTCTCGATATTGGTGTCGGAGACCTCATAGCTTGAGGCGGTGAAGCGCACATTGTTCGCATCGTTGCGGCCGCTGGCGGACATGTCGGCCTTGCCGGGTTGCCGGGCCGGCAGGGCGAGATAGATAACGGCGTTTTTGACGCTTTCGTCGAGATCGAGCGGCGGCGGCAGGTCGGAATCCTCCGGCGCCTCGAAGGGCGTTCCATCGGGAAGAACGCCGCGCAGGTTCGACAGGGCGAATTGCCCTATCGACAGCGCGCTACGGTCCACGCCGATTTCGGCGATGCCCCACGGGTAGGGCGAGAGGTTGCGCGTGGTGTTGCGCACCAGCCGTTCGGTCCATCGGTCGGATTGCTGAAAATGCTGAACGCGAAGAAACATGCCCTCGCTCCAGGCAACACGGTTCTCATGTCTCATCGTGGTTGTTTACCCCCTTTGCATCGGCCGTTATCGCGTCAGGTTCCTGCGTGGGCGCGGCCTCACCGCGCGCTGCCCGCTGCAGGAACTGCCTGACCGGCAATGGACGGCCGTTTTCCTCAAATTGCTTTTTGTAAGTGGACCAGTAATCGGTCTTCATGATCAGTCCCTGCCAGTCGCGGCGCTCGATTTTGGCACGAAGATCGTTGCCGGCATCGACGGAGGCTTCGAGAAGCCTCGGCTCGAGTTTTTGCGTGCAGCCGTGGATAAGGGTTTCAAGAGAGGCGGCGAGCCGCCGCTGCTGGCGGATGAGCGTTTCCACCCGCTCGCTCAGGGAGGCTGACGAACCGTGGCCGGTGCGCTCGCCTTCAATGTCGAGAATGGCCAGACAATCGGCGCTTTCCTGTTCCAGCACGGTCAGAAGATCGCCGATCTCCTGCGCAGTCGAAGCATCGGCAGTTGATGCGTTCTCCAGGGTCAGGTCTTCGCCCGTTTCCGGGAAAACGCTGTCGAAATCCTCGTTACCTGAGGCCGAAACCGGACGTGAGATCATCACCGGCGTGTTCAGCGCGTCGGTATGTTCGTGCTCGCTGCTCGCAACCGGTTCCTCGTCCCAGTTATCAGGCAGAACAGCGCCTATTGCGCGCGCTGCGGGCGGTTCGCTCCAGCCGATCTCGACATTTCGCGAAATGGATTTCGCCTTCCGCTTCGCGCCCTCGCGCCATGTTTCGGACCAGTCGTCGGCGGAAGCGGTGTTGCCCATCACGCCGCCGGCCGAACGGCCGTTCGGGGCGATGTCGGCAAGGATCGCCGAAATGGTCAGCGGCTCGTCACTCATGCGCAGGGAGGCGTCGGGATCGGAAAAGTCCAGCTCGGCATCGCCGCTGATGGCGACCTGGAAAACCTGCCCGCCAATGTTGATTTGCGAACCGTCGCGGAGACGCGCGCTTTCGCCTTCCAGCAGCAGGCGGCCATCGACCAGCGTGCCGTTCGCGCTCTGGTCAAGGATCGTAAAACCTTCGCCATCGCGGCTGAGCGTGCAGTGCAGCTTGGAAACGCGCCGCTCATTGTCATCGATCTGCCAGTCGCAATCGCGTGACCGGCCGATGACGCGGCGGCCGCGCTCGAAGCTCCACTGACTGGCTCTTGCGGCTCCGATATTTCGTGTGTCCTTGAGTGCAAGCTTCATATCCATGCCCTCACGCGGAAACCGCCGAGCCTTCGCGCTCGGTCACCACAGCATCGGCGCTGTCTTTTTCTGCGGGCGCCACGCGAGCCCAGCTGTTCCAGCCGAGGCGGGCGGGGGCATCGGACTGGCCAAGGCGGCAAAAGGGAATGTCCTCCTTTTTCAGGATCACCTGCACATCGAAATGCAATGCGCTTCCGACGAACAGGCGTGTCAGCGAAAATATCTCCGCAAGCCGTTTCGATCCGGGCGTCAGAGCCAGATAATCCGCGTAGGCGACGGGACCGATCACGATCCGGAAACCACCGCTCATATCTTCGACAGCGCTTCCCGCCGTCGTGTTCTGTCCGAGCCTCAGCCCGGATGCCTGCCCGAGCTGGCTTTGTTCGTGAAGCGGCAAAGCCACCCATCGCCGGCGAAACTGTTCGACATTCACCGGAAGTCCCGTGAATTCACAAAGCATGGAGGTCAGGGCCGAGACATTGCGGTTGCGGCCGGCCAGAAGACCGCTGAAACGCAGAAGCGCTTCTTCGCTCACGCCTGCTTTATCGACCAGACCGGCAGTGCGGAACCCGGTGAGTGCAAGCAGGGTTTTGCGAAAACCGTTCTCCCTCTGATCGGCCGACCAGCGCAATCCCCTTGCAAGGCGGTATTTTTCCGTCGCGGATACGAACAGTTCGCTGAACCTTGCGGCGAACAGATTGAAGAAGCTCGCCAGCGCGCCGGAGCGATTGCGCTCTTCCCGCTGCAGCAATTCGCCATAGGCCGGCGGCAGCGAACCGAGCGGCCCGACAATGGGCGCGAAGGCGGATTTCAGTTCGGCCTGGCCGCGTTTGTGGTTGAAACCGCTGATCGCCAGCGGGGTCGGCTGTGTTCCGCCATGAGCGCCGACGACAATCCCGTCATCCGCCGAAACCAGCTGGGCGACGCGAAACGCGGTGGCGGGCTCAAAACGGCCGGGATCGTCGCTGAGAAGCGCCGCCTGCCGGTCTTTCATGGTTGGCGTCTGCTGTTCCATCCCGGTCTCCTAGAGCAGCGGCCGGTCTGCCGCGCGGGCAGGCCAGCGGGCAATCGGTTTGGAGTGGCCGCGCATCGTCGCCGTCAGCCGGGTGAAACTGTTGATCGAGGTGTAAAGCCCGAAGAAATGATTGAGGACATTGGCGAAAACAAATGCGGCAGGCCGCGCGATCAGCGCGGGGTCGAACTCCACGGTGATGTCCGTTCCCGGCACCATCGCCGAGCCGATCCGGGCATGGGAATTCTGCGCCTCGACATTGCTGATCGCCTCCACCAGCTGCCGGGTTTCCGGGCTGTCCCTGAAGGAATAGAGCGACAGAATGTCCTTCAGCGGCGCGCCGCCGCTGTCGGTGAGGGAGAGATGGTTGAGGAGGAGATGCGAGATCAGCCGCCATTCACGCGCCGAGCGCTCGTTGACGCGGATCGCCGCCGTCGGCGGCATCAGCGCATGGATGGATTTTATAGCCTCGTTGCCGGACGAAAGCTGCAGGAAGGGGTGGCCGCCGCCAAAGGGAAGCTGGCTCGGCAGTTCACGATTGATGCACAGCGTATCGATGCTCGCCACCATGTCGAGCGGTCCAAGCGGTCCGCGCTTCTGATCCACGAAAGCGATGTCCGTATCGGAGGAACCATCGTCGTCGAAACGGCGCTGTATCTGCCAGAAAACGTTTGCACCGTTGTTGCGCTGGGTGCGGCCGAAGAACGGGGAGGTCTTTTCGGTCTGCCCGGAACGGCTGGTCAGTTGAACGTTTTCGACGGCATAGATTTCGCGGGTCCGCTGCCGCCGTGCATCAGGCAGCAGGCGGTATTCCGTGCGCGTGCCATCGAGGCTCAGCGGTTCGCAGCTTTGTTTGAACAGGTTGATGACCGGCGAGGCGTTCAGCACGAAATCCCGGATCGACACCATGCGCTCAAGCTGCGTGTCCGCCGCATCCAGATAGATGTAGAGTTCGCAATCGCCGCCGCTCCATCTTCCCAGCCCGTGGATATCGAGAAAGAGAAATTTCTGCGGCAGCGCGAAGAATTCCGTGAGAAGCCGGTATCCGTCAAAACTGTTGGCCGGATAGGGCAACATGGCCTGATCGCGCGTATAACCCGATGGCGTGAGATTGCCGGCGGGCAGGAAAACGGCTTCCTTGTCCTCGGCGTGCCGCGCAAGCGCCATGCCCACGCAATGATTGGTCAAAAGCTCGTAAAGCGCCGTGGCCTGCTGCCATGCGGCAGCCAGGAAAATCTGAAGCTTCGTCAGGCCCATTTCCGGGAAAGTGCCGCCGCGCGGCGCCGTGCTGCGCAGCGAAAGCCGCAGGCAGCTGGCGGCGCCGGCAAACGAGGCCGAAAAAGGCGCGTCGATCGGCTGGCCGGACAGCGTTGCGGCTGCGATTTGCAGCGGCGCGATTTCCACCGCCTGCGTGGTGCGAAAACGGCAGCTTTCACCACCCACCGGCTCGGCAAGGATTTCGCTGTGCCGGGGAAGTGTCTGCACGGTTGCGAGCGCCGTGCTTGGGGTGAACTGAACCACGCTCATGGACGGGATCGGCGCAAGATAATGCGGGTAGAGCGTTTCCAGGAGGCTGTCCGACAGTTCCGGAAACTCGTCGTCCAGCTTCTGGCGCACACGGGCGGCGGAATAGGCGAAACTCTGGATCAGCCGCTCGACATGCGGATCGTCGGCGACATCGCCCGTCATGCGCAGCCGGCCGGCGATCTTCGGAAACGCCGCCGCAAAACGCGATGCGCGTTTTCGGAGCGCGAAGAGTTCATCATTGTATTTTTCGAGAAAGCCGTCAGCCATTCGTCGCCTCCACCAGGAAACGCTGCGTTGACGGGTCGATCCGGGATTCGAAGCTGATCGGCGGCATGCCTTCCTGAAGGCGGAAACTTGCCTGTATGCGCATGCGAAGCGCCCGGTCGCCATCCGTGCGGTTTTTCAGGATCGTCACATGCACATCGCCAAGGCGTGTTTCGAACAGGGAAATCCGTCGCTCGATGCTGCGCGCGAGCCGCGCCTTGGCGGCATCCGTCACCAGATTGGCCGAAAGAATGCCGTCCACGCCATAGCTCACCAGCGCATCGGTAAGCTCTTTCAGCGCTGCCGGCGGGCCGGCGGGGTTACGGCGGGTATTGAGCAATGCCTCGAGATCGCGGCGGATCACCTCGCGCATCTCGCGCGCCTGATCCTTCAGGCTGACGAGCATATCCGTTTCCGCATCCGGTGCGTCATCGAGCAGCCGATCCAGAACGGAGCGCGAGAGCGTTCGCTGCCGCGCGCGATATTGCTCCAGCGGATCAACCACGGGCGATCTGCCTTTCATCGTCGGAGGCGGCGGAAAGGGAGCCGATCTCGTGGAACGGCACCACATCGTCGCCAATCAGCAGGCAGCGCTGGCCTTGCCCGGTTGCCAGAGGCTGGTCTTCCTCGCTCCATCGGGTTTCCCGGCCGAGGAGGAGGCCGACATCGTCCTTCGCGCCGTGATAAATGGCCGGAAGCAGCACGGATGCGACCGCGCCGTCGCGCAACGTTAGCTCAGCCCCGCGAAAAGCGAGGTCGCGCGGGCGGCTCATCGGGTCGATGGCGAGGCTTTCTATGCGACCGTAATCGATCCAGAGGTAGCGGCCGCCATTGGTCAGCACCTCCAGCGCATGCGGAATCCGGTCGTCCAGATCGCGAATATCGCCGGCGCTCTTGCCGTTGCGGCCGATCGGCACATCGCCGCGTTTATCATCGAGTTCAGCCAGTGCGGTTCTGGCGGCATCCGCATCGCCGCTGCGCGCGGCGATATTCGCCCGGATGGCCAGCTGATCGAGTTCGGACGGACCGCCGGGGAAATCCGGCACCGCGCCGTTTTCGAACCACGCATTGCGTGCGGCCATGGCGCGCAGCTGATGGCGAAAGAGAGAAAAGCCTACGCTTTCCTGCGGCGAGAATGTTGCGGCCAGATTGCATTGCGCATCGGCCTTCTCGTAGTCGCCGGCAAGGACCAGCAGGTCGATGTAGAAATGGCGGCCATCCTTGTCGGTTGGCTTCGTTTTGACGTGTTCGCGCGCAAGCCCGATCGCGTCCTGCAGCCGGTCATCGTCGAGAAGGCGGGAAATATCGTCGCGCAGCGTCATGCGGGTATCCTTTGCGGCTCGGCTGGAGACCGGGATGCAGCGGCGGGCGGCATCATGGTTTCGGCAATGAGGTGGAAGCTCGTAGAGACGTCATCTAGCTGGAAATGCGGCTGGAGGCGCACGGTGCAGGAGAATGTTCCGGGCTTGCCGGGAACTTCGAAGACGTTGATGCCGGCGGAGCGCAGCGGGTAGCGCGTGCGCAGCGCAGCTTCCGCATCGTCATTGCCGAGCGTGTAGGAGGAAAGCCAGCCTTCCAGCTTGCGCTCTATCGTCGAGGCATCGCTCAGCTGGCCGATATCGTCGCGCATGATGACCTTGAGGTAATGCGAGAACCGGGAGGCGCACAAAACATATTGCAGCATGGCCGCCAGGCGGGCGTTCTGTCTTGCCGCTTCGCTGGAATAATGGCCGGGTGCATGCAGGGACTGGTTGGCGTTGAAGATCGCCATGCCGGAGAGATAGGTAGTGGAGACGGGCACGATGCCGAGATCGGAAAATTGCTGTTCCTGTCCGGTCGTCAGCTGCACTTCGACGGGTGGCTGCGCGGAAAGGCCGTTGCTTTCGATGCCGAGATCGAGCGGTGGCAATTGGCGAGAAGAGAGCATGCCGCCATCCACGGCGTCCTGCGTCACACCGCGCAGATCCGCAAACCAGCCGGAATCGACGAAATTGCGCACCACCACCGTTGCAAAAGCGAAGGCGGCATTGCCCCACAGCAGGGTCTCACCGCTTTCCGCCACATGCTCGCGGAATGGAAATCCGTCATCGCGCCCCCGCGCATAGGGCCTGTAGGGTGAGCGCAGCAAAACGCGTGGTGCGACAAGGCCGACAAAGCGGGAATCGTCGCGTGCGCGAAGCGCATTCCACCGCAGGCGCGATTTATCCTGCTTCAGCGAGGAAAAATCGTGAACCCGGCTGAGTTCGGCGAAGTCCTGCAGGCCGACGGCGGAAGGTGCCGCCGCCGCGACGAAGGGGCAGAAGGCGGCCGCAGCCACCATGCCGATCTGCGACAGCGTCGTGATGGAATCTGCGCCCTGAATATCATCGGGGGAAAAGGCGTAGTCGCCGATCAAAAGGCCGACCGGCTCGCCGCCCGGCATGCCGAATTCGCGATTATAGACGACTTCGAAAAGATGGCTCTGGTCGAAGTCGGTAGCGCGTTCCGTGTTGCGGGCAAGATCGCGCCAGCTGGCGTTCAGCAGTTTCACCTTGACGTCTGCGCCGCGGCCAGCCTCACGCACGACCATGGCCAGACCGCGCCATCTCGCTTCCATCGCCTGAAAATCAGGGTGGTGCAGAATGGCGTTCACCTGGCCGGTCAGCGCATCGTCGATGAGAGCGATGAGCTGGTCGGCGAAAATGCGGGCATCCGGAAAGGACTGATGCGCCATGAGCGGGCTCCGGGTGACGAACGGGGCCGGGGTGGCGGACCACCCCGGTCCGGGCTCAGTTCTTGGACGGAATACGGGCGACCATGCGCAGCGAGGTCGTCAGTTCTTCCATCTGCAACCAGGGCCGCATCCATGCGACCGCATTGTAGGCGCCGGGTTTGCCCGGCACTTCCTGCACGGTCACCTTGGCGTCGCGCAGCGGATATTTCGCCCGGCTTTCTTCGCCCGCTTCGTCATTGGCGTTGACGTAGTTGGCGATCCAGCGATTGAGCCAGACTTCGCAATCGGACGCCTCCATGAAGGAGCCGATCTTATCGCGGCCCATCACCTTGAGGTAATGCGCGAAGCGCGACGTGGCCATGATATAGGGCAGGCGGGCTGAAACGGCGGCGTTGGCCGTGGCTTCCGGCTTGTCGTAGAGCTTCGGCTTATGTGCGGTCTGGGCGCCGAAGAATACCGCATAATCCGTGTTCTTGTAGTGGCAGAGCGGCAGGAAGCCGAGCTTGCCCAGTTCCGCGTCGCGGCGGTCGGTGATGCCCACTTCGGTCGGGCATTTCAGATCGAGATCGCCGTCATCGCTGGAGAAGACGTGCATGGGCAGATTTTCCACCCGGCCGCCATTTTCCGCACCGCGGATAGCCGTGCACCAGCCGCTTTTTGCAAAAGCGTCGGTCAGCTTCGTGCCCATGACATAGGCGGCGTTCATCCAGCAATATTCGTCATGTTGCAGATCGCCATTCACCGCACCCCTGGTTTCGTCATAGGCGAAATCGTCAATCGGGTTGGTTTTCGGGCCATAGGGCATGCGCGCCAGAACACGCGGCAAAGCGAGCGTGACGAAACGGGAATCGTCGCTTTCGCGGAAGCTGCGCCACTTGGCATACTCCACGGTGTCGAAAATCTTCTCCAGATCGCGCGGACGGGCGAGATCGCGATAATCCTCGAAACCGAACATGTGCGGGCTTGCCGCCGAGATGAAAGGTGCGAAAGCGGCCGCCGCAATCGATGAAACCCCCTGAAGCAGCTGTACGTCATCGAAGGAATTGTCGAATTCGTAATCACCGATGATCGCGCCGAGCGGTTCGCCGCCGGGTGTGCCGAATTCGTCTTCGTAGATCGCCTTGAAGAGACGCGACTGATCGAATTCCACGGCCTTTTCCAGATCGCGCGCCAGTTCCCGCTTGCCGGCGTTCATGACGCGGATCTTCAGGTTGACGCTCGTTTCGGAATTCTTGACGAGATAGTTGAGCCCGCGCCAGGTGCCTTCAAGCTTGGCGAATTCCGGCGCCTGCATGATGGCGGCGAGCTGTTCGGAAATCGTTCGGTCCAGTTCGGCAATGGCGTGGTTGAGGGTGACGGTGAGGTTGCGGTCGTATTTGATCGTTCCCTTCAGCGCCTGGTCTGTCAGCGTGCGCAGAAGATTTTGCGCGCGGTCCGGTTCGGTCTGGCGGGTTGCGGCAACCACCTTGGACAGCAGTCCCTGATCTTCGGCGGTCGTTGCCTGTGCTTCGTTTTTCAGCAGGCTTTCAGCGCTCATGTTTCAGTCCTTCCACATGCGGCTTCGAGAAATGCCGCTTGAACAGTTGAAGCCCCGCAATCGGGGCCGTTCGGGGAGGTTTTCCTCCGCACAGGCGATTATTTGCTCTCGCCGTTCTTTTCCTTGAGTTCGGAAACCAGCGTTGCGAGATCGGTCTTGTTCTGCAGAATATCTTCCAGCATCCGCTCCAGATCTTCCGAACGGTCGGCCTTGGAAAGCAGGTCGCGCAGTTCGTTGCGGGCGTCCAGAAGCGCCTTGAGGGCGGGAACCTGCTGCACCACGGCGCCGGGTTCGAAATCGTCCATGCTTTCGAACTTCAGGTTGACCTGCATGTCCGTGCCGTCTTTCTGCAGCGTGTTGGCAACGGCAATGTTGAGGCCAGGCGTCATGCGGCGCATCACCTCATCGAAATTGTCGCGGTCGATCTGAACGAATTTGCGTTCGCCGAACGGCTTCAGCGGCTGGGTCGGATTGCCCGAGAAATCGCCGAGTACGCCGACGACGAAGGGCAGTTCCTTGACCACCATCGCGCCTTCGGTTTCGACTTCGTATTTGATGTGGACGCGGGGCTTGCGAACCCGTTCCAGCTTTTCGTGTACACTTGCCATTTCAACCTCCTTGATGCCCCTTGGCATGGCTGACTGTGAGGGGACGGGTTTCCGCCCCTTGCCTCGTTATTTTCCGTTGTTGTCTCCGCCGGGCTTGATCCCGGCGGCCGTCAGAACTGCATTGCGGGCCTGTGCCTCGGGCAGAAGCTCCGCCAGCAGTTCGGAAAAATCCATGCGTCCCCTGCGAACCAGCGTTTCGATGGAAAGAGAGATCGGCGAATGCGGTTCGGTTCGGCGAAAGTAACGCGCAACCGAAAGAAGAGTTTCAAACGCTTCATCGCGTGAAGATATGCCTTCCGGTGACGTCGCTGCTGTTCGTATCGCCGGTTGTCCGTTGTCGTTGGTTCCAGGAACCGCGGCTGCCGACTGCTCGACCGGTGCCGGCTCCTGCTCGCGCCCGCCCAGCGTGCGAATGGCCGCAGCAGCTTCGATGAGCGTGTTGCGGATGTTGGAGCTGGGGGGTGCGGACTGGCCGCAGCGTTCGGAAAGAACCGCCATGATGGCGTCGAAGCTGGAGAGGCAGGCGTTGACCTCGGCCAGATGGGAAGACATGGCGGCAACGCCTGCTTCCGACGCCAGCCGATACAGTTCTTCGCGCCGTTTGCTCTCGTTGGGTCGCTGCGCTAGCTGGAAATCCCAGAGGCTGTGCTCTCCAAATTTCCCTCCGGGGATCAGCGGCGCAAGCCGGAGCGGCTGCACAAGCGTTCCCTCGGTGCCGATGCCGTTCAATCCCGCAAAAGGTGCAAATTTTTCCTCATCATTATCGTCGCTGATGGAATGCAATGAGTCCCAGTGGTTGTAAAAAAGATCGCCACAAAGCTCATAGATTTCTCGCAATCCAGGAAAGCCGCGCAGCCGCAGGCTTGCTTCGGCAAGCCACGCCAATATTTCTATGTCCTTGCTTTCGGAATATATAATCTGCAATCCAAGATTGCTGACATTGTCCCAGCTACTGGAAATCTTTAAGTTATCCTGTGGGGACGCGGCACGCTCTTCTGTGCGTGCCTGGTTTCTTTCATCCTTAATTCTGTAGTATATTTCACGCGTTCTTGAATCGATGCGGATGTTTTCTCCGCAATCTCCAAAAAACTCTATATCTCTTTTAACATGCGGCGCGTTCAAGAGCAGTCTATCCCCAGAAAATAGTAATGGATTTTTCGTAGTTACTTCCCTTACGTAAGGCTATTCCTCAGACAGACTTATTCAAAATGTGTCTAAATTGTGGCGTCTACTGCCTAATCTAACCCGATAAAAAATAAACTTCGGGGTGGACAACCCGGTTTCATCATCATAGTTATTCCACGTCACGTTGTGGAATGAACCCGGGCAGGAGGCTCATTGCATGTCGCATATCGATCTCAATCGCCTCGTTGAAGCGCTTGAGCCTGACCTGCGCGTCACGCTTGAAGCAGCGGCTTCCGTTGCGGTGCGTATGGGGCACAGGTACGTGGATATCCCGCATTGGCTGCTGGCGGTTGTAGATGCCGGTATCTATGCGAAAACATTCGAGGAATTAAAAATTCCACTTCCGGTATTGCAGGCGGAAATCGGCCGCAGCCTGGAAGAGGCCGTTATCGGCGATGGCGAGGCTTTGTCGCTCTCACAGAACATTCTGACGGCGGGCCGTGAGGCATGGGTTCTCGCGTCGCTGGAGGCCGGGCGCGACCGCGTTACGCTTTGCGATCTGCTTCTGGCGATGGACGAGGAAACCTCGCTTCGCTCTTTCGTCCGCTCGGCATTTCCGTCGCTGAAGGCGATGGATCGCGCGGCTCTCGAACGCCTTCGCAGTTCGGTTGAAGACAGCAGCGGAAGAGAAGTTCCTGCCGCGGCGGCGGGTGCCGCGACGGCCGCCGGCCAGAACGATTTTCTGCGCCTTTACACCCAGGACATGACAGCCGACGCCCGGAACGGCAAGGTCGATCCGGTGATCGGGCGCGATGATGAATTGCGCCAACTCGTTGATATTCTTACGCGCCGTCGTCAGAACAATCCCATTCTGGTGGGTGAAGCCGGGGTTGGCAAAACGGCGGTCGCCGAAGCGCTGGCGCTCGAAATCGCTTCCGGAAATGTGCCAGAAAAATTGCGCAACGTCCGCCTGCTAAACCTCGATATTTCGCTGCTGCAGGCCGGTGCCGGCGTGAAGGGCGAGTTCGAGCGCCGTCTTCATGGCGTGATCGATGCGGTAAAACGCTCGGCCGAGCCGGTCATCCTGTTCATCGACGAGGCGCATGGCCTTGTCGGCGCCGGTGGTGCAGCCGGACAGGGCGATGCGGCCAATATTCTCAAGCCCGCTCTGGCGCGCGGCGAAGTGCGCACCGTCGCGGCCACGACCTGGAGCGAATACAAGAAATATTTCGAAAAGGATGCGGCGCTGACGCGTCGTTTCCAGCCCGTGCATGTGCGCGAGCCGGATGAGACGACAGCGATCCGCATGTTGCGTGGTGTCGCCGACAGCTTCGTCAGCCATCATAACGTTGTGGTTCGTGACGAGGCGATTGTGGCGGCGGTGCAATTATCGGCGCGTTACATGCCGGCGCGGCAATTGCCGGACAAGGCCGTCAGCCTTCTCGATACGGCCGCGGCTGCCGTTTCGCTGGCGCGGCAGACCCTGCCGGAACGGCTGCGCGCCATGGAAAGCGAGCGGCGTCTTCTGACCGATGAGTTGAACTGGCTTCTGCGTGAACCGCAGGATGACGAGATGCAAAGCCGTATCCAGTCGATACGCGACGAAGTCGAGAAGCTCGAGAGCGGGATCGACGATCTGCGCGGCCGTTACGATGCGGAAATGGCTGAACTCAGCGAAGAGCAACCCGTTGAAACCGGCGCATCGAATGTGTCGCGTCTGCGGCCTGCGGCTGAGACCAAACCGGTAAATGCCGAAAGACTCGTGCCGACGGTGGTCGACCGTGAAGCGATTGCATCCGTCGTATCGCGCTGGACCGGTATTCCGCTCGGTAAGCTTCTGGCCGACCAGATCGAAAGCGCGCGCACATTGGATGCGCGCATGCGCCAGCGGGTCGTGGGGCAGGATGCTGCAATTACCCGCATTGCCGATGCCATGCGCACCGCCCGTGCCGGATTGTCCGATCCGCGTCGCCCGCCCGCCGTGTTCTTCCTCGTGGGCATGTCCGGAACGGGAAAGACCGAGACGGCGCTTTCGCTCGCCGATCTGCTTTATGGCGGCAACAGCCATCTGACGACGATCAACATGTCGGAGTTTAAGGAGGAGCACAAGGTTTCGCTGCTTCTCGGTTCGCCGCCCGGTTATGTCGGTTTCGGCGAAGGCGGCGTGTTGACGGAAGCGGTGCGCCGCCGACCGTTCGGCGTTCTCCTTCTCGATGAGATCGACAAGGCCCATCCCGGCGTCCAGGATATTTTCTATCAGGTGTTCGACAAGGGCGTGCTCCGCGATGGCGAAGGCCGCGATGTCGATTTCAAGAACACCACGATCTTCATGACGGCCAATACCGGTTCGGAGCTGCTGGCCGCGCTTTCCGCCGATCCGGATACGATGCCGGAAGGCGAGGCGCTGGAAGCGCTGCTGATGCCGGAACTGACCAGACAGTTCAAGCCCGCATTCCTCGGGCGCACGATCATCCTGCCCTTTATGCCGCTCGGTGCGGAAGAGCTCGCAAGGATCGTGGATATGCAGATCGGCAAGATCAGGGAACGCGTTCTCGCAACATACGGCGCCGACCTGACCCTTTCCGATACCGCGCGCGACGCGTTGGTGGCGCGCGCCGGTGCAAGTGAAATTGGCGCACGCGCCATTGAAATCATGATCGGCAAGGATCTCCTGCCGCCTCTTTCCAGCTTTTTCCTCGAAAAAGTCATCGCGGGAGAACGCGTGGGCAAGATCGTCGTCGATTTTGGTGAAAACAGGTTCGGCATTCGTGCCGAAGCGGCTGGGGAAACAGATGAATTCGCCACGCCCGAAGAGGGTGGGGTGGGTGAAGTTGCCGCGTCGGAAGGGGCTACCCGACGCATGCGGCATTAAACGAAGGGTAACGCGGCCTCGAAGCAAGAGGTCATTTCAGCTACAGGAGCTTACAGCATGCCAATTTATCTGCAGATTGACGGTATCCAGGGCGACGCCACGCATGAGGAACACCGCAAGTGGATGGACATCGAAGCCATTCACTGGAACGTAGCGCGCAACATGAACACTTCTGCCGGTTCTGCTGCAAACCGCGAAGCATCCGAACCGACCATTTCGGAAGTCATTCTGACCAAGGTTAGCGATTCTTCTTCCACCAAGCTTTTCCAGGAAGCCTGCGCTGGCCGCACTGGCAAGCTCGCAACCATCCATCTGGTGACAACGGGTAATCCGGGCAACACCTATATCGAGTATCTGCTGACGAATACGCTCATCGCCAGCTACTCGGTGGATTCCAGCGGTGACCGTCCGGTGGAAACCATCAAGCTCAACTTCACCAAGATGGAAGTGAAGTACACGCCGTTCGACGACAACAACTCGCCGCAGTCCCCGATGATCGCCTCTTACGATCTGGCGACGACGAAGGCCGCTTGATAGCGACGCGACCCGGTGCCGGTATTTGCCGGCACCGGAACGTTTTCATTGCAGTTTTGCGGCTCACGTCGTGATGTTTCTCATCCACGTTGGACGAGGCGGGTTTTTCATGCGCTCCCTATATGCGTTTTTTGTTTCCGTGCCGGTTGTTCTGGCTCTGTCCGGTCTTTCGCCGGCGGGTGCCGAGGAACGGACTTGGATATTCTCCGGTGCTGAACTCAAGCAGGCCATCGAGGGCAAACTTGCCCCGGAAGTGTCTGATCCGGAAATGCGGCGGCTGGTTTCCGTCGCAAAATCGAGCGCCTATATCGCCGGTGTGGCCGATCTGACAAGCGGATCGGACTGGTGCGGTGCGGGCGCCGTGGCGCCCCATGAACTCACCGACCGGATCTACACCTATCTCGGCGATCTTCCTGCGGAAAAACTGGATGAACAGGCAGCCCCTCTCGTGCGGGAGGCGCTCAAGGTCTCCTTTCCCTGTGAGCAGAAAAGTAACTAGTGGGACGAACGATGCGCGTTAACTTTGACACTCTCTATAAGAATTATCCGAGCAGCGACCCGTCGCATCCAAACTATCTCAGCCAGCGTGATCTGTTCACGGAAATCGGCTGGGACGATTTCATGGGCAATCCGAACTACCACAATACCTGCGCCATTCGCGTCAGCATCGCTTTCGTGAAGTCGGGCATCAACATCGTGCCCGCCTCGCACCGCATCCAGAAGGGCCCCTATGCCGGAAAGGGCATAGAGGTGAACATGCGCCGCCTTGCCAGCCTGATGAAGCGGACGAGCTATCTTGGCGAACCCGAGCCTTTCACCCCCGCGACGGCGCGCAACGGCATCGGCGCGCGCAATGGCGTCGTGGCGTTCAACAATATCCCCGGCTACACAGGCGGCGGTCATATCGATCTTGTGCGGGGTGGCTCCGAAGCCACCCAATGCGCTTCGGCCTGCTACTACAATTCGGAAACGATCTGGTTCTGGCCCCTGCAATCCAGCCGCGGGTCCTGATTAGGAGTATCCCATGAACGACCAGCCGTCTTTTTCCGATTTCGTTCAGGCGAGCCGCGTTCTGAAGGTGTCTTCGCCACTCGGCGAAGACCAGCTTCTGCCAGAGCGCCTGTCCGTCGAGGAGGGCGTATCGCAGCTCTTCGACATTCGTCTGACGGTGCGTGCCAAGAAGGAAGCGGTCAAGCCCGAAGAGCTGATCGGACGGCTGGTCGATATCTCCATCGAGATCAGCCAGGGCGACGGCGATGGCGGCGGTGTTCGCCGCCCCTTCAACGGCCTGGTGACGGAGCTGCATGAAGGCCCGCCTATCACCCGCGGCATGCGCTCCTATGCGCTGACGATCCGCCCGCAAATGTGGCTTCTGTCGCGCCGGTCGGATTGCCGTATCTGGATGGACAAGACGGCGGTGGAGGTCGTCGAGACGCTGTTTTCCGAACACGGCATTCCCGCTCCCGATACATCGGGCATCATCTCGCCGCCGCCCGCACAGCATTACAGCGTGCAATGGAACGAGACGGATCTCGATTATCTCACCCGCCGTTTTGAAGAGGACGGCCTGTTCTACTGGTTCAGCCATGAGGATGGTTCCCACAAGCTGCATGTGGCCGATAGCGCCAGCGGCTGGCTTGGGCCCTCGCCGGCCGCGCAGGGGGAGGGGACGGTGCGTCTGGCGCAGGGGTCTTCGGATCGCAATCACATCAACGACTGGGCGCGGCGTTTTTCCTATGTTTCGGGCCAGCGCGCTGGCGCGGACTGGAATTTCGAGACGCCGGGCATGGTGCCGGGCACGATGACACCGTCGCTGGTGCAGATGCCGGATGCGACGAAGCGC
>NZ_MRDI01000016.1:0-311020 GCF_002008205.1 Agrobacterium sp. YIC 4121 | reverse complement strand
TCGACCCGCCACCAGACAAACCCAGAAACCAAATCCAGATGGCCTTCCAATGGCCGCAAATTTAAACCGGACAGTAGTGGGACAGGCCCGAGCATGACGGATTCGCGGGTTTGAGGACTATCTATAGGCACCAGCGTCGAGGCGTGTGCCCGGAGGCTTCACAAATCAAAACGCCGCTTTCCGAAACGCCGTCGTTTCTTCGCTATTGTCTTCGAGCGCGGCAACCTCATCAACGGCGTTTTCCTGCGTGGGCGGTGGGGGCGGAACCTCGGCGCTGGCGGCGGCGGAGATTTCCACCTCACGCACCCATTCGCGCCAGATCGCGACCAGGAGCGCCATCAGCACCGGGCCGATGAAGAGGCCGAGGAAGCCCATGGTCTTGACGCCGCCGACGAGGCCGAAAAAGGTGGGCAGGAAGGGCAGCTTGATCGGCCCGCCGACGAGTTTCGGACGGATGGTCTTGTCGACGATGAAGAGTTCCACCGAACCCCAGACAAACAGCGCCAGCCCGTGGGCGGGCGAGCCGCTGGCGACCAGATAGATCGATACCAGCGTAAAGGAGAGCGGCGCACCGCCTGGAATGAGCGCCATGACGCCGGTGAGCACACCGAGCGTGACGGGTGAGGGCACACCGGCGATCCAGTAGGCGATGCCGAGGATGATGCCTTCGCCGATGGCGATCAGCGTCATGCCTGTGACCGTGGAGCTGATGGTGGCGGGCACGACGCGGGAAATGCGTTCCCACCGCGTCGGCAGGATGCGTTCGCCGACCAGATCGACCTGCCGGGTGAAGCCCGCGCCGTTGCGGTAGACGAAGAACAGCGCGATCAGCATGAACAGCAGGGTCAGCACAAGGTGGAACGCGCCGTTGCCGGCGGCGAGGATCGCCCGGTAGATATTGCCGATATTGGCACCGCTGACGAGCTGGATGAGTTCGCCGATGGCGCCCGGCGTGCCGATATATTTCACCCATTGTTCGCCGAGCCAGGGGCCGACGGCGGGCAGCGCCGCGATCCAGTCCGGCACGGGGGCGCCCGTCTTGTTGACATGCACCGCCCAGCCGAACCATTCGCGGATTTCGCTTGCCGTATAGGAGGCGGCGATGAAGATCGGCACCACGAGGAAGGCGAGGATGAGGATGATGGCGATGGTAGCGCCGAGCGTGGTGTTGCCGCCCACCTGCCGCAGAAGCCGGGTATAAACCGGCCAGCTGGCAAAACCGATGACGAGGGCGGCGAGAACGGGGACGAGAAAGCCGTGGAAGAAATAAATGCCGGCAAGGGCGACGAGAACGAGAAGCCAGCGCGCAGCCGAGATGGGCGGGATCAGGGCGATCCGCGTCGGGCTGGCGGGACCAAGCCATCTCGGTTCGCCACTGGGCTTACGGCTGTCAATGTTACTCACGGCAGGCTCTTTCTCGCATTCTCCCCGAAGGGTGCATTCACTCTGTCACACCGATACATATAAGTGCAATATAATCGGATCACATTACCGTTGTGTGTTTATTGCTGAACCTATTGAACGATTTTGGTAAAAATAGAACATCGGTCTTGGCGCGCGCATTGAAATATGACAATTGAACTCCGTTTTTCTTGCGGCGTAAGGTTGCCGCGCCCGATCTCCAGGTCATGCCATGCTCCGCCGTTTCTTCGCTTATTATCGCCCCTATCGCGGTCTGTTCATTCTCGATTTTTCCTGCGCGGTGTTGTCGGGCGTGCTCGAACTCGGTTTTCCGATGGCGGTGAAGGCCTTTGTGGATGTGCTGCTGCCGGGCGGTGAATGGGCCATCATCCTTGCCGCCTCCGTGGGGCTGCTGCTTATCTATGTGCTGAATACCGGGCTGATGGCGACCGTCACCTATTGGGGACACATGCTCGGCATCAATATCGAGACCGACATGCGGCGTCTGGCCTTCGACCATCTGCAAAAGCTCTCCTTCCGGTATTTCGACAACCAGAAGACCGGCCATCTGGTCGGGCGGCTGACCAAGGATCTGGAAGAGATCGGCGAGGTGGCCCACCACGGCCCCGAAGACCTGTTCATCGCCATCATGACCTTCATCGGCGCGTTCCTTTTGATGCTGTCGGTCAATGTGCCGCTGGCGCTCATCACCGCTGCCGTCGTGCCCGTCACCGCCTGGGTGACCAGCCGTTATGGCGGCCGCATGACGCAGAATTTTCGCGCGCTTTACGGACGGGTCGGGGATTTCAACGCCCGTATCGAGGAAAATGTCGGCGGGATGCGGGTCGTGCAGGCCTTCGCCAATGAGGATCACGAGCGGGCGCTGTTCGAGAAGGACAATCAGAAATACCGTCGCACCAAGCTCGATGCCTACAAGATCATGGCGGCCAGCACCTCGCTCAGCTATATGAGCATGCGCCTGACGCAGATGATCGTGATGATCTGCGGTGCCTGGTTCGTGCTGAATGGCGACCTGACAGAAGGTGGCTTCGTCGGCTTCCTGCTGCTGGTGGGCGTGTTTTTCCGGCCGGTGGAAAAGATCAATTCGGTCATCGAGACCTATCCGAAGGGCATTGCCGGTTTCCGCCGCTTCACCGAGCTTCTGGACACCGCACCCGATATCGTCGATGCGCCGGATGCGGTGGAAGCGCCGCTGCTGCGCGGTAATATTGAATATCACCATGTCGGTTTCGGTTATGCCGAGGGCAAGACGGTTCTTACCAATATCGACCTGAAGATCAGCGCAGGCGAGACGGTGGCCTTTGTCGGTCCTTCGGGCGCGGGCAAGACAACGCTCTGCTCGCTTTTGCCGCGTTTTTACGATGTCACCAGCGGCGCGATCACCATCGACGGCATCGATATCCGAAACATGACGCTTGCTTCGCTGCGCAACCAGATCGGCATCGTGCAGCAGGATGTCTTCCTGTTCGGTGGCACGATCCGCGAAAATATAGAATATGGCCGGCTTGGCGCTTCGGACGCGGACATCATGGATGCGGCGCGGCGGGCCCGTCTCGATGGCGTCATCGAAGCCATGCCGCTCGGGCTCGACACCGTCATTGGCGAGCGCGGCGTCAAGCTTTCCGGCGGCCAGAAACAGCGTCTTGCCATTGCCCGCATGTTCCTCAAGAACCCGCCGATCCTTATTCTCGATGAGGCGACCTCCGCGCTCGACACGGAAACCGAACGCGCCATCCAGCAATCGCTGACGGAGCTTGCCAAAGGCCGCACCACGCTCGTCATCGCCCACCGGCTGGCGACGATCCGCGACGCCTCGCGCATTGTGGTGGTGGACCAGACCGGCATTGCCGAAACCGGCGCCCATGCCGAGTTGCTGGCCGCCAAGGGCCATTACAGCCGGTTGCACGAGGCGCAGTTCAGCGGGCACCTTGCGGGCCTGAGCTGATGAGCGGCGCGTTGGCGCCGCAATCTATCCGCCGTTCTCGGCTGCCTGTTCCTCCACGATGCCGGGGTTGGGCTCCGGCTTGCCGGGATGGCTGGTGACGAGATAACCCATGGCGACCGCGGCGGCGACGATGAACAGCAGCACGATGCCGCTGATCGTCATCAGCCAGTCGCGCGGCTTTCTGTGCGCCATGATATATTTCGGCCATCGGCTCGGATGGTTCACCAGGCTGAATTTGTGGCCCTGTCGCATGAACTTTCCCGCAATAGGTTGCTTCCTGAAAGATCAACGCAGGCGAGTGTGCGGCCGTTCCGAAATCGACGGGGCAGGGCGATGACAAGGCCGTGAGGCCCTCGAGATGACAGCGTCTCCGCATTCGCCGCCGCCCTTTTTCCCCTGACCTCCATCATTCCTGCTTTGGACGGAATCCAGCCGGCGCACGGCGGGAAGGAGAGGAGGGCCAGCCATAAGAGCATTATGGTGTGCCGGTTCGCGCCCGAACCGGGCACGCGCCTGCGGCATCGTGCGCCGATATCCGGCTGCAAAACTCCCCTTGTCAGTCGCCGCCGCTTATGCGAATGATTTGCAATTGCACCAATTCAATCTCCCATTTGAAAGCGCAGAAAATGGACAAGCCAGTCTTTGGATGGCGACGGAACGGCGACGATCTCTCGTTGTCCGACGTTCACAGCTCGATCCGGGTCAAACCGAATGCCGGCACGTTTCGCCGGGCGATGGCCTTTTTCGGCCCCGGCTATCTCGTTGCGGTCGGTTACATGGATCCCGGAAACTGGGCGACGTCGCTCGCCGGCGGCTCCAGATTCGGCTACACGCTGCTCACCGTCGCGCTGGTTTCCAACATCATGGCGATCGTGCTGCAATCGCTCTGCGCCCGTCTTGCGATCGCCTCCGGCCGCGATCTCGCCCAGGCTTGTCGCGATGCCTATCCGAAGCCGGTGGCGATGGTGCTGTGGCTGCTGGCCGAAATCGCCATCATTGCCACCGATATCGCCGAGGTGATCGGCACGGCCATCGGCCTCAACCTCATTTTCGGCATTCCGCTGGAACTCGGCGTCCTCATCACCGCGCTCGATGTATTCCTGATCCTTTATCTGCAAAAGCTCGGCTTCCGCTGGGTAGAGGCGCTGGTCATCACGCTGCTTGGCGTCATCGCCGTGTGTTTCGCCATTCAGGTGGCGCTCGCCGACCCTGACTGGGGGCAGGTGATCCTCGGTTTCGCGCCGACGACGGAGATCGTCACCAATCCGGACATGCTTTATCTGGCGCTCGGCATTCTCGGCGCCACCGTCATGCCGCATAATCTCTATCTGCATTCGGGCATCGTGCAGACCCGCGAAATCGGCGAGACGATTGCCGAAAAACGCGAGGCGCTGAAATTCGCGACGCTCGATTCCACCATCGCGCTGATGTTCGCGCTCACCATCAACGCCTCGATCCTCATTCTGGCGGCGGCGACCTTCAACAAGGCGGGGCAGACGACCGTTGCCGAACTTGGCGAAGCCCATAATCTGCTGGCACCGCTGCTCGGCCTTGCCATCGCGCCGACGCTGTTCGGCGTGGCGCTTTTATGCTGCGGCATCAATTCCACCGTCACGGCAACGCTTGCCGGGCAGATCGTGATGGAAGGTTTCCTCAAGATGCGGCTCGCCCCCTGGCTACGCCGCCTCATCACCCGCGCCATCGCCATCGTCCCCGCCGCCGGCGTCACCATCTTCTATGGCGATAGCGGCACGGCGGAACTGCTGATCCTGACGCAGGTGGTCTTAAGCCTGCAACTCTCCTTCGCCGTCTTCCCGCTCGTGATGTTCACCGCCGATAAGGCCAAGATGGGCGAGCTGCGCTCGCCGCTCTGGCTCTCGGCCTTTGCGTGGCTGATCGCGGTGGTGATTGCGGGGCTGAATGTGAAGCTGCTGGTGGATTTTATGGGGTGAGATGGGTCAGGCCGCGCCTTTACGAAGGGCGGCGGCCGTTCCCTCCGGATCGACGGCGATAACCTTTAGATAAGCGCGGGCCGGTTGATCCGGCTCGCTGCGACCCTGTTCCCAATCGCGCAGGGTGCCGAGCGGAATATGATAACGCACGGAAAACTCTTCCTGCGTCAGCTTCAGAGCCCGGCGGATGATCTTGATGCGCGGCATTCTGGGAGCTGCGGCGAGCTGTTCGGCGGAGAGCGGTAGATTATCAGGGTCGGCCAGCGCATTGGCCTCTGCTTCCTCGTCGCTCATGGTGTGAAGACGGACCCAGTCGGTTTGATCGGTTTTACCAGCCATTGTCGTCATATTCCTTGCGCTCTGCGCGTGTCGCCTTTCGTGCGGAGATGATGCGGATCACTTCGCTTCGTTCGGTATAGATCACGGTCAGAACCAATCCGTTGCCCAAACCCACTATACGTCGTCGGACTTCACCGTAGTTCGCTGAACGATCCTCGATATCCACGGCAAACGGATCGTCAAAAACCCTGCGGGCGGTTTCAAAACTGACGACATGTTTGGCGAGATTGGCTGACGCCTTATGCGCATTCCATTCGAAATATAACATTCTGAACTACGGGCTTCCAGTAGTTGCAATAAATAAAACATCAAAACAATAAGGGCTCTTTCATATCTGAAAGAGCCCTCAAGACTAATTATTTTTTGGTGCCTAAGCTAACGCTTAGCTGCAACCGCTCGTAGCCCCACAAGTATCGCACTTCTCGCAAGTGCCGTTCCGCACCATCGTGAAGTTCTGGCATTCCGAGCACATGTTGCCCGTATACCCTTGAGCAATCGAGCGCATGCGGCGTTCGTTTTCAACCTTCTTGGCTTCCGTCTTGGCCGAAGCGGCGTCCGCGGCGGCCTTGTCGGAGAAGAGGGCGGTTGCCGTCTGCTGGGCTTCCTGGACGACGTCGTCGATCACTTCCTCGGCGATTTCTTCGGCCAGTTCCCTGGCGCGCTCTTCATAGTCCCGCTTGAAGGAGACGATTTCGGAGGTTGCGATGGAGACGGTCGGTTCCAGCTTGCGGGCGGCGGAGCCGGCGAAGGAGGTGACGTTGGCCGAAGCGCGGGCAGGTGCTGCCGTTGCCGAACCCTTGGGCTCGGAAGAAGACCGTTCGCCGCCATTGCTGGAAACCAGCGTCGGCTTGTAACCGCGGGTCCAGCCGGTGGAAACGAGGTTGGTCTTGCCTTCCTGGATACCCTTGCCGAGCGCCGTGTTGGAGAAATCCGACGTATCGACATGGGCGAGATCGTGGCGGCCGAGATAGGAGACGGCGAGTTCACGGAACACATAGTCGAGGATCGACGTGGCGTTCTTGATCGCGTCGTTGCCCTGCACCATGCCGGCCGGTTCGAACTTGGTGAAGGTGAAGGCCTCCACATATTCTTCCAGCGGCACGCCATATTGCAGGCCAAGCGAAATGGCGATGGCGAAGTTGTTCATCATCGCGCGGAAGGCCGCACCTTCCTTGTGCATGTCGATGAAGATTTCGCCGATGCGGCCATCGCCGAATTCACCGGTGCGCAGATAGACCTTGTGACCGCCAACGGTCGCCTTCTGGGTGTAACCCTGACGGCGGTTCGGCAGCTTTTCACGCTCACGCGAGACACGCTCGATGACGCGTTCGACGATCTTTTCGGTGATCGTCACGGCCTGCTGTGCGGCCGGCTGCTGGATCAGCTCTTCGATCAGGTCTTCTTCGTCCTCGTCTTCCACCAGCGACGCATTGAGCGGCTGGGAAAGCTTGGAACCATCGCGGTAAAGGGCGTTTGCCTTCAGCGCCAGCTTCCAGGACAGCATGTAGGCTGCGCCGCAATCTTCCACCGTCGCATCGTTCGGCATGTTGATCGTCTTGGAGATCGCACCGGAGATGAAGGGCTGTGCCGCCGCCATCATGCGGATATGCGATTCGACCGAGAGGTATCGCTTGCCGATCTTGCCGCAGGGGTTGGCGCAATCGAAGACCGGCAGATGCTCGGCCTTCAGGAACGGTGCGCCTTCCAGCGTCATCGCGCCGCAGACGTGAACGTTTGCCGCTTCGATGTCCTTTTTGCCGAAGCCGAGGTGCTCGAGCAGGTTGAAGCTCATGTCGGAGAGCTGCTCGTCGGAAACCTTCAGGGTTTCCTTGAGGAAGTCGGCGCCGAGCGTCCACTGGTTGAAGACGAACTTGATGTCGAAGGCGCTCTTCAGCGCGCCGTTGACGGCTTCTATCTTTTCATCGGTGAAGCCCTTGGCCTTCAGCGTGGAGGGGTTGATGCCGGGAGCCTGGTTGAGATTGCCATGGCCGACGGCATAGGCTTCGATCTCGGCGATCTGGCTTTCGGAATACCCAAGCGAACGCAGCGCATCCGGAACGGCGCGGTTGATGATCTTGAAGTAACCGCCGCCGGCGAGCTTCTTGAACTTCACCAGCGCGAAGTCGGGCTCGATGCCGGTCGTGTCGCAATCCATCACAAGGCCGATCGTGCCGGTCGGCGCGATAACCGTCGTCTGGGCGTTGCGGTAGCCGTGCTGTTCGCCGAGCGTCAACGCCTTGTCCCAGGCGGCGACGGCATGGGCGATCAGGTCCTGATCCGGGCAGTCACCATGGATGAGTGCGACCGGGTTGACCGACAGGCCTTCATAACCTTCCGACTGGCCAAGGGCGGCGCGACGGTGGTTGCGGATGACGCGCAGCATGTTGTCGCGGTTCGGCGCAAAGCCCGGGAAGGGGCCAAGCTCGCCGGCCATTTCGGCCGAGGTGGCGTAGGACACGCCGGTCATGATGGCGGTGAGGGCACCGGCAATGGCGCGGCCTTCGGCGCTGTCATAGGGAATGCCCGAGGACATCAAGAGGCCGCCGATATTGGCGTAACCGAGGCCAAGCGTGCGGTACTCATAGGAGAGTTCGGCGATCTGGCGCGAGGGGAACTGCGCCATCATGACGGACACTTCGAGAACGACGGTCCACAGGCGAACGGCGTGTTCGTAATCGGCGATATCGATTCGCTTCGTCGCCTGATCCTTGAACTGCAGAAGGTTCAGCGAGGCGAGGTTGCAGGCCGTGTCGTCGAGGAACATATATTCCGAGCACGGGTTGGAGGCGCGGATCGGGCCGGCGGCTGGCGAAGTGTGCCAGTCGTTCATGGTGGTGTTGAAGTGCAGACCCGGATCGGCAGACGCCCAGGCGGCGTGGGAAATCTTTTCCCAGAGGTCGCGGGCCTTCAGCGTCTTCATGACCTTGCCGTCCTTGCGGGCGGTGAGGTTCCAGTCACCGTCATTTTCGACAGCGCGCAGGAAGTCGTCCTTCAGCGAGACGGAGTTGTTGGAGTTCTGGCCGGATACCGTGAGGTAGGCTTCCGAATCCCAATCCGTATCGTAGGTCTTGAACTGGATGTCCTTGTAACCCTGTTCGGCGAACTGGATGACGCGCTTGACGTAGTTTTCCGGCACCATGTCCTTCTTGGCAGCGCGGATTTCGCGCTTCAGGGCCGGGTTCTTGGCCGGGTCGAAGCAATCGCCATTGTCAGCCTCGCAATTGACGCAGGCCTTCATGATTGCCTTCAGGTGCTTGGCGACGATCTTGGAGCCGGTGACGAGCGCGGCAACCTTCTGCTCCTCGTTCACCTTCCAGTCGATATAGGCTTCGATATCGGGGTGATCGGCATCGACAACGACCATCTTCGCCGCACGACGGGTCGTGCCGCCCGACTTGATGGCGCCGGCTGCGCGGTCGCCGATCTTGAGGAAGCTCATCAGGCCGGAGGAGCGGCCACCGCCGGAAAGCTTTTCGCCTTCGCCGCGCAGATAGGAGAAGTTGGAGCCGGTGCCGGAACCGTATTTGAACAGGCGCGCTTCACGCACCCACAGGTCCATGATGCCGCCTTCATTGACGAGGTCGTCCTCAACGGACTGGATGAAGCAGGCATGCGGCTGCGGATGTTCGTAAGCCGACTTGGACTTGGTCAGCTTAGCCGTGAAGGGATCGACATAGAAGTGGCCCTGGCCGGGGCCATCGATGCCATAGGCCCAGTGCAGGCCGGTGTTGAACCATTGCGGGGAATTCGGCGCAACGCGCTGGGTGGCGAGCATATAGGCAAGCTCATCGCGGAAGGCCAGCGCATCTTCTTCGGACGAGAAATATTTGCCCTTCCAGCCCCAATAGGCCCAGGTGCTGGCCAGACGGTCGAAAACCTGACGCGCATCGGTCTCGGAGCCGAAACGTTCGGCTTCCGGCACATCCTTCAGCGCCTTTTCATCGGGCACGGAGCGCCACAGGAAGGAAGGAACGTCGTTTTCCTCAACCTTCTTCAGGAACTTCGGCACGCCGGCCTTGCGGAAATATTTCTGCGCCAGAACGTCGGTCGCAACCTGGCTGAACTGCGCGGGAACGTCGATGTCAGCCAGACGGAACACGATGGATCCATCCGGGTTCTTGATTTCACTGACGGCCTTGCGGAAGTCGATTTCCGCGTAAGGCGATTGGCCGGGCTTCGTGAAGCGGCGTTCAATGCGCATGGTTTCTGTCCTCGTCCATTGGGCGCCCGGTGAAGGGCGCAAAAATCCGGTCCAGCCGTGCGATGCCTTCGCGCAGCCGGTTGTTGCCGATTTGAAAGGGATGTTCATCCTTGGATGTCATCCCTGTATCTCGTGGCTTATTCGGCTGCAAGCATGTCATGGAATACTAAATATAGTATCAACAGCTTCCTGCCGCCAGTCCCCGCGTCATGTTTTTGGCGGTTCCGAAAAGGCGCGCAAAAGCCCGCGGCGAACCGCCCCCTCATGGCCGGAAGCCGCTTTGGACATGCGCGCTGAAGATGGAGAGGAACCGGCCTCGTTACTTTCCGGTCCGTTGCCGCCGCAACATAATTGTCACTTTCCTCTCGCGGCACAGATTCGTCAAGCCATAGATTGAAACCCATTTTTAACTACAAGATATTGTGTGGAGTGCCTGTGGAAAACGGGGATAGGAAAAGCTCTTAGAAAAATCAGTGACTTGGCGGCAAAGTTTGAAGCTTGCGCGAGGCTGGTTTCCGCAACGGAAAGGCAAAACCCCGCATTTCCGGGGTGAGGCATAAAGGCGACACTGCGGTTTTTCCGTGTTTTTTAGCTGTCGCCATAAAGGCGTTTCCCGACAAAAAAACCGCCCCGATGGGGCGGTTTCAAAGCGTCATTTTCCCCTGCGGGGCTGGTCAGCCGCGCGATCCCTTGGCGATCGGCTCCTGATAGGTGAAGCCCATGTCCCAAGGGAAATAAATCCAGGTGTCCTGGCTGACTTCGGTAACGAAGGTATCGATGGTCGGCACGCCCTTCGGCTTGGCGTAAACACAGGCGAAATGCGCCTTGGGCAGCATTTCGCGCACTTCGAGCGCCGTCTTGCCGGTATCGGTCAGGTCGTCCAGCACCAGCACGCCTTCGCCGCCATCCGCCGAAAGTTCCGGGGCGACACCCTTCAGCAGAACCGTTTCGCCCTGATTGACGTAATCATGGCGGGTGGCGATGCAGACCGTGTCGATCAGGCGGATATTCAGTTCGCGGGAAATGATCGCCGCCGGCACGAGGCCGCCGCGGGTGATACAGACGATCGCGCGGAACTCCCGCTCAAGGCCGGCAAGACGCCAGGCAAGTGCACGGGCATCGCGGTGAAACTGGTCCCAGGAGACGGGAAAGGCTTTATCGGGAAGGGACATGTCGTCTACCATCTGGTCAAAATTGTCGATGGCTTTGGCTAATAGCCGCAAGACCGGCAAAAAGGCAAGCTTTCCGCACGGTCTTGTAGCTCAATCCACTTCCACCGGTTTTAACGCGACAGCAGCGTCAGCGCCGTCATGGAATCGAGCAGGGTGCGGGTGACACCGCCAAACAGCAGTTCCCACCAGCGGGAATGGCCGTAAGCGCCCATGACAAGAAGGTCGATGCTGTTATCGGACAGCCGGTTTTCGATGGCCGCCTGCGGCGAGACACCGGCGATCTTTTCCTGCGAGGTCACGGTGACGTTGACGCCGTGGCGGGCAAGCGTGGCGGCCAGTTCCGCGCCGGCGAGCCCGGAAGACTGCGTTTCGCTCTCGGCCTGATCGACGGAGAATATCTCGACGCTATCGGCTGCCTTGAGGAAGGGCAGGGCGTCGAAGGTGGCGCGGGTCGCCTCGCGCGAGCCGTTCCAGGCGATCAGGACGCGCTTGATCGGTTTCGCAACTGTCAGCACATGCGGCACGAGGAGAACGGGGCGACCGCTTTCATAGAGGAAACCGTCAATATCCGAGCGGCTGTCGGAAAGTGCGGAGGAGCTGCTCTGGCGCGCGACGACGAGATCGGCGCAACGGGCGCTGTCGATTGCCGATGCGGAGGCGTAACCCACCGATGTGACGAAGCTGCGCCATTCATGCGAGATGCCGTTGGCGGCCAGCGTACGCTCGAAGATGGTTCCGACGTCGGTGGTCTCCTTATGTGCCACATCCTGCAGCGCCTGCACGGTGGCGGGGTCGGGAATTTCCATCGGCGCGACGAGGGGAACGGCGGCCAGCGTTTCCATATGCAGGCCGATCACATGCGAGGAAAACTGATCGGCAAGGCTTACCACGAATTCGCCGAGCTTTTGCGTGTTCGAAACATTGTCGACCACTGTCAATATCGTCTTGTAACCCATTTCTCTCTCCTCGGTGACATGTCGTTTTCAGATCGTTCTGGCTTTTCTTCGAATCGCCAGAACGATCTAAGTCTCTGTTTTATGCATTGTCCGGACGGAAAAGCTGTTCCGCTTTTCCTGGAAATGCTCAGGGGGAGAGTGGCCGCCTTTACAGGCCGCCACCTTGATTTTGGTCAAAGCTTCCCGGTCTCAAGCCTTTTCTGTCTCAAGCCTTTTCTGCCTTAGGCGGTTGCATCGCCCTTGCTGGCTGCCAGTCTTTTTTCATGGCCGATGGTCTCGATCATGGCCGCAACCGCGTCTGCTGCCGCCTTCAGGACGCCGGCGTCGCGGGCGCGCACCACGATCTCCGTCGAAAAGCGCTGTCCGTCATATTTGGGATAGGAGCCGATGCTCGTTTCGGGATGGGCTTTCTGGATGGCTGTCAGCGGCGTGCCGATATCGCCTTCGCCATAGGGCGACCGCACCGCCTGCGACATGACCTTCGCGCCGGTGCGCAGCGTCGGCATGACATTGTCCAGCATGGCCTGAAACACCTGCGGCACGCCGGCCATGACGTAAACATTGCCGATGACGAAGCCGGGGGCGACGGAAACGGGATTGGCGATGTGGGCGGCTCCTCTCGGCATACGCGCCATACGCTTGCGCGCCTCGGTGAATTCCATCTCGCGGACGCGATACATGTCACCCAGCAGGCGCAGCGCCTCGGCATCGTGCTCGCAGGGCAGGCCGAACGCCGCAGAGACCGCATCCGCGGTGATGTCGTCATGGGTCGGGCCGATGCCGCCTGACGTGAAGACATAATCATAGCGGCCGCGCAGCGCGTTCAGCGCTTCCACGATCGCTTCCTCCTCGTCGGCGACGATGCGCACTTCCTTCAGGTCGATGCCGGACATGGTGAGGACATCCGCGAGGTGGCCGATATTCTTGTCCTTGGTGCGGCCCGAAAGCAGTTCGTCGCCAATGGCAAGCATGGCGGCGGTCACGACGGATTGGGCGGAGGAGGGATTGGACATGGTTGCACTCGTCATCTGTTTCACCCGACGTTAACGCCGCGCCAGCGCGAATGCAAAGCGGTTTTGAAGAAACGCAAAAGGGGAATTGGTTGACGATGGCTCCGGGCGTTCACTCATCGTGAACAGTGCGTATGCCAATCCCCGGCTGGCGGCAGACCGATCCGTCCGCTACCTTTTTGTCATACGTTTTTTACGGGTCAAAGCCGATTATCATTGAGTTTTTAAAGAAGCTTGTCGCCGGTTCGCCGGAAACAGTTCCAGCAAAGGAAACGAAGAGAATGACGAAGGTTCTGGTACTTTATTACTCCTCTTACGGCCATATCGAGAAAATGGCCTATGCCGTTGCCGAGGGCGTGAAGTCCACCGGCGCGGATGCCGTGGTGAAGCGCGTTCCCGAACTCGTTCCGGAAGAAGTTGCAAAGTCTTCCCATTTCAAGCTGGATCAGCCGGCTCCGGTGGCGACGGTGGACGAGCTGGCGGATTACGACGCCATCATCGTCGGCGCCGGCACGCGTTTCGGCACGGTCGCCTCGCAGATGCGCAATTTCTGGGACCAGACCGGCGGCCTGTGGTTCAGCGGCAAGCTGGTCGGCAAGGTTGGTTCAGCCTTCACATCTTCCGCCACCCAGCATGGCGGTCAGGAATCGACCATCCTCGGTTTCATCCCCACCTTCCTGCACCATGGCATGGCGGTCGTCGGTCTGCCCTATGCTTTCCAGGGCCAGATGGGCGTCGATGAAATCAAGGGCGGCTCGCCCTATGGCGCCTCCACCATCACCGATGGCGACGGCTCGCGCCAGCCTTCCGAAATCGAACTGGAAGCCGCCCGTTTCCAGGGCGCGCATGTGGCGAAACTCGCCGCCAAGCTTTCCGCCTGATTGGATGATCTGTTGAAAAAAAATGCGGCTCACAAGGCCGCATTTTTTAATACCGGAACGTCACGTCGCCGGTCGTGTCGAAGAAGAATTTTTGCCGTGGCTCAGATCGGTAGGTTGACCATGAAAAGGCAGCTTGCGACCACGAAGCCGAGCATCGAGATTTCGAGAAAACCGTTCAATCCGTCACGCATTCCGATCCTCCTCCTGTTGGGTGAAAAGAGAACGATCAGAGTTTATCGCGGTTCCATAACGAAAGAATGAAATTCAGGAAATTCCAATGTCCACTCGCCCCGTCTTCCGGCGGAGAGGATTTTGGCGCTTCACCCGGTGACGACGAAGGCCACCACGAGGTGGCCGAGAAGGCCGATCGCCAGGCAGGAGAGGAGAAAAATGAACAGGGCCTTTTTCATGTTTCCGGAAGATTCCATCTGTTGCGATCCATCCCACGTCTTATCCTGAAAAGCTGACGCCGCAGGCGGCATTTTTTAGTCGACGGCCAGCTGGTGTTCCGCCGTCAGGCCTTGATATCGAGGCCCGCTTCGATTGCGGCTGCGATGAAGGCCTTGCGCGCATCCTCGGGCTTTTTCCTGCCGGCATCGACGGCGGCGCAGATCAGCAGCGCCCTGTCCAGCGCATCGCCGTCTTCGATCGGCCAATCCTCGATCAGCGCCCAGGAGGCCGCCTGCGTGGTGTCAATGCTCGTATAGTCGCCCGGCGTTTCGAACGCGATCAGGACGGGTTTTTGCCAGCGCGTATTCATCGCCTATCCATTATGGTTGTTGCGCCCGGCTCTAAACCAAGCGGTCAGGATGCGCAATCCCGTTCCCGGCCCGTTTCGCGCCGTTGCGGTGCGGTCAGTCGTCGCGCCCGAACAACCATTCGCGGATGATGCGGCGGTCGATGAGTTCCAGCGAGCGGTCCGGCGCGATGCGGTAGGTTTCCACCGCCCGCGTGCTGGCGTCGATGCGAAATTCATGGGTGAAGGTACTGCCGATCGGCGATTTCGTCAGCTTGGTGCGCGGCTGGCCCCTGTAGATAATGCTGCCGGGAATGGGTTCGACATAGGGCGCGGGCCCGACATAGGCGGCCGGGCCGGCCGTGGTGCATCCGGTAAGCGCCAGTGTAAGCGCGATAGCGGCCGATGATACGAGCGTTTTCATCCTGTCCTCCGAAGTGCGTCCGTGAAAACGATGTCGAGGCGCGGCGGTTCCCGGAGGGCAGGGGGCCGGAGACGATTTCCCCGACTATTTGCTCTTCGGATTCTGAATGTCGCGCGCGACCCAGCGAAAGAAAAAGTAGACGAGGAGGCCGAAAATGAAAAGCGGGATGAGGTTCGCAAAACCGGACATATGATTCTCGTTTCTCCCTCCCGGTCCGGGGTCTAGCCGGAGTGAAACCGGCAAGGCAAGGGGAACGAGAACACAGTTGGTAAAATATCCGTGTGCCTGCAAAGAAGAATTCGAGAAGCGGGGGGAGGGGCGGGAGAGATCTGGCGCACTGCCAGTGATGCCAGATCTCTCCGTCTCCCGCCAGTTTCAGGGTACGGGGGACTGGCGCTAATATGACGGACAACTGCCGATAGACATAGGCCGAGAAATTACCTCGAATAAATCGCTGCTTTGGTCGATCCCGGTGAAGGCCGGCCTGCCGCGGGCCTTCAGGGGCTTTTTGCGGCGATATAATTAGCCAGGGAATTACTTTCCCGAGACGGAGCAGCCAAGGCCGCATTCCCGAACTTCCAGTGTAACCCGTTGAAACGGAAGAGGATGCCTGTCCACCGTTATGCTGCCGGCTATACAGGAAGGGGAACTTTTTGCGCGTTTTATCGTTCAAACAGGCAGGACACATGCCAATAGTGGAGGGTTACACATGCTCGGCACCATCCTCGTCATCCTGCTCATTCTTTTCCTGATCGGCGCACTGCCAAGCTGGGGTTACCATAATTATGGTTATGGCCCGTCAGGCGGTCTCGGACTGGTTCTGGTGATCGTCCTGATCCTCGTTCTGCTTGGGCGGATCTGACCGGCTGGTACAGGAAATGCAGCATTGCCCGCAACGGCGCAAACGTGCCGGATGCGGGCTTTGTTTCTTCTGAAATATAAGGCAGATACGAAAAGCTTCGGAATCTTAAGTGCTTAAGCGGCTTGCCTTAGCGGTATGCCGGTGCGATCCGAAAAAACACCACATTCGGAACGAACCCTCTTGCGCCCATAATGGATTCGTTCTAAATGCCCGCCATCGCTTGATTGATGAGCGTGTGAGGCCTCGTGGCGGAGTGGTGACGCAGAGGACTGCAAATCCTTGTACCCCGGTTCAATTCCGGGCGAGGCCTCCAAAAATTTCCACGAACGCAATGTTTTTTCGATATTTGACCCCGCTTCGCGGTCATTTGCTGTTCCGGAAATCTCCACTGTTTCGCTTTTTCCCACACATCCGGCTTAGCGCGCTTGAAAGCGTGCGCTTGGGCAATTATGAGATTATCCAAAGGCGAGGGGGAGCCCCTGCCGTTTTGAGCTTTTGGAGCCGAGGCTTCCCGACCGGCATCCGTGAAATTGAGGCGATACGATATGATGGATTTCGAAACCGCACGCGCCAATATGGTCGACAGCCAGTTGCGCACGACCGACGTGACGTCGCATTCCGTGCTGAAGGCGTTTTTGAGCGTGCCGCGCGAGGCATTCGTGCCGGCGGGCGTGCGGCAGATTGCCTATGTGGATGAGGACCTGCAGATCTGTCCCGCCCGCGATGGCCGTCCGGCCCGTTATGTCATGAAGACCTCGCCGCTGGCGAAGCTGCTGCAGCTTTCGGCCGTGTCGAAGGAGGACGTGGTGCTGGAAGTGGGCGGCGGCGCAGGTTATGCGGCCGCCATCCTTTCGCAGCTTGCCGGTTCGGTGGTTTCGCTTGAAAGCGATGAGGCGCTGGCCGCACAGGCGACCGATACGCTCGCCTCGCTCGGATATGACAATGTCGCCGTCGTAACCGGCGACCTCGAAAAGGGCTATGCGGGTGAAGCGCCCTATGACCTCATTTTCATCAACGGCTCGGTGGAGGAAGTGCCGGCGGCACTGACCGACCAGCTGCGTGACGGCGGCCGTCTGGTTGTCGTCGTCGGATATGGCGGCGCCGCGAAGGCCACCGTCTATCGCCGCGATGGCAACAGCACATCGGCCGCCACTTTCTTCAATGCTTCGGTCAAGCCGCTGCCGGGTTTTGCCAAGGCGGCCGAATTCGTTTTCTGATCGGCAAACGATCCTCTTCTTTCTGACGCCGGGGTGGAGTTTTCGCCCCGGCGTTTTTATGTTCGGTTTGCCGGCGGAGCGCTTCCTTTCGGGCCGTTCTCACAAAGCTGTGCATCATCACGAAACTTGTCGAATCAGTGATTTAGTTCCTCGCTATGCTGACCTAAACTAAGGGTGATTCGGGGTGTGCGTATTTCTGCCCTGCATGATCCTGCGACAGGGACGGCGAAATGCCCAGGCGCTTGGCCGGCCATGTTTCAGAGCATCGGTGTGACGATCGATTTCGGTTGTCGAAAACGCGATGTGAAAATTGAACAGGTCAAGGAGCGCTCATCCGGTGTCCGAGGGATGCGGCAAGGGCGTTCGAAGAGTGGAAACCGGGGATTGATATGGCTCAGCCAAGCGTAGCGCGTGAACCGTCCATGGAAGAGATTCTGGCGTCTATCCGCCGGATCATCGAAAGCAACGAGACCGGACCTGCCGGTGCGTTTTCCGGGCAGTTGCCGCCGGTCTATGACGATGAAGACGAGGCTGCGAGCGAAGCAGCCTTCGTGGCGGAGCCTATCAGCCCGCCGGCACGCGTTCCCCCCGCCGCAAACCAGGCTTTTGGCGCACGGCCTGCGCAGGATTTTTCGCCGATTTCTGAAGGGCCCATGGCTGAACGGCAGGAAAGCGCCGCCGAGAAAACCATGTCGCTTGCAGATGTCGCTGCCCGTGTACGTGCCGCCGCAGACCGTAACGCCGCCATGGGGCCGCAGGCTTTCGCCGCGCAGGCCCAGCGTGGCGTGGCCGAGACCGCGCCGTCGGCTGCTGCGCCGACCGTATCGCAGCCTTTGTCCGCGCCGTCTTCCGAACGCGCCGCACCGCAGCGCCCGACGGATGTTCGTCCGCTGATGGCGGCTGCGGCCGCCGCGAGCGTGAGCGAGCAGCCGGCATCCAGCGTAAGCGAGCAGCCGGTGTCTTTTGCCGCCGAGGATCGCGCTGCCGCTGCCGCCATCGAAAGCGCGTCTTCGGCCGAAAACCGCTTCGATCAGCTTTCTCTGCGCGGCGCCCTCGAAACGCCGCTGACAGCGGAGCGTTTCGACATAGCGGTGCTGGAGCCTGCCGTTGAGAAACAGGCATTCGATCTGGCCGAGCCACAGGCAAAAGACGAGGCGGGTGTCGAGGGCGGTCTGTCGCTCAATCTTCTTTCCGCCGCTGCCGGTGCGCAGATCGCCCGTTCGTTCAGCGAGCTTGCAGAGGTTTTCGATGGCGTCGAGCGGCGCTCGATCGAGGATATGGCCGCCGAAATGCTGCGCCCGATGCTGCAGGACTGGCTGGAAGACAATCTGCCGACGCTCGTGGAGCGTCTGGTGCGCGAGGAAATCGAGCGCGTGGCGCGCGGTTCGCGCCGTTAAGTTCCGCTCCGGCCGCATGTGCGATTGCGGCGGATGCGACGAAACAGGGGCCGCTCCGGCATCGGGGCGGCTTTTTTGTTGAAGATGAAGGTGTTATGGGGTCATATTCACCCGTGGGTCCGCTCAATGGTTGGCTCGCGGGCGGGTTTCTGTTGACTCTCTCCCGTCCATCCTTATTTAAAAAATCCACACAAGAACTCTAAAATTCAGGTCAGGAAATGCTCGAAAAGACCTACGATTCCGCATCCGTCGAACCGAAGATCGCCAAAGCCTGGGACGAGGCTAACGCTTTTCGTGCCGGCGCCAACGCCAAGCCGGGCGCGGAAACCTTCACCATCGTCATCCCGCCGCCGAATGTGACCGGCTCCCTGCATATGGGCCACGCGCTCAACAACACGCTGCAGGATATTCTGGTCCGCTTCGAGCGCATGCGCGGCAAGGACGTGTTGTGGCAGCCGGGCATGGACCATGCCGGCATCGCCACGCAGATGGTCGTCGAGCGCAAGTTGATGGAGCAGCAGCTTCCGGGCCGCCGCGATATGGGCCGTGAGGCTTTCGTGGAGAAGGTCTGGGAGTGGAAGGCCGAATCCGGCGGTCTCATTTTCAACCAGCTGAAACGCCTTGGTGCCTCCTGTGACTGGTCGCGTGAGCGCTTCACCATGGATGAGGGGCTGTCGCAGGCGGTTCTCGAAGTTTTCGTCACGCTCTACAAGCAGGGCCTGATCTATAAGGACAAGCGCCTCGTCAACTGGGACCCGAAGCTGCAGACGGCGATTTCCGACATGGAAGTCGAACAGATCGAGGTGAAGGGCAACCTTTGGCACTTCCGTTATCCGCTGGAAAAGGGTGTCACCTATCAATATCCGGTCGCTTTCGACGAGGAGGGGAAGCCCACCGAGTTCGAAACGCGCGACTATATCGTCGTCGCCACGACGCGGCCCGAAACCATGCTCGGCGATACCGGCGTTGCGGTGAACCCGAAGGATGAACGTTACAAGGGCATCATCGGCAAGCATGTCATCCTGCCGATCGTCGGCCGCAAAATCCCGATCGTCGCCGATGACTATGCTGACCCGACAGCCGGCACGGGCGCGGTTAAGATCACGCCTGCGCATGACTTCAACGATTTCGAAGTCGGCAAGCGCTGCGGCCTGCGCGCCATCAACATCATGAATATCGACGGCACCATCTCCATCAAGGAAAACGAGGATTTCCTCGAGGGTCTCAGCCATCCCGCGGCGCTGCATGGCGCATGGGATCGTCTGGAAGGGCAGGACCGCTTTACCGCCCGCAAGATCATCGTCGAAATCTTCGAGGAAGCCGGCCTGCTCGACAAGATCGAGCCGCACAAGCACGTGGTGCCGCATGGCGACCGTGGCGGTGTGCCGATTGAGCCGCGCCTGACCGACCAGTGGTGGGTGGACAACAAGACGCTGGCCCAGCCGGCGATTGCCTCCGTTCGCGAAGGCCGCACCAATTTCGTGCCGAAGAACTGGGAAAACACCTACTTCCAGTGGATGGAGAACATCCAGCCCTGGTGTATCTCGCGGCAATTGTGGTGGGGTCACCAGATCCCGGCATGGTATGGCCCGGACGGACAGGTCTTCGTTGAGAAGACCGAAGAAGAGGCGCTTCAGGCGGCCATCCAGCACTACATCGCCCATGAAGGTCCGTGGAAGGCCTGGGTCGAGGAGAAGCTTGAGAACTTCAAGCCGGGTGAAATCCTGACCCGCGACGAAGACGTGCTGGACACCTGGTTCTCGTCGGCGCTCTGGCCGTTCTCGACGCTCGGCTGGCCCGAGCAGACACCGGAACTGGCGCGCTATTATCCGACCAACGTGCTGGTGACCGGTTTCGACATTATCCCGTTCTGGGTGGTGCGGATGATGCAGATGGGTCTGCATTTCATGAAGGACGATGCCGGCAACCCGGTCGAGCCTTTCAGCACGGTCTATATCCACGCGCTGGTTCGCGACAAGAACGGCCAGAAGATGTCGAAGTCCAAGGGCAATGTCATCGATCCGCTGGAACTGATCGACGAATATGGTGCGGATGCGCTGCGTTTCACGCTTGCCATCATGGCGGCGCAGGGGCGCGACGTGAAGCTCGACCCGGCGCGTATCGCCGGTTATCGCAACTTCGGCACGAAGCTCTGGAATGCGACCCGTTTTGCCGAGATGAACGGCGTGAAGCGCGATCCGCATTTCCTTGCCGAAACCGCGTCGCTGACCATCAACCGCTGGATTCTGACCGAGCTTGCCAATACGGCGCGCGACGTGACGGCGGCGCTTGAGAACTTCCGTTTCAACGACGCCTCCGGCATTCTCTACCGTTTCGTCTGGAACCAGTTCTGCGACTGGTATCTGGAACTGCTGAAGCCTGTCTTCAGCGGCGAAGACGAAAAGGCCAAGAGGGAATCGCAGGCCTGCGCGGCCTATGTTCTGGACGAGATCTACAAGGTCCTGCATCCCTTCATGCCCTTCATGACGGAAGAGCTGTGGGCGCATACGGCGGGCGAGGGCGAGGAGCGGGATAATCTGCTTTGCCTGACCGACTGGCCGGTGCCGGAATTCCGCGACGATGCCGCGGCGGCCGAAATCAACTGGCTGATCGATCTCGTCTCCGGCATTCGCTCCGCGCGCGCCGAGATGAACGTGCCGCCGGGCGCCACCGCTTCGCTGGTGGTTGTCGGCGCCAATACCTCCACCGAAGCGCGGCTCGACCGCCACGCCGCCGCCATCCGGCGCCTGGCGCGGGCGGATGAAATCCGCGCCGCCGATGTCGCGCCGAAGGGCTCCGCGCAGATCATCGTCGGCGAGGCCACGGTTTGCCTGCCGCTCGGCAAGCTCATCGATCTGGCGGCCGAGGAAGCCCGTCTCGAAAAGGCGATCGGCAAGGTGGATGCGGAAATGGAGCGCATCGACAAGAAGCTGTCGAACGAGAAGTTCGTCGCCAATGCCGATCCGGAAGTGGTCGCCGCCGAGCGCGAGCGCAAGGCGGAGCTGGAAGTGCAGCTTGCAAGCCTGAGAACGGCGCTCACGCGGGTCAGCGAAGCGGGTTAATAGCTGCCTCCGGCTCTCTTCTGAAAACAAAACGCCCCGTTCGAAACGGGGCGTTTTTGTTTCTCTGTAACAATTCGTATCCATTGATTGCTGCACTGCAACGGCGAATCATGGGCACCCGAAAGAGCGATTATTTCACGCCTTGCCCGGCCAAAAACCTCTGAAACAGCCAAAAAATCCAACAAAAACGGCCTGATAAGCGCGTTTCCTCGGGAAACCCGTGAGTGTGGTTATTTGGCGACAATTCCTGCCTCAAGTGGGAATTTGTTTCATTTTATGTCTGATTGCTTCAATTGGATTAGAAAAATAACCTAAAATGATTATGCAAGGGGATCGACATGAAATTCTTACGTAAAAAATGGAGAAGTGTCGCAGAACTGTGCCAGAGTGCGGCAGATTGTCATTTGCTGCGAAGCGCTTCACTCTTTTGATGATCACATTGCCTTGATTGGGGAGAGAGATGGCAAAAACTGCAATTTTTCGCGGCGCGGTATGTTTCGCAGTCAGCATCGCGGCGGTAACGCCCTCACTGGCCGGCGGCCTTGAGCGCGGCGGTTACAATATCGACCTGCTGTTCGATCCGTCCGATTATGTTCTCGACAGTTCTGCAACCTTCGTCGCGCCGCAGCGCAAGGTGGAAAATGCCCGGGACAATCCGCTGAAGAGCGGCCCGCTGCCTGCGGCCTGGTCAAGGAGCGCAGATGACTCTGAAAACTTCTGGTCGACCCGGATCGGCGCCAAAGCGGCAATCGGTGACTTCGGCGACTGCATGTTCGACTATTCGCAGCCCTGGGGCGCGCATCTCAATCCCGGCATCTGGCAGGGATCGAGCTACAATATCGAAACCAAGGTCAAGTCCCACAATTACGCCACTACCTGCCGGGTGAAGTTCGATCTTGGCAAAGGCGACTTCTCGATTATAGGCGGTGGTTTCTATCAGGAACTCAGCGGTTATAAATACCGTCAGGTTCTCGGGCCGGCCGTTCTGGGCCTCAATCCGGCCTGGTCCAGCTTCAGCGGCGTTGGCAAACTTGAGATGGAAGGTGACGGCTGGGGCTGGCGCGCCGGCATGGCCTATGAGATTCCCGAGATCGCCTTCCGTGCGAGCCTCGTTTACAACAGCGCCGTCGATCACGACCTGACCGGTTTCGCCGACGTCAGGGCGATCCCGCAGACGCCGCCGTCCATTTCTCCGACGCTTGCGAAATACGGTGGCAAGCTCGTGCCGATCTACGGCTCTGTTTCCATGCCTGACAGTATCGAACTCAAGGTGCAATCTGGTATCGCGCCGGACTGGCTTGCTTTCGGTTCCGTGAAGTGGACGGACTGGAGCCAGATTCAGGTCATTCCTTTCTGCGCGGTCGGCACGTCGCCGTGCGTTCCGAGCGGAGCTGACACGCTCAACACGCTTGACCTGTTTTATCGCGACGGCTGGACGATTTCGGGTGGCGTCGGTCACAAGTTCAACGAACAGTGGAGCGGTGCTGTGAGCCTGACCTGGGATCGCGGTACGTCGACTGTCATCGGCACCCAGACCGACACCTGGACACTGGGCACGCAGATCGTCTACTCCCCGAACAAGAACATCGAGTTCAAGATTGCCGGCGCTCTCGGCCTCCTGACCTCCGGTAGCTCGTCCATCAATGGCGGACCGTGCGGGGCAGGCTTCACCTGCGGCAACGAGGCGGGCTACGACTTCGGTAACGATCTCGTCGCAGCCATCTCGACCGGTGTGAAGGTCAAGTTCTGACGTCATCCTTCCGTAGATGCTAAAATAAAGGTCCGGTTTACCAACCGGGCCTTTTTTCATGCGCGACTATGATTCCTGCTCGATAAAATTTTCTAGCCCGAAAGTTTTGTGACGATTTGGCAACACTTTTCTGCAAGCGTGGGCGCGCGTTGGAATGTGAGCATATCTGTCCATTTCCCGCCACAAACAGGGTGCTTGGCTTATGTTTAAGGGCGCGGGAATGAAAGAACATGCAGGCGTTTGATGTGGGCCTGCGGAGTTGCAGAAAGTGAAAACGGGTTTGGATTCAGCGTTTAAGCAAGTAATACGGGAATTTCGCCCGGCTTTCTTGTCTGGCGCTGACCGGCGGATGACGGAATGCCGTTATGTTGCCGGAAATTATGCCTATATCTGTCTCACTGGAAAATTAGGGCAATTGCCGCATGAGACCACCGGTGGTGCGCTGGAAAGTGCTGCCGGAAAGACGCAGTGTGTTCGAAAAATCGCGACCCGGCGGGGTTCGGCTTTGCAGTATTCCGCAAGTATTGGCTATATGCCGGGAAGAGTTGAGAGAAGTTCGCTGAAATGCTGAAATGTGAAGCCAACGTTTTAAAGCCGCTCCTTATGGGCATGTTGCTTGCGTCGCTCGCAATGCCTGCTGCGGCTTTTGACATCAATGCGGGCGTGACCAAGGAATCCGGCCCCTTCGACCTGTTCAAGTTCGGCTTCAAGGCCTACAAGAACGGCAACAAGGGCGAAGCCGTCGAGGCCTATCGCTACGCGGCTGAAAAGGGCCATACCGGCTCGCGCTGGGCGCTTGCCAATATGTATGCCTATGGCGATGGCGTCGCCAAGAACGACTTCGAAGCTTTCAAGATCTACAGCGAAATCGCCAATCAGGGCGTGGAGCCGGGTTCGGAAGATACCGGCTTTTTCGTCAACGCGCTGCTTTCCCTTGCCGATTATTACCGTCACGGCATTCCCGGCAGCCCGGTGAAGATGGACCTGTCGCAGGCCCGCCAGCTTTATTTCCAGGTTGCTTCCACCTTTGGCGTCGCTGAGGCGCAGTTCCGTCTGGCTGAAATGATTCTCGCCGGCGAGGGCGGCCGCGCCGATGTGCAGCAGGCCAAGAAGTGGCTCAACCAGGCCCGCAAGCACGGCCATGCCGGCGCCATGTCGATTTTCGGCAACCTGATCTTCCAGGAAGGCCAGACGACGCAGGGGCTGGCCTTCATGACGGCGGCGCTCGACAAGTGCACGGCGGCGGACTGTACCTGGATACAGAACCTGCAGGAGCAGGCTTTTTCGCTCGCCGGTGAGAACGATCGCCGCGCCGCCATCGCCATGGCGCAGAACATGCAGTTCAACGATCCGGATTGAGGGTGCTGATCGGGGTGGTTTTATCCACCCGCCCGGAGTGGCTCAGCCGACCGGACTGAAATCGAAATAACCGCAGACCGGCACATGGTCGGACGGTTTTTCCCAGGCTCGCACATGTTTTTCGATGCTGACGGATTGCAGCCTGTCGGCCGCTTCCGCTGACAGCATCAGATGATCGATGCGGATGCCATTGTTTTTCGGCCATGCCCCGGCCTGATAATCCCAGAAGGAATAAAGTCCTGCTTCATCCGTCGTCGCACGGGCGGCATCGGTGAAGCCCAGATTTTCCAGCTTGCGGAAGGCGGCACGGGTCTTCGGCAGGAACAATGCGTCGCCTTCCCACACGCGTGGGTCGTGGCAATCGAAGGGCTCGGGAATGACGTTGTAGTCGCCCGCAAGGATCAGCGGCTCCTCGAGCGCAAGGCGATCTTCGGCAAAATGCCGCAGCCGTTCCATCCAGGCAAGCTTATAGGGATATTTCACCGGATCGTCCGGCGGATTGCCGTTCGGCAGGTAAAGCGAGCAGACGCGGATGGCACCGCCATCGACGGAAAACACGCCTTCGATGAAGCGCGCCTGTTCATCGGCATCGTCACCCGGCAGGCCGCGATTGACCTCGTCGGGCTTGACCTTCGACAGCAGGGCGACGCCGTTGAAGCCCTTCTGGCCATGGGTCTCTACGTGATAGCCGAGCGCCTCCAGCTCCAGCCGGGGAAAACCCTCGTCGACCGATTTGATTTCCTGAAGGCAGACGATGTCGGGCGAGGAATCCTTCAGCCACTGGCACAGGTTTTCGATACGCGCCTTGACGCCATTGATGTTCCAGGTGGCAATCTTCATCGGAGTTTCCCTTTTGCGGAGGTACTTTTACCCGATGGAAAAGCGAATGCCACCGTTTTTGAAAAACGGTGGCGAGGATGTGGTGGATAGAATCGTCAGATCGAGAAGCTGGTGCCACAGCCGCAGCTTGCCACAGCGTTCGGGTTCTTGATCTGGAAGGACTGGCCGAGCAGATTGTCGACGAAGTCGATTTCTGAGCCCGCCATATAGACAACTGACAGGCTGTCGATCAGCACCTTGGCGTCGCCGCGGGCAATCACGATGTCGTCATCGGCTTTGTCTTCGGCCAGATCGAACTTGTAGGAGAAGCCCGAGCAGCCGCCGCCTTCCACCGAGACGCGCAGCGCCTGTTTGCCGGTTTCGGCCGCGACGATCTGGGCGATTCGCTTCGCCGCAGCTTCAGAAAGGGTAATGTCGCTGTTTTCCATGTCGTTTCTCCTGCCGGGGTCAAGAACCGGAGAGCAATAATCTCGTTGTCACCATTATAAACCGGTCAAATTAACGGTCTATAGCCTGTGTGAAGGCGGTCTGCGCGGCGATGATGCTTTGCGCCGACCTCTGCGATAGGTAAGAAGGGTGAATGAAAAGGTCAATGGCCGAGACCAAAAGGAAGTCCCGGCTGGAGAAGACAACAGGTGGATGCATGATCATAGACCAGCGCGCATTGGGTTTCGGAAGCGGCGAGAGGGCGGTTTTCGCCTCGGATCCATGGACCACGCGCGGGCGTCTTTTTCCCGAAACCGGAAGCCTGACGCGCTCGGAATTCCAGCGCGACCGTGACCGCATCGTCCATACGACGGCCTTTCGCCGCCTGAAGCATAAGACGCAGGTGTTCATCAGCCCTGACGGCGACCATTATCGCACGCGTCTCACCCACACCATTGAGGTGGCGCAGATCGCCCGGGCGCTCGCCCGCGCGCTGAAGCTCGATGAGGATCTGGCAGAGGGCGTGGCGCTGGTGCATGATTTCGGCCACACGCCCTTCGGCCATACCGGCGAGGATGCGCTGGATGCGGTGCTGTTGCCCTATGGCGGCTTCGATCATAACGCCCAGTCGCTGCGCATCGTCACCAAGCTGGAGCGTCGTTACGCCGAATATGACGGCATCAACCTGACCTGGGAGACGCTCGAAGGGCTGGTCAAGCACAATGGCCCGCTGGTGAATGCCAGGGGCGAGGGGATCAAGGGACCGGTTCCGCTGCCCATCCTCGAATATTGCGAGCTGCAGGATCTGGAAATCGGCAGCTATGCCAGCCTCGAGGCGCAGGTGGCGGCGATTGCCGATGACATCGCCTATAATACCCACGACATCGATGACGGGTTGCGCGCCGGTTATCTCACCTTCGAGATGCTGGAGGAAGTGCCGTTCCTCGGCGGCCTGATGGCCGAGGTGCGGGCGAAATATCCGGTCCTCGACAAGGAGCGTTTCGCCAATGAGATCATGCGTCGGCAGATCACCCATATGGTGGAAGACGTGATTGGCGTTGCGCAGCAGAATCTCGCCCGTCTGAAGCCGAAGAGTGCGGCGGATATCCGCGCTGCCGATTTCACCGTTGCGACCTTCTCGCCGGAAATGGCCGAGACCGACCGGCAGATCAAGAAACTGCTGTTCGGCCATATCTACCGGCATCCGGAAATCATGCGCATCCGCGCCGGCGCCACACAGATCGTCACCGATCTTTTCCACCGTTATATGGAAACGCCGGCGGAAATGCAGAGCCACTACTGGGTGGACAGCATTTCCGGCATGAGCGTGGCCGCAAAAGCCCGGCATGTGGGCGACTATCTGGCCGGCATGACCGACAGTTATGCACTGCGCGCCCACCAGCGGCTGTTTGACCACACCCCCGATTTGCGATAGGGCAGCGGGCGATCGCGAAGCCGACCCGGTTAAACGGCCGGATATAAACAGAAGCCCTTCGCGCAGGTTGGAACGATGAACATTTTTGCTGATTTCGATACCAGGATCAAAAACGCGCTCGAGACCCTCGACCTCGTGAAAGAGAACCGCGAAAAGGTCGATTTCAGTCGAATTACCGTCGAATCCCCGCGCGATCTGAGCCACGGCGATGTCGCAACCAATGCCGCCATGGTGCTGGCGAAGCCGCTCGGCACCAATCCGCGCGCGCTGGCCGAACTCATCGTGCCGGCTCTTCAGGCCGATGGTGATGTGGACAGCGTCAATGTCGCGGGTCCGGGCTTCATCAATCTCAAGGTTTCGGTCGGTTACTGGCAGCGTCTTCTCGCTGACATGATCGGGCAGGGCGTCGATTTCGGCCGCTCCACCATCGGTGCGGGCCAGAAGATCAACGTCGAATATGTTTCCGCCAATCCGACAGGCCCGATGCATGTCGGCCATTGCCGTGGCGCCGTCGTCGGCGACACGTTGGCGAACCTGCTCGCTTTTGCCGGTTATGGCGTCACCAAGGAATATTACATCAACGATGCCGGTTCGCAGATCGATGTGCTGGCCCGTTCGGTATTCCTGCGTTACCGCGAGGCGCTCGGCGAAGATATCGGCACCATTCCGTCCGGCCTTTATCCCGGCGACTATCTCGTTCCCGTCGGCCAGGCGCTGGCGGATGAATATGGCATCAAGCTGCGCGCCATGCCCGAGGAAAAGTGGATGCCTATCGTCAAGGACAAGGCGATCGACGCGATGATGGCGATGATCCGCGAGGATCTGGCGCTGCTCAATGTCCGGCACGACGTGTTCTTCTCGGAGCGCACGCTGCATGAGGGCAATGGCGGCCCGATCCTCTCGGCCATCAACGATCTCACCTTCAAGGGCCATGTCTACAAGGGCACCCTGCCGCCGCCGAAGGGCGAATTGCCGGAAGACTGGGAAGACCGCGAACAGACGCTGTTCCGCTCCACCGAGGTGGGCGATGACATGGACCGCGCGCTGATGAAGTCGGACGGTTCCTACACCTATTTCGCCGCCGACGTTGCTTACTTCAAAAACAAGTTCGACCGTGGTTTTTCCGAGATGATCTATGTGCTCGGCGCCGACCATGGCGGTTACGTGAAGCGGCTGGAAGCGGTTGCGCGCGCCGTCTCCGAAGGCAAGTCGAAACTGACGGTGCTTCTGTGCCAGCTCGTCAAGCTGTTCCGTGACGGCGAGCCGGTGAAGATGTCGAAACGCTCCGGCGACTTCGTCACGCTGCGCGATGTTGTCGACGAAGTGGGTCGCGATCCAGTGCGATTCATGATGCTTTATCGGAAGAATTCCGAGCCGCTGGACTTCGATTTCGCGAAAGTGACCGAACAATCTAAGGATAATCCGGTTTTTTACGTGCAATATGCGCATGCCCGTTCGATGTCGATCTTCCGGCAGGCGCAGGAAGCGTTTCCGGGGCTTTCTCCTTCGGCTGAGGAGATGGCGGCGTCCGTTGCTTTGATTAGCGATATCAATGAGTTGAAGCTGGTTGCGAAGCTTGCGGAATATCCGCGCCTGATCGAATCGGCGGCCCTTTCGCACGAGCCGCACCGGCTTGCTTTTTACCTCTACGATCTCGCCAGTTCCTTCCATGGACACTGGAACAAGGGTAAAGACCAGCCGGAATTACGTTTTATTAACGATAAAAACCGAGAATTGAGCATTGCCAGACTTGGGCTGGTGAATGCTGTCGCAAATGTTTTGAGGTCCGGCCTTACGCTTTTAGGAGCGGACGCACCTGCTGAAATGCGATAACATATCACCATTATTTGCTCACAATACGCTGGCAAGAGCTGCAATGCGTAGATGGTGGAACACGTAATGGTCGAAAAAAATGTCGCGTATAACCGGGACGCCCGGTCCGAAGGGTTCGCTGACAACGATCCTCTGGCAGAACTGGCGCGTATCGTCGGCTTCGAAGATCGTCCTTCGCATGCGGGTTCCGAGGCTCAGCCATCGGTGACCCGCCGCGAACCCGAATTCAATCTCGAAGATGAGCTTCTGAGGGAATTCGAGGTTTACGACGCACCGCACGCCGATCCGGTCGTTCTTGATCCGGCAAACGATGTCCGTGCGGGCATCCCCCCCAAAGATTTCATGCAGCGTGTCGAATCGGTTTTCGCCCGCCGCGAGCCCGAGCTTGCGCCGGCGGATGAACCCGCGCCGGTGGCCGCATCCGCACCGGAGGTGATCGAAGAGCCGCTTCCGGAAGTCGATCAGGCCTATATTCACAACTACGTCGAAACGACCACGCAGGACATTCGTGCGGATTTTCGCGACGATGCCTCCGCGGTGGCGGAAGTTTTCGATGTGCATTCGCGCCAGTCGCGTCCCGCCGAGCCGATGGTTTACCAGCCCGCCGCCCAGCAGGTGGCATGGGAAGAGCCGCAGGCCGCAGAACCCGCAGAGCCAGAATGGCACACGATGCCGGAGCTTCCGGCCGATGTTTCGAGCAACATTCACGCCGATGTTTATTCCTATGCGCCGGAGCCGCAGGCTTTCGATCTCGCCGATGAGGTGGAAATAGCTGTCGCCGAGGAGGCGCCCGCGCCGGTTTCCGTACGTCCGCCATCGCATGGCGGCCGTTCTTCGCTGGAATTTTCCAGCCTGCGGCTGCCGCTCGCCAACTTCGGCGCGCGCCGGGATGTTTCGGCCGCCGATCCGAAGCGGGTCGAGCCGCGTTCCGAGCAGCAGCCTGCCGCAGCCCGTATCGAGCCGCAGGTCGAAGCCGCGCCTGCCGTCGTGCAGGCGGAAGAGACCGCGCCGTCCTTTATGCCTCCGGTCGCCGAGACCTTTGCGCCTGCCGCAGAGCCTCTGGCGTTCGAGGCTGCCGGGAAGCCGGCAGCGAAACATCTCTCGCCGATGGACGAGCTGATTTACGACGTCGCGAAATATTCCATTCCCGGTCGCGGCGAAACACCGCTGGTGCAGGACGTTCCCGCTGCGCAGGCCGCGAAGGTAGAGCCGCCCGTGGTTGCCGCAGCGCCGGTGAAGGCAGCGCCGATTGTCGCTGCCGCGCCCGCAGCACCCGCTGAAGAACTTGATTTCACGGATTTCGCCGGCTTCAACGATGATGATTTCGAGCTTGCGCTCGACGATCTCGATCTTGATCTGGACCTGTCTGAAATTGCCGAGGCGGAAGTTGCGCCTGCGCCCGCACCGCAGCCCGTTCGTCAGCCGCCAGCCGCTCCGGTTGCCGCTGCTGCCGTTGCGCCGCAGCCGGTGAGGGAACAGCCGGCACCTCAACCGCGCCCGGCTCCCGTTGCCGCCGTGGCACCCGTTGCCGCCGTGGCACCCGTGGCCGCTGCTGCGGTTCAGCCGCGTCCGGCCGCCGCAGCACCGCAGCCAGCCGCGCCGCAGACGCTGGAAAGCCTGCCTTTCGATCCTTCGCAGATCGGCGAGACGGAAGAGCATCCGGAAAACATCATCGAGATGGACGTGCCGGAACTGCCGGTCGGGGTTTTCGAACCCAAGCCGACCGCGCGCCGCCACGAGGAAGATCTCGATATCGATACCGAGCTTGCGACGCTGTTTGCGCCTGCGGTTGCCGGCGGTCTCGACCGTCATAAGCACGCTGAAAACCGTGGCGCCGCCCAGGCGCGTCCCGCGCAGGCTCCGGAAGAGGCCGATGAATTCGAACGGGCGCTGGAAGAGGATTTCCGCCGCTCCATGCAGGAGGCTGCGGCTTCCCGTGGCAGCGCCCAGCGCGATGCCGAAAACACCTATGTCGACCATCAGGCGGCCTATCGTGAGGAAGATGAACGCGGCGGTCGCCGCTGGATCATGCCGGTTGCCGCCGCAATCGGTCTGGTGCTGATCGGTGGCGGCGTTTACGCGCTGGTCTCCGGCGGTTCGTCCAGCACCGGTTCCAATGGCGCGCCGGTCATCATCTCCGCCGATAACGATCCGATGAAGGTCGTTCCGGAAAATCCGGGCGGTCGCGTTGTGCCGAACCAGGACAAGGCGGTTTATGACCGCGTGGCCGGCGGCAGCGCTGCCGATCCGAAGCAGCCGGCACTGATTTCCAGCAACGAGCAGCCGGTGGATGTGGTTCAGCGTACGCTGATCCCCGAACAATTGCCGCTTGAAGGCGAAAACGACGCGGATATGGAAGCCGCCGGCACGCCGGTTGGTGAAACGGAAGATCCGCGCCTGCTTTCGCCGGAAGAAAAGGCCGCGCAGACCGAAGGTTCGGCTGCAACCGGCGTTTCGCCGCGCAAGGTCCGCACCATGATCGTCAAGCCTGACGGCACGCTGGTTGCCCAGGAAGTCGAGGTGCCGGCAGCCCAGCCGCCGAAGGCCGACAAGGTCGAGGAGCTTGCAGCACCGCAGACCGCAAAGCCGGGTGAGGGCGCTCCCGCCGTCATCGCCGCATCGCGGGTTCCGGTTGCGCCGGAACAGGCTCAGCCCCAGGCAAATACGCCTGCCGCCGCCGCCAAGCCGGCAGCGCAGTCGGCAGCACCGCTTCCTGCGGCGCGTCCGTCCTCGCAGCCCGCCAATGTGGTGGCAACGGTGACCAACCAGGGCAATGTCCGCCCTGCGACCGCTCCGGCGCAGCCGCAGGCCGCGCAGCAGCAGACGGCAGCCGCAACGCCTGCGGCCACCAGCACGCCGTCTGCCGGTGGCTATTACATCCAGATCGCCTCGCTGCCGAGCCAGGCGGAAGCCCAGAAGTCCTACCAGAACATGTCGGCCAAGTTCGGCTCGGTCATCGGTGGACGCGGCGTCGACATCAAGGCCGCCGAAATCGCCGGCAAGGGCACGTTCTACCGCGTCCGCATCCCGGCGGGCGACAAGAACGAAGCCGTGGCGCTGTGCGAAAAGTTCCGCTCGGCCGGCGGTAGCTGCCTCGTGGCGCGGTGATAGAGGCCAATAGGGCTTGTAAGATTGGGGTTGCCGTCTAAGGCAACCCTTCTTTGGGTGGGGAAGGGTTTTTCCCCACACGCGACGTCATCCTCGGCCTTGTGCCGAGGATCTGCAACGTTTCGCCAGCCGGTCGGTTGCAGATGCTCGGGACAGGCCCGAGCATGACGGCGGAGAGTTTGACACTCCTCCCCACGCCTTTCGGTACAAGGCCATTTCCCATTCCATTTCCTGCGAGCGTGACACCATGACCGATTGCAAAGCTATGATCCTCGGATGCAGCGGGCTTTCGCTGACTGCCGACGAGATTGCCCTTTACCGCGATGAGCAGCCGTGGGGCTTCATCCTGTTCGGGCGCAACATTGGCGAGCCGCAGCAGATTACCGATCTTGTCGCCGCCATGCGCGATGCCGTCGGGCGGCCAGATGCGCCGGTTCTTATCGATCAGGAGGGCGGGCGCGTGCAGCGTATCAAGCCGCCGATCCTGCAGGCCTATCCGAACGCCCGCATTCTCGGCGAAATCTATGAGCGCGACCGGGGGGCGGGTCTGCGCGCCGCCTGGCTGATGTCGCGCCTGCACGCGTTTGACCTGATGAAATTCGGCATCAATGTCGATTGCCTGCCGGTGCTTGATGTGCCGGTGGAAGGCGCCAGCAATGTCATCGGTAATCGCGCTTATGGCTACACGCCGACAATGGTGGCCGAGATGGGGCAGGCGGCGGCCGATGGGCTGAAGGCGGGCGGCATGCTGCCTGTCATGAAACATATGCCGGGCCATGGCCGTGGCATGGTGGATTCGCACCATGAACTGCCGGTCGTCGATGTGCCGCTCGATGAGCTGGACGCGCATGATTTCGTGCCGTTCCGGGCGCTGAACCGCGAATTGATGGCGATGAGCGCGCATCTGGTATTCAACGCCGTCGACCGCGAACGGCCGGCGACGACCTCGCCGAAGGTGATCGAGGAAATCATTCGCGGCCGGATCGGATTTGACGGCCTGCTGATGTCCGACGACAGTTCCATGAATGCGCTGAAGGGCACGCTCGGTGAAAGAGCTGCGAATATTGTTGCGGGCGGCTGCGATATAGTCTTGCATTGCAACGGTGTGATGGGTGAAATGCTTCAGGTCGTGAAGGAGGTTCCCGTTCTTTCCGGCCGTTCGCTGGAACGGGTGCAGGCCGTGGAAGCGGGTTTCCCCGTTGCGGACCCTTCCGACGAAGCGGAGCTGAGAGCCGAATTCAACGCCATGTGGGCCGTTTCCTGACAGTCGGGCGGCGGCCCGTTACTCGGGACGACAGGCCGGACGCCCGGCGGATGGAACAATGGCCGCAGACAAGTCTCGCAATTCGACACCGATGGACAAGCTCTGGCAGGATGTGACGCCGGAGCGGTTGACGGGCGAGGCCGGGCTGGTCATCGATGTCGCGGGTTTCGAAGGCCCGCTCGATTTGCTGCTGCATCTTGCCCGCACGCAGAAGGTCGATCTTTCGCGCATTTCGGTGCTGGCGCTTGCCGAACAATATCTGCAATTCGTGGAAAGCGCGCGCCGCGTGCGTATCGAGCTTGCGGCCGATTATCTCGTGATGGCGGCGTGGCTCGCCTTCCTCAAATCCAAGCTCCTCATTCCGCAGCAATCGAAGGATGACGGTCCCTCGGGCGAGGAAATGGCCGCGACGCTGGCGTTCCGGCTGAAACGCCTGGAGGCGATGCGCGAGGCGGCGGAACGCCTCGTCAACCGCGCCCAGCTCGGCCGCGATGTTTTTGCCCGTGGCGCGCCGGAGCATATTCCCCATATCAACCGCTCGGCCTATGAGGCGAACCTCTACGATCTCCTGAGCGCCTATGCCAATCTGCGGCAGCGGCAGGCGATTACCCAGGTCACGATTGAAAAGCGGCAGGTCTGGTCGCTTGTCGAGGCGCGTGAGCTTCTGACCCATCTCCTCGGCGATGTCGGAGAATGGACCGTGCTCGATCAATATCTGCTGCAATATGTGCCTGATCCCGCCATGCGGGTGACGGCGATAGCCAGCGCCTTTGCCGCTTCGCTGGAGCTGGTGCGCGAGGGCTCGCTGCAAATCCGGCAGGAGGGCGCTTTCCAGCCCATTTATATGCGTAAGGGTGGACGAGACGACCGTGCGGTGAATGCCGAAAGGACTGACAATGATGAATGACGATGAAACCGCCGAGGTCACCATCGCGGCCGACGGGGCCGAGCCCGAGCCCACGGTATTCTCCGAGCGCCAGTTGAAGGAGGCCGAGCGGATCGCCGAGGCCCTGGTCTTTGCCTCGTCCGAGCCGGTTTCCGTGGCCTTCATCGCCGAGCGCCTGCCGCGCGGCATGGATGTCGTCGCCATTCTGCAGCATCTCAAGGTTCTTTATGCGGAGCGGGGCGTCAATCTCGTGCAGGTGGGCGGGCAATGGGCCTTCCGCACCGCCGGCGATCTTTCCTTCGTCATCCGCGCCGAGGAAAAGGAGCCGAAGAAGCTGTCGCGCGCGGCGCTGGAAGTTCTGGCGATTATCGCATATCATCAACCGGTGACACGCGCCGAAATCGAGGAAATCCGCGGCGTTCAGACCTCGCGCGGCACGCTTGACGTGCTGATGGAGGCGGGCTGGGTCAGGTTCCGTGGCCGCAGGCGTACCCCCGGCAGGCCGGTGACGATCGGCACCACGGTTGAGTTTCTCGACCATTTCGGCCTTGAAGAATTGCGCGATCTGCCGGGCCTCGAGGAGCTGAAGGGGGCAGGGCTGCTTTCGGGCCGTATTCCCTCCAATTTCGGCGTTCCTCTGCCGATGATGAGCGACGAATTGCGTGAGGACGAAGACCCGATCACGCAGCTCGATCTCGAGGAACTGGGCCTGCTTTCGCCGGGCGGCGGTGATGGCGACGACTGATATCGCCATCCTGTTGGCGGGGCCACGAAAACTTTATGCGCACTCGCTGTTGAAGCGACGATTTGTCGTTTGAAAAAGCCTTTCAAACGTCTTACATCGTCTGAAAGCGAAATTCAGGAGTTTCAGTTATGGGTTCTTTTAGTGTGTGGCATTGGCTCATCGTGCTGGTGATCGTTCTCGTCCTATTCGGACGCGGCAAGATCCCGGAATTGATGGGCGATGTCGCAAAGGGCATCAAGAGCTTCAAGAAGGGCATGGCTGACGAAGACCAGACGCCGCCGCCGGCCGATGCCAACACGAAGACCGTCGACCACAAGGCTGACGAGATCAAGTAAGCGGCCTGTCGCCGCTTGGTGTGGGACTGGCGCTAGAGCGCCGTGCGTTCTTTCGGACGCACAAGAACGCTCTACCACTTGTATGTTGCGCATCGTTCCGGTCGAAAATCGATTCCGATTTTTGGGGCCGATGCGCTAGGGTCTCGGGAGCATATTGATGTTAGATATCGGCTGGAGCGAGCTTCTGGTGATTGCGGTCGTGTTGATCGTGGTCGTCGGGCCGAAGGACTTGCCGCCCATGATCCGCGCTTTCGGCAAGACGATGGCCGGCCTTCGCAAGATGGCGGGGGATTTCCGCACCCAGTTCGATGAAGCCCTCAAAGAGGCCGACATGGACGATGTGCGCCAGACCATCTCCGATGTCCGCAATCTCAACCCCACCAATTCGCTGCGCGATGCGATGAACCCGCTTCGCCAGCTTGGCAATGAGATCAAGTCCGATCTGCAGAAGGCGACCACCCCGCCGGACGGCCTGTCTTCCACCCAAGCGCCCGTCACAAGCGAGCCGGTTGCGCCGCTGGTGAGCGTGCCCGAGCCGGAGATGAAGCTGCCGGATGCGCCGCCTGTTGTCGCCGCATCCGCCGCGCCGGTGGCCGCAGCCGTCGCTGCGGAGGAGAAGCCGAGGCGCGCGCGGGCGAAATCGATTGCGACCGTGGAGGCCGAAGCGGTTGCCGCCAAGCCCAAACGCGCCGCCCGCAGCAAGGCCGCAGCGGCGACGCCCGAAACCGCCCCGGTTACGAAAACCGCCGCGAAAACCAGTGAGCCTGCCGTTTCGAAGCCCGCTGTTTCCAATCCCACCGTGAAGGCCGTCGCCAAAAAGGCTGCGGTCAGGAAGTCTGCCGCAGACAAGGCGGTTGTGGCCGAGACCAAGCCGGCGAAAACGGTAAAAACCAAGGCCGCAAAGCCCAAAAAGGATGAAGCATGAGCGGGGATATCGAGGACAAGCCGCAGCCGCTTATCGAGCATCTCATGGAGTTGCGCACGCGGCTGATCTGGGCGCTCGGCGCGTTCTTCGTCGCCTTCATCGCCTGTTTCGCCGTTGCCAAGCACCTGTTCAACCTGCTCGTCATTCCTTACAAATGGGCGGTTCTCTGGGCGGGCCTCGACGTCACGAAATCGTCGCTGATCTATACCGCGCCGCAGGAATTCTTCTTCACGCAGATCAAGGTCGCCATGTTCGGCGCGATGGTGATTTCGTTTCCGGTGGTCGCCTCGCAGCTCTATAAATTCGTGGCGCCCGGGCTCTACAAGAACGAACGGGCAGCCTTCCTGCCGTTCCTCATCGCGTCGCCGATCCTTTTCCTCATCGGTGCGGCGCTCGTCTATTTCTTCTTCACGCCCATGGTCATGTGGTTCTTCCTCGCCATGCAGCAACTGCCCGAGGACGGCGAGGTGGCGATTTCGCTGATGCCGAAGGTGTCGGAATATCTCAGCCTCATCATGACGCTGGTTCTCTCCTTCGGTCTGGTGTTCCAGTTGCCTGTCGTCACCACGCTTCTGGCGCGCGTTGGCCTCTTGACCAGCGACTGGCTGCGGGAAAAGCGCAAGTTTGCGATCGTCCTCGCCTTCGTGGTCGCCGCCGTGCTGACGCCGCCGGATCCCATGTCCCAGATCGGTCTTGCGCTGCCTGCGATCATTCTCTACGAGATTTCCATCTACATGGCTCGACTCGTGGAGAGGAAACGTGCGGCAGAATCCGCAAGCACGGAGCTGGAGGAGACCTGACATTCTTGAAGGTCTCGCCGCTCACGACATTTCCTCGCGCCGGGCTCATGCCCGGCGTTTTGCTGTAAAACGCGACGATGCAACAACGGTCTGGAACGACGATGCACGACATTAAATGGATACGCGAAAACCCCGAAGCTTTCGATGCGGCGCTTGCACGCCGAGGTGCTGAGCCCGCCGCCAGCGGCCTGATCGCGCTCGATGAAAAGCGCCGTTCCGTCATCCAGTCCCTGCAGGACATGCAGTCGCGCCGCAACGCCGCCTCCAAGGAAATCGGCGCCGCCATGGCGCAGAAGAACATGGAGCTTGCCGAAAAGCTTAAAGCCGAAGTCGCCGATCTCAAGGAAAACATGCCGCGCGCGGAGGAGGAGGACCGTCAGGTCACCGCCGAGCTCAACGATGCCCTGTCGCGTCTGCCCAACATGCCCTTTGACGACGTGCCCGACGGCAATGACGAGCATGACAATGTGGTGGCCCGTGTGGTCGGCCAGAAGCCCGGCTGGAACCACGAGGCCAGGGAACACTTCGATATCGGCGAAGCGCTCGGCTATATGGATTTCGAGCGCGCCGCCAAGCTTTCCGGTGCACGTTTTACCGTGCTGACCAGCCAGCTCGCGCGTCTGGAACGGGCGCTCGGCCAGTTCATGATAGACCTGCACACGGGCGAACACGGTTATACCGAGGTGTCCTCGCCGTTGATGGTGCGCGACGAGGCGATGTTCGGCACCGGCCAATTGCCGAAATTCACCGAAGACCTGTTCAGGACCACGGATGGCCGCTGGCTGATCCCGACAGCGGAAGTGACGCTGACCAATCTCGTCTCCGGCGAAATTCTCGACCAGGAAAAGCTGCCGCTGCGCTTCACGGCGCTGACGCCGTCCTTCCGTTCGGAAGCGGGCTCGGCCGGTCGCGACACGCGCGGCATGCTGCGCCAGCACCAGTTCTGGAAGTGCGAGCTCGTCTCCATTACCGATGCGGAAAGCGCCGTTGCCGAACATGAGCGCATGACGGCCTGCGCCGAGGAAGTGCTGAAGCGCCTTGGCCTGCATTTCCGCACCATGACGCTCTGCACCGGCGATATGGGCTTCAGCGCCCGCAAGACCTACGATCTGGAAGTGTGGCTGCCCGGGCAGAACACCTATCGCGAAATTTCGTCCTGCTCGGTCTGCGGCGATTTCCAGGCGCGGCGCATGAATGCGCGTTATCGCGGCAAGGACGACAAGGCGACGAAGTTCGTGCACACGCTGAACGGCTCCGGCACGGCTGTCGGCCGCTGCCTGATCGCGGTTCTCGAAAATTATCTGAACGAGGACGGTTCCGTCACAATTCCAGACGTGCTGCTGCCCTATATGGGCGGTCTGAAGCGCATCGAGAAAGCGGCCTGATTGTTCGTCTTCTAAGGGCGCGGCCGTCATTCCGGCCTTGAGCCGGAATCCAGCCAGCCCAAGTCCTTGGGCTGAAAAAGACTCTTCCCGCCGCGCAGACGCGCGTCGACTGGATTCCGGCTCAAGGCCGGAATGACGGTCGTGGGGGTGCTTCTGTGAGAGAAATCATTGTGTCCTCATAGTGGGATACAGCAGCGGAGAGAGAAACATGCGGATTTTGCTGACCAATGACGACGGTATCCACGCCGAAGGTCTGGCGGTGCTGGAGCGTATCGCCCGCACGCTGTCCGACGATGTCTGGATCGTCGCGCCGGAGACCGACCAGAGCGGTCTTGCGCACTCGCTGACCCTGTCCGAACCGCTACGTCTGCGAAAAGTTTCCGACAAGCATTTCGCGCTGCGCGGCACGCCGACCGATTGCGTCATCATGGGCATTCGCGAAGTCCTGCCGGAAAAGCCCGATCTCGTGCTCTCCGGCGTCAATGCCGGCGCCAACATGGCCGATGACGTGACCTATTCCGGCACCATTGCCGGCGCCATCGAAGGCACGCTGCAGGGCGTGCGCTCCTTTGCGCTCAGCCAGGCCTTTAGCCACGTCGACGGCCGCGTCGTGCCATGGGAAGTCGCCGAGACCTATGCGCCGGACCTCTTGCGCAAGCTGATGAATGTGGAACTGCCCGATGGCACCTTCCTCAATCTGAATTTCCCAAATTGCGCGCCCAAGGATGTGCAGGGCGTTTCCGTGACCGGACAGGGCAAGCTCGATTTCGGCCTGACGGTGGAAGAACGCCAGGATGGCCGCGGTTTTCCCTATTACTGGCTGCGCTTCGGCGAGCGTCTCGGCACCTTCCGCGAAGGCACCGATATCCACGCTTTGAAACATGGCAAGATTTCCGTCACGCCGCTTAAGCTTGACCTGACGGACTACACGGTGAAGGATCGGGTTGCGCAAGCACTTGGATTCGGAGTCGCCGATTGAAATCCGCAATGGTCGAAAAGGAAGGTTTTGCCGCTCTCGTTCTCCGCTTAAGGGGCGAGGGGATTTCCGATCTCGACCTTCTGACGGCGGTCGAGCAGACGCCGCGCTCCAAATTCGTGCCGCCGCAATTTGCGGCGGACGCCTATTCCAGCCGCACGATTCCGATCGACTGCGGCGCCTTCATGGAAGGCGCCGACATGGCGGTGAAAATCCTTGCCCGGCTGCAACTGAAACCCGGCCAGCGCGTGCTGGAAATCGGCACGGGCAGCGGTTTCATGACCGCGATCATCGCTCGCCGGGTAGAGCGCGTCTTTTCGCTGGAGCGTTACAAGACGCTGGTGCAGCAGGCGCAGAACTGTCTAGACGATCTTTCCATCCGCAATGTCGTCATCCGCCAGGCGGATGGCAGCAACGGTCTGGTGGGCGAGGGCACCTTCGACCGAATCGTTTCCACCGCCGCCTTCACCACCATGCCCCGCTTCTTTGCCGAGCAGATCGTTTCGGGCGGCATGATGATCGCGCCGATCATTCTCGAAGACGAGCGTTGCGTGATGACGCGCTTCTCCAAGACTGGCAGCCGCTTCGAGAAGGAAGAGCTGTTCGAAGCGCCTTACCTGCCGCTCAGCACTCATATTGCGCGTCACTTGTGACAAAATGAAAATTTTGGAGACACTCTATTTTTGTCTCCTAATGTTCTGAATTGCCGCAACTATCTGATTTTCAATATCATTATTGTATCAACATGACGCATCCGGTTTTCGTCATGGTTATCGAAGTGTCAAAAAAGCGCTGAACGGCTTAACGTTTTAACGGCGTGGTAACACTAACGCGCTTTAATCATAAACATCGACGCATGGTTTTCCCCACCTCGGGAAATGGGCCTTGCAAGAAGTGAAATTTGTGCCGGATCGGTCTCGATGCGGCGGGTTGGCGTCAGTGTAGATCGAGTCATGCGTATGAGACATTCGTCTAAAATCGGAAAATCAGTCGCAAAAATGTTCGCAGCGGCATTGCTGGCAAGCGTCGCAACGGGCTGTAGCTCGGATGCAACGCGGTTCAGCGGCCTCTTTTCCAGTGGACCGGATCAGATGACCACGGCGTCAATTCCTGCCCGTCAGGGCGGCGGTGCTTACGGGCAGGCCCCGGTTCCGCAGGGCGACATGAATGGCGGTTACGCCTCTGCCGCACCGCAAGGCGGTTATGCCAACCAGAACATGGCGGGCAATTCCTACCCGCAATCGGGTGGTTATGGCGGCGTTCAGCCTTCCACGGCCCGCTCGGCTTCGGCCTCTCCGGTGCAGCGTTCCGAGCTGTCGGCGCCGACGGTCGTGGCAAGCCGCGATCCGTCGACCCGCAACGAAGCCATGGCCCAGCCTTTCCCGTCCGCTCAGCCCAAGGCCGCGCCGTCGCTTGCTGCGCCCGCCCGTCAGGCTGCCGCTCCCGTCACCGACAATCTGACGACCGCAACCGTCCGTTCAGACAAGAACGGCTGGCACACCGACGGCGCTTCCTCCGTGACCTTGCGTCCCGGCGAAAGCATCGCGACCCTCTCCAACCGCTACGGCGTTCCGGAAAAGGAACTGCTGCGCGTCAACGGTCTGAAGACCGCATCTTCGGCGCAGGCCGGCCAGTCGATCCTCATTCCGAAGTTCGGTCAGGTCCGCAATGCCGCCAAGGACGCGGCCGGCGATATCGCTCTCAACCGCAATGGCGACCAGCCGACACCGCTGCGTAGTCCTGAAGGGAATGTGGCCGTGCTGCCGTCGCAGGCCGCCGCCCGTGACAAGGTTTCCTCCGAAACCGGCAAGCTGACGCCTCCCGGCGGCAAGCCGCTGCCGCCCACCGGCGGCTACAAGGTTCAGCCGGGCGATAGCCTGGCGAAGATTGCCCGCGAAAACGGCGTGTCGGTCTCTGCCCTCAAGGCGGCAAACGGTCTCAGCAACGAAAGCATCCGCGTCGGCCAGACGCTCAACATGCCTGGCGCTTCGACGGATGCCATCAAGACGGCTTCCGTTCCCGCCAAGGAAGCGGCCAAGCCGGTCGAAACCGCATCCGCCAAGCCTGAGCCCTACAAGGCACCGGCTGCTGCCGCGGCTCCGACTGCACCTGCCACACCGGCCACCGCCAGTGTCAGCGACATCGAGAAAAAGGCCGACATGGCTTCCGTCGCACCGGAATCCACGGGCATCGGCAAATATCGCTGGCCGGTTCGCGGCGCGGTCATCAACAATTTCGGCGATAATGTCGAAGGCAGCCGCAACGATGGCATCAACATCTCCGTTCCGGAAGGCACGCCGATCAAGGCCGCTGAAAACGGCGTGGTCATCTATGCGGGCAACGGCCTGAAGCAGCTCGGCAACACGGTTCTTGTCCGCCATGACGACGGCAAGGTCACCGTTTACGGCAATGCCGCCAATCTCGACGTGCAGCGCGGTCAGAAGGTCCAGCGCGGCCAGACCATCGCCACATCGGGCATGACCGGCAGCGCCAAGCGTCCGCAGGTTCACTTCGAAGTTCGCAAGGATGCGACGCCGGTGAACCCCTCCAGTTTCCTTGAATAGGTATTGCGTCTCAAGGAATGATGAAGCCGGGTGAAGAGCCCGGCTTTTTCATTTTTGGGGTGGGGGATCACGGGAGGTTACGTCGGCGTTGCGGCAGGCGTTGTGGGTTTCGGTTTTACGGCACATCTCCTCCGTCATGCCGGGCCTGATCCGGCATCCAGCCGACGCGCGTCGGCGCGGCGAGAGTGTCCTTTCAGCCCAAGGACTTGGGCTGGCTGGATACCGGCTCAGGGCCGGTATGACGGAAGTGGGGAGGCGGCCTGGGCGCCGACGCCGCGCCGTTCCGACGCCTGTTTACGCCCTCACTAACCCAACCGTCTTCTCGATGAAATCGGCAATGGCGCCGGTATCGTCGAGATCGAAAACCGGCAGCGCCGTGTCTGTCACCGCATGGTCGGCGGCAATGGCGACGATATGCGGATCGAGCGGCGCAAGCGGTTCGGTCTTGGCGGCCTCCAGCCGGCGTGCTTCGATCTTCGGCACGGGCTCGTATTTGTAGCCTTCGATCAATACCAGATCGCAGGGGGCGAGGCGGGCGAGAATATCCTCGAAAGAGGGTTCCGGTTCGCCACGCAATTCATGCATGATGGCGAAGCGGGTGCCGGAAACGATGGTGACCTCGTGTGCGCCGGCCTGGCGGTGACGCCAGCTATCCGCGCCGACCTTGTCGATATCGAAATCATGATGGGCGTGCTTGATGGTGGAGACGCGGTAGCCGCGCGCCGTCAGCTCGGTGACGATACGGACCGCAAGGCCGGTCTTGCCCGAGTTCTTCCAGCCGGCGATGCCGAAGACCTTTTGTGCCGTCATGATTGCAGGTTCTCCAGATAGCTGCGCGCCAGCGCCAGTTCATCCGGCGTGTTGATGTTGAAGAACGGATCGAGGCTGCCCTTTGCCGTTTCCAGCGGCGGGAAGGCCACGCCGATGGTGACATGGCGCGCGAGATAGGCGCGGATGCGCCGGTTCGCATCGTTCTTCAGCCACGCCTCGAGATCGTCGGCCAGCGCCAGCGGCCACAGCGCAAAAACCGGGTGAAGCTGGCCGCTGGAGGCGGCGATGACGATCGCATTGTCCGACAGGTGTTCGCAAAGCCGCGCCACGAGATCGTCCGGGAAAAACGGGCTGTCGGCGGGCGCCGTCAGAAAGTGGCTCGCCGCATCCCCGCGGTGCTGGAAATGGCGCATGCCCGCCAGAATACCCGCGAGCGGCCCGGCATGGCCGTTCAGCGTATCGGGCAGGAGCGGCAGGCCGAAACCCTCCGCCCAGCCATTGGCCGCGTTGATGGTGACATCTGAGACCTGCGGCGTGATGCGGCTGATGACATGGGAGATGAGGGGCGCATCGCCCAATTGCACCATCGCCTTGTTGCTGCCCATGCGCCGCGAAAGCCCGCCGGCGAGCACGAGACCGGGTATTTCGAAAGGGGCCGTCATTCCCGCTTTTCCTGCAGCCTTACGACATAGGTGGTGAGGAGGGCGACAAGGCCGGTCGCCAGCATCACCAGAAGAAGCGGCCAGGTTCCGTCCTCCCTGGACAGGACCGAGGAGGCGAGCACCGAGAGCGCTGCGCCGCCGCCGATGGTCATCGCGCCGCCGAGGCCGGAGGCGGAACCGGCCAGATGCGGCTGGACGCTGACCATGCCGGCATTGGCGCTTGGCAGTGTCACGCCGTTGCCGACGCCGATCAAGGCGAGCGGCACGAAAAACGCATAGGCGCTTTCCGCCCCGGCGGAGATCAGCAGCATGGTCGTGGCGATGCCCGCAATGGCGATGACATTGCCCGACAGCATCATACGGGTAATGCCGATTTCGCTGGCATAACGGCCGGAGATGAAGTTGCCGAGCATGTAACCGCTGGCCATGAAGAAGAATTGCAGGCCGAGCATGGCCGGCGCAAGCCCGTAAAGCACGCTGCCGACAAAGGGCGCACCGCCGAGGAAGGAGAAGAACATGCCCGATGAGAAGGTCGAGGTCAGCGCGTAACCCCAGAACAGCGGCGAGCGCAGCAGTTCCGGCCAGGCGTGAAACTGCTGCGAAAAGCTCGCCGATTTATTGTGGTTGGTTTCGCCGAGATCGAACCAGGCGAGCACCAGAATGCCGACGCCGAGCAGGGAGAGGAGGGCGAAGCTCGACTGCCAGCCGGAAATGTCGTTAAGCAACCCGCCAACCGTCGGCCCCACCATCGGCACCACGGACATGCCCATGGTCACGTAGCCGATCATCGAGGCCGCCTGTTCCATCGGCACCATATCGCGTACGATGGCGCGCGCCAGCACGAAGCCGGAAACGACGGCCGCCTGCGCGACGCGCCCGATCATGAAGACGGTGATATTGGGCGCCAGCATGCAGACGAGCGTTGCGACGATCATGATGGCGATGCTGGCCAGCATGACCGGGCGGCGTCCGAAGAGATCGGAAAGCGGGCCGATGATGAGTTGCAGGCAGGCGGTGGCGGCAAGATAACCCGAAACGGCAAATTGCATCACCGCGTAGTCGGTCTCGAAATAAACCGCCATGGCCGCAAGCGAGGGCAGAAACACATTCATGCACAGCGCCGCAACGCCGGCGATGACGACCAGCGTGATGATGTGGGGCGGGGTGGTCCTGTCCAGAAAACGGCCGCTGTTCATGTCATTCTCCCGCCTCTTCCGTAACGGCAGCTTTCGTTACGGAAGCCGGCCGTACCGTGGTCGCGGCGGTGGGTGTGGCGGCTGCGCGCTTGGCCATCTGCGAGCGCTTGCGCAGGCTTTCGCGGTAGAAGGTATAAAGGCCGGAGCCGATGACGATCATGGCGCCGACAATGGTGTAATTGTCGATCTTTTCGTTGAAGAAGAACACGCCGATCATGAAACCCCAGAGCAGGCCGGTATAACGGAACGGCGCGACGAAGGAGATTTCGCCTGATCGCATCGACAGTATGATCGCCTGATAACCGACGAGCACCAGAATGGCCGAAGCCGCCAGATGCGATACGATCATGAAGTTCATCGGTTGCCAGCCGCCGAAGGGCACGATCAGCAGGCCGCCCACCGCCATGTTGACGAAGGCGGTGATGACGGTGATGGCGAGCGAGGGCACATCGGCATACATTTTCCGGGTCAGCAGATCGCGCGCAGCGGTGACGGCGAGCGATGCGACGACCAGAAGCGCACCCGGCGTGAAGCCTTCCGGGCCGGGCCTGATGATAACGAGCACGCCGATAAAGCCGACGATGATCGCCACCCAGCGCCGCCAGCCCACGGGCTCACGCAGAAACAGCGCCGCACCCAGCGTCACCACCAGGGGCAGGGACTGCAATATGGCCGAGGCATTGGAGAATTCGATAAGGCCGAGCGCCGTCAGATAGAGCACGGCCGCAGTCACCTCGCAGAGACAGCGCAGGATGATGATGGGGCGCATGAGGGTTTTCAGCGGCCGGAGCGCGCCGAAATGGCGGGCGGCGATATAGATCAGCACCACCGTCATGATGCCGCGGACGAACATGATCTGGCCGGTGTTGATATAGGGGGTGACGGATTTCGTCAGGGCGTCATTTGCCGTGAAGCTTGCCATGGCGAGCGCCATCAACAGGGCGCCGCGCGTATTGTCCGTCAATGCCATTCCAAAATATCCCAGACCATGCGCGGTTTTCCCGGCCGCCCTTTCGGGGCGGTTTGGGCCGCCTTTCCGGCGTGACCGCGCATTCCTCCATGTAAAGAGACGTGGCACGGCACAGCCGGCATTTCAACCGTTTATATGGGTGGGTGGACGAGAAACAGTTTCAGCCGTCGCTCAGCCGCCGGTCACGCTCATATGGCGGGAGACGGCAGGCCGGTTGTGGGTGCGGTCGATGATGAAATCATGCCCCTTCGGCTTGCGCAGAAGGGCTTCATCAATGGCGCTGGAAAGATAGGCGTCGCTGTCGGAGGCGCGCAGCGCGGTGCGCAGATCGGCGGCGTCATCCTGGCCCAGGCACATATAAAGCGTGCCGGTGCAGGTGAGGCGGACGCGGTTGCAGCTTTCGCAGAAATTATGCGTCATCGGCGTGATGAAGCCGAGCCGGCCGCCGGTTTCCTTCACCGTCACGTAACGGGCGGGACCGCCGGTCTGGTAATCGCTGTCGATGAGCGTGAAGCTCTTTTCCAGATCGGCGCGCAACTGCGAAAGCGGCAGGTAGCGGTCGGTCCGGTCTTCCTCGATCTCGCCCATCGGCATGGTTTCGATCACCGTCAGGTCCATGCCGCGACCGTGGGCGAAACGCATGAGGTCGGGCATTTCGGCGTCGTTGAAGTCCTTCAGCGCCACCGCGTTAAGCTTGACCTTGATGCCCGCGGCCTGGGCGGCGTCGAGCCCCTCCATGACACGGTCGAGATCGCCCCAGCGGGTGATGTGGCGGAATTTGTCGCGGTCGAGCGTATCGAGCGACACGTTGATGCGGCGCACGCCGCAATCGGCAAGCTCGACAGCGAATTTGGCCAGCTGTGAGCCGTTTGTCGTCAGCGTCAGCTCTTCCAGCATACCGGTTTCAATGTGGCGGCCGAGGTTCCTCACCAGCGACATGATGTTCTTGCGCACCAGCGGCTCGCCGCCGGTCAGCCTCAGCTTGCGCACGCCGCGCGTTATGAAGACGGAACAGAGCCGGTCGAGTTCTTCGAGCGTCAGAAGGTCCTTCTTCGGCAGGAAGGTCATGTGTTCGGACATGCAATAGGTGCAGCGGAAATCGCAGCGGTCGGTGACGGAAACGCGCAGATAGGTGATGGCGCGGCCGAAAGGGTCCACCATCGGTGTGCTGTTTTCCGTCAGGGTTTTCGCTTTTTCAAGCGAGCCGGAGAAACCGTTCACGTCTCCATCCTCAATGCGCCTTGCGCCGGGCACACACGCCAAATGTGTGCTCTATTAGCTGATGTAGTGGCTTGCCTATCGTGAGGCAAGTCCGTAATTCTGACGCATATGACGAGCTTGCGGAAGTGAAAAATGAGCGATGCCTGGCCGACCGAGCTGCTTGTGTCGAAAGACCGGCGCGAATTGACCGTTTCCTTCGATGATGGAAGCGTTTATCGCCTTCAGGCCGAGATGCTGCGCGTGCTTTCGCCCTCTGCCGAGGTGCAGGGCCATGGGCCGGGACAAAAGGTCACAGTGCCCGGCAAACGCGACGTTACCATCCGTTCCATGGTCGCCACCGGCAATTATGCGGTTCGCATCGTTTTCGACGATGGCCACGATAGCGGCATCTACACCTGGAAATATCTGAAGGAACTGGGTGAGACCGGGGACGCGCTGTTTGCGGATTATGAGCGGCAGCTCGCCGAAAAGGGCTTGAGCAGGGAACCGCGATACCGGTAGAGAAAACACCGAGGGAGACGCCCTCGTGAGAATGATGGCAAGGGGTTGAAGAACTGGTGCGTTTGGCAACGTTGTTGCATCCGCGCTTCGTCACCCCGGACTTGATCCGGGGTCCAGCGCGATCAAGTCCTTGATCGCGGGAGAGTCCTTTCACGGCGCAGACGCGCCGTGGCTGGATGCCGGATCAAGTCCGGCATGACGGAGGAAATGTTCTTGCGCGTTGCCGATAATCGGACGAGGGCAAAGCTCTTGTCTCACTATTTAAACGGGGTGGCGTGTGGCTGTAGAAGCGAACGGAAATGATCTGGCCCAGGTGGTCGTGTTGCTGGCGGCAGGCGTTGTCGCCGCGCCGATCTTCAAGCGCATCGGCCTCGGTTCGGTGCTCGGCTATCTGGCCGCCGGCCTGGTGATCGGGCCTTACGGTCTCGGTTTTTTCTCCGATTCGCAGGCCATTCTGCATATAGCGGAACTCGGCGTGGTGATGTTCCTGTTCATCATCGGCCTTGAAATGCAGCCGTCGCGGCTGTGGTCGATGCGGCAGGATATTTTCGGGCTGGGGGCGCTGCAGGTGCTGGTCTGCATGGCGGGCCTGACATTGATCGGTGTCGGTCTCGGCTTTCCCGTGATCATGTCCTTCGTCGCCGGTACCGGTTTCGTGCTGACATCGACGGCGATCGTCATGCAGATGCTGCAGGAGCGCAACAGCATGTCGAGCCTGAAAGGCCAGCGCATCATCGCCATCCTGCTGTTCGAGGATCTGGCCATCGTGCCGCTGCTGGCGCTTGTCGCTTTCCTCGGTTCGGGCGGCGAACATGTCACGGCGTCGGAACGCTGGGCTTCCGTCGGCATCGCGCTTGCCGCCGTCGGTGCGCTTATCCTTGCCGGGCGTTATCTTCTCAACCCGTTCTTTCGCCTGCTCGCGGCTTCCGGCGCGCGGGAGGTGATGACGGCCGCGGCGCTGCTGGTGGTGCTGGGTTCGGCGCTTCTGATGCAGGTCAGCGGCCTTTCCATGGCCATGGGCGCCTTTCTCGCCGGCGTGCTGTTGTCGGAATCCTCCTTCCGCCATCAGCTGGAGGCGGATATCGAGCCGTTTCGCGGCATTCTGCTCGGTCTGTTTTTCCTGGGCGTCGGCATGGCGATCGATCTTGCCGTCATCGCCTCCAACTGGCAGCTCGTGGTCATCAGCGTCGCAGGCTACATGCTGCTCAAGGCCTTCCTGATCTATGGCGTGGCGCGGGCGCTCGGCACCACCCGGCGCGAAAGCCTGGAACGGGCGGTGCTGATGGCGCAGGGCGGCGAATTCGCCTTCGTGCTCTATTCTGCCGCCGTCAGCGCCGGCATTCTCGACCGGGAGGCGAACGCCATACTGACGGCGACCATCATCATCTCCATGGTGCTGACGCCGCTAATGGTCATCCTGCATGACCGGCTGGTGCCGGCGGCGGTTCCCAATACCGACGATCTCGACCTGCCTGAAAATGTCGAGGGCAGCATTCTCCTCATCGGCTTCGGGCGTTTCGGCCAGATCGTCAGCCAGCCGCTTCTGGCGCGGGGCTATACGCTGTCGCTGATCGACAAGGATGCGGACTTCGTGCGCGATGCGGCGGAATTCGGTTTCAAGGTCTATTATGGCGACGGTTCGCGGGCGGAAATCCTGCATGCTGCCGGGGCGAGCACGGCGCGTGCCGTGCTTATCTGCGTCGACGACAAGGAGGCGGCCGTCAGGATCGCGGAGATCGTCAAGCACGAATTCCCGCTGGTGCCCGTTCTCGCCCGTGCTTACGACCGCGGCCATGCCATCGATCTGCTGAAGGCTGGCGTCGATTACCAGATCCGCGAAACGCTGGAATCGGCGCTGAATTTCAGCGAGGAAGTGCTTGGCGCCATGGGCGAGGAGCGGGAAGATGCCGCGCGTCTGGTGGAAGAATTCCGCGACCGCGACGAGGAACGTTTCGCCATGGAAGTCGTCGGCGGCATCTATGCCGGCCGTTCGCTGATCCGCGGCAATGCCCAGCCGGCCGATCTCGTTGCCGCCCGCACCGCCCGCGAGCGGGCCGAGCGGGAAAAGGCGGAAGCGGCAGAGGAATAGCACGCCCCGGTCTTTCGGCGGCGACAGAGGGAATTGGCAGGGATAGGACATGACGATCATTCGCACGGTTGAGGAATTGAAGGCCATCTATGACAGCACGAGCGAGGCATCGATCGCCAAGGTGACAGCCACGCTGACGGCCGAATACCGGCTGATGATCGAGACTTCGCCGTTCCTGGCGCTGGCGACGGTCGGGCCGGAAGGCATGGACTGTTCGCCGCGCGGCGACAAGGGCGGCGTGGTCCGGGTGGCCGATGAGAGGACCGTGCTTCTGCCGGACTGGCGCGGCAATAACCGTGTGGATTCGCTTCTGAACATCGTCCGCGATCCGCGCGTGGCGCTGATGTTCCTGGTACCCGGCTCGAATACGACGATGCGCATCAACGGCCGTGCTGTGGTCTCCGTCGATCTCGACCTGCTGGAAAGCTTCGAGATGGACGGCAAACATCCGCGCACCGTCATCGTGGTGACAATCGATGAAGTCTATTTCCAGTGCGCCCGGGCGCTGATGCGCTCGGAACTATGGAACCCCGATAATTTCGTCGACCCGGCCTCGCTTCCGACACCCGGTCTTCTGCTCAAGGCGGCCAAGGCGGAATTCGATCAGGAGACCTATGACCGGGAATGGGCGGCGCGGGCGGCGAAGACCATGTGGTGAGGTGCAGTAACGACGCGACCATCGGGCCGTTGAGGCAATCCTCGCAAGGCTTACGTCATTGGCGAAAGCGGAGCGTCTCACTCCGTCCCCCCGGACTGGATCCGGGGTCTAGCGCGATCAAGTCCTTGATCGCAAGAGGCTTTTCTCACGGCGCAGACGCGCCGTGACTGGATGCCGGATCAAGTCCGGCATGACGGAGGAGATAGTGGTGCACACACCACCATCCTCACGTCCGATAAATCAGCCAGTTCTTGCCGGTATAGTTCTTCTGCATGCCGTCCTCGTAATAGACGGAGCGGTTCCGGCCGGTTTCCTTGGCATGGTAGAGCGCGGTGTCGGCATGGCCGTAAAGCTCGCTCGGGTTGGTGGCCTGTGCGGCGGAAGCGAAGCCGAGTGAGATCGTTACCGTGCCGTAGTCGGCGCCCGATCTCGAATTGCGGAAGGGCGTGCTTTCCAGCGACAGGCGGATGCGCTCGCACATCACCATCACCTCTTCCGGCGTATTGCCGTCCAGAATAATGGCGAATTCCTCGCCGCCGCTTCTGGCGACAAAACCATCCTTGCGGACATTGGCGCGGATGACCGAGGCGACGGTGGCGAGAATCTTGTCGCCGACCGGATGGCCGAAAGTGTCGTTGATCCGCTTGAAATGATCGATATCGAGCAGGACGAGCGTGGTATATTGCAGGCCGATGGAGCTGTCATAGATGGATGCCAGCCGGTCGTCGAAGGCGCGCCGGTTGGACAGGCGCGTCAGCGAATCCGTATTGGCGATGCGCTTGTACTCATCCAGCTCCAGACGCACCTGATGCATTTCCTCGGCATGGCGGTTGACATCGTTGAAGGTCTTTTCGCCGTCGATGATCTTCGAGCCGGTGGCCTCGGCCAGCAGCGAAATCGCATTCCTCAGAATATTGCTGCTGGCGGCATTCTTGTCGTCGATGCGCTGACGCGTTTCGCCGAGAATCCTGTTGTAGTTTTCGATGGAGGATTGTTCGCGCCTCAGTGTGCCCAGAAGGCCCTCCAGTTCGCGTCTGAGCTTCTCATGCGCATCGTCGATGGACCGGGCGGGATTGCCTTCCCCGTAACGTGAGGACAGCTCGTCCAGATCCTCCTGCGTGACCCGGTTTCCAAGCGCTGCCAGATCCTTCGTCAGGGCAGGGTTCGAACCGATATAGGCTTCGTAAAAGAGGCTGTAGTTACGCGGGATCGGCGAAACACCCATGCTCCGCATGGCATAGGCAATCTGCCCGGCAATGTCGGGCCCCGTGGTTTTGGGCGTGGATGCCGTGTTCATCAAGAAACTCCAGTGAGTCTGCTTATCGACTATGATTATTATTATGAAGGTCGTTTTGGAAAGCTTAATTTATGGGAAACTAATTTTTGTGCCCGGAAACTTCATTTTCGTCACTTTTTATCTTATTTAATTGATAAATATAAGTAATTTTCATTCTAAAGAATTCCGGAATTTTTTCCCTCTACTATTCGCCTTGGTGACAGCATCGCATTTATTCTGTCAATCCCAATAACGGGATTCGTGTGATTTATTTTGGCACAACAATATGTAGAAATAATTCCGCGGCGGAAAGCCATGGTGGTTTTTGAATTCGTGGAAATCCCGCCTATAGGCGGTTTTTTTTATCGTTCGTGTCGGGATACAGGAATGTTACAGTCTTATCTTCGATTGCCGTGCCATGCGGCACGCGGCGGTGCCGTTTTGTGACGGCGCGGCAACCGTTCGGTAAGGTTCAGGAAGAGGCCAGTTATGCTGCCGGCCGCAGGTCCGGCCGTATCGCCTGCGTGTCAGGATCTCAGCCTGATAACCGGGCATTCCGCCCCGGCCGCCGCCGCCGGCGCGTTTGGCGGGCGCACGATCAAGCCGTCGGAATGGGCCAATATCTTCATCATCGATGAATCCTGCTTCGCATGGGCTTCCGCCACCAGCAGGCCGTTTTCGTCCGTGCTGAAACGGGCGCGCAGATAATCCTGCCGATGATCATTCGCTTTCAACGGCGTGGCGGTGCGGGCGGTCGTCGTGCGTTGCAGCGGCGCGCGGCGGGCGATGCTGCGGAGCAGCGGTTCGAGGAACAGCAGGCCGCAGACGAGGCTGGCAACCGGGTTTCCGGGCAGGCCCAGAACCTGCATGGCGCCGATGGACCCGACCATCAGCGGTTTCCCCGGACGCATGGCGATGCGCCAGAAATCGAGCTGCATGCCCTCCGCCTTCAAGGCTGCCTGCACGAGGTCGTGGTCGCCGACGGAGGCGCCGCCGAGCGTCACAAGCACATCGACCTTCGCCGCGACCGCCTTGCCGATAGCGGCGCGGATCAGCCTGTCATCATCGGCAATGATACCGAGATCGAGAACCTCGGCACCCGCCTGCCGGGCGAGGGCTGCGACGCCGAAGGTGTTGGACGCGATGATCTGGGCGGGCTGCGGCGCGCTTCCCGGCGGCAGCAACTCATCGCCGGTGGCGAGGATGGCGATGCGCGGCCTGCGATAGACGGTGAGCGCGGCATGATTCATCGCCGCGGCGAGCGTCAGGTCGGTGAAACCGAGTTCCCGCCCGACCTTCAGGGCCGCTTCGCCTTCGGTAAAATCCTGTCCGCGCGGGCGGATATGTCGCCCGGCGGTGACGTCGAAGGCGGTGCGGATTTTTCCGCCCTCCAGCACTTCGGCATCTTCCTGAATGAGAATGGTGTCCGCACCCTGCGGCACGGGCGCGCCGGTGAAGATGCGCACGGCCTGTCCTTCACCCACCATGCCGGCAAAAGCATGACCGGCGGCGGCCTGGCCGATGACGGTGAGGACCGAGCCGATGGCCGGTGCATCGGCGCTGCGCAATGCATAACCGTCCATGGCTGAGGCGTCGAAGGGGGGCTGGGTGAGGCTTGCGATGAGATCGACCGAGAGAACGCGGCCGTCGCACTCGGCGAGCGGCAGCGTTTCGGTGTCGGTGACCGTAACCGCTGCGTCCAGAAGGCGCGCGATGGCCTCATCCACGGGCAGCAGCGGCTTCATTCAGTTCTCCTGTCGCCCGAAATCACTGGCTTTGAAATCACCGGATTTGCCGCCGCTCTTTTCAAGGAGGCGGATATTGACGATCTCCATCGCCTTGTCGGCGGCCTTGGCCATGTCATAGATCGTCAGGCAGGCGATGGATACGGCGGTCAGCGCTTCCATCTCCACGCCGGTCTTGCCGGACAGTTTCACCAGCGCTTCGACCCGCAGGCCGGGCAGGGCGGCGTCTTCGGTAATATCCACCGCCACCTTTGTCAGCATCAGCGGATGGCAGAGCGGGATGAGATTTGCCGTCTGCTTGGCGGCCATGATGCCGGCGAGGCGTGCAGTGCCGATGACATCGCCCTTCTTGGCGTTGCCCTCGCGGATAAGCGCCAGCGTTTCCGGCTTCATTTTCACGAAGCCTTCGGCGACTGCAACACGGACGGTCTCGGCCTTGTCGCCGACATCGACCATATGCGCTTCGCCGCCGGCATCGATATGGGTGAGCTTTCCCGCCTCGCTCATCGGTGCATTATTCCGCTGCCAGAATGCCGGATTGGCCGGTCAGCAGCGCTTTGGTGGCCGCCGTCACATCGTCCTTGCGCATCAGGCTTTCGCCGACGAGGAAGGTACTGATGCCGCTTTTTTCGAGACGCTTACAATCCTCGAAGGTGAAGATGCCGCTCTCGCCGACCAGCAGCTTTTCCGCGGGCACGAGGCCTGCGAGCTTCTCGCTGGTTTCGAGGCTGACCTCGAAGGTGCGCAGGTTGCGGTTGTTGATGCCGAGAAGCGGCGAGGCAAGCTTCAGCGCCCGTTCCGTTTCTTCCTCATCGTGCACTTCCACCAGCACATCCATGCCGAGCGCGAAAGCCTCGTCTTCAAGGCGTTTCGCCTCGTCGTCGGAAAGCGAGGCCATGATGAGGAGAATGCAGTCCGCGCCCCAGGCGCGGGCCTCATGCACCTGATAGGTCTCGAACATGAAATCCTTGCGCAGCGCCGGCAGGGCGCAGGCATTGCGGGCGGCGGTGAGGAATTCCGGGGCGCCCTGAAAGCTTGGGCTATCCGTCAGCACCGAAAGACAGGCGGCGCCACCGGCTTCATAGGCGGCGGCCAGCGCCGGCGGATCGAAATCCGGGCGGATGAGGCCCTTGGAGGGGCTGGCCTTCTTGATTTCGGCGATCAGACCGAATTTGCCTTCGGCCTGCTTTGCCCGGAGTGCCCTGTAGAAACCGCGCGGTGCGCTCTGGTCTGCGGCCATGGCCTTCAGGTCGGCCAGCGAAACCTTCGCCTTGGCGGCGGCGATTTCCTCGCGCTTGTAAATCTCGATCTTTTTAAGAATGTCGCTCATGATCTCGCTCTCATTCCTGAACCTCGTTGGACACGGCGACCAGACGGTCGAGCGCGGCTGCGGCCTTGCCGCTGTCCAGCGCCTCGCTGACGATCGCCATCGCCTCAGACAGTGTCTCCGCATTGCCGGCGATAACCAGCGCTGCGGCCGCGTTGCACAGCGACACGTCACGATAGGCGTTGCGTTTGCCGGACAGAACCTCGCGCAGCGCCGCCGCATTGGCAATGCCGTCTCCGCCCTTCAGATCTTCCATGGAAGCAGGTTCGACACCGAAATCCTTCGGCGTCAGGTCGAAGGTGCGAATCTTGCCATTTTCCAGTGCCGCGACATGGGTAACGCCCGTGGTCGTCACCTCGTCCATGCCGTCGCCATGGACGACCCAGATGCTTTCCGAACCCAGATCGCGCAGCACTTCCGCAAGCGGCACCAGCCAGCGCGGCGAAAAGACGCCAAGCAGTTGCCGTTTGGCGCCCGCCGGGTTGGAGAGGGGGCCGAGCAGGTTGAAGATGGTGCGCGTGCCGAGTTCGACGCGGCTTGGACCGACATGGCGCATGGCCGAATGGTGAAGCTGCGCGAACATGAAACCGAGACCTGCCTCGCTGATGCAGCGGGCGATGAGTTCCGGACCGATATCGAGCTTCACGCCGAGTGCAGAGAGCGCATCCGCCGTGCCGGATTTGGAACTCAGCGCCCGGTTGCCGTGTTTGGCGACCGGCAGGCCCGTGCCGGCGACGATGATCGAGGCGAGCGTCGAGATATTATAGGTGCCGATGCCGTCACCGCCGGTGCCGACGATATCGATGGCATTGGCGGGGGCCGAAACCGGCAGCATGCGGGAACGCATGGAGGAGACGGCGCCGACGATTTCGTCCACCGTTTCCCCGCGCACGCGCAGCGCCATCAGGAAGCCGCCGATCTGCGACGGCGTGGCTTCGCCCGACATCAGAATGTCGAAAGCCGTACGCGCATCCTCGCGGTTCAGGCTTTCTCCATTGGCGACCTTGGCGATCAGCGGCTTCAGTTCGGCCATCTTGTCGCCCCCCGGGTTAGAAGCCGACCATCGCCTGATCGGCGAGGGCCTGATTGATGGTGACACCATAGTCATTCTGCAGGCGGTTGACCATCTGGTCCAGCATGTCGTCGCCGGCCGCGCGGGCAATCGCGGCGAACTGCTGGTCGTCATTGGCGAGCGCGTCGGCAGGCGCATTGGTGTCGACCGAGTTGACCTTGAAGAGGATACGGCTGGAACCGTCGGCATCGGCCGCCGTGCCCACCTTGCCCTCCGCGCCGGAGAAGACCGCCGCGATCGTCTGCTGGCCGAAAATGGCGTCTTCGCTGTTGCGGCGCAGGCCGGATTTCTGTTCGACGGCAAGGCTGAGCTCACCGGCCACGGCTTCCAGCGTGTCGCCCTTTTCGACGCGCGCCTTCAGTTCCTCGGCCTTGGCGGCAAGCGCGTTGCGCTGCTGCTCCGCCGTCCAGTCGGCCACGACATCGTCGCGAACTTCGGCAAGCGTGCGGTCGCGGGCGGCGATGATCTGGTCGACATCGAACCAGATGTAGCCTTCACGGCCGAGATTGATCGGCAGCGCTTCCGTGCCGGGTTCGGTCTTGAAGACCTCCCGCGCGAGCTGCGGGGAGGGCAGGCCCTGAACCGAATCGCCCTTTTCATCGAGGCCGGAAGCGTCGATGGCGGCGATGGTGACGGGTTTCAGGTTCAACTGCGTTGCCGCATCGGCGAGCGAAGAACCGCCGGCGCGCAGATCCTCGTAACGGTCGTGAACATTGGTGATTTCTTCCGCAGCGGCGGCGGTGGCGAGGTCCTTGCGGATATCTTCCTTCGCCTCTTCCAGCGTGCGGGTCGTTTCCGGCTTGATGCCGGTGACGCGCAGGAGAACCGGGCCGAAGGAACCCTGGACCACCGGCGATACGCCGCCATTCTTCTGGATGGCGAAAGCGGCGTCGGCAATCGACTGGTCGGGGATGGTATCCCTGGTGAATTCGCCGAGCGTGACGTCGGAAGCGGTCTTGCCCTGATCCTTCACCACCTGGTCATAGGTGGTGTTGCCGAGGCGGATCTGCTCGGCGGCGGCCTCTGCCATTTCCTTTTCGGGGAAGGTCAGCTGCTCAACCGTGCGACGGCCGGCGGTGCGGAAGCTGTCCTTGTGGCTGTTATAATAATCGGCGATCTGGGCGTCGGTGACGGCGGCCTGATCGGCGATATCGGACGGCTCAAGCTTCACATAGGTGAACTTGCGGAACTCGGGCGCGCGATATTTCGTCTTGTTGGTTTCGAACCAGGGGGCAAGCACGTCGTCGCCCGGCGCCTTGACCGGCGGAATGACGGCGTTCGAAAGAATGACGTAATCCACGGCGCGCTGCTCGTTGCGATATTGCTTCAGCGCATCCACCAGCACCTGCGGCGCGGCAAAACCGTCGGAAACGGCTTCGACGATCTGGCTGCGGACGGCGACCTTACTGCGTTCCTTGATATAGTCATCCTCGCGGAAACCGGAATTGCGCAGGCGCTCGCTGAAGAGATTGCGGTCGAACTGGCCGTTGACCGCCTTGAAGGCCGGGTCTTCGGCGATGAGATTGGCGAGGCGGTTTTCCGAAAGGCCGAGATTCATCTTCGAGGCCAGCTCGTCAAGCGCTGCACCGGCCGCAAGCTGGCTGAACACCTGACGGTCGATGCCGAATGCCTTGGCCTGCTCGGTCGTCAGCCTTGTGCCGAACTGGCGGCTGAGATCGGAAATCTGGCGCTGATAGGCGAGGCGGAATTCCTCCGGGCTGACCGTCTGGTCGCCCACCGTCATGACGGCGTGGGAATTGGCGGTGACAAGCGATGCGGAAACGCCCCAGATGCCAAAAGAGACAACAAGCAGGAGAAGCAGCAGCTTGGCTGCCATGGTTCGAGAAGCATTTCTCAGGGAATCGAGCATCGTTATGCAAACCTCACAGGAACGTCGTCGCGGTCGCCGGCTCTCCGGCCCGCAACGTATCGGCGTTCCTTAAATCAATCCAAAAGGAAATTGAAGGGAATTTGCCTTGGAAAAACGGGGTTTTGAAAACGCTTGTGTGATTGGAGGCGGGATTTTCCGCCATCGTCTTCGCCGCCTTGCCCCGGCGAAGCGCAAAATAAAACCGCCCGGAAGGTCCAGGCGGTTGAAAAGAATCACTTTTAAGCGGCCGTCTGCCCGGCCCGTCGCGCTCAGAAGGCGCGGTCGCGCCGGATCATCGCCTTGAATTCCTCGTCTTCACGTCGCATTTCGGCGACCACGGAGATCATCGATGTCACGAACATAACGCTGATCAGGGCAAGAAGCATTGTCAGAAATGTGAACATGATATCGTCTCCGGGAGTTTCGAGAAAATTCTCTCCGTTATCAGTAGTAATTCATATACTGATAACGGGCGGTCAGCTGCGGATAGTCCGGGCCCAGTTTTTCAGGCTTCTGTTCATAAAGGCTAAACGTCGTTGCTACCATTGCGATAACCAGTACTGTCCAGGCGGTGCTGATGACGCTGATTTTCGCCGAAGTAGACTGTTTTTCTCTTACAAACATCTGTCCGTTCCTTTGGTTCTTTCTTAACGCGCCATGTCCAAACATGTTCCGCGTCAACCGTAAAAATCGATTAGCATCGCGCCTGTGAAACTTCCTTGAATGGTTCGTTCATCTGGCGTTCAGGAAACTGGCTAAGGCCGTCATTCGAGAAAAATATACTCGGCAGCGAATGAAGCGATGATCGAAAGGACGATCATGAAGGCCAGCATTTTCATTTCTCCGGATGCTTAACGAGTGAGGGGCGTTTCGGTTTCCCGATGCTGTGCATTTAAACAAAATAGCTGTGAAACCGCACTGAACGGCCCATTCATCCGCGGTTCACGCCGCAGCCACGCTTGTGAGGGGTTGGTTATAAAGTCTTGCGCCGCGTGCCTCTCCATGACAAAAGGCGGCACATATGCTGAAGCGTCGAGACGCGCCCACCATCTGAGAGCGATATGACGATTGCCTTTTATCCAGGATCCTTCGATCCGATGACTAACGGACATCTGGATGTGCTTATTCAGGCGCTGAACGTGGCGTCGAAAGTCATCGTTGCGGTCGGCATTCATCCCGGAAAAGCGCCGCTGTTCAGCTTCGAGGAGCGGGCAGGGCTGATAAAGCGGGCGCTTGCCGAACATCTGCCGGGCGAAGCGGCGCGCATGGAAGTCGTCTCCTTCGATAATCTCGTCGTCGATGCCGCCCGCCAGCACGGTGCGCGCCTTCTGCTACGCGGCCTGCGCGACGGCACCGATCTCGATTATGAAATGCAGATGGCCGGGATGAACCGCCAGATGGCGCCCGATATCCAGACCGTATTCCTGCCCGCCGGCACCTCGTCGCGACCCATCACAGCCACATTGGTCCGGCAGATCGCCGCCATGGGCGGCAATGTCGACGCCTTCGTGCCGAAAGCCGTGCTTGAAGCCCTCAACGCCAAGCTGAAGCGCTAACTTCAGCCTCACATTCTGGAGCCAATCCGATGAAACTCGTTCGATTTGCCTTTGCCGGCGCCATGTTTGCAGGCGCTCTCGCCGCCAGCACCTTCGCTTCCGCCGCCGAACTCCTGACCGTGCAGTTGAAGGACGGCCCCGTTGTCATCGAACTGATGCCGGATGTCGCGCCCAAGCACGTGGCGCAGATCGAGGCGCTGGCCAAGAAGGGCGCTTATGACAATGTGGCCTTCCATCGCGTCATCGATGGCTTCATGGCGCAGACCGGCGACGTGCAGTATGGCAATATGGAGAAGGGCTTCAGCGCCCAGCGTGCGGGCACCGGCGGTTCCGACCTGCCGGATATTCCGGCCGAATTCTCCAAGGTTCCGTTCACGCGCGGCGTGGTCGGCATGGCCCGCTCGCAGGATCCGAATTCCGCCAATTCGCAGTTCTTCATCATGTTTGCCGACGGTCCGTTCCTGAACGGCCAGTATACCGTGGTCGGCAAGGTCGTGTCCGGCATGGAAGCCGTGGACAAGATCAAGCGCGGGCAGGGCAGCAACGGCGAAGTTTCCAACCCCGACCGGATGATCAAGGTCACCGTCGGCAAGAAGTAAGGTAGGGCAATAGAGCCCGAACAGAGGAGAATAGTCATGGCCGAGATTAAGGATCCGGAAAACACCATCATCATGGAAACGACGACCGGCAAGGTCGTGATCCAGCTGCTTCCGGAAGTTGCGCCTGGTCACGTTGCCCGCATCAAGGAACTCGTCTCGGAAGGCGCTTACGATGGCGTCGTTTTCCACCGCGTCATCGAAGACTTCATGGCCCAGACGGGCGACGTGAAGTTCGGCAAGAAGGGTTCGGAAAGCTTCAACCCGGCACGCGCCGGCATGGGCGGCTCCGACAAGCCGGACCTGAAGGCCGAGTTCTCCGCCATTCCGCACGTGCGCGGCACCTGCTCCATGGCCCGTTCGCAGAACCCGAACTCCGCCAACTCGCAGTTCTTCATCTGCTTCACGGATTCTCCGTGGCTCAACAAGCAGTACACCGTCTGGGGCCAGGTCATCGAAGGCATGGAGGCCATCGACAAGATCAAGCGCGGCGAGCCGGTGAAGGACCCCGATTCGATCGTTTCCATCAAGCTCGCTTCTGCGGCCTGAGGATAGCGTATAAAGTGTTTACCCGCTCCGCAGGAAACTGCGGGGCGTTTCACATTGATGACAAGGGTGCCAACCTCTCCGTCGTCATCCTCGGGCTTGTCCCGAGGATCTAACGATCCCCGACGGCTACGTGGTTAGATCCTCGGGACAAGCCCGAGGATGACGTCTCGTTAGACGAAGCCTTGTCACTACCCACCACCCGCCCCATTGAGGGCGGGTTTTGATATTTTCGAGAGCCCTTGCAATGCGTGTAGACCTGTTCGATTTCGATCTGCCCGAGGAGAATATCGCTCTGCGCCCGGCGAACCCGCGCGATAGCGCGCGCCTGTTGGTGGTCGATCCGAATGAGAACCGCATGGAAGACCATCGCGTCTTCGATCTGCCGTCCTTCCTGAAGGCTGGCGATGCGCTGGTGTTCAACGACACCCGCGTCATTCCCGCCCAGCTGGAAGGTGTGCGGCTGCGCGAAGGCGCGCCGGAGACGGCGGTTTCGGCCACGCTGCACATGCGCGCCGATCAATCCCGCTGGAAAGCCTTTGCGCGTCCCGGCAAGCGCATCAAGCAGGGCGACCGCATCCGTTTCGGTTACGAGCGCGACAATGCCTGCGGCCTTGCCCATCTGGAAGCCACCGTGGAGGAGAAGGGCGAGGAGGGCGAGATCACGCTGCTGTTCGACGTTTCCGGCCCGGTGCTGGATGAGGCGATTGCCTCCGTCGGCCATATTCCACTGCCGCCCTATATCGCGGCCAAACGGCCGGAGGATGCGCAGGACCAGACCGATTACCAGACCATCTATGCCCGCGAAAAGGGAGCCGTTGCCGCCCCCACCGCCGGGCTGCATTTCACGCCCGATCTGTTTGCCGCGCTGGACAGGGTGGGCATCGAGCGGCATTTCGTGACGCTTCACGTTGGGGCAGGCACTTTCCTTCCGGTGAAGTCCGACGATACCGACGATCACAAGATGCATTTCGAGATCGGCCATGTGTCTCAGGAAACCGCCGACCGGCTGAATGCGGTAAAGGCGCGCGGCGGACGTATCGTCTGTGTCGGCACGACATCGCTGCGCCTGATCGAAAGTGCGGCCGATGAGAATGGCGTTATCCACCCATGGTCCGACGCCACCGGCATCTTCATCACGCCGGGATACCGCTTCCGCGCGGTCGATATTCTGATGACGAATTTCCACCTGCCGAAATCGACGCTGTTCATGCTCGTTTCGGCTTTCTGCGGTCTCGAAACGATGCGTGACGCTTACAGGCACGCCATCGAAACCGGATACCGCTTCTATTCCTATGGCGATTCCAGCCTGTTGTTCCGGAAAAACTGATGCACGACAAATTCACCTTCACCCTGAAAGCCACGAGCGGCGGCGCACGCCTCGGCGAAGTCGCCATGCCGCGCGGTGTCATCCGCACGCCCGCCTTCATGCCGGTCGGCACCGTCGGCACCGTCAAGGCCATGTATCTCGATCAGGTGCGGGAGCTTGGGGCCGATATCATTCTCGGCAATACCTATCACCTGATGCTGCGGCCGGGTCCGGAGCGAGTTGCCCGCCTTGGCGGCCTGCATGAGTTGATCCGCTGGCCGCATCCGATCCTCACCGATAGCGGCGGTTTTCAGGTGATGTCGCTTTCCGGCCTGCGCAAGCTCGACGAGAAGGGCGTGACCTTCAAGAGCCATGTGGACGGTTCGCTGCACCACATGTCGCCGGAACGCTCGATTGAAATTCAGGGCATGCTCGATTCGGATATCCAGATGCAGCTCGATGAATGCATCGCGCTGCCGGCCGAACGCAAGGAAATCGAGCGCGCCATGGAAATGTCGCTGCGCTGGGCCGAGCGCTGCCGCGTCGCCTTTGGCGAGCAGCCCGGCAAGGCCATGTTTGGCATCGTGCAGGGCGGCGACCAGCCGGACCTGCGCGTCCGTTCCGCAGAGGGCCTCAAGCAGCTCGATCTCAAGGGGTATGCGGTCGGCGGCCTTGCCGTCGGCGAGCCGCAGGATGTGATGCTCGGCATGCTCGATATCACCCTGCCGGTGCTGCCCACCGAAAAGCCGCGTTACCTGATGGGCGTCGGCACGCCCGACGACATCCTGAAATCGGTGGCGCGCGGCATCGACATGTTCGACTGCGTGATGCCGACCCGTTCCGGCCGTCACGGGCTTGCCTTTACCCGTCGTGGCAAGGTCAATATCCGCAATGCCCGCCATGCCGAGGATATGCGCCCGCTGGACGAGCAGTCCAATTGCCCGGCCTCGCGCGATTATTCCCGCGCCTATCTGCACCATCTCACCCGCGCCAATGAGGCGCTGGGCGGCATGCTGCTCTCCTGGCACAATCTTGCCTATTATCAGGAGCTGATGCAGGGTATCCGCAAGTCTATCGAGGAAGGCCGTTTCGCCGATTTTTATGCGGAAACTATCGAAATGTGGGCGCGGGGCGATATAGACCCCATCTGACGCTTCCCGACTTTTTCTCCTGTTTCGGACGCTTTCCTTGGCACACGCGCCTTACGTTCTTTTCCGGGATGACACGACCGGCACGGTGACAGCCTTCACCGAGCCGGAAGAGATCGTTGTCGTGGATGAACCGGCGTCGTTTTTTGCTGCGCTCAAGCGCATGGAAGAGCTGCGCCGGGCCGGGAAATACCTCGCCGGCTATATGTCCTACGAGGCGGGTTTCCTGTTCGAGCCGAAGCTCGCGCCTTTCGCGGACGAGCCTCGCAACGTGCCGTTTCTCAATTTCGGCGTCTTTTCCGGCCCGCAGCCGGATGAGGGGCGGTTTGCGCGGCCGGCAAATCTGCCGGATGCGGATGCGTTTCTGTCTGATCCCGTGCCGGCATGGACCCTTCAAGACTATTGCCAGCGTTTCGAGCGGCTGCACGGGCACCTGCGTCGCGGCGACTGTTACCAGGGCAATCTGACCATGTCGGTCCATGCCCGCTGGAGCGGCGATCCGCTGACGGCCTTCTGGTCGCTGATCGAGCGGCAGCCGGTGAAATATGGCGCGCTTGTCGATCTCGGCGGCCCGGTCATCCTGTCGCGCTCACCGGAACTGTTTTTCTCGGTCGACGGAGAAGGTTTCATCGAAACCCATCCGATGAAGGGAACGACGCCGCGCGGAGCCGATGTGGCAGAAGACCGGGCGATTATCGCCGCAATGCTGGCGGATGAAAAGACGCTCGCCGAAAACCGCATGATCGTCGATCTGCTGCGCAACGATATTTCCCGCATTACCGAAGTCGGCAGCCTTGATGTGCCGCGGCTGTTCGATATCGAGACTTATCCGACCGTGCACCAGATGGTGAGCCATGTGCGGGCGAAACTTCTGCCTGACGTGACGGTGGAAGATATTTTCGCTGCCCTGTTTCCCTGCGGCTCCGTTACCGGCGCGCCGAAAATGTGGGCGATGAAAATTCTGCGCGAGCTGGAAGCGACGCCGCGCGACGCCTATTGCGGCGCAATCGGCTTCATGTCTCCAAGTGGTGAGATGCGGTTCTCCGTGGCGATCCGCACGCTCAGCCTGTTTGATGACGGCCGCGCCGTCTTCAATGTCGGCGGCGGTATCGTGTTCGATTCCGTTGCCGAAGCGGAGTATGACGAGTGTCTGCTGAAATCGAAATTCGCGGTGGGGGACAGGTTGCTTCGGAGTTAGTCGCCTCCCTCATTCCTGTGCTTGTCACAGGAATCCAGCCAGCCCAAGTCCTTGGGCTGAAAAGACTCCTCCCGCCGCACGGACGTGCGTCGACTGGATTCATGTGACAAGCACAGGAATGAGGGAGGTTGGAGGAAGCTCCGAGGTAGGCAGCCAAATGTGTGCCCTTAGGAAAGCCGGCTACGGTTTTCGCTACCAAACGTCCTCAGCGCCCGATCACCTCAAACACCCCATTCTCTACCAGCACTTCCTTTGCCGCCGCATGGCTCAGAAAGCCCGCTGGGCTGGCACTGGCGCCATAGGCGCCTGATTGCAGGATGGCGAGGAGATCGCCGGCCTTGAGCTTCGGCAGCGCCGCATTGCGGGCAAGCGTATCGAGCGGCGTGCAGAGCGGGCCGACGATGGTTGCCGTCTCTTCATGCTCCGCCAGCATCATGGCCGGTGCGACGATGGGATAGTTGCGCTTGACGATCTGGCCGAGATTGCCGGAAGCGGCCAGGTGATGGTGCATGCCGCCATCCATCACCACAAAGGTGGTGCCGCGCGAGGTCTTTACCGAGTTCACCTCCGCCACATAGACGCCGCCGGGACCGGCGAGGAAACGGCCGGGTTCGACGATGACATGGGCGTCGGTTATCAGCGGATGCGCCTTCAGGAGCGCCTTGAGATCGGCAATGGCGGCGCTCACTTTTTCAAGATCGAGCGGCGTTTCGCCTGCGAAATAGGGAATGCCGAGACCGCCGCCGAGATCGATGGTTTCGAGCGGCCTGCCGAGCATCTCGGCCATGCGCGCGGCAAGGGAAATGCCGTGTCGCCACTGGGAGACAAGCATGTCGGCATCGAGGATCTGCGTGCCGCCGTAAATATGGACGCCGACGAGATCGATATATCGGGCGTCCTTGAAGAGCGGCAGGACATTTTCCAGCTCCTCCTCGTCGAAACCGAAGGCGGTGGCCTTGCCGCCCATGCGCATCGCGCCGGCCTGTGCATCCGGCACCGGATTGATGCGGATCGAGGCTTTGACCGGCTTGCCGACTGCCTCGATGCGGTCGATTTCCTCGGCGCTTTCGATGTGAATTTCGCCGATGCCGCCCTCGATCACTTCGCGCAGCTCGGCCATGCCTTTGCCGGGGCCGGCAAAGATGATGTTTTGCGCTGCGACACCGGCCTTAATGGCGGCGCGGTATTCGCCGACGGAAGCGATTTCCGCACCCGCACCTTCCTGCCGGAAAAGCGAGACGATGGCGGGCAGGGGATTGGCTTTCACCGAATAATAGATATCGGCAAAACCGCCGAGCGCGGTTTCGAGATCGCGATAGGCGCGGCGTATGGCGGCGGCGTCATAGAGGAAGCAAGGCGTTCCGGTCCCGGCGACAATATCGCGCACGGGAAGTCCGCCGATCATCAGATCGTTCTCGCTTGTGTCGAACAACGCGGCTGCAAAAGCCGGGCCGTGGCTCTGGGGCTTATCCGTTGGCGCCATTGTCCGTCCGTTCGCGCACCAGCGCGCGGTAATCCACCTTGCCATTGGCCGTGACCGGCAGCCGTTCCACCAGTTCTATGGCGCGCGGGATCATGAAGGGGGCGAGCATTTCGGCGGCCTTCTTCAGAGCCGCCGTTACATCGATATTCTGGTTGGCGGCAGTCGCCACGGCATGGACTTTCTCGCCCGCAAAGGGGTCCGGCAGGCCGATGACGGCGACCTGCTGGAAAAGGCCTGTCGACATCAGGCTTTCCTCAACCTCGGTCGGGCTGATGCGATAGCCCGACGATTTGATCATCGCATCGTTGCGGGCGACGAAGCTGAAGAAACCATCCTCGTCCTCCACCGCCAGATCGCCGGAATAACACACGGTCTCGCCGCCCATTGCCGCCGGAATGAAGGGGTGCGGGCGCAGCACCTTTGCCGTATCTTCCGGCCGGTTCCAGTAACCCAGCGAGACGGTCGGGCCGCGATGCACGAGAATGCCGTGCTCACCGGGCTTTGCCCTTTGTCCCTCGGCGGTGACGATGAAGATTTCGCATTCGGGAATGGCCTTGCCGATGGAGGTCGGGCGGCGGTCGATTTCATCGGGCGGCAGGAAGGTGGAGCGGAAGGCTTCCGTGAGGCCATACATCAGGTAGATTTTCGTATCCGGCAGCTTCTCGCGCAGCGCTTTTACGGTTTCCTGCGGCACGCGTCCGCCGGAATTGGTGATGTAACGCAGATGCGGCAGAGGCGTCTTTGTGAGCGACGGGGCCGCTTTCGTCAGGATCGCCCAGATCGTCGGCACGCCGGCGAGACCGGTGATGGCATGGTCGCGCAGATTACGGACGATCTCATCGCCCAGCCGGAAGGTGGAGATGATCGTGGCCGCACCCTGTTCAACCGCCGTCAGCAACTGGTTCAGGCCATAATCGAAGCTGAAGGGCAGGAGGGAGAGAATGCGGTCGCTACCGGTGATGTCCAGATAGGTGCGCACGATGCGCGCGCCGGCCAGAAGATTGCGGTGAGACAGCATCACGCCCTTGGGCGAGCCGGTGGAGCCGGAGGTATAAAGAATGGCGGCCAGGTCTTCGCCGATTGCCGCTGAAGGCCGGGCGAGTGTCTCGGCGGGGGCCTCTATCTCTTCCGCCAGCAGGACCGTGACCTCGGGAAGGTCTTCCAGTGCCGCTTTCAGCTCATCCATCATCGCGGCGTCGCTGATGACGATTTTTGCGCCGCAATCCTTAACGATATGGCGGATCTGCTGCGCCTTCAGCAATGCGTTCACCGGCACGAAGACGCCGGACGCCATGCTCACGCCAAAGATCGACCAGCATTCCTGAATGCCGCGCGGCAGATAGATGACGACGCGGTCTCCGCGTTGCGCTCCGGCTTCCTGCAATGCCGCCGCGCAACGGGCCGCCGCTGCGGCAAATTCGCGATAATTCAGCGATCGGTCCCTGTGGACGAGGGCCTGATCGTCGCTCGCCGCGCGGGCGGTAAGCAGGTGGTGCAGCAGGAAATGGGACGTCATCTCCTCCGTTCCCTGAGGACGAAGGCGATGAGATCGGCCGGCGTGCCGAGATTGTCGGGCGTGAAATGTTCGTCATCGAGAATGATGCCGAAACTTTCACCGAGGAAGATCATCAGTTCCAGAAAGCCGAGCGAATCGATTACGCCGCCTTCGAGAAGCTGCGTATCGGCGGCAAAGGGGGCATAGGCGGGAAAACGGTTGGAGAGGTAGGAATAGATGGTATCGGCAACGTCGATTTCACTCTTTTTCGCTGCAAGCATGCTCGTTCTCCGATTTCCCGCGTCTTTCCCAATGACCTGCCCGGAACGGCGCTTTTTCTGTAAAGGCCAAGATTCCGTCAAGTCGCGCACGATTCACTAAAATACCTACGGTGGCAATAACACCAACTCTGAGTATGCTTCGTTAATAAATCGTGGGTTCCATGCGCCTTTTACTTGTATCGGTGCAGATTTATGTGCGGCAAGCCCGCCAGCCTTTCGCTCTGCGCCCATTGCCGCCATGGTCAGCGCAAGCCGGCCATGGCCAAGAAGGTGGCGGGCGATTGTGGATATGTGCCTTTGCGCGACCTGCCGGTCTTCGCAATGGATGAGGCGCGCGGATGGCAATCTTTTGGTCGTGGTTTTCAGGAAGACCAGAGGGTAATGGCGGTTCTCCGCCTCCATCACGGCCACGATGCAGCCGAGACGGGCATGATCTTCCAGCAGGTCGCGCATTTCGGCGGAGAGTATTTCCGGTTTTATCTCTCCTGGCGCCCGCAGCCGTGCGCTTGCCGGGCGAAGCGCTGCAAAGGGCAGCGGATAAAAAAGCGTGCAATCGGTTACCGTCGCAAAGCCCAGCCTCTCATTCAGCTTGCAGGCTTCGGGAGAGGGCGTGAGATCGGTAAAGATTTCGTCCTCATTGGAGGACGCCATCTGCAACATGCGCGGGGCGAACCAGCGGCAGGAAGGCTCCACATACCAGCTGGACAGGTTGACGACGATCCTGCCGGTCTCCGGCAGACGGCTTTTGATCGTCAGCAGAACGCCTGCGGCATCGTCGCCCTTCATCAGCAATTGCCCGATAGGGCCGAGTTCGCGCCGCTCGTGATGTTCGCTGACGAGCGACAACCCGCGCGACCAGAAGGCCTCGCTTTTTTCCGGGAAGCCTTTCGCCAGAAGAGCGACGGCGGCGACGCGGTTTCCGTTGTCGATCGGTACGATTTTCAGGGTCGCTCTCCGCAGATCTGGCGTCGTTCTGGGCGGGGAGGGATTTTCAACTCCACCGCGTAGTATCGGCTTACGACGATAGATTTACCGTCCCGTTAATCGCAATGGCTGCAGCGGGTTGGAGGCGATCACATTTCTATGAATGGCGGGCGCGCGCGGTTACGCGCGTCCGCCTCTGTCTTATCCAATCAATAAACCACGACGCCGCGAATGCTTTCGCCCTTGTGCATCAGGTCGAAGCCCTTGTTGATGTCTTCGAGCGGCATGGTGTGGGTGATCATCGGGTCAATCTGGATCTTGCCTTCCATGTACCAGTCGACGATCTTCGGCACATCCGTGCGGCCGCGCGCGCCACCGAAGGCGGTGCCCATCCAGTTGCGGCCGGTGACGAGCTGGAACGGACGCGTGGAGATTTCCTGGCCGGCACCGGCAACGCCGATGATGACCGACTTGCCCCAGCCGCGATGCGAGGCTTCCAGCGCCTGGCGCATGACTTTGGTATTGCCGGTGCAATCGAATGTGTAATCGGCGCCGCCGATCAGGTCGCCATTGCGCTTCGTCATGTTGACGAGGTACGGCACGATATCGTCGCCGACTTCCTTCGGGTTTACGAAGTGGGTCATGCCGAACTTCTCGCCCCAGGCCTTGCGGTCGGGGTTGATGTCCACGCCGATGATCATGTCCGCGCCGGCAAGGCGCAGGCCCTGCAGCACGTTGAGGCCGATGCCGCCGAGACCGAAGACAATCGCCGTGGAGCCGATCTCGACCTTGGCGGTGTTGATGACCGCACCGATGCCGGTCGTCACGCCGCAGCCGATGTAGCAGACCTTGTCGAAGGGCGCGTCGGGATTGATCTTGGCAAGCGCGATCTCCGGCAGAACCGTATAGTTTGAGAAGGTCGAGCAGCCCATATAATGATGGATCTTGTCCTTGCCGATGGAGAAGCGCGACGTGCCGTCCGGCATCACGCCCTGACCCTGGGTGGCGCGGATGGAGGTGCACAGATTGGTCTTGCGCGAGGTGCAGGAATAGCATTCGCGGCATTCCGGCGTGTAGAGCGGAATGACATGGTCGCCCTTCTTGACCGAGGTGACGCCCGGTCCGACATCGACGACGACGCCCGCGCCCTCATGGCCGAGAATGGCCGGGAACAGGCCCTCCGGATCGGCACCCGACAGGGTGAAATCGTCTGTATGGCAGATGCCGGTCGCCTTGACCTCAACCAGCACTTCGCCGGCGCGCGGGCCTTCGAGTTGAACGGTCATGACCTCAAGCGGCTTTCCGGCCTGAATGGCAACTGCGGCGCGAACGTCCATATCTTATCTCCTGGCATTGTCTTGTGATTGAACAGGGCTGTTTTGCCCGAGCTTGGCTTGAGGGACAAGGGGCGAGCCCAAGTTTGTGTTTTCGGAAGAAACCGTGAAGGCAAACCCCGCACTGCCGTTACGTGGTTATACGATTTTATTGTCGAGACCTAATTTACTAATAAATAAACTAAGCATATGAATTTGCTTCATATTTTTAGGTTCCGATTGAGTTTTGATTTACGGTTTGCGTGTTAATTGACCCCTGTATTTCAGGGGTCAGGCGAAGTTGCTCGAAAAGCAGCGCCGCCGGCGACCAACGAGCAATTTTCGAGCGACCGGCGCGAGCCGGACATTTTTTAGCGTCGCAGAAAGCAAGGCCTGTCGCTTTTCACAGCGCGCCTTTCCCATGGCGATGAGCGACATGAAACGGTGTTTTGATGACGAGCAGGCGGATTAAAAAAGCGGCATGGAAACGGAGCCTGTTTTCATCGCTCCTCAGGGACCGCGCGGGTACCTTCGCCATCATGACCGCGCTGCTGCTGCCGGTCTTTATCATTTTGCTGGGGCTGCTTTTTGAGGGTGGCAGGGCGCTGGCCTATTACAACCAGTCAAAGCGGGTCATGGCCATGGCATGCGAAAGAGCCACCAAGCCGACACGTACCTACACGTTGCTTGACACTGTCCGGCGCGACAATGTGACCGCGGCCTTCGATGCGATGATTCAATCCACGAAGCAGAAGGTCCTCTCGCGCGACGTGCAAGTGAAATGGACTGAGACAAAAATCAATGCCGAGTTCAGTTACGGGCTGATTTTCTCGGAGATGTTCAATCTCGAGAAGCTGAAATATCGCCTTGCATACTCTTGCGAGGGCATCCCGCCCTATCCCGAGGATGATGCGGTCATCATTGACAATATGTTCGAGAGCAACGCTCTCGGCGTCGAGCGGGTTCTGAAAAACGGCGTCACCAAGGAAACCCCCGGCGGTTGCTGGGGTGTCTATCCCTATTCGGAGATCGGATGGGATGGCGGGACCGGCCCCGGCGTCGAGTTGCAGGATTGGAGCAGCCCCTGCTGCCGCCGCAATCACAACTGGCAGGGCTATCCGGCGGGAATGCAGAGCAAGAAACTCAACGAGGCCCCTACCGCCAACGACAAAGCCTGTACTTTGAAGGAGGTCGATAAGGCAAAGACCACCGACAAAATCGAAATCGACAAGGATCCGGGCACCGAGCTCTCATTGCCAACCCGTTATGTCATGGAGCTCGATAGTGACTGGGGGCCGCCTGCGCCCGGCAAGAAAAAAAATATCGAAGCCAATAGCTCGATCTACAAGGATGTCGAGCTTCATCCCGGAATATATAAGATCATGGTTTGGTATAATGGGCGCCGGGCCGTCGAGGACGTTGAGAAAACAAACGGAATCAAGATCTCGCTCCAACAGCTCCTTCCTGACCTGAAACCCCAGCAGCGGGTGTGGGAGTTGACCCAGGATAAAAACAGTATTGCCTGGACGCCGAGGGATTACAGTTTCAGGGTCAAGGCCTACTCGATCTATCGGGTGACGATTGAGGCAACCGGCCTGAGCGACAGCTTTGGTGGCATCATCACCGGTTTCCAGCTCATCTACGTGGATCGAATGGAAGAGGGCTGAGATGAAGTCCTTACTTTCCCCGCGTCGGGATAAAAGCCGTGGTGGCCCGCGCAGATGCCGGGTCGCGCATGCCAAATGTTATCGGCTGCTCGGCGACCGAAAGGCAGCAACGGCGGTGGAGACGGCTCTGCTGTTGCCGCTGTTTTTTGCGCTGATTTTCGGGACGCTCGAAATCGGCCTGCTGATGCTCTATTATCTTTATCTCTCGTTCGCATCGAATGCGGGTATCGAATATCTCCGCAAGGCGGCGTCGGACGGTAAACCGGCGACCGAGATTGCGTTGCGCAAGGCAATCGCCTCCAATTTCATTGGAGGGACTGACGAAACCACTCTCAAGATCGCCCTCTTGCCGATTCCCGACGACGATATTGCCGAAGCCAAAGTGCCCATACCGATCGTGAACGATTTTCGCCCACCCGCCGATACCGCCGGGCAGTACATTCTGGCCATCGGTTACAACTGGAATTTTTTGATGCCGACGACGCGTTTCCTCGTGCCGGACACGGGCGGCATTCATCAGTTGCGCAACATTTCCCTGGCGATCACTGCCGTGCGGGTGACGGAATGAAAAAGACGACATGGTTTTTGCGTCTTGCTGGTTTCGGGCGTTGCCGTTCTGGCGCTGCGGCGGTGGAAATGGGGCTTTTGGCGCCGCTGCTCGTCCTTATGCTTGCAGTGATCATTGAGGTCGGGCGGGGTTGGCTGAGCTATGACCGGTTCATGACGATAGTCGACAATTCAGCGCGCTGGGCGGCAAGATTCCCCGAATTCGAGGAACGGGTGCGCACGGGGGTTCCGAGCTTCGTCGTCCTTTCCGGCAGCGGCATTCTCCAGACGGGCAAACTCGACCTGACGCTGAGAAGCGTCAAACTGGTGGACAAAGTCGCCCGGCTGCAGTTTCCCGCCCACAATTTTCTGGGATCTGCCGAAGATGTGCCTTGGGAGAAAACCGTGATCGCCAACGGTTTCGTCGCTCAGGACGCTATCATTGTTGTCTCTGGGCGGTACAGCTATCGGCCTCTGATCGCTGCGGTGGCCGATATCACGCTCAAATTCGAATATGTTGCGGCCGTCAACCCGTTCTTTTCCCAGCGATATCCTTACCGGAGCGGCAAATCGGATTTCGCAAAGTGGAACCTCAAGCGCTCGCCATTCAAACCGAACTGATCGGCCTCAGACAGCCTCTGTCGCGACCTGGCTTTCGCCGAGCCACGTCGCACAATCCCGCAATGCCCGCGCTGCAATGAGCTGGCGTTTCATGATCGTCTTGTCCTTGCCGCGAAAACGCTTCACGCCCTCCGGCTTGACGATCGAGCCCGGCTCCAGTTCCGGGAAAAGGCCGAAATTGATGTTCATCGGCTGGAAGGAGCGTTTGCCCGGCTCATCATCGGAAGAGAGGTGGCCGCCGGTGATGTGGTTGAGGAGCGAGCCGAGCGCGGTGGTGGCCGGCGGCAGGCTTGGGCTCTCACCCTTTTGCTCGGCGGCGGCGAAGCGTCCGGCGAGAAGGCCGACGGAGGCACTTTCCACATAACCTTCGCAGCCGGTGATCTGGCCGGCGAAACGCAGGTCCGGCCGCGATTTCAGCTTCAGCGAGCGGTCGAGCAGGATCGGGGAATCGATATAGGTGTTGCGGTGCAGGCCGCCGAGGCGGGCGAACTCCGCATTTTCGAGGCCCGGTATCATGCGGAATACATCCGCCTGAACGCCGTATTTCAGCTTGGTCTGGAAACCGACCATGTTGTAGAGCGTGCCGAGCGCATTGTCCTGTCGCAGCTGCACGACGGCATAGGCCTTGACCGTGGGGTTATGGGCGTTGGTCAGTCCCATCGGCTTCATCGGGCCATGGCGCAGCGTTTCGCGGCCGCGCTCGGCCATGATCTCGATAGGCAGGCAGCCGTCGAAATAGGGCGTGCCTTCCCATTCCTTGAAACCCACCGTGTCGCCGGCAATCAGCGCGTCGATGAAGGCGTTGTACTGCTCCTCGTTCAGCGGGCAGTTGATGTAATCCTTGCCGGTGCCGCCGGGGCCGACCTTGTCGTAACGCGACTGGTACCAGCAGATATCCATATTGATGCTGTCGCGGTGGACGATGGGGGCGATAGCGTCGAAGAAGGCGAGCGCATCCTCACCCGTCTCGGCCTGGATGGCGGCTGCGAGATCCGGCGAGGTCAGCGGGCCGGTGGCGATGATCGAGTTGCCCCATTCCTTCGGCGGCAGACCGTTCACCTCTTCGCGCACGATCGTCACCAGTGGGTGACTTTCCAGCTCTTTCGTTACGGCCTCGGAGAACCCGTCGCGATCGACGGCGAGCGCGCCGCCGGCCGGCACCTGGTGCCTGTCGGCGCAGGCCATGATCAGAGAACCGGCAAGCCGCATTTCGGCATGGATGACACCAACCGCATTGGCCGTCGCATCGTCGGAGCGGAAGGAGTTGGAACAGACCAGTTCCGCCAGCGTATCGCCCTTATGCGCGTCCGTCCCGCGCACGCCGCGCATTTCATGCAGGATGACGGGCACACCGCTTTGCGCGATCTGCCACGCGGCTTCCGAACCGGCCAGTCCGCCGCCCACGACGTGAATGGGAGAAGTGGTCTTGTCTTGCATGCTGGCGTCCATGTGCCTCCGCGGGGCAAAGGCTCCCGTCCGGCGGCTGTCTTTCGAGTGATTATTCCGCGCGGGTCCCGAAGGACGCGGCATTGTTTGCGGATGCACTAGCATGCATGGCCGGGGCAGCCAAATGTTTTTGAGGATGGGGATGTGAGAGAGGATGTGGTCTTTATGCTCGCGAGCCGCCCGAACGTAACGAGCGATCTCGTTTCCGTCCTGGATGTGTAATTTGCTGTGATGGTTGGCAGCATTTTGGTAGTGGACCATCTTCCTCCGTCATTCCGGCCTTGAGCCGGAATCCAGCCAGCCCAGGTCTTTGGGCTGAAAGGACTCTTCCCACGGCGCAGACGCGCCGTGACTGGATGCCGGATCAAGTCCGGCACGACGGGAGAGGAGCGTAGCGAACCAGCCACCGACAAGAAAGGGGGGCGGTGCCGCATGGCATGGTTCGCCGGGCCGATGTTCGTCAATCGCCGACTGGCGAGAATTTCCAGTAGATCCTGCCAGAATCAAAAACGGCGCCAGAGGCGCCGCTTTTTTACCTGTCGCTCAATCGTCGCGCCCTGGAGGTCGGGCAGCGGGACGATCGTTTACGCCTTAGCGGAACGAACGGGCTGCTACGTTACGGATGTCGTAACGGGTCAGGCCGATGTCGCTCAGAGCCTGGTTGGAAAGGCTGCCAAGTTCGTTGATCGTGCGGCGGTAGGAGATCCAGTTCTTTGCGATGCGGATGGGGTTCATGGTCGTTTCCTCAATCTATCTCTGTTGATTTCGTCTGCCGGCTCAGCGTTTCTCTGTGCTCTCGGCTGTTGAGGTTTATATATAGACATTGAGCCATGTTGTGCAGTGCAGAATTTAGGCTACTGCCATGCATTTGTGCACTATGTCGGCTAAATTTGCGGCTTTGAATATCATCTGAGCAAAATATGAGCGGAAATGCCTGTGTTTCAGGCGGTTTTGACAGGTTTGGCAGCCTTTGGCGGCGCTAAAGGCGCTTTTCGGTGTAAAAAGGCGCGTCGGGAGGGGGCTCTGACGCTATCCGGGCGCTGCGCAGATGATCGGCCATCGATGCATTTTTCATCTGCCGACCCCGCGAGCGGCTGTGGCAATGCCGCTTCGACCCGGAGAACCGCCCAAAACGAAAAAAGGCCGGAGGCGGGAGCCTCAGGCCTTTTTGGGTAGGTCGTCTCGCATCCGCCGCAAGAAGCGGCGGTGCTTATAATCAGAAGCCGACGGCGGTCTTGGCGACGCGGCGGATGTCCTGACGGCCAATGCCGAGGTCACTCAGTTCGCGGTCGGTCATGCGGCCGAGTTCGGTTACGGTCTGACGATACTTGCGCCAGTTGGTGAGCGAGCGTGCAATGTTCATTTTCATCTTCCTCTTCGTGCTGTTCAGTCTCTGCGGCCAGTCTTGGGAGGCTTTGGTCCGGGGCTGAACTCGATCTCTGTATGACCATGAATATAATCGGTTTAATCAAAACAAAAACAGACAAAGCAAGATGTCACCTATGCACGCATTGCAATGCAAGCCGATGAAACAGGCCGATTGCGGCGATTCATGCATAATTTGTGACCAATTTGTGTGCTTTTGGTGGTCGCCTGGGTCTTCGGCAGTGCGAAGGCGTGAGGGATGACCGTATAAGTGGCGGGGCAGGTTGCGGAAGCCCATCAATTGCTGGTCTGGAGCAGGGGCCGGCAATGCGGTAACCGGGCTGCGGCGCGCGCTATATATAATGTCAATGTAGCCGCATAAATATTGCCTGTTTTCTCCGCCCGCCTGCATGCGATGCGCCGGGCCATGTGGATTGGGAAGGCGATGGGAGGCGGATGCGGCGCGGCTTGCCGTTTCCGCCCAGAATCGCCCCTGTCCGGCTGTTGCGCCCTGTTCCCCGGCGCGGGTGGCGAATAAGCGGAGAGCGCGGCCGCCTCCTGCCACTGGCGCGGGGGATGAGAAAAGTCCGGAGGAAACGAAAGGCGGCGATAAGGCGTGCTTGACCCTTTCTGAACATTGTGACATACCGCCGCCCAACGTGCGGGTATGGCGGAATTGGTAGACGCATTGGTTTTAGGTACCAACGCTTCGGCGTGGGAGTTCGAGTCTCTCTACCCGCACCACAAGCAAGGCATGGCTGCGCCACGCTTGCGCCAGAGTGCATCTTTATAAGATGCGGGGAGCTTCGGGGTTCATTTCTCCCCTTTGGTCTTTTTTCCGGTGCAGGCTAAACGGCGTCCGGCAGGGGCTTGTGTAAAGAAATAAGGGAAGCCACGGCCGGGCAACGATGTTTCCGGCGCAGTGCTCGAAAGTAAACCAACGGCTGTCTGAGCACCGCCGCCATGATGTGAAGGTTAGGAAAATGCAGGTTATCGAAACGCTCGCTGAAGGGCTGAAGCGCGAACTCAAGGTCGTTATTCCGGCTGCCGACATGAAGGCCCGTCTGGACGAGCGCCTGGTTGACGCCAAGGACAAGGTTCGCATCAACGGTTTCCGTCCCGGCAAGGTGCCGATGGGCCACCTGAAGAAGATGTACGGCAAGTCCATCATGGCCGACCTCGTCAACGAGCTGGTTCGTGAAAAGCCGACCGAAATCCTTTCCAGCCGCGGCGAAAAGTCTGCGACGCAGCCGGCCATCTCCATGACCGAAGACGAGCAGGAGGCCGAAAAGATCCTGTCGGCTGAATCCGATTTCGAATTCACCGTTGCCTACGAAATCATTCCGGCCATCGAACTGAAGGCCAATGACGGCATCAAGGTTACCCGCGAAGTTGTTGAAGTCTCCGAAGACGAAATCAACGAGCAGATCCTCAAGATCGCCGAAAGCGCCCGCACCTACGAGCCCAAGAAGGGCAAGGCCGCCGATGGCGACCGCGTCACCATGAACTATCTCGGCAAGGTTGACGGCGTTGCCTTCGACGGCGGCGCGGCCGAAGATGCCGAACTGGTTCTCGGTTCGGGCCGCTTCATCCCCGGCTTCGAAGACCAGCTGGTCGGCGTCAAGGCTGGCGATGAAAAGACCATCACCGTAACCTTCCCGGCCGACTACCCGGCTGCGAACCTTGCCGGCAAGGAAGCCAACTTCGACATCACCGTCAAGGAAGTTGCTGCTGCCGCTGCTGTTGAAATCAACGACGAACTGGCCACCAAGCTCGGTCTCGAATCGGCTGAAAAGCTGAAGGAAATCGTCAAGGGCCAGATCGAAAGCCAGTACGGCAACATCACCCGCCAGAAGGTCAAGCGTCAGATTCTCGACCAGCTGGACGAAATGTACAAGTTCGACACGCCGGCTGGCCTCGTCGACGCCGAGTTCGACAACATCTGGCGCCAGATCAACACCGATCTCGCTCAGTCCGGCAAGACCTTCGCTGACGAAGACACAACTGAAGAAGAAGCCCGCGAAGAATATCGCAAGCTGGCTGAACGCCGCGTCCGTCTCGGCCTCGTTCTCTCCGAAATCGGCGAAAAGGCCGGCGTTGAAGTGACCGAAGAAGAAATGCAGCGTGCGCTGTTCCAGCAGCTGCAGCAGTTCCCGGGCCAGCAGAAGGAAATCCTCGATTTCTTCCGCAACACCCCCGGCGCTTCCGCTTCGCTGCGCGCTCCGATCTTCGAAGAAAAGGTTATCGACAAGCTGCTCTCCGAAATCTCGGTAACGGACAAGACCGTTTCCAAGGAAGAGCTTCTGGCTGACGACGCCGAAGAAGCAACGGAAACCAAGAAGAAGGCCCCGGCCAAGAAAAAGGCCGCTGCCAAGGCTGACGACGCCGCTGAAGGCGAAGAAGCCGCTCCGAAGAAGAAGGCTCCGGCCAAGAAGAAGGCCGCTGAAGGCGACGCCGAATAATCTTCTTCAGTGCAAGCTGATTGAATGGAAGGCCGTGGCGAAAGCTGCGGCCTTTTTGTTTTGGGCGTCCGGTTTCTGGGCGGTCGCGCGGGCTTCCCTACCGTCGTTTCGATCACAATGCAGTGCAGCATGATTTTTTGCTGCATCTGCTCTTGTTCATCTCCCGTTCATCTGGCACCCTGCGCAGCATGATTTGCCCCGGCCGCTGCATGCGGTCGTTCGGGCATTGTGTGCCGCTCTTGTGCGGCCTTATCGCTGCCAAACCATTGGCCTTAAGCTTTTACCGTGCCTGCCGGGTTCTCCCGGTGCGCCCTTAATTTGCAAGGGGACAAGATATGTCGCCACAAGCGGGTTTTACCCTTCTATTGTCTTTTTTCACCGCCGCTGGCACCGCGGCACACGCCGATGAGGCCGGGCTGATCTGGAAGCCGGTCAAGAATTCCGACCGTTCCTATACGGCGCGCATCGGTGCGAAACTGCCGGTCGATACGCCCATTCGCGCGGGGCTGGAAATGGGCATGAGCGCTTCCAAAACGGGGCAGGTGGTGGATACGCCGGTGCGGGTATGGGGTAATGTCACGCTGCTGGCCGAACAGTTGCCAGGCGTTTCACTTGCCCGTGATGTCGGTGTCATCTTCAATGCGCTGACGGGATCGAGCAGCGTTTCCGTGACCTCGCAGCAGAAGCGCATCGTTACGCCGGAGCTGGATATCGAGGCGAACCGCAATTTCACCGTGCGTTATGACGGCACGGCGCAGCAATGGAACGGGCTGGATGTGTCGCAGTCGCTGCGCCTTTCCCGCTCCGAGACCGGCACGGCCTTTGTGCTGACGGGGGCGAGCCGTAACAGTTTCAACGAGTTCAGCAGCGGCGTGGCGGTGGAGCAGAAACTGGGCGATCACCTGACTGTGCGGGGGACGCTCGATCAGGGTTATGCGGATCATTTCCGGCCGGGGGTGAGTGCGCGGTATAGTATTCGGTGGTGAGGGGGCTGGCTGTCTGTATACGGTTAGTTCGCAGGTGAGAAAGTCTCTTTAGGGGCGAAAACCTTTCCTCCGTCATGCCGGGCTTGACCCGGCATCCAGTCACGGCGAGTCTGCGCCGTGAAAGAGTCTTTCGCTATCAAAGACTTGATCGCGCTGGATCCCGGCTCAAGGCCGGGATGACGGGGTGGGGATGCTATGCTTTCTCAAAAGGCCGAATACGGTAACTCCGCCGTCTCAAAAGCCGCCCCCGGTGCAACCTCAATCCTTCTTGATCTCACCCATGCGGTTCCACGCATCGAGTCCCGCAATCTTGTAGGCCTCGGCAAGCGTCGGATAGTTGAACGTATTCTCGACGAAATATTCCACGGTGCCCTTCAGGTTCAGCACCGCCTGGCCGATATGCACCAGTTCGGTCGCACCTTCGCCGACGATGTGGACGCCGAGTAGGCGGCGGGTTTTGAGCGAGAAGATCATCTTCAACAGGCCGCTGTCGAGGCCCATGATGTGGCCGCGCGAGGTTTCGCGGAAATGGGCGATGCCGCATTCATAGGGAATGCCGCGTTCGATGACTTCTTCTTCCGTCAGGCCGCAGGTGGAAATTTCCGGTACGGCATAGATGCCGTAAGGGAAGAATTGCGGCGGTTCGCCGGCCGGTGCGCCGACGGCGTGGCGGGCGGCGATGCGGCCCTGTTCCATGGAGGTGGAGGCAAGGCTCGGGAAACCGATGATGTCGCCGGCGGCATAGATGTTCGGCACCGAGGTCTGGAAGGTTTCGGGATCGACCTTCAGGCGGCCGCGGCTATCGGCCTCCAGCCCACAGGCCGAAAGATTGAGTGTATCGGTGGCGCCGACACGGCCGGCGGCGAAGAGGACGGTCTCCGCCTTCAGGACGCGGCCATTGCCGAGCGAGACGAGGCATTTGCCGCTTTCGTCGCGCTCCACCTTTTCCGCCTTCTGGCCGAAGATCAGCTTCATGTTGCGGTCGCGCAGCTGATAGGTGAAGTCCTCGACGATTTCCTTGTCGATGAATTCCAGCATGGTTTCGCGCGGCTCCACCACCGTCACCTGCGTATCGAGCGCGCTGAAAATGGTGGCATATTCGATGCCGATGACGCCGGCGCCGACGACGACCATGGAGCGCGGCAGTTCCTTGATCTCGAGAATCTCGTCCGAATCTAGCACCGCTTCGCCATCGAAGGGAATATGCGGCGGCCGATAGGGGCGGGTGCCGATGGTCAGCAGGATGGAGGTGCCCGTCACGGTCATGATCTCGCCGTCGCTCTTCACCACCTTCATGGTGTTGGCGTCGATGAAGCTCGCGGTGCCGCGAATGTGCTGCACGCGGTTGCGGGCAAACTGGTGTTCCAGCACTTCCACTTCGTGATCCAGCGTGATGAGCAGGCGGCGGCGCAGGTCTTCGGCATCGATCTCCTGCTTGACGCGATAGGCGCGGCCGTAAAAACCGCGCTCGCGCCAGCCGGTGAGATTGAGCGCCGTCTCGCGCAGGGTCTTCGATGGAATGGTGCCGGTGTGCACGGAAACGCCGCCGACGCGGCTGCCCTTCTCGATGACCAGAACCCTCTTTTCGAGCTTGGCGGCCTGAATGGCGGCCCGTCTTCCCGCCGGACCGCTGCCGACAACAATCAGATCGAACTGGTGCATGAAAAACCCCGGAACAGAATTATTGCGATGACCGGATGTCGCATCCGGCATGGCGTCGCTGCGAAATGGTCATGATGCCATTTTGACGATGGGGAGTGATTCCCCCCTTCAGCCTTGCCCGCAAGAGTGCAATGCAACAAACGCCTGCGTCAATCTGTAGCGTAAGAATCTGACGGATTCGTAACTGGGGGTGGGGTTTCAGGAGGTTGTGCGATTTCTGGAGGGCGGAGGTGCGTGTGGCTTACCCCCCTCTGCCCTGCCGGGCATCTCCCCCTCAAGGGGGGAGATCGGCAGGAGGCGCGACCACCAGTTCATTCGCAAATGTAGAGATGGGCGAAACCTGCCCGCGAGTCGATCTCCCCCCTTGAGGGGGAGATGCCCGGCAGGGCAGAGGGGGGTAAGCGGCGTCAGTCTTCCTTCCGGGTGACATGGCGGTGAAGTGCCGCAAGGTCCTGACGGAGCGCGGCCAGTTCGGCCAGCACCTTCACATCGATCTTTTCATGCAGGGAAAGAACCTCAAGCTCGGCCTTCAGGTTCACCTCGTAGTCCTTGGCGGCCTCGAAACGGTCGCGGGCGGCCTGGCGGTTCTGCGACATCATGATGATCGGCGCCTGAATGGCCGCCAGCATGGAAAGCAGCAGGTTGAGGAAGATGAAGGGGTAGGGATCGAAAGCGCCGGTCGTCAGGATGATGGTGTTGATGACAGCCCAGAAGATCAGGAAAAAGCAGAAACCGAGGATAAAACCCCAGGAACCGCCGACCTTGGCGATATTGTCGGCCAGCCTGTCGCCGAAACTCGCGCCAGCGGAAAATTCCGCATTGGTGTCGCGCGAAATCAGTTTCTTCTGGTGCGACAGTTCCAGAATGCGCCGCTCCACTTCGCCGATTTCGCGAGAGGAACGCTTGAAATGCGAAACGATATAGTCGGAGATATCTGACACGGTGTGTCTCCGGTTCTGATGGGGCGATGCGGATGTTCCCGAGATAAACCCGCATGGCGGCGGAATTCAAACGATTTCCACCGCCATGCGGTTCAGGCGTCCCCGCCGAAAAACATCAGACCGATGGCGCGCCTTCGTGCAGCCAGTTGAAACCGGGGAAGAAGCGCTCGCGGCCATATTGCTGGCCGAACATCATGTCGAATTGCAGCAGGCGGTAATCGCGCACCACGTCGGGAACGGCGTTCGGGGCAATTGACCAGTCGGGCAGGGCCTTGCCGTCGGTTGCCACAAGCATATGCCGGTCGATGACGGAAAAGGCCTGCTGCACGTCGCCCAGCGTGCCGGTGTAGAAAGGATCGGAGAAGCCCGCCGTCTTCAGCACGTGATAGGGCAAAAGCGCCGGGCTGATGGTGCCGATATTCTTGCGCACGCCCTGCTTTGAGGACCAGACGACGAGCGGCGTCTCGTGTTCCTTCTTCATCACCTCCAGCGGCGCGCGGCGGCTGGCTACCATGCCCGGCATATAGCCGCTTTCCACGAAGGTCTGGCCGAGCGGCGGCAGATGGTCGCCGAACAGGACGACGATGGTTTCCCGGTCACGCTTCTTCGCCCAGCGCATGAGTTTCAGCAGCGCTTCATCGGCTTCCGCCACCCCTTGCGAATAGGTGGCGAGCGCCTGCGAGGCCGAGGCGGAGAGATCGCCTTCGACGCCGATGGTGTTCTCGGCGTAACGGGTCGCCTCGTAGGGACCATGTCCCTGAAGGGTGACGGCGAAGAGGAAGAGCGGGTTCTGCGCTTTTTCGGCCGTCGCCATGATCTCGTCCATCAGCGCATCGTCGGAGGCGAAGTTGCCGCGTTTTTCCATGGCCGGCAGCGTCTCTTCGGAGCGGAATTCCTCGAAGCCGAAATTCCTGTAGACCTGCTCGCGGTTCCAGAACCATTCCTGGAAGGGGTGCATGGCGATGGCGGAATAACCTTCGCCACGGAAGAAGCTGGCGAGCGAGGGCACCGGGCGGCGGATATATTGCTGATAGGGAATGCTGCCATAGGGCAGGAAGGCGTTGGAAAAGCCGGTCAGTGCCTCGAATTCCACATTCGCCGTCATGCCGCCGAACTCGGGGGAAAAGACATTGCCGGACTGTTTGGCGCGGATCGTCGGCATGGGATCGGCGGAGAGGTTCACATTTTCCAGCCGCGTCGGATCCCACAGCGATTCGCTCATCAGCATGATGACATCGGGGTAATCGCCCTTGTTGGCGGCGAAGGCGGCGGGCTCGGAAGTCAGGTCGGCAATGGTGTTTTCGCCGTAACCCTGCGGCGCCGAGACATTGGCCATCGGAATATTGAAGGCAAAGGCCATCAGGAAGCCGTTATGGCGGTAATTTTCCTGCTGATCCCACATCATTGGAATGATGTTGAGGCGATCGCGCACCCAGGAATAATGCGAATAGTCCATAAGCGAGGCGAGACCCGCAAGAAGCGGCAGCGCCATCGCGAGACCGGCGGCGCGTTCGCGCAAGCTCAAGCCCGGTGAGTGGCGGCGCGCCAGCAGCCAGAGGCCCGTAAGTGCCGCAATCGTGGCGCAGATGCCGAGGGCGACGAGGGCTGCCGTCATCGGCTGGGCCTTCAGCATGGTCGGCAGAAGCTCAAGAATCTGTCGGCCGAACAGCAGGTCGGAGGGATAAAGCGGATCGGAAAGATAGGTCTGTTTCTGTGCCGAAATCAGCCCCGTCAGCGCGCAGAGCGGCGCAAGCGCGATCAGCGAGAGGTAACGCCTGCCAAGAAGTGCATCCAACGCCACGAGAAGGGCGAGCACGGCGGCAATGGTGGTCATGCCGGGGCGGGCGGAGGAGGTGAGGAAAGCGCCGACATCGGTGAGCGAACCGCGGGCGATCCACTCCAGCGCCACGACCAGCACGACGGACGCGACCGTCAGATTGGCAAGCGGATAGGCGATGCCCGAAAGCTTGGAAAGGCTCCTTGTCCATGCAGGCGAAAAGACGAAACCAGCCTTTTCGGAAGCCGTTGTTTTTGGCGCCGAATCTCTCAAACTCATACTCCGGTATTGCAGGCGGCACGGCCGATCCCGGGAGGTGAATCGGGTGTCGCAAAAGTGTCATGTAACTGTCACATAAGCGCGATGAACGCGACATGAACTTTGAAGAGTCTGGCCGGTGCGGCGATAACCTTAGCGTGAACGCGCGCGGACGAAGCCTAACGGGCGTCGCCATGCAATTGCCGCGTTGCGGAGCGGGCACGGGCGCGGTATTGAAAAGCCATGAGCGACAGACACGATATAGAGAACCATCTCCGGATTGCCGTCGGGCAGTTCAATCCCACCGTTGGCGACGTGGCGGGCAATCTCGCCAAGGCGCGCGAGGCAAGGGCCGATGCGGCGACGCAGGGCGCCGATCTTCTGCTTCTGACCGAGCTGTTCATATCGGGCTATCCGCCGGAAGATCTGGTGCTGAAGCCGGCTTTCCTGAAAGCATGCCTGAAAGCCGTGGAAGAGCTGGCGGCGGAAACCGCCGATGGCGGGCCGGGCATCGTCATCGGTTTTCCGCGACAGGGTGAGACGGGCCGGCACAATTCCGTGGCGCTTCTGGATGGCGGCAAGATCATCGCGCTGCGCGACAAGATCGACCTGCCGAATTACGGCGAATTCGACGAGAAGCGTGTTTTCTCCGAAGGGTCGATTTCCGGTCCCTATAATTTCCGTGGAGTCAGGATCGGTATTCCGATCTGCGAGGAAATCTGGAACGATATGGGTGTCTGCGAAACGCTCGCCGAAAGCGGGGCGGAAATCCTGCTGGTGCCGAACGGTTCGCCCTATTATCGCGGCAAGCTGGATGTGCGCCATCAGGTGGCGCTGCGGCAGGTTATCGAAAGCGGCCTGCCGCTCGTCTTCGCCAACCAGCTGGGCGGGCAGGATGAGCTGGTGTTCGACGGCGCGAGCTTCGGCTTTAATGCCGATAAGACGCTCGCTTTCCAGATGAGCCAGTTCGAAGCCACACTTGCCGTTACCGACTGGAAACGCACGGCAGACGGCTGGCATTGCGACAGCGGACCTTTCTCGAAGATTCCCGAAGGCGAGGAGGCGGATTACCGCGCCTGCATGCTGGGCTTCCGCGATTACGTCAACAAGAACGGCTTCAAGAGCGTGGTTCTCGGCCTTTCCGGCGGCATCGATTCGGCGATCTGTGCCGCCCTTGCCGTCGATGCGCTGGGCGAGGAGCGGGTGCGCTGCATCATGCTGCCTTACCGTTATACTTCGGAAGAATCGCTGAAGGATGCGGCCGATTGCGCCAAGGCGCTGGGCTGCCGTTACGACATCGTGCCGATCGTCGAGCCGGTGGAAGGATTCCTCTCGGCGCTTTCCGATCTCTTCGAAGGCACGGAAGAGGGCATTACCGAGGAAAACCTGCAGAGCCGCACGCGTGGCACGATTTTGATGGCCGTCTCGAACAAGTTCGGCTCCATGGTGGTGACGACGGGCAACAAGTCGGAAATGTCGGTGGGTTATGCCACGCTCTACGGCGACATGAATGGCGGTTTCAACCCCATCAAGGACCTCTACAAGATGCAGGTCTATGCCATTTCCAGCTGGCGCAACGCCCATGTGCCGCCGGGCGCGCTCGGCCCTTCCGGCGAAGTGATCCCGGCCAATATCATTTCCAAGGCCCCGTCGGCCGAATTGCGCCCCAACCAGACCGACCAGGATTCGCTGCCGCCCTATCCGGTGCTGGACGATATTCTGGAATGCCTCGTCGAGAAGGAAATGTCGGTCGAGGAAATTCTGGCGCGTGGCCATGATGTGGCGACCGTGCACCGGGTGGAGCATCTGCTCTATCTCGCCGAATATAAGCGCCGGCAATCGGCCCCGGGCGTGAAGATCACCAAGAAGAACTTTGGGCGTGACCGGCGTTATCCGATCACCAACCGGTTCCGGGATAGGTGATTGAAGGAAGGCGCGGGTAGCGGATGTTTTGCCCGGCGTTGCTGCTCGTTTCTTCTCCCGGGGAGAAGGTGGCCCGAAGGGTCGGATGAGGGGGCAACGTTGCCGTAACTCACTACCCTTGCCCCCTCATCTCGCTGCCGCGGACTTCTCCCCGGCGGGGAGAAGAAACAAGGGGCATGCGCTCGTTCCACAACATTAAACAAGCGGCGCGGAGAAAACCCCGCGCCGTTCACTTGTCTTAAATAGCCTGCCCCACATCGATGCGGTTGCCATCCGGGTCCTCAAACACAAAGGCGCGCAGGCCGTAATCCTTGTCTTGCAGGCCCTTGATGATGCGCAAGCCCTGGCTCTTGCAAAGTGCGTGAAGCGCATCGACATCGCTCACCATCATATGCGCCACGTTGAAGGGCGCTGCCTTATGTGTGGGCTGCAATGTCAGGTGCAGTTCGGCATTGCCCTGTTTGAGAATCATGAAACCGACAGGGTTGCCGTTTTCGAAGGTCTTTTCGAAGCCCAGCACGCCAACGTAAAAATCATGGGCCTTTTCGATGTTTTTGACAGGAAGCATTGCGGCGATCCGGCCGAAGCGGATGCCGTGATCGGCGATGGTATTCATCGCGGAACCTCGGATCTGGGAGAAACGGCAAGGGTCACGGACGGTGCCGGAGCGCTGGCGTTTTTTCCGGTTTGAATTTGCAGGACGGTGCCTGCCGCCCTAGGATCATAATCGAGGCGATGGTGGATGCAAACGGAATGTCTGCATTGCCGGGCGCTTTGAACGACACACGGACACGCCCGGGAGGCAGAATGCGCAGCTCCATCGAAATCTTCAACATCCGCACCCGGCAGATGCGGGTGGTGTGGCAGACGCCTGATCTCTTCGAAGCGCCGAACTGGTCGCCGGATGGAAAATATCTGCTGCTGAACAGCGAAGGTCTGCTTTACCGCCTGTCTCTTGCCGGTGATATCGCGCCGGAGAAGGTCGATACCGGCTTTGCCACGCTCTGCAACAATGATCACGGTATTTCGCCGGATGGATCGCTCTACGCCATTTCCGATAAGGTGGAATTTGGCAAGAGCGCCATCTACCTCATGCCCTCGGTGGGCGGTGCGCCGCGGCTGATAACGAAAAATCTTCCCTCCTACTGGCATGGCTGGTCGCCGGATGGGAAAGGTTTTGCCTATTGCGGCATTCGCGATCAGGTCTTCGATATCTATTCGATGGATATAACAAGCGGCGTCGAGACGCGGCTGACCCATGGCGAGGGCCGCAATGACGGGCCGGATTATTCGCCTGACGGCGAGTGGATCTATTTCAATTCCAGCCGCACCGGGCGAATGCAGATCTGGCGCGTGCGGGTGGATGGCTCCGCCGTCGAGCGCATTACCGACAGTCCCTATGGCGACTGGTTTCCGCACCCGTCTCCCAAGGGAGACAAGGTGGTGTTCATTTCCTATGACGGCGACGTTTTCGACCATCCGCGCGATCTCGATGTGCGGGTGCGGCTGATGGATATGGATGGCGGCAATGTCGAGACGCTGTTCGAACTTTTCGGCGGGCAGGGGACGATGAACTCGCCCAACTGGTCACCGGATGGGGACGAGTTCGCTTATGTCAGGTATTTCCCGGTGGAATGATGGGGGTGAGGCAGGCCACATTGCCGCACCACCGGCAGGATGCTTGCATTCGCAAACTTTTTTGCCCATAGCTTGCCTGTCAGGTGCCTGCCCTTGCGGCGGGAGAATCGGGAATCCGGTGAAAGACCGGAACGTGCCCAGCGCTGTGAGGCGGACGTTCTTTTTTTAAAGCCACTGAAGCAATTCGGGAAGGCGAAAAGGGCGGATGAAGCCTAGTCAGAAGACCGGCCTGACGGGATAGACCGAACCGCGCGGACGGCGGCAGGTTATTGTCGAGGCGGGGTGCGCATTTGCGCCCGGCCTTTGCATTGTTGGGGATAAGCGATGCCAGCCGATTCGTCCGTAAACAATCCGCCCGGCGCCAGTTCGTTCGATCATGCGCTCTCGCCCGCCCGCCCGTTTTCCTGTGAGGAACGCGAGGCGATTTACCGCGCCATCGAGACCCGTCGCGACGTGCGCGACCAGTTCCTGCCGGACCCGCTGCCGGACGATCTGGTGGAGCGTCTTTTGAAGGCGGCTCATTCCGCACCCTCGGTCGGTTTCATGCAGCCGTGGAATTTCACCCTCATCACCGATGGCGCGATCCGTCAGGCGGCCTTCGTGGCCTTCAGCCGCGCCAATGAGGAGGCGGCGGCGATGTTTACGGGCGAGCAACAGGCGCTTTATCGCAGTCTCAAGCTTGAAGGCATCCGCAAGGCGCCGCTCAGCATCTGCGTCACCTGCGATCCGACGCGTGGCGGCAAGGTGGTGCTGGGCCGCACCCATAATCCGCGCACGGATGTCTATTCCACCGTCTGCGCCATCCAGAATCTCTGGCTCGCGGCGCGCGCCGAAGGCATCGGTGTCGGCTGGGTGAGCATTTTCCACGATAGCGACATTCGCACCATTCTCGATATTCCCGGCCATATCGAAATCGTCGCCTGGCTTTGCCTCGGCCGTGTCGATGCGCTCTATAACGAGCCGGAACTGGCGGTGAAGGGCTGGCGACAGCGCGTGCCGCTGGAGGAACTGGTGTTTCGTAACCGCTGGGGCGGGATGTAGAAGCGTAGGCCTGTGAACAAGGCGGGGCCTTGCCGTGTGTTTCTTCTCCCCGCCGGGAAGAAAGTGGCCCGAAAGGTCGGATGAGAGGGCAAGCTCTCCGAATATCGCTGACGCCGCACTCTCATCGCGCTGCCGCGGACTTCTCCCCGTTGGGGAGAAGAAGCAAGGGGCGCGCGCTCGCTCCGCGATGTATGTCACTGCTGCGGCTGTATACCCTTCAATGCCGGGTTCTTCAGGTCGATCCGGCCTGTCTGGTCGGGCAGGAATTTCGGGCCTATGACGCGGACGCGGCTGTCGTTGGGGTCATAGTCGCGTTCGGGAACGGGCTGTTCCGGCGGCTTGGCGGCCTGTCGCTGTTCGGTGGGTTTCTCAGCCTTGTCACCTTGCGGTGATGGAATGGTGGTGATGCCGGAATAGGGTTTTTCGGGCTGCGGCCGGGCGGCCTCTTCCTGCTTTTGCATTTCCTTGTGATAGGCGGCCATGTTGCAGGCGCAGCCCGGCGCTTTTGCCGTGGCGTTCCTGTAGGCGAAGGCGGTTGGCAGGTCCCTGTAGGGCTTGCCTGTTTCCGCAGACACCATGTCGGCGGTTTCCTGATCCGTCATGGAATGGAAATAAAGCTCCGTCTCGGTGCCCGGACACATTTTCTCGCACTGCTCCGCCTGGGCGCGAAAATCAAGCGGCGAGGCATTGGACGCGATGGGGAAAAACGAGCCGTCGCAGGTGCGCACGCAGAGTGTGCGAAGCCCACCCTCGGCGGCAGCGTTGGGGTAGGGCGAAAGCCCCGCCTGTCCCGGCTCATCGTCGTTCTGCGGGCCATTCTGCCGAAAAGCGTCGGGATAACGCGTCACATCCGGAGGCGGAGGCAATTGTGTTTCCGTTTGTGGCATGGTGTTGCAGCCATTGGCATCGAGGGCGGCGAGAATGCGCTGCCGCCTGATGTCGCCGTCGTTGTCACGCGCGGCCGCCATGGCGTCGTCGCGGTCACGGATGATGGCGTCGCGCTCGCTTTCCGCTTCCGCCAGCGCATCGCCGATCTCGGCGCAGATACCGGCATTGGGATTGCCATAGACGATGACGCTGCCGGATGAGCAGCCGTAGCCGCGCAGGTCGTTCCTGATCTTGCGGATGACGATGTTCTGGCGGGCGAGCGCATTGGCATAACGCCGCACCTCGGCCGTATTGCCGATGACGCGGGGCGGTTCGCGCAATTGCGCATAAAGCGTATCGCAGACCTGATCCGCGAAGGCGGCGGCCGGGGCGAGGAAAACAAGGGGAAGCAGGAGGCCGATGATGCGGCTGCGGCGGGTCAATTGTTCGATCCGTTCGATGTCCCCGGCTGGTGGCAGGGGCGTTATACTTCACGACATCCGTGTTTCGGGAAGATAACATAAGCTGTTGCCGCAATGCGGCAACAGCCTGTTCAAAATTGCGTTAATGCGGCCTCTATCACACCGAAGGGTGCGAGGCCTGCACCACGGCAAACGCCGCCATGTTGACCACGCCGCGCGAGGTGACGCTGGGCGACAGGATATGGGCGGGCAGGGCCGTGCCGAGCAGGATCGGGCCGACATGCAGGCCTTCCGTCAAGGTGCGGGTGACGCCGAGCGTGATGTTGGCGGCATCGAGGTTCGGGAAAACCAGAAGGTTCGCTTCGCCCGTCAGCACGCTGTTCGGCATGGCACGCTTGCGCAGCGCTTCCGAAAGGGCCGAACCGCCCTGCATTTCGCCATCCACTTCCAGTTCCGGTGCGGCCTCCTGCACGATCTTCAGGGCGCGGCGCATCTTGCGGGCGCTTTCGGAATCGCGCGAGCCGAAATTGGAATGGCTGGCGAGGGCGATCTTCGGCGTGATGCCGAAGCGGCGGATTTCCTTGGCCGCGAGAATGGCCATTTCCGCCACTTCCTCGGAGGTCGGGTCGTAATTCACGAAAGTGTCGGTGAGGAACAGCGCACCCTGCTGGGTGATGAGCAGGCTGAGGCCCGCGAAGGAACGCACGCCTTCCTGCTTGCCGATGATCTGGTTGACGTCGCGCAGGTGGCGGTCGTAACGGCCTTCGAGGCCGCAGATCAGCGCATCCGCTTCGCCCCGCTTCACCGACAGCGCGCCGATGACGGTCGTGTTGGTGCGCACGATGGTGCGGGCTGCTTCCGGGTTGATACCGACGCGACCGACAAGGGCGAAATAGTCATCGACATAGTCGCGGTAGCGCGGATCGTCTTCCGGGTTGACCACGGCGAAATCCGTATGTGGGCGGATGCGCAGGCCGAAGCGCTTCAGGCGCGTTTCGATGATCTGCGGACGGCCGATGAGGATCGGGATGCCGGTGCCTTCTTCCAGAAGCACCTGGGCGGCGCGCAGTACGCGCTCGTCTTCGCCTTCGGCAAAGATGATGCGCTTCTTTTCGGCGGCTTTCGCGGCATTGAAGACCGGTTTCATGATGAAGCCGGAACGCCAGACGAAACGGTTCAGCTGGTCGAGATAGGCTTCGAAATCGGTGATCGGCCGGGCGGCGACGCCGCTTGCGGCCGCAGCGCGGGCAACGGCTGGCGCAATGCGCAGGATGAGGCGCGGATCGAAAGGCGAGGGGATAAGGTAGTTCGGGCCGAAGACCGGCGTTTCGCCGCTATAGGCCTTCGCGGCCACTTCGGAAACTTCCTCACGCGCGAGTTCGGCGATGGCCTGCACGGCGGCCATCTTCATTTCCTCGTTGATCGTGGTTGCGCCGCAATCCAGCGCGCCGCGGAAGATATAGGGGAAGCAGAGAACGTTGTTCACCTGGTTCGGGAAATCCGAACGACCGGTGCAGATCATCGCATCCGGACGGGCCGCACGCGCCGCCTCCGGCATGATTTCCGGATTGGGGTTGGCAAGCGCCAGGATCAGCGGGTTCTCCGCCATGCGCTCCAGCAGTTCCGGCTTCAGCACGCCTGCGGCGGAAAGGCCGAGGAAGACATCCGCGCCGTCGATGGTTTCGGAGAGAACGCGCTTGTCGGTCTTCTGGGCGTAAACTTCTTTCCACTCGTCCATCAGCGTGTTGCGGCCATCGTAAACGAGGCCTTCAATGTCGTGGACCCAGATGTTTTCTTTCTTCGCGCCCATGGAAACGAGCAGGTTGAGGCAGGCAAGAGCTGCCGCGCCGGCGCCCGAGGCGACGATCTTGACGCTCGAGAGCGATTTTCCGGCGAGTTCCAGCGCATTGGTGACGGCGGCGGCGACGATGATCGCGGTGCCGTGCTGGTCATCGTGGAAGACCGGGATGTTCATCTTTTCGCGCAGCTGGCGTTCCACCTCGAAACATTCCGGCGCCTTGATGTCCTCAAGGTTGATGCCGCCGAAGGTGGGCTCCAGCGCTGCGATGGTGGAGACCATGTCGTTGATGCCGGGCGCATCGATTTCGATATCGAAAACGTCGATGCCGGCGAATTTCTTGAAGAGGACGGCCTTGCCTTCCATCACCGGCTTGGAAGCGAGCGGGCCGATATTGCCGAGGCCGAGCACCGCCGTGCCGTTGGAGATGACGGCGACGAGGTTGGCGCGGGCGGTATATTCCGCCGCCGTTTCCGGATTTTCATGGATGGCGAGGCAGGGGGCGGCAACACCCGGCGAATAGGCCAGCGCCAGATCGCGCTGGTTGCCGAGCGGCTTGGTGGCCTGGATTTCCAGCTTGCCGGGGCGCGGATAGCGGTGGAAAAAGAGCGCCTGTTCCTCGATGTCGGCCTTTGCCGTGTTGGCGGGCGTGTTGTTCTTATCGTGAGAGGTCATTCTTCCACCGTCATGTCTGGTTCAATTCCGGACCCCTGAATACAACAAACTTCCCCGTGGTACAGCCGTTATTTGACCGCACCTTATGCAAATGCGGCCATGGCTTATTCGCGTTTTCGTGAAGGCTTTCGTCATATTCCCTATAAAAACCGGCGTCTGTCATGTTGCTGAAACACGAGTCTGGTTCTGAGAGGTAAGAAAGCCGCAGGGACGCAACCGAACAGGGGGATGAAATCCGTGGCCGGTCAAATCGAAACCAGACAGTTCAGAACGCTTTTCATTTCGGATGTTCATCTCGGCTCCAAGGCGGCCAAGACGGATTATCTGCTCGACTTCCTGAAATATCACGAGGCCGAGACGATCATTCTCGTCGGCGACATTGTCGACGGCTGGCGTCTGCGCCGCAGCTGGTACTGGCCGCAGGGCTGCAACGACGTGGTGCAGAAGCTTCTGCGCAAGGCCCGCAAGGGAACGCGCATCGTCTATATTCCCGGCAATCATGACGAATTCCTGCGGGAATTTCCGGGCATGCATTTCGGCGGCATCGAAGTTGCCGAGCGCATGATCCATGAGGCCGCCGACGGCAAGAAGTACCTGATCATCCATGGCGACGAGTTCGACGTGGTGGTGCGCAACGCCCGCCTGCTCGCCTATCTTGGCGACTGGGCCTATGACGCGGCAATTGCGCTCAACATCGCCATCGCCGCCGTGCGCCGCCGCATCGGCCTGCCTTACTGGTCGTTCTCGGCCTGGGCCAAGCTGCAGGTCAAACACGCGGTCAACTTCATCGGCGAATTCCAGCGCGTGGTGGCCGACGAGGCGCGACGCAACAATGTCGACGGCGTGATCTGTGGGCACATCCACCACGCTGTCATGGAAGACATGGACGGCATCCGCTACATCAACACCGGCGACTGGGTGGAAAGCTGCACGGCGATTGCCGAAAATGCCGATGGCAGCTTCGAGCTGATCACCTGGATGCAGACGAGCGACGTTACCGCCGAACACACATCGGACGAGATGGAGCCGGTGGATATTCCGGGGCTGATCGGGAAGCACGCGGCCTGAGTTGGCGTGTTTGGTTGCAGGCTCACCTGTAAACGAAGTGTTTGGCAAAAATTGTAGCATCCGCATACCGTCATCCCGGCCCTGAGCCGGGATCCAGTGCGATCAAGTCTTTGATCGCGTAAGACCTATTTCTCACGGCGCAGACGCGCCGTGGCTGGATGCCGGATCAGGTCCGGCATGACGGAGGTGAGGCTTTAGAGCCTTCCCAGTAACCTTCCGGTTAGGCACCGGCGAGATGGTGCGAACGCAGCCTCTCGACACCAACCCAGTGCGGACCCTTAGCGAGAGTTCTACCCCCACAATACCGGCCGTGCCGGATAAACCAGCGAACCCTCATAAACCAGCCCCGGCTCACGATCCTGCGCCAGCAGCAGCGGTCCGTCGAGATCGGCGAAGGCCGCGCCCTGCGCCGCGAGCACCGCAGGCGCCATGCCGAGCGAGGTGCCGAGCATGCAGCCGACCATGATGGTGAAGCCGAGCCTTTCGGCCTCAGCCTTCATGACGAGCGCTTCGGTCAGGCCGCCGGTCTTGTCGAGCTTGATGTTGATCGCATCGTAACGGTCGCGCAGGCCGGCGAGGTCCTTCGTGGAATGCACGCTTTCATCGGCGCAGATCAGCACCGGATGGTCGATGCGGGCGAGGATGTCATCCTTGCCGGCGGGTAGCGGCTGCTCGATCAGCGATATCTTCAGTTCTGCCGCAAGCCGCAGATAATATTCGATATTATAATCGTTCCAGCCCTCATTGGCGTCGATGATGATGCGCGCTTCGGGTGCGGCGGCGCGCACGGCCCTGAGACGCGCTTCGTCATCCGCCGTGCCGGTCTTGATCTTCAGCAGCGGGCGGCCTGCGTTTTCCGCCGTTTTCGCGGCCATGGTCTCGGGGTCGGCAAGCGAGATGGTGTAGGCGGTGACGAGCGGCTTTGCCGCCTGTCCAAGGATGCGCTCGGCAACGGTTTTGCCGGTGATCTTGGCTTCGAGGTCCCACAGCGCGCAATCGACCGCATTGCGGGCGGCGCCGGGTTGCATCGCCTGTTGCAGTTCCTGCCGTGTCACACCGCCGGCGATCTGCTCCGCCATCGCCTCGATATCGGCGATGACGCCTTCAATACTTTCGCCATAACGCGGATAGGGCACACATTCGCCGATACCGGTAAAGGAACCATCGCGGATGGTGCACGTTACGACATCCGCGTGGGTGCGGGTGCCGCGTGAAATGGTGAAGCTGCCGGCGACGGGAAAACGTTCCGTTGTGGCTTGAAGGTAACGGGGCATGTTTTTTTCACTTCCGATTGGGCGGCAAAAGACACATGACGCCAAATTTATCACGAATTGTCGGCCGTCACTGTGGCTTGCCGGAGGCCAAAACGTTATGAAACCTTTAAGAATCTCGTGACGGCTGCACTCGCTCGGAGCATTATGCAAGAACAGGACACACGGCAACAGGCGAACCCGGCCGCAATCACCGAAGACGACAGCGTCTCCGGCGGCGGCTTGCGTTTTGTCATGAGCGGTTCCTGGCGCAACAGCAATCTCGCCGGTGTTTTCCCCGGTCTTGAAAAGATCGAAAAGGGCAAATCCGCCGGCCCGGTGGAAATCGATCTTTCTTCCGTCGAGGCCATCGATACGACGGGTGCATGGATCATCCAGCGCCTGCGCAAGGACCTCGAGGCAAATGGCGCCACCGTCACCGTGACGGGCAATGACCGTATCGAAGAGGTCATCGGCCAGTTGCCCGAAAAGGTGGAGATGGAGGGCGAGGCGCCCAAGAAGGTGGGGCTCGCCGAGCGTATTTTTGCGCCCATCGGCAAGGCCGTCATCCAGAACGGCGCGGATTTCCTGGCGGGCATGTATATTCTCGGCTCGGCCGTGCGCGGCGCGCAGATGAAGCTCGGGCGTGGGCGCGGCGTCTCGCCGGCGGCGATCGTCAACCAGATCGACCATATGGGCGTGCGCGCCGTGCCGATCATCATGCTGATGTCGTTCCTGATTGGTGCGATCATCGCCCAGCAGGGTGCGTTTCAGCTGCGTTATTTCGGTGCGGAAGTCTTCGTTGTCGATCTCGTCGGCATTCTGCAATTGCGTGAAATCGGTGTGCTTCTGACCGCGATCATGATCGCCGGCCGCTCCGGCAGCGCCATTACCGCCGAAATCGGCTCGATGAAGATGCGCGAGGAAATCGACGCGCTGAAGGTGATTGGCCTCAACCCCGTGGGCGTGCTGGTGTTTCCGCGGCTGGTGGCGCTCACCATCGCGCTGCCGCTTTTGACCATTCTCGCCAATTTCGCAGCGCTTTTCGGTGCGGCCATCGTGGCCTTTGCCTATTCCGGCATAACCTTCGAGGTGTTCCTGTCGCGCCTGCATGGTGCCGTGGAGGAATCGACCATTGCCGCCGGCATGATCAAGGCGCCGTTCATGGCGCTCATCATTGGCATCGTCGCGGCCGTTGAAGGCATGAAGGTGGGCGGTTCGGCCGAATCGCTTGGTCAGCACGTCACCTCCTCGGTGGTGAAGTCGATCTTCGTTGTCATTCTGGTGGATGGTCTTTTCGCCATCTTCTACGCAGCCATCGATTTTTAGGGAGGGCGCGTTGGAGAAACTGGACCAGAAACCGCATGAGACAAGAACCGGGAAAGACGGCCGCGAGGTGGTGCTTTCCGTCGAGGGTGTGACCGTCGGCTTCAACGGCCGCAACGTGCTCGAAAATCTCGACCTCGATGTCTATCGCGGCGAAATTCTTGGCTTCATCGGCCCCTCCGGCGCTGGCAAATCCGTGTTGATGCGCGCGATCTTGCGGCTGCTGCCACGGCAGGCGGGTGCGATCCGCATTCTCGGCACCGACTACGACAAGGCGAGCGAAGACGACCGCATGATGCTCGACCAGCGGCTTGGCGTGCTGTTCCAGCAGGGCGCACTGTTTTCCGGCCTGACGGTGAAGGAAAACATCCAGCTGCCGATGCGCGAATATCTCGACCTGCCGAAGAAGCTGATGGACGAGCTTGCCTATCTGAAGATCGAGATGGTGGGACTGAAGCCCGATGCGGGCGACAAGTACCCATCCGAGCTTTCCGGCGGCATGATCAAGCGCGCGGCCCTTGCCCGGGCGCTGTCGCTCGATCCCGACCTCGTCTTCCTCGATGAGCCGACGTCCGGCCTCGATCCCATCGGGGCGGCGGAATTTGATATGCTGATTGCGCGCTTGCGCGATTCGCTCGGCCTGACCGTTTATATGGTGACGCACGACCTCGACAGCCTGTTCTCCGTCTGTGACCGCATTGCGGTGCTGGGCCAGAAGAAAGTGCTGGTAGAAGGGACATTGCAGGACATGTTTGCCTGCGACGATCCGTGGGTGCAGTCCTATTTCCGCGGCAAACGGGCCCGCTCTGTCGTTCTTCCGGACGGCAAACACGAAAATCCGGTGGAGTAACAAGAAGCATGGAAACCAAGGCGAACTACACCATAGTCGGAATTTTCACGCTGATCGTGATCGCCGCCGCATTCGGCTTCGTTTACTGGATGGCGGAATTCGGTCGTGGCGGCCCGACGGCGCAGCTTGTCGTGCGTATTCCCGGCTCCGCAAACGGTCTTTCCGTCGGGTCTCCCGTGCGCTTCAACGGTATTCCGGTCGGCACCGTGCGCGGCCTTGCCATTGACCGCGACGACCCGGCCTATTCCATCGCCTTTACCGAAGTGCAGGCCGATGCCCCGGTTTTCCCGTCCACCCGCGCCGTGCTTGAAATTCAGGGCCTGACGGGTGCTGCCTATATCGAGCTTTCCGGCGGTAATAAGGATGGCGAGCGCATTCTGCAGAAAGCTGTCGAAAGCGGCGTTCCGGCCGAGCTGACAGCCGATCTTTCGAGCGTTACCAACCTGCTCGCCACCGCCGACAAGATCCTGAAACGCGCCGATGGCGCCATCGGCGAATTTCAGGGTTTCGTGCAGGATGCGCGCGGCCCGCTGACGCAGACGGTGCGCAATGCCGAGAAATTCTCCGATGCGCTGGCGGCCAATTCCGATGGCATCAAGAATTTCATCGCCAGCCTTAGCTCGCTTTCCACAACGGTACAGTCGGTCTCGGTGCGTCTCGACGGCACGCTGACGGCCATCGAGGATCTGGTGAAGGCGGTGGATGCCGGCAAGATCGATTCCATCCTGTCGAATGTCGACAAGGTGACGAAGGATGTCGCTTCCGCTTCCAGCGATATTCAGGGCATCATGGAGACGGTACAGAGCACGGCGCGCAATTTCGAAGCGGCGAGCACGGAAGTGCAGACCGTGGTGAAGCGCGCGGATGAGCTTCTCGCCTCCGTCGATCCCGCCAAGGTGGGCACCGTGGTCGATGACGTTTCCTCTGCGACCGCCGATGCGCGCGATGCCGTGGCGAACTTCAAACGCATCGCCGACGATGTCGGCGCCCGCCGTGCCGATATCGACCAGGCGGTTTCCGACTTTACCGAAATGGGTCGCAAGCTGAACCTCGCCTCCAGCCGCGTCGACGGCATTCTCGCCAAGGTGGACGGCATGCTCGGCACCGATGACGCCAATTCGCTGTTTGCCAAGGCGCGCGAAACGCTCACCTCCTTCAAGGCGGTTGCTGACAATCTCAATGCCCGTATCGGGCCGATTGCCGACAATCTGACGCGTTTCTCCAGCTCGGGCCTGAAGGATTTCCAAGCGCTGATCGGCAGCACGCGGGTTACGGTCGACAATCTCAACAATGCCATCACCAATATCGACCGCGATCCGCAGCGGTTGATTTTCGGCGGCGAAACCGTGAAACAATATGATGGCAGAACAAGGCGCTAAGAGGGGTATGGGCCAATGACACGATCGATGAACGGCCGTCAGCGACGCGCCCTCATTCTGGCTCCGCTGTTTGCCGCCTTGATGGCCGGCTGCGCGGGTGCGCCGAAGAACGACACTTTCGATCTTTCCGTCTCTTCGGGGGCGGCTACCCAGGGGCCTTCGCTGAAAAGCCGGCAATTGCTGATTGCCGATCCGACCGCCCTGAAGGCGCTCGACAGCGAAAACATCGTGGTGCGCCTTTCCGGCTCGGAGGTGCAATATCTCGGCAATTCGCAATGGAGCGACCGCCTGCCGCGCATGGTGCAGTCCAAGCTGGTGGAAGCCTTCGAGGACACCGGCAAGCTCGGTGGCGTCGGTCGGCCGGGGCAGGGGCTGGCAATCGACTATCAGGTCGTGACCGATATTCGCGCCTTCGAAATCGATACCGCGAGGAACATCGCTAATATCGAAATATCGGTGAAGCTGCTGAACGACCGCAACGGCACGGTGAAGGCGCAGGAAGTGTTCCGCGCCAGCGCCCGCGTCAGCGGTTCCGGCAACGCCAATTTCGTGAAGGCGCTGGATCAGGCCTTTGCCGCCGCCACGCGCGATATCGTGGCCTGGACGCTGAAATCGCTTTAAGCGTTCGGCGTTATTGCCGCCACAGGAAACCGCTTTATGTTCGCGTAGCGCCGGTCACCGATCGGCCTGTGCATAATGGTCCCGATCCGTGAGCCCGATCCGTGAGTTGGTGATGCGATTTCTGCTGCTGCTTTGCCTTATGTTTTCCGCCCTGTCTGGAACGGGCGCCGCCATGGCGGTCGGTCTCCGGCTGATCGACGTTCCAGCCGCGAACGGCAAAGCTGCCATGAAGGCTGCGGTATGGTCGCCCTGCGCGGCCGCGCCGGAAGAGGTCAGGATCGGTCTCTTCCTTTTGCCCGCCGTGCGCGATTGTCCTGTTCCTGAAGGGAAGTATCCGCTCGTCGTCATTTCCCATGGCTTTGGCGGCACCTATTTCAGCCATCGGGACACGGCGGCGGCGCTGGCGGATGCCGGCTTCATTGTCGCGGCTATCAATCACCCCGGAGACAATGCGCTTGAAATGAAAAAGGCGGGCGAGCTTTCCGCGCTGACGGGCCGTCCGGCGGATATTGCCCGGTTGCTGGATCATCTGCTTGAAGGTTTTAGTGACGCCGGTTCCATCGATGCCGGGCGGATCGGCGTCTTCGGATTTTCGCGCGGCGGCTATACCGCGCTGGTGCTTGCCGGCGGCACGCCTGATTTTGCCAATGCCGGGCTGCCCTGTCCCGACCCGCAGGCGCCGATTTGCACGCAGATGCGGCAGAAGACGACATTGCCGCAGCATGGCGGTCAGGATGCGCGTGTGAAGGCTGTGGTTACCGCCGACCCGTTGAATGCCTTTCCCGGCGCGGGCGACCTGAAGAATATCACGATCCCCGTCCAGCTCTGGAGTTCGGAACGCGGCGGCGACGGTGTCGCGCCGCAGGATGTTGCAAGGCTGCGCGACGATCTGTCGGTGAAACCGGACTATCGGATGGTAAAAGGGGCGGGGCACTTTTCCTTTATCGCCCCTTGCCCCGCCGAGATGGAAAAGGCCGTGCCCCAGATTTGCAGCGATGCGGCGGGTTTCGACCGGGCGGGGTTTCACCGCAGCTTCAACGCCGAGGTGGTCAGCTTCTTCAAGGCGTCGCTGCTCTGAGGCGTTGTTCCTTTCCGTGCCGGTCAGGCGGCGTCCTGCTGCGACTTCCATTCCGGCAGCGGGAAAACCCGGTCGTAGCTCCAGTTGAAGACAAAAGCATAGACCACGTAAAACAGCGCAAACGAGATATCCATCACCAGCGCGTGGGCAAGGCTGATATTCAGATACCAGGCGATGAAGGGCATCAGCACGATCAGCAGACCGAGTTCGAACAGCACGGCATGGGCGACCCGGAGGGCGGGCGTCTTCAGCGTCGTGCCTTTCATGCGCTGCATGGCGTGGTCGAAACCGAGATTGTAGACATAGTTCCAGACCGTCGCCAGCGTGGCGCTGACGAGGCCGACAATGCCGATATCTTCCATAGGCATGCCAAACAGCAGCGCGCCCAAGGGAATGACGAGCAGAAGGCCGATGATTTCGAAACTGAGGGCGTGGCGGATACGATCTTGCAGGGAACGCATTTCATTCTCCGGTATGTGACCGGGCCGTCCCGCATGCTGTCGCCGATATGGCCGAGGTCGTCCTCGCGCTGAGGCATATAGAGGTTTTGATCGGAATTTTCAAGCGCGGGCGTTGAGGACAGTCGATGTCACGGGGAGGGCGCCACTTGTTTCTTCTCCCCGCCGGGGAGAAGTCCGCGGCAGCGGGATGAGGGGGCAAGCTCTCCGCATATCTCTGCGCTTGCCCCCTCATCCGACCCTTCGGGCCACCTTCTCCCCGGCGGGGAGAAGAAACAACTGGCAGCACCTTGACCTCTCTCGGAGCAAAGAGAGGGCGATGGGGAACAAGACCGGCGCATTTTCGTTATCGCTCATGGAAGGAGGCGTGCCATGCAGCAGAATTCCTCTGAGGGGAGAACGATAAAGGCCGCCAACACGGCGAAGGTTTCGACTTACACGCCAAGCCTTATTTCTCTTAAGGGAAGTTATGTGGCGATGATATTTCGCAGACCGCTTTGCCGAAATCCGCTGGATGTGCGGAAGAAATAAGGGCGACGGCATTTGCCTGTTGTCTGCCACGCACATCGATGACGACGACTGCCGAAATGATCATGAGCTTTAGATGTCTCTAAAGTGTGATTTTCAATCCGGCCCGTCTCCACCTAGACTGGAGATCGCCACCAGAGCGAAGGGAGAATGACATGAAATCAGTTCTCATTATCGCCGCTGTCTTTGGTTTTTCCGCCAGTGCAGCGCTTGCGGAATGCGCAGGTCATCAACAGATCAACGCTTCCGTTCCTGCCGTAGACCGTGAATTCAAAACCGCAAGCATCGTTCCGCCGACAGATCCGGTGGAAAAGCCAGTCGTCATACTGAAAAAGACCGACCGCCTTCCGCCAGCGGTTGCGACGACCGGTGAACCAGAAGCCGCAATGCAACGCATGCAATAAACACGCACAACAACCTCTTCATTCTAAAAATCCCGTGCGTGAGTTGATCCGCACGGGATTTTGCTTTCGGGAGGAAAGTGGGGCAGCCTCCGCTTTCACAGCGCCACGCTTGCCGGTTCTTTGCATCGGCGAGTAGAGCATTTCCAGTAAAAGTGCGAAGCGGTTTCACGTCCGGAATGCGTAAAAACAAAGAGGTAGAGCACGCCCACCGATTCCGTTTAAACCGGGCGTGCCCTAGCTGTCGAGTTTCAGCGACAGCTGTTTCGGCCCTTCGTTCTTTTTGAGCACGTAAAGCGGCCGGGTGATGATGACTTCCGTTCGCCGTTGCAGCTCGCGCCGCCGCTCGAGCGCGCGTTCGCGCATATCGCGGGAGCGGGCGACAACGGAAAGGGCATTTTCTATGGCTGCGTCTGCTGTGTTCATCGCTGACCTCCATAATGTTCACTTTATGTTCTCATTATTGGTGGCTTGTGTCAACACTATGGCAGGGTTGCCGGCAGGCGGTTTGGCGCCCGGCGCGATGAACGCGGCGCGACGAGCTGCGTCCGGGTGCCGTGCGGGATCGACTTTGCCCACACGTCGGCCTTCACAGCACGAACCTGTTCCGGCAGTGTCGACAGGGACACTCCGAACCTGCTGTGTTGATTTTTGCGATGATGTTTCGATGACGCCGGCGCTGATCCGCCCGGGTTGAGGAGGGTATCAGGAGAGGGGGCGTTGATCCGGCGCGGGAACGCCGCCGGCGGACAATAGATCGGTGAGATGCTCGCTGGCGAGCGCGACGATGGCAAGGGCGGCCTGCTGGCGGTTCCAGCCGGCATGTTCGGCTTTTTCGATCAGCCCGTGAATGGAAGGTTCAAGTGCGAACTGGCACTCGGCCTGATAGTCCATGGTGTCGATCGAAAGCGACGGGGAATTGATTGCGGCCCGCATCCTTTGGTCTCCCTGTTTTCCGTCATGTCCACATACGCGAGACGCAAATCGGAACATGCACATTCAGAGGCCGGTGATATCGGGTTGCTCATGAGGCCCGCATATCACTGGCAGCGAATCCCCCAGCAGGCGGACGTTAGCGGCAAGTCTTGATCGCTGTCAACGCGTGCGCGGCGGCGATGACGTCGCCATCTAAGTTTTCAGAGCCTTCCGTTCCGGAAAGGCTTTCGCCGCCAGATCAGCAGCGCCATTACATAAAGCGCAAAAAGCACGAACCATGTGACGGGCAGCACCATGAAAAGCGCCGCATAAGCGCAATTTCCTTCAAAACAGGAGCCGAGAAATCCGGAATCGGCAAGCGCTGCCGATAATAAAAACGCACATATCCCGCTCCCGACCGCGCCGAGAATGAAAAGCAATATGTTGATGAGCAGTCTCATGGTCCCGATCATAAGGACGATTGAGACAGCTTTGGGGAAACGGGCGGTGCCGCAACGAGATTCCTGTCTCTCGAGGATTTCGTTGCCGGCGGCAGAGGATGGCAATGCGAAAGTGAGGGGCCGCACCGGCACAAGCGATCATGCGATGCTTTAAGTTAGCATCGCAACGTCTTGTCATTTCAGGAAGAATTTGGTGGGTGATGTAGGGCTCGAACCTACGACCCGCTGATTAAGAGTCAGCTGCTCTACCAACTGAGCTAATCACCCGACCGGCACCGTGTGGCGGTGTGAGGGGGCGTATAAAGGGGAAGTTTGGGCTTGTCCAGCGCGGAAATGAAATTTCTTCGATTTTTGTGACGAAAAAATTTCAGTCGCGCTGGAAAAGTCTGGAAATCCGGGGTTTTACGGATTTTTCCTTTTATTCATCCGCGCCTGAAAGCCCGGCCGATAAGGATGAGGATGCAGGCGCCGATGAAGCCGGCGATGAGATAACCAAGCCAACCCGTCAAAACGATTCCAAATACCGAAAGGATGGCGTTGGCGACGATCGCGCCGACGATTCCAAGAAGGATGTTCATGAAAACACCCATATTGCTTTTCATGAATTGTTCGGCGAGCCACCCGGCGACACCACCGATGATGATGGCTGCGATCCAGCCAATGCCAGCAGATTCCATGATTTCCTCCCATGTTGCTGCATCATCAAAGGTGATGATTCTCGTGGTGAAAAGCAAGGCAAACTCCTGAAAACCTCGCTTTATGCGGGTGGTTTTCCGCGCGGCAGGCGCTAAAAAGCCTGATGCGGTGCAAAGAGACGAAAGGCGTGGATGTGCGGTTGATGTTCGGCGGATTGATGTACGGCAGAAGGATGTTCGACGGCCTGGTGCGGGATCGACGGCAAAGGGGCGCCATGGCGGTGATAATGGCCATGGTGCTTTTTCTGGCCGGCGGTCTTTTGTCGGCAATGCCGGCGGCGGCGCAGGGGGAAACAACATCGCCCGCCCCGGTGGCTATCCAGGCCTCGACCGTCGAACAGGCGAGGGCGGAGCTGGAGAAATGGAAGGCCGATGTCGCGGTGATCGCCAAACAGGTGGAAGCGGGCGGCAGCGACGATGCGCAGCTTGTGGACCTGAAGGGCCGCGCCGACACCATTGCCGCCGATGCCGCCGCCGCCAACACCAAGCTGCGCACCCGTCTCGACCAAATCAAGACCCGGCTGGATGCGCTGGGTGCGGCGCCCGCGGACGACCAGCCGCCGGAAGCCAGCATGGTGACGGAGGAGCGAAACCGGCTGACGGCGGAACGGGCCGAGGTGAATGCGATTGCCGGCGAGGTGGAGAGCACGGCCACCAATGCCGCGCAGATTTCCAATAACATCACCGCCGTTCGCCGGGCGCTTTTTGCCGCCACCCTGTTCAAGCGCACGGAGGTTTCGGCGCAGACGCTGGGCGATGCCTCCTCCGCCTTTCTGACCGAATTGACCAACCTCAACAACGCTTTCAGCAGCTGGGCGAGCTTCGTCTGGAATTACAAGCGCCTGCCGATGTTCGGGGCGGTGACGCTGTCGATCATGGCCGCCCTGCTGTTTCTCGTGGGCGGTTACCGGTTTTTCGGCAGCCGCATGGACCGGCGGGCCTTTACGGGCGAGCCTTCCTATCTGAGACGGCTTTCGGTGGCCTTCTGGTCGACCATGGTGCAGTCGCTGTCGCTGTTCCTGTTTCTCGTCACCTCCGCCTTCTTCCTCGATAATTTCAACGTGCTGCGGTCAGACATCGCGCCGATCCTGTTCGGGGCGATGGCGATCACCGGTTTCGTTTATTTCGTCTCGCGGCTGAGCTATGCGATCTTTGCGCCGACGCAGCCGGAATGGCGTCTTCTGAAGGTGTCCAACAAGGGCGCGCACACGCTGTCTTCGGCGGTGCTGCTGATGGCGCTCGTCAATGGGCTCGATTACCTGTTCGGCACGATCAGCGAGACGCTTTATTCGCCGCTGATCGTCACGGTTGCCAAGAGTTTCCTCGCCTCGATCATCATCGGCCTTATCCTGCTGACAGTATCGTTCCTACGGCCGGTGATCGGCGAGGGGCAGGATTACGAGACCGGCAACCAGCGCCTCCCGCGCTGGCTGGTCATCCTGCTGCGGGTGGGCGGCCTCATTCTCATCGGCGCCTGCCTGACGGGTTATGTCGGGCTTGCACGCTTCCTCGCCACGCAGATCGTCGCCACCGGCGCGGTGCTGGCGACGATGTATATCGGCATTCTCTCCGGCAAGGCGATTTCGCGACAGGGCGCGTTTGCAGAATCGCTTGCCGGCCGTTATCTCGCACGGCGTTTCGGTCTCGGCGTGGTGGCGCTCGATCAGGCCGGCCTTGCCGCGGGGCTTGGCATTTATGCCGTCGCGCTTGCCTTCGGCGTGCCGCTCATCCTGTTTTCCTGGGGCTTCCAGCCGGGCGATATCGAAAGCTGGGCCTATCGCCTGTTGACCGGGATAACCGTCGGCAATGCCTCCATTTCGCTGATCAGCCTCTTCGGCGGCGTCCTCGTCTTCGCCATCGGTTACATTGTCACCCGCTGGTTCCAGAAGTGGCTGGACAATAACGTCATGGCGCGCGGCCAGGTGGATGCCGGGGTGCGCAACTCGGTCAAGACCGGTATCGGTTATCTCGGTATCGCGGTGGCGGCCATCTTCGGTGTGTCTTCGGCCGGTCTCAACCTCTCCAGCCTGGCGCTGGTGGCGTCGGCCCTTTCGGTGGGTATCGGTTTCGGCCTGCAGAACATCGTCTCCAACTTCGTCTCCGGCCTCATCCTGCTGGTGGAGCGCCCCTTCAAGGTGGGCGACTGGGTGGTGACGGGCACGACGGAAGGCACCGTCAAGCGGCTTTCCGTGCGCGCCACCGAGATCGAAACCTTCCGCGGCCAGTCGATCATCGTGCCGAATTCGGAGTTCATCAATTCCTCGGTCGGCAACTGGACACACCGCAACCGCATCATGCGCGCGGAAATTCCCGTTTCCGTCTCTTACGATTCCGATCCGCAGAAGGTGATGGATATTCTGCTGGAACTGGTGCGCGCCCAGCCGCCGGTGCTGCGCAATCCCGAGCCGCATGTGGAGTTTCTGCGCTTTGGCGATTTTTCGCTGGATTTCGAACTGCGTTTCCACCTTGCCGATCTCTCCAACGGGCTTGGCGTGAAAAACGCGCTTCGTATCGCAATCCTCCAGCGCTTCCGGGAGGAGGGGATCGACATCCCGTTCCCGCAGCGCAACCTCAACATCCACGTGGAAGGCGACGCCAACCCGCAGATGCTGGCGGCGCTGCTTTCGGAGGAGGGCGACAAGGCGGTGGTGGCCCATACGGGTGCGGCAACGGCAGAGAAAGAGGCCTCGAAGAGCGAGAAGCCGACTGAGCCGAAGGAGAAACCCGGCGCGAAAGCGTAGATCGCTGTTGCTTGTGGACGTCGAGTTCCGGGCAGCGGGACGAGGGGGCTAGGGTAGACGTATTTAGACAGCTTGCCCCTCATCCGACCCTTCGGGCCACCTTCTCCCGGCGGGGAGAAGAAACGAGCGGCAAAGCTGTGCTGCATTCATCCGGCGTGCTCCGCATTTTCTTCCCTGTCGCAGCACCCTATGGCCATGTCGCAATCAGGCGGCTGAACAACCCGCAAGCGCTTCATATTCCTCCCATCCAATGTCGGCGGAATAAGGCAAGGCCGGCGCTTTTCAGGGGTTCTGTAAATGAAGACACATGCACGGGCGGTGGTGATCGGTGGCGGCGTCGTTGGCGTTTCGACGCTTTATCATCTTGCCAAGAAGGGCTGGAGCGACAGCGTGCTCATCGAGCGCAAGGAGCTGACTTCGGGTTCCACCTGGCATGCGGCCGGGCTTCTGCCGCTGTTCAACATGAGCTATTCGGTTGGCCAGATTCACAAATATTCCGTGAAGTTCTATGAGGAGCTTCAGGAAGAGACCGGCATGAATGTCGGCTTCTCCAAAGTCTCGAATATCCGTCTCGCCCGCACCAAGGATCGCTGGGACGAATATATGTATTATGCCGGCATCGCCGAGACCATCGGCGTGCGCGTCAACATGCTGACGCCGGAGCAGGTGAAGGAAATCTGGCCGCTCTGCGAGACGGACGGTCTGCTCGGCGCCATCCAGCATCCCGATGACGGTTATATTCAGCCTGCCGATCTGACGCAGGCGCTCGCCAAGGGCGCGCGTGATCGCGGGGCGACCATCTATCGCAACACCACCGTCACCGCCATCGAGCAGCTGGAAGACGGTCACTGGAAGGTGACAACCGACAAGGGCGAGATCATCGCCGAGCACATCATCTCCTGCACGGGCTCCTTTGCCCGCAAGACCGGCGAGATGGTCGGCATCAACATTCCGGTCATTCCGGTCGAGCACCAATATATCGTCACCGAGCCGCACCCGGCCATCCAGGAGCGTCGTCGCCAGGGCTTACCGGAAATGGGCGTGCTGCGCGAATCCGACTCCGCCTGGTATATGCGCGAGGAAGCGGGCGGCCTGATCCTCGGTCCTTATGAAGTCGGCGCGCCGGTCTGTTATGTCGACGGTCCCTCCGATGACAGCGAATATGAGCTGTTCCAGGAAGAACTCGACCGCCTGATGCCGCATATCGAAACCGCCATGGTGCGCGTTCCGGCCTTCGGCGAAGTGGGCATCAAGAAGGTCTATAACGGTGCTATCGCCTATACGCCTGATGGCAACCCGATTGTCGGTCCCGCACCGGGCCTCAAGAATTTCTGGCTGAACGAAGGCCATTCCTTCGGCATCACCGCTGCCGGTGGCGCTGGCTGGCAGCTGGCGGAATGGATCGTCGATGGCGAGCCGACGCTCGACCTGATGGGGGTCGATCCGCGCCGCTTCGGCCCTTACGCAACGGAAGGTTACCTCATCGCCAAGAACGAGGAAGCCTATGCCAATGTCTTCACCATGCATTACCCGGACGAAGAGCGCTCCGCCGCCCGCCCGCTGAAGACGACGCCGGTCTATGACCGCCTAAAGAAGCTCGGCGGCGTGTTCGGCTCCGTCTATGGCTGGGAGCGCGCCAACTGGTATGCACCGGAAGGTTATGCGCTGCGCGAGGAAGATCTCGGCGTGGGTGCCGATGTCATCACCAGCCACAATCACGCGCCGGCCCTGGATGACGGCCGTATCGTTGAGAAATGGTCGTTCCGCCGCTCGAACTATTTCGAACATGTCGGCAACGAGGTGAAGAATGTCCACCAGAATGTCGGCGTGCTCGATATGTCGGCCTTCGCCAAGATGGAGGTCTCCGGCCCCGGTGCGCGGGCATGGCTGGACAGCATTCTCGCCAATGCGGTGCCGAAGAAGCGTGGCCGTATCGCGCTCACCCATCTTCTGACGCCGAACGGCGGTGTGAAGGCGGAATTCACGGTCTATGAATGGGCGCCGGGCCGCTTCTACATGGTTTCGGCCGGTGGTCTCGAAGCCCATGACCACGACGTACTGTTCCGTCTGGCACCGACCGATGGCTCGGTTGTGCTGCAGCCGATCACCCAGAAATACGGCGTGCTGGTTCTGGCCGGTCCGAAGTCGCGTGATCTGCTTAAGAAGTTGACCCGCACCAGCCTTGAGAACAAGGACTTCCCCTGGCTCACCGGCAAGCAGATTTCCGTCGGCGTTGCAACGGCGCATGCGCTGCGCGTCAACTTCGTGGGCGAGCTTGGCTGGGAACTGCACCACCCGATCGAGATGCAGAACTACATCTTCGACCGGCTGATGGAAGCGGGCGCTGAATTTGGCATCAAGCCTTTCGGTATCCGCGCCATGGTGTCGATGTCGCTCGAAAAATCCTATCGCAACATGGGTCGCGAGCTTTCGGTCGAATACAACGCCTATGAATCCGGTCTTGACCGCTTCCTGCGCCCGGAGAAGAGCTTCATCGGCCGTGATGCGCTGGTGGCTTACAAGGAGGCCGGCGTGAAGTGGGTGTTCTCGACGCTCACCGTGTCAGGCAATACGGATGTCGATGCGCGCGGTTCGGAGGCAATCGTCGATGAAAGCGGCGCGCTTGCGGGCCGCGTGACGAGCGGCGGTTTCGGCTGGCGTCTCGGCAAATCCATCGCGCTCGCCATGCTCAAACCGGAATATGCGGCCGTGGGCACCAAGCTCAAGATCCGCATTCTCGGTACGTCCTATGATGCCGAAGTGGTGGAAGAAAGCCCGTTCGACACGGACAATGCGCTTCTGCGCGCCTGAGACAAAATACCCCTCCCAAACTCGGAATACGGCCCCTCGCGGGCCGTGTTTCCGTTTAGGTAAGCATGTGCTCAACTGCTTTTCCGGCAAAAGTGTTATTAATGATTTTGAAAAATGAGCCTGCTATCTTTCCCTGACATACGATGGGGGATCGGGGCAGAATGAATTTTCTAGGCATTACGGGCATGCAATATTCTGGCGTGCCTTTTACCAACAGCCGCATCTTGCTGGCGGAAGATACCAATGTGTTCACCCAGATGGTGAGCATGCGCCTGAAGGAACTGCTGGGCGTTACCGTGGAAGTGTGCCGCAATTTCGAGGAATTGCAGGCCTGTTACGAGCATTCTCCCGAACCGGTGACGCTGGCGATTTCCAACATCAACCTGCCGGGGGCGGAAAAGGGCGAGGCGCTGGAATATCTGATCGATCTTTCGATCCCGACCATCGTTTTCACCAGCACTTTTCATGAGGCGACGCGCGAAACGCTGATCGCCAAGGATGTGGTCGATTATATTCTGAAGGACAATATTTTCGCCGTGGATATGCTGACGGAATCCGTCTGCCGCTTTCTCACCAACCATCGCCATCACGTGCTGATCGTCGATGACAGCCCGACGGCGCGGGCGCTGCTTTCGAGCCGTCTCAAGCGTTATAATTTCCGCGTCAGCCTGGCCGACAGCGGTGCGAAGGCGCTCGATATTCTGAAGGCCAATCCCGATATCGGCCTCGTGGTGACCGATTACAACATGCCCGATATTGACGGCTTCGAACTGACACGGCGCATCCGCACCATGCGCGGGTCGCATGAGCTGCGCATCATCGGGGTGTCTTCCTCCACCAACCGGCTGCTTTCCGCGCGGTTTTTGAAGGCGGGCGGCAATGATTTCATGCTGCGCCCCTTCATCGACGAGGAGTTTTATTGCCGGGTCAACCAGAACCTCGATACGCTGGTGCAGATACAGCTGGCGAAAGCGGGGGTAAGGCCGGCGGCCTGAACCCAGGCTTTCCCCGTTAAAGCTGCGATTCCAGCGGCAGGAAGCGCATGATACCGGCGACGATGCGGCGGCTGATGGCGGCGTCGGGTTCGCGCCGGTATGTCCTTGTCCGCCCCTGTTCTTCCGTCATCCAGACGATGTGCCTGCCTTTGTCGATTTCCAGCTCGAAGCTCATGGTGCGACGGATTTCGCCGGCGAATATCTCGTCCATACAGGCAACCAGCGGCGCCGAGTTGAAGACGACGCCCATTTCCGTATTCAGCGAGGCGGAACGCGGATCGAAATTGAGCGAACCGATATAGCCGGTCCTGCCATCGCGGGTGAAGGCCTTGGTATGCAGGCTCGCCTGTCCCGAGCCGCGCAGGGTGAAGTTCGACTGATCCGCCTGCGCGCGCAGCTCGTGCAGGCGCACCCCGCCGGAGAGAAGCGGTTTTCGATAGCGGGCATAACCGGCGTGCACGGCGGCCACATCTGTCGCGGCCAGCGAATTGGTGAGGATGGCGACCGACACGCCGTTTTCTGCGAGCTGTTGAAATATCCCCACACCCTGTTTGCCGGGAATGAAATAGGGGGAGGTAATGTGCAGGCTGTCGCTTGCCGCCTGCATCAGCGGCAGCAGGCTTTCCATCAGGAAGTTATGACCCTTGCGGCGTTTGCCCGCCGCCTTTTCCGGCGGGTCGGCGAGGATATCCGCCGCCTCGACCCAGTGCAGACGGTCCGACATCAGGAAATGGTCGCGGCCATACTGGCTATCGACGCGCTCCAGATAGGGTTTTGCCGCTTCGCTTTTCGGCAGGGCATCGAGTTCGCGCCGCAGCTTTGCGAGTTTGCTCGGTCTGCGCGCCAATAGCGAACGCACGGGCACGGAAACGGCGCTGTTCCAGTAATCGTCGAAGATTTCCGTGGCGTCGGCGACGATGTTGCCGAAGCCGAGAATATCGAAATCGTGGAAATTCGCCCGCTCGGCGGCGTCGAAATAGGCGTCGCCAATGTTGCGCCCGCCGACGATCACGGCCCGGCCATCGGCAATCCAGGCCTTGTTGTGCATGCGCCGGTTGACGCTGCGGAAGCGCAGTACCAGCTCGATGCTTCGATGCAGAATGTTTTCCCGCGCCCGGGTAGGGTTGAACAGGCGCAACTCTATATTCGGATGGCTGTCGATGGCGTGGAAGATGCGGTCGGAGATGGAGACGCCGAGATCGTCGAGCAGCAGACGCACGCGCACGCCGCGATCGGCGGCGGCGATGACTTCACGCATCATCAGCCGTCCGGTCAGGTCGGCATTCCACATGTAATACATCAGGTCGAGGCTGCGCCCGGCGGCACGCGCCGCCGCCACGCGCACCGCAAAGGCATCGAGGTTGGAATGCAGCAGGCAGAGCGCATTTTTCTCGTTCCAGCCGTTTCTTATCGATTGCCAGTGCCGGTCCAGCGTCGTCGCGTCTTCGGCAAGGGGCAGGGCGGTGGAGGGGCGCTTGGGAATGGCCTTTTCCCGCTGTTTGCCGATGACGACAAACAGGCTCGGTCCAATGACCATAAGAAGAATGATGATGAAGACCGTAAATGCAGTCACTTGTTTTGATCGCTCCCGGCCCGAAGAGTATCAGGCGGGATGAAAACGCGCGAGGGAAGAAAGCGTTCACGGCACCTCGTGCCATCAGCGTGAAAAAGACGCGTTTTCCACGCGCCGAAAGGGCTTGTGAATCACATAAGCGTGTGCTTATGTGTTGCTATGACAGAGAACGATATTTTCCGGGCGCTGGCCGATCCGACGCGCCGCGCCATTTTCGAAAGGCTGGCGGATGGCGCCATGAACGCTTCCGCCCTGCGTGAGGGGATCGAGATCAGCCAGCCGGCCATGTCGCAGCATCTTTCCGTGTTGCGCGGGGCAGGGCTGGTGGTCGAGAAGCGGCAGGGCCGTTTCGTCAATTATGAGGTGGATCCGGACGGGCTGACGCGCATTGCGGCCTGGCTCGGCAAATATCGCGCCTACTGGCCGCAGCGCATTGAGGCTCTCAAACTCCTGCTGAAGGATATGGACCAATGAACAGGCAGACACCGGAAGCGCCGAAAAACGGCATCGAGCTTGAATATGATCTGGACGAGCCGCCGCAAAAGGTCTGGCGCGCCATCAGCATTCCGGCGTTTCGTGAAAACTGGCTGCCGAAGGAGGCTTTGGCGGAGCCCGATGCGATCGATATCAAGCCCGGTGAGGAGGTTCGCTACCGGCTGCGCGAGGATAATCCGTCATTTCTGGAAAGCACCGTCACCTTCAGGATCGCGGCGAATGCCCATGGCGGCACCAGCCTGCGCATCATTCATGACCTGCCCGTCAATACCGGCCGGATGATAAAGGCCGCCGCAAACCACAACGGTTCGCCGATCAAGCTCGCCGCCTGATCCGTAACCTTCCCCGACATTTCAACGACAGGAGTTCGCCGATGCGCGAAGCGATGCAACTCGTCCCTATGGTAGTCGAACAATCGTCAAGGGGAGAAAGGTCTTTCGATATCTATTCCCGGCTGTTGCGGGAAAGGATCATCTTCCTCAACGGCGAGGTGAACGATGCGGTTTCGGCGCTGGTCTGCGCGCAATTGCTGTTTCTGGAGGCGGAAAACCCGAAGAAGCCGATCCATCTCTATATCAATTCGCCAGGCGGTGTGGTGACCAGCGGTCTCGCCATGTATGACACCATGCATTATATCCGCGCACCGGTTCATACGCTCTGCATGGGAACAGCCCGCTCCATGGGATCGTTTCTGCTGATGGCGGGTGAACCGGGCGAACGGAGCGCCCTTCCCAATGCCAGCATCCACATTCATCAACCGCTGGGCGGTTTCCAGGGGCAGGCGTCGGACATGCTGATCCATGCCGAAGAGATGCGGCAGACCAAGCACCGTATGACGCGGCTTTATTCCGAACATTGCAAACACAGCTATGAAAAATTCGAAGCGGCCATGGACCGCGATTTTTTCATGACGGCGGAGGAAGCCCAAGAATGGGGCCTGATCGATCGCATTCTGGGCGTTCGTGAGAATATCGCGGCATAAGCCAGACGGTTATTCGGATTTCCTGCATATATTGGCGCCCACAGGCGGGACCTCCAGACTGCGCCGGTCCAATTGTGCAAGTACCTCGCCGAAACCGAAGCGGGATGTCCAGCCCAGACCCTCTGCGGCGCAAGCGGGCGAATAGATCCGGTCAATCGTTGCCGGCAGCGCCCATTCCCTTTGCGTGAAAGCGTCGGCGAGGGCCGGGGTCCGCTGCCGGAGAACGGAAGCGGCATCCTTGGCGAGGCTGTCGCAGTCATCGGCGGAAAACGGGGTGGTTGCCGATATGATATAGCGCTGGAAATCGTCTCCCGCATTGGTCAGCGCCAGCACATGGGCATCGGCGACATCGCGCATATCGACGCCGCGATGCAGCCACTCGGCCCGGCCTCGTAATTTTCTGAAGCTGCACCATGCTGTGTTTGCTTGGAAAGTGCGGGGAACTGAGCCGGTGTCACCTCTCAGTGCCAATCACTTCAGAACGCCATGAACCTGAGAAATAGCCCGGATCAGGACACAACAAGCGCCATATTTGACCACTCTCTCTACAGCGAAACTTACGCTCGGTCGGCTCAAAAAAAATAGTCTTATCTTCTACGATTTCTTCGCACTCTCCTCTTTTTACTTGCTCTTCGAGCCAAGCTAAAAATCGCCGATATTCGCTTAAGCTTCTGAAGGAGAAAATTTCTTCCCAATCACAGTTTTTCATTGTTTTATTCAGTTAGGATTCATGGGCTGATGATATGCCAGACCAATTTTCACAAATTCAAGTTTCCGGAAGCAAAATCCAGAAAAAAATCATATATACTCACGTCAAAAACCTTGTTAATGTTCGGACCTATAATGCACATTCTACTTTCCGAATAAAATAGAGTGTCCATATATATATAGTTTCCAAATCCATCTTCTGAGATCGCAATTAGACTTGGCCGCTCCGCCCCCACCTGTTTCCATTCTCTCAATTGTTGAGTCACTGAAACAACGTTTTGCCAAAGGGGCGGATCGTTATTTTCGGCGCTAGGTAAGCCGAATATCGTGAAGCCATCAGCCAACACAGCACCATACGTTCTTAACAAATCCGCGTATTCTAGGGGGAATTGGACACCCAACTCCGCTTCTGCGTGTTGAATTTCATGAGTCTCAACTGGTCCTGAAATTTGCCCCTCGTAGCATAGTGCATCAAACTCTTTGCGTCGTGTTGTCACCAAAATTCTCCTCAGGGTACAATTTGTCCAGAGCTTACAAAGCTTTGATAACGCTGCTTCCAATAAGATTGCGAATAACCCGATTGTCGCACAGGTCCTCCCGGACCAGGAATATGTAGTGGGCCACCATTCACAGAATTATAGGCATTTTGTGAGCGGGTCACCTCAATCAACTGACCTGTCTCGCGTCCAACGTGGTGCAACTGCACCGGTTCCCAATTACCGTCGGCACCCCGAACGAAGGGAGCTTGGCCATTCTTCATCAAGATCACATTCTGTGGACTCAGTTCAATATCTGAACGTTGGACGACCAATTCCCCATTATGACGAGTAACTCCCGTCCAGACGGTACTGTTACTGAACGTTGTTTCAACATTCGCTATAAATTGCTCTTCATCGATGTTTTGAGCTTTAACATTTTCAAAACGTCCCGTCGTGCCTTTAACACTTTCAAATTTTCCATCATAAAACCTCACGCCAATTGCCGCCATAGCAACGGACATGGCGATGCCTTGTGCAAGAAGCTGCTTAACTTCCTTGGCTTGAGGCGAATCCGGGTTCTCGGCGATGAACTTGTGCACCTGCTGCTCGGCTGCCGCATCTGCCACATAATCGTCCAGCATCCTGTGAGAGAGAGCTTTCAGATAGGCCGAACCGGCATCGCCGAGCGTTCCCAGAGCAACCGCAATTCGGAAGCTTGCCGCCTGACCGCTTGGCCCGTCAGTTTTCAGGATGTCGATCAACTGATTGAATTGCGCGGCGTCGATCCGACCGTTTTCGCTGGCCATGACGATCTTTGTTAGCGCCATGGTGATGTCGATACCATCGGCAGCAAGAGCGGGGGCCTCGTTCTGCAGATTGCTACCGACGATGCTCGTCGCCGCGTCCGCGTATTTCTGGATCGCCACAGCATCAAATTTGCCTGATGATTTCAGGGTTTCAAAGTGACTTACGTCCCCACGAACGAGTGCATAAGCCAAGGCACATTCCAGTGCCTCCTGTAGGGCTGCATCGTCCCCTTTTTCCAACCTCTGTTCGATGAAACGCGCGACGGTCTCCGTTGCTTCCAGCCGCAGCTTGGAGATCTCGACACCACAGGGCCCGTTTGTGCCGCAGGCGGTGCGAACCATAAGGTTACCGCTTGTCGGATCGCGATAGAGTTCCTCGCCCTGTTGGATCAGCATAATCGATTTCAGCAAGTCCTCGCTGTTGAGGGCGCCCTGCTTCAAAGCGTCGAAGGATTTGCGCTCCTGCAGCATGGCCTGGAAGCGCGGTGTCTTCATCAACTCTTCGGCTTCGGCAGGTGTCGCCCCGCCATAGAGGATCGCCTCACGATACTGGTCGATAGCGTGCGGGCCTTCTGCCGCAATCCAGCCTGGAACGGCGGCATCCTGCGCCTGGCTGTATCGAAGAGCAAAATCGAGATTGCGTTTCAGATTACGCAGAGCCTCGACATCGAGTTCGCCCGACAGCTTGGTGTAGCTGTCCTTGGTGATTTCCTGATACTTCGAGGCATCCTTGTTGATGGAGGCGAGAAGCTCCTCGGCGGCAGCCTTGTCCGCTTCCGTTCCGGCAACACCATCCTTGTCGGCATCACGAATCGTGACATTCAATTCACCGGAGGCATCGAGCGTCGTGCGGGTCTCGCCCTGCTTGTCCTTCTTCTCATAAGAGAAACCGACGGAGTTCAGCCCACCGCCGCTGATGCCGATAGACCCGCCAACGTTCTTGTACTGGTCGGTATCCTTCAGGTCGGCCACCGTCAGTGTGCCGGTATCGAGGCTGATATCGCCATCGGTCGCCTGAAGCAGCGCGCCGACCAGCGTGGTGTCTTCGGCAACCTTGATGTCGATGCCCTGTGCCGCGACAATCCCAGAGCCGGAGGACCATGCCTTGAAGCCGTCCTCCTTCGAGCCGCGAACACTCCAGTCGGCGGGGTTGACGCCAACCGTCAGGCCGAAGGAAAAGCCGTCGCGCCAGCCCTGAGCCTGCGGCGAGAGGATGGCGAGGTCGCGCCCGACATCGAGATCGACCGTCCTGCCGATGATGTTGCCGCCCAGAAGCGCCGTATCGCGGCCCGATGTCAGCGAAACATTGCCGGCGGAGGTGATGGAGGCATTCGTCAGCGTCTCGTCATAGCCCTTCGACTTGCCGATATCGAAGCCGATCGAGGACAGGGAGAGCTGCAGGCCGAAGGAAGACGACTTGTCTTTTGCATAATCGACAAGCGCTGCCATGAGGATATCGCGGCCGGCATCGATGGAGACATCGCCGCCGGAGACCATCTTCGTGCCCTGATCCAGAATGACGTCCAGCCCGGCCTTCATGACGATATCGCCGCCAGCCGTCAGTTCGGAAATCTGGCTCTCGCTCCAGCGCTGCTCGCTCTTCCAGACCGACAGGTTGATGCCGACAGTCTTGGCTATCGAGCCGGCAGTGATCTGTCCTGTTCCCGGGTCTCGGAATTGCCCCAACGGGTCCAGCATTTTCTCGACCGGACTGCTGAGCGAAGGCCCTTGGGTTGATTGACCTGCACTATAAAAAGCGCCCAGTCCCCCCGTGGCCAGATTGACAACAGCCAGCCCCGCCGCAAGCCCATTGTCGGCATTGGCAAGCGTTGCGAGTTTGGCGGTGATGGGATTGATGCCGGCAAGGCCGGACAGGATCTGCCCGCCGGAGCCGCCCTTCAGTGCGGCATCTATGCCGGCCGATCCGGGGAAGCTAAGGCCGACGTAAAAACCCTTCTCCGTGAAATAAAGCGCATCCTGCGCCGCTTCCAGCCGGATCGTGTCATCGGTCTTCATCAGAAGGTCGTTGACGGCGGCGATCTTCACGCCCGTACCGGTGATCGGACCCTTGGCATTGAGCGAGACGTCATTGCCCGAAAGGCGGGTGACGGTCGTATCGACATCGTTCCACGCCTGTTTGACCGAGCCCCAGCCCAGACCCTTGAAACCCCATTCCTTGTAGCGGTTATGGACTTCCTCACTGACGACACCCATGTCGATTTTGCCGGTGGCGTCGATCGAGAGCTTGTCGAAGGCGCTGACCAGCGCGCCGTTCAGAAGAACATCGCCAGGAGCGGTTCCCTTCGCGCACAGGCTGCCACCGTCGCATACGCTGTAACCGGCAAGGATCGAGACATCGCCAACCAGCGACTGGGCGCTGGCCTCGGCGGTGGTGATCTCGTTGCGCAGTACCGTGATACCCGACAGGAAGCCGCGCTTCTTATAATCTTCGGCGACGAAACTGTCCTTCAGCGTCTCGAAGGTTACATCGCGACCGGCTGCAAGCAGCATGTCGGTGACGGAGCCGAGTGTACCGCCGCTATTGACGATATCCAGGTCGGCGATGACGGTCAGATCCCGTCCGGCCGTGATGGATGCAACATTATAATCGGTACGCAGGGTGCCGCAGGCCTTGCCGACACAACCGTCCTGTGAATCGACGGTGCGGGTGTAGCGCTCTGTCTCGTTGATCAGCGAGCCGCCGATCCTGAGGTCGATATCGCCCGCCGAGGCAAGCGTGCCGCCCCGATTCAAAAGATCGCCATCGGTCGCCATGAACAGCGTGCCGGCAGAGATGAGGCCGCTGTCGCCACGCCCACCGGCAAGTGCACGGTCACGCTCATCGAGGTCGAGCAGACGCTGGTTAAGAATAGAGGAGGCGGAAATCGAGGCGAGCCCGGAGGCCACAATCGCGCCGCTGTTGTTGAGCTTGCCGTCAATGTCGATCAGGAGATCGTCGGCAGCGATGAGGCCGGCGCCGCGCCCGCCACGGAGCAGTTCGTCCTGCGAGGGCAGGTAAAGGCGCGGAACAAGCACGGGCTTGCCGTCGATGATGCGGGTTTCATGCCACACGATGGGCTTTTCGAGAGCAGCGCGCTGCGCCTCGGTTAAGGCCACGCCGTATTGCGCACCGGTGCTCGCCGCGAATTCCGCCGCATTGCGGTAAAGCTGCTCCCGTTGCTCTTCCACAGAGAGGGAAGGATCGATAACCAGATGCGTACCAGCCTGCTGGCGGGCCGCCTCGGCGAGAGCCTTGGCTTCCGCGACAGGATCCGCATAGAAGGTAAGCGCCGCGCCATCTATGCGCGCCGAGCCGAGCAGGCGCGCAGCTTCTGTCGAGCCGGTAACGCGCACGAGGTTGCCGAAATCGGAGGCGTTGACGCTGTGGAGGTTCCGCGCTTCGAAAGCTCCGAGATCAAGGGGCGGAACCGAGACATCATCGAGCACGAAGTTGACGATGCCCAACTGGCCCGCGGCACCGCTAATAGCCGAACCGGCGTTACCACTGATGCCAACAAGCGTCGTTCCGCTGTAATTGCCGAAGCCGGAACCATCGATACCACCGGGCGTGCCAAGACCGTTTTGCAACTCACCTGCCTCGATGGAGACGAGGCTTCCGGAAAGCGTGCCGCGATTGGTGATCGCGGCGCCGCCATCGATCATCAAAGAGCCGCCCGACTTTATCACGGAGCCGACACCGACCGAGGCGGTTCCGACATATGTTTTCGTGGCGTTGCCGTAGGGTCCAGTCCCCACCTCGGCCATACGGCTGCCGATCATGATCACATCGGGAATATTGTTCGGATCGATACCGAGCGCCGCCAGATCAAGCAGACTTGCCGCGTCTGCGTATTCGATGACCTGGACGGCGCCTCCGTTGATGACACCATCCTTGTATTTCTGTTTGCCCGAATAGGTGATCGTCACCGGAGACTTGCCCTTGGAAATGACAATCATCCGGTTGCCGCCTTCAGCGCGTTCGGCAAGCGCCGGGTCCTTGAAAACGGCGGGGTTGAATTGTGCCACGAGCCATCGCGGATCGGCACCGACCGGCGCATGAAACTTGCCGGACCCGCTATCCATGAAACTCCGGACACCGCCCCATTGCACTCGATAGTGATCGACATTGCTGGTGACCATATCGTTGAGGATACGGTTCACGTCGATGGAGAGGTCCTTGACCGCGAGGATACGACCTTCGCGGTTTTCAAGGGCATCACCTGAAATCGCCATATTGGCGCCGGCGCGAATCGTGCCGGGCAATCGAACCCGAACGATCCCGGAGAACTCGTCGCGCGTGGCGGTCATCGTCCCCCAGTATCGCGCAGGGCTGCTGGTGCGCTCGGTCGCATAGAGAATGCTGAGGTCACCGAGCTGGTAATAGTCCTGCATACTGTCCGTACCGTCCAATGCGGTATTGATCAGTGCCGTCGCCTTGATCTGCATGTCGGCGCCGCTTTCGATACGGGCCGATGCGTTCGTCAGCGTTGACAGGACTTCGATTGCAAGATTGCCGCCGGCGAATATGCGACCAAGGCTGTTATCGAGGTTGCCGCGAACCTCGAGGATCATGTTGCCACTGGATTTGATTGCGGCATTGGTCCCGACATTGGTGAGCGATGCGGTCTGGGCTTTCAATCCTGCCCCGGCATGAATCAGCGCTTCGTTGGTCAGCAGACCGCCAACCACGACATTCAGTGTTCCCGGAGTCAGGATCGAACCAAGATTGTGCAGGTTTCCACTGACATTGGTCTCTATCGCGCCGGCATCGATTTTACCTGTGGCACCGTTGACAAGATTGCCTTTGACATCGAGACCAAGCTTGCCGGCGACGGCAAGCAGCCCGGCATTGGTGAAGGAAGAGCCAAGGATGAGATCGAGATTGCGGGCCACCAGACGGGCAGAGGAAGAGCCGGGAATATAGCTATAGGTCTGAAGACGCAGATTTCCACCAGCCTCAATCGATCCGCTGTTACCAAGGCTCGTTGCCGCTGAAAGCAGGGCACCGTTGACCGAAACGATCTGACCGAGATTGGAGAGACTTCCGGAAAGGTTTACGGTCAATTCGCCAACAGCTACGGGGCCATTTTCTGTCTGGCGTGTGGAGCCGGCATAGATACGCCCCATCTGCTGGTTATCGAGCTTCTCAGCCGAAACTGAAAACCCCTCTCTGCCTTGCAGAAGACCGGAATTCGACAGAGTGGTGTCTGCCGAAAGCCTCAGCGTCCGGCTGGATGCGATTGAACCTGCGCCACTGTTGATCAGATCGCCTACAGTCAGCTCCAGATCACTGGCGGCATGGATAGAACCGCTGTTGGCGAGAAGACCGGAAACGGTTGCGTTCAACGTTGTATCAGAAACGAGTTTGCCGAGATTGACCAGATCACCAACGACCCTGGTCTCTATTGTCTTGGCGACGATTTCGCCGCTTGTGGCATTTTGCACTCCCTGTCCCGCCTGCAAGATCAAATCCCCAGACGCAGCAATCAGACCCGCATTGCGTAGAGTGCCCGAAAGGGTGATGTCTACGTTTGCCGCATATGTCCCGATCAATGCCGCCGCACCGGAATTGAGGAGGTCAGCCGCCACGAGAGTGAGGTCTGCATTGGAGCTGATCGCACCGGTGTTCGTGATCGTGCCACCGGCGCTGATATCGACGGTCTCGAGTGCGCTAATCGCTCCGTTGTTGCGGAGTTCGCTCCCGAGGATCAACTCTGCCTTCTGGGCGGCCAATTTTGCCCCCTGCGAGTTGGCGATATAATTTACGGCATCGAGTTCAAGTTCACCTGCTGCGGTGATCTTTCCATCATTTGTTACGCTTCCGTCAGAAAGAAGCGTAAGCGTCGTTTCGGAGAGGAGGCTTCCCAGATTGGTGAGATTGCCTGCGGTCGTTATCCTGAGCGTCCCGGCCTTGATGACACCCGTTGCATCAACGATAGCCTGCTGAGCGTTGATCGCGAGCTGGCCGCTTGAAAGGAGTACGCCGGCATTCCTGAAGTTGCGGACATCGAACAGGCGATCGCCCGTCGTGAACACACCGGTGTTCGAAATGGCCAGATCGCGGAATGCCATCGCGAGCGCGGGATAGCCCGCGGTATCGATCCGGGTGCCAATGGTTAGCTGTTCAGCTGCATTGATGAAGACGGGAGAAGTCTTTTTGAACTGGGTGCCATCACCGATCTCGACATTCGTTGCCGTGATCGAACCCTGGTTTCCCGGTTCGAACCAGGTCGATGTCAGCGTTACATCCTTCGCTCTGATATCGATGTTCGGCGCAACAAGGGTCGCCGTGTCGGTGGCAAGTTTGTCTGTCGCGCGCAGGTTCATATTGCCGACGCTGGCGATAATACCGGACAGAGAAGCACTGCCGCCCGCTTCCACCGTCATCACACCGCCGGATTTGAGGACGGCAGCGGAAACGATATCGGCACTCGCAACGATGGAAAGGCCGCGCCCGCCTTCTACGGTCGCCGTATCGAGCAGGGAAACATCGCGGGCAGTGATGGAGATTTCTCCCTGTGCCGCGAGATCGCGCGCAATCTGAAGCGCGCCTGCAGCACGCAGGTCGGCGTTGCCGACCACACCGCCCGACACCAACTGGATTTGACCGGCGGAGACGAGCGAAAGCGCACCCGGCAGGAGCGCGCCATTGGCATCGAGCATACCAAGAGCCTGTATGTTGCCAGCCAGCGAAATACCTGTGTTCAGATCGCTGGAAAGGGTCGCAATCGATGCCGCGCGTACAACGCCTGCCGCGCTCGAAACGATTCCCTGGCCCGCTGCATCGCCGGCGATGGCCGTCGTTTTGCCCGTTAAACCATCCGTACGATTGGAGCCGGCCTTAAGGTCGATACGACCCCGCGCATCGATCAGGCCATCGATCCGGATTGACTTTGCATCAAGCCGGATCTCATCCGGCGAATGACCGTCGGCGGCCGAAACACCGGTGCCGGAAATGGTGATGTCGCCTGACCGGGTCTCCAACCCTACCGTACCGGCATTGTAGTCGATAAGCGGTGCACCGGTGGTCAGCGTCGCGCGGCCGGTGTTGATAAATCCGCACCCCATGCAATCGATGCCGTTGGGATTGGCCACGATCACATCAGCCTTCGAACCAAAAACCTCGGTCACGCCATTGAGGTTGGAACGTCTGCTGCCGGTTACTTCGTTGACGATGATCTTGGCGGAGCCGCCACCGACGAGATTGGGATTGGATTCAACCTTGCCGCCGATGATGGAAGTTCCGCCAAGCCCGGAATTGTTCAGGATCAGTCCGCGCGTATCGATATTGTACTCGCGCAACTTGTTATGGCTGACGCCGCCGCTCGACGGCTTGACGATGTTCAGCGTCGGCGTTCCGTTGTCCGAAGACGTCACATTTGGACGAAACTCAATTGGCGCGGTCGGATCTGTGATGACCTGCGCGCTGGCGGGTGCAAATGAACTGGCGATGGTCGTCAGCACGAGGCTGACCGACGTCACCAATGCGGTCGCTTTCTTGACCAGCTTGCCCGGCTTGGACTTGCAGATCAGCACTTTGACCATCATCGTTTTCATTCGGGTACTCCCAACAGCAAGGGCAATTGAATTCGTATTCGCTTAGGTACAAACCAGATCGTCAGCAGTTCTTTATGAGGACGGTCCAGATATATTGCGTGGTCCATCCCGGATGGCGGTAAACCGGGCGAGATGTTTCGCTCATGTCTGCGATGGTCGCCCCCGGTTGGCATTTTTCGAGGACAGCCTTTTTGCAGGATTGCTCCGTCGGGGTGACGATCGAATTGGTGCACGTCGCCGACATGATCTTTTCGCCGTTCAGTGTCGCGACCGGCTGCGGATCGGTGGGCCGGCAGCCGGCAGCCAGGGCCAGCGAGAGGAAAACGGGAAGGAAACGCGTCATCTTCCAACAAGCCATTATTTTATTCCTTGCAACTGCCGTGTGTGCCGGAAGGCGATAGCTGCCTCAAGGAACGCGCGCGAACGCGACACGTTACCGGCAATCTCTTCGTCGAAACCGCGGATCAGCAATTTGCGATAGATATCCGAAGCATCCGGGTCGTTTTTTACCGAGACCGGCAACGCTGCCTTCTGCGCGCGACCGTAGGCCGCGACATCCCGCAGATTGTCAAAAAAGCCCGTATATTGGTTTCTGACCGCCGGACTGTAGCCGACAAGGGTGCCGTTGCGCCTGAAATAGGCGCAATCGTCGTTTTCAGGCGGCATCTGCCGGCGGGCGATTGTCAATCGATTTGCCTCATCGATCATCGTGCAAAACGCCTGTGCATTGCGCAGATTCGCTTGTTCGATTTTTTCCCGCCTGGCTGCCTGTTCAGCAGACGGAGCAGCCCCTGACATCCGACAAGTCCAATCAGGCTGAATGCGATCAAGGCCTTGCCGACAAATGTAACGCGCATGGCTTACCTCGCGCCCGATGCCAGATATTGCCGACCGCGACCGGTCGCTACGGCCGCGTGAGAGAAAGCTGCAGTGTCCGCGACTGCGGCAACCTCGGCCTCCTTGAACCCGCGAAGGATCATCTTCCGATAAACGATTGCTCCATCCTCGGATTTCAGATGGGCTGGTATTTGCGCTTTCTTTGCCCGTTCCTCGTTGGTCGCCTTTTCCGCCGCCTGGGCGAGTGCAACGACGCCGCCAATCGGCACGGGGATCCCGTTGAAGGCAAAATTCGGTAAAGGCGTCGGGCGGCCGTCGAAACCCACAAGAGTATTGTTTCTGCGCATATAGGCGCAGTCGGGTGCATGTAATGGCTTCTCGTCCACCTTGGTCCTGCGCTGATTGAGCAAATCCACCAGTTCGCAATCCGCCTTGGCGACTCGATCATTCTCGCGATTATATTCGTCCTGTTTCGCCTGTTGCTCCGGAGAAAGCGGCTTCGTCGTCTGGCAACCCGCCAACAAAAGTGCAGCCCCCGCCGCGATAAAAATCGTCGTGATCTTCATGGTCCCTCTCGAAATTCAATGTGATTGATCAATTTGCTTCCGCGGCCTGAGCCGGTTTCCAGTTGCGGGCACGCGCCTGCGCATCCTCGATCTCTGTCGGTGTCATGCTCGCCGTCAGCCGCTCGAGAGCGGCACGCGCGCCGGGATGTCCGCGTTCATTGGCGAGGTTGTAATAGAGGTGGGCACGGATCGGATCGGCAGCCACACCTTCACCCTTTTCCAGCATCTCGGCGAAACCGTAGAGCGAGACCGGGTTTCCGAGCGACGCGCCCTGTTCGAACAGTTTCACCGCCCTGGCGAGATCCTGTTCGGTTCCGGTTCCGGTTCGAAGAAGTGCGGCCTCCATGTTGCGTGCGCCGGTGTGGCCATTTTGCGAGGCCTTTTCGTAATAACCAAATGCAATCGCGGCATCCTTGGCGCGGCCGAGACCATCGAGAGCAAGACCTCCGCAATTGAACTGGGCTTCCGGGTTACCGAGATCGGCAGCCTTGCAGATCAGTTCAGCCGCGGCGGCAAAATCCTGGCGGACATTTTCGCCGCGAAGATGCATGAGCCCCAGCCGGTTCATCGCCGCAGCCGAACCCTTTTCAGCCGCAGCGATATAGAGGGCCCGTGCTTTCACCGCGTCAGGCGTAAAACCCACACCGAGCTCGACCATGCGCGCCAGATGAAAGCCGGCCTCGCCATCGCCCTTGTCAAAACCGTCGGCAAAAGCCTTTGCGGCATTGGTAAAATCCTTCTTTTCCAGAAGCGCCTTGCCATCTTCAAGAGGGCTAGCCGCTGTGGGATGGGCCAAACCCAAAGCGCTCATGAGGGCGAGAACTGCCAGAGAGGTGAGGGCGGGTCGGCGGCATGATGTGTTGCGCATGGATTGAACTCCGTGATCAGGATTTTCCGGGTTAGCCCCGAGAGCAATTTCGTCTTTTTTCGGCGCCGTGAGTTTGGGCCTCACGGCCAACAAGAACGGTGATTTCTGGTGAAGTCGGGCCGCCATCATCTACCGACCATCCCCGGGAAGAGCCCGATGGAATCGAGGCCGAACGGGTATTCTTCGCCTGCCGTTTCCTTGAAGGTTTCGATGCCTGATCGGGCGAAGACACCATCCCGAGCCCGCAGCGCGCCCGCAGTCACCTGAACAGGACGGAAGGCATTGATCGTGATGCTGCCCTGGGGCGCCTCAAAAACGCCGCCCTGATCGCCGGTCCCGATCCACGCGGTCGATCCGCCCCAGAAATTATAGAGGCCGGTTGGACGCTGAACGACGGTCGGGATCGAGCCGCCCTCCAGCACCACGGAGGGAGCAGTCGCATTGATGCTGCCGTAGCTGACGATCTGGCCATATCTGTTCAGGATTGAGGATGAGGCGCGCAATTCAATATTGCCGTTGGCATTGATCGCGCCACCCGAAACATTTGTCGTGGAGGAGCCATAACCGATGCAGGTCAGCCTGCAGCGCTTGACGAACTGCAGGGAGCCGGACAGACCGCCTTCATTGAGGATGCTACTGCCTTCAATATGCACCGACCCGGAATCAGCATTGATCGAACTGCCGCGGTTAACGATGTTATCGCCAGCCTTCACCGAAACGCTACTGCCGATTATATATGCCTGTCGGCCGGGTAGACGCGGCTGGCCGTAGTTTATGCTGATAGTTTCGGTCATCTCCCGCGATTGCCAGAGCGTGTACCAGAGGCGTTTGCCGTCGTCTTTCTGGTGGTGCCAGACACCTTCCCCGTTCAGGATGTCCGCAATATTAAGGACGTCCTTGCCTGCATCGATTGTCGTCTCGCTGTTGGAGAGGAGTCTGCCCGTATTGTTGATAACGGAGCCTTCGGCCTGCACATCAAGCCTTCCCTCTGAACCAAAGACGATTGCCAGTTGATCGGTATTTTCGGTCAACAGTTTTACATCGCCAGCGGCTTTGACGAATGCCTGGCTTTTCCCGCTCATCAGAACACCGGTATTTGTGATGTCACCCGTTCCGGCCAGAAGCGTCAACGCGCCGTTGATGGCTTCGATTCTGCTTTGAGGCTGACCGGCCAGTGAGCGAGCCTCTATCGAGCCCGCCTTAACATGGACATTGTCCTTCGCTTCAATTGATCCGCTCGTCGCGACCTTGCCGGATGCATCGATCACGAAATCGCCCAGCATCGCGAGCCCGTTGCCCGCGTGGCTGACACCTGCGCCATTGTTGGTGGCGCGGATGCGGACCGTATTGGCCTTCAGCGTCCCGCGCGAGGTTATTTCAATAGCGACAGAATTGTCGTTGCTTCCCTCGTCTTTCCTCCGTCCCCAGTTCTCGAGATCGGAGTTCGGCACGATCGCTGAATCGTATTCGACGGAACTGCCGCCGGCGGTCAGTTCTATAGACGAGCGCAATTGAGGAGAGCTGTTTTCGACAGGGCCGTCGACGCGGATGCGGCCTGCCAACAAATGCAGGGTAGACATCGCGCCGGAAAGGCCTCCCGCACCGATATCGATCGTGCCGCCCTCTGTCTTGAGCACCACATTATCTTGAAAGGAGCCGGATGTGATCTGTCGGCTCACGATAGACGCCTTGCCGGTGGAAAGCACGACGCCACCGGTCTTGTGGAAGCTTGCCCCATCGACGGAAATGCCGTTCGGATTGGCAATGATGACATGGGCGCTGGCCCCCAGCACCTCCAGCGGGCCGTTGAGATGCGATATGCGGGAGGATGTCACTTCATTGAGAATGGTGCGGGCATTGGCTGTCCGGTTGTCGAGATTGACACCGACCGGACTGACCGAAAATTCCGTATAGGTATTACGGCTGATGTTGCCGACCGGAGCAGCGATCTGGACGTTCGTCGCGCCGCTCACCGCATCGACGCTGGTCGTCGTATTGGTCCCGAGATCAGGAATGACCTGCGCGAAAGCTGGCAGAGCGACACCGCACAACAGCAGAGGCAGCCCACATCTCAACGAACGTCTAATGTCAAACGATTGGAACATGCTTCTCATCTGGAGATGGACTCCCCTGTCTTGCTCGTCAGCCCTGTCAGTTTGCACGGGTCGGCCAGTTCAGCCTTGCCGACGATCCAGAGGTAATCGTAGAGGAGGCGCTCTTCGACGGTGATCTTTTCACCTTCGGCGAAAGCGCCAACGGTCAGAACCGACGCGTCTGCCCGGGCAAGGGCCTGATAAAGAGAGCGGTCCTTGCGACCGTGACCGCGGCCGACTTGTAGCAGAACACCATGCTTCAACATCCGGGCCTGCTCTGCGGCATCGGCCATGGAAAGATCGCGCCGGATCTGATGGTCGGCGTTCAGCGCGGCCTGCCGGTCCGAGATCAGTCCGCAATGCGCTGCCATCATTGCTTTCGTCCAGCTTTTGCGGACTGCGGTTTCGGCTGCGCCGAGCCGTTTGCGGATCGCCTTTTTCTCGTTTGGTGTCAGTTCGCCCGTGCGTCCGTCTTTCTCCGCCAGATCGCCGCCAAGTAAGGGAACGCGAAGGCTGAATGCGCGCTCAACGAGCGGCAACCAGTTGTCGAAGGCTGGCCAGCCTCGCGTCCACCATTTAAGTTCTGCGCCGAGCCCGGCCGGTGTTTCCGGATGTTTTTTGCGATAGAGGGCAATTGCCGCATCGTCATCGCGCGAGAGCATTTCCATCACGGCGGTTACGGGACGATCATCCTTCGCCATAGCCGACAGCACACAGGACGACGCAACTGCCTGCTCCCTGACGCCATGCCGTTCGCCAAAAAGCAGGTAATCCACCTTACCGACGCGACCGGCCAGATCGGCAAAAGAGATCGGGCTGCTGCTGGACACTTCTTCAATCCTGCCCGTGCAGTCCTTGAACTCGCCGGGTGCCGCCAATCCTTGTCCGGCCATTGATAGCCAGCCTGCCGCCATCAGTCCGGCAAGCAGCACATTGCGAGCTATCCCTGCGCATATCTTCCTGCCTGGTCTCATGGTGTTGCCGCATCCAGCGCGTCAATACCGGCGCTGATCCCGTTGAGTGAAACCTTGAGCGGGATGGTGGTTGCCTTGGTGTCCTTGAGAGCGACCGTCAGAACGTTTCCCTTGCGCAAAGCGCCGAGCAGCGAGCCGTTGAGAGCAAAGCCGGCGTGGCATCCGGAGATATTGCAGGTCTCGAAGATAACGCGCTGAACCTGTCCACCATCGATCTTCAACTCCAGACCTGCCGGGAGATAGACGTTCAGCGGCGTCGAAATGACCGCGACACGTTGTTTTCCCTGCCTCGCAATGTTGAACAGAAAGACGACATCTTTCCCGCCGTTGACGGCCTGCGCCTGCTGGAGACGGCATGCCCCGCTTTCCGCTTTCGGCGTGGCGGAAGCCGCCTGCGGCTTGCAGACCAGTTCCCAGTCGCCGTAACGTTTGGGCTCTACGACTGCTTCTGCCGCAACCCCGGAAGTCTCTTCCCGGACAGCGAGAGCCTTTCCGTCCTCCGCAATTGCTTTCGGCGCAGGCGCGATCAGCAGCAATCCAACGGCAATAAGCGCCGCCATGCCCATTCCGGAGACCGATGAGACCAGCCAGCGGCGCGGCCCGAACGTGAGGCAATTATCGCCAGCATCTCTTGAGGGAGGATCGAACAAAAACGGCATGGCTCAAAAAACCTTCAAACGCAGTGTCATGAACAACTCACCCTTTTCCTCGCTCACGCGCCGGCTTCGGCTGTCTTCGGCAACTCGCCAGGCGTAGCCGACATCGAAAGAAAGCCTTGGGCCGCCATATCGCAGGCCCACACCACTGCCGACCCGGTATCCGGTGACTTCATTGGCAACGTCGCGGCCTAGTCCTGCGTCGAGAAAGAGATAAGGGTTGAGACGGGAGAGGGTCGTTCGCGCCCATTCCGACGATGGGGCGGGTATTTGCACTGGGCTCTGGCTGTCCGGCTGCGGGCCTGATCCGGCTTTCCCCAACAGCAAATCGACCGGCATCGCGAATGCGACCTCGTTGCGCCACACCGCGCCCCGGTCAGCCTTGAAGCTTCCATTGGAAAATCCGCGCACCGAACTGCGCGAGCCGATCGTCATCTGGTCGTCGGAATAAAGCGCGGTTGCCGCCCATTGTGTGGACAGGCTGGACGAAACGGAGGCGCGCCCGGGAAAGACATAAGACCCCGAAAGAGATGCATCCAGCTTTGTGAACTGGCTGTGAGGTATGGAGGCGTCGATATCGTCGGCATCTTCGCGCGCATTGAAGATAGACAGCCCCTGGCTGGCACCGATCCGGGCCGACACGTTGGCGCGTTCGAAAAAGCGGCTGTAAGTCAGGCCTGCCTGAATCGGAGAAACGCGCTGGTCCATCAGCCCAACGCCGTTGATATAGCGGTTCTGTTCACGATGCGCGACCGTGAAATCGGCAACCAGCCGCTCCGTGCGCGATGAATGAACGATCCAGTCGGCACCTGCGCTGACGTTCCAGGTCGTCATGAACAGTTCGGAAAGCGGGCCGAGGTCGATCATGTTTTCGGACCAGTCGCCCTTGAGCCTCATTGTGGCTCGTCCCACGGGAACAGCGAAATCCCCGCTCAGTTCGTTGGTCTCGACGCCGCTTTTAAGCGTCAGCCCCCACATGTCGTTGATGCCGATCAGATTGTCTTTCTCCGCCGTGATCCCAAAGCGCAACTTGTCAACGCCTTCGATGGATTCCGTGTCGTAACCGCCGTAGAGCCTGAACGCGTCATTGATGCGGTTCGTGATCTGCACGTCGGAGGTCGCCGGCCTCTTGCCCGGAACAAGCTCCGCCTTTGCCTTGTTCGAAGGAACCCTGTTGAGGCTATCGAGTGTGTCCTGCAGGCGATCGACATGCAGGACATCGTCTTTGGCAATTGTGCCAGTCATCGCGATCCGGGCGGATGGCGGCAGCAAGGTCAGGCGTTCGAGATCGTCATCAAGGCCCTCCCACCAGGCATCTGCCTGCTGCACGAACTCGGAAATGGACGAGGATCGTGCAACGTTGCCACTTAGTTCGGCCATGCGGGGAAAGAACGCCTTATAAGGCTGCTGCTCCTCCTTGTAGACGACCGCATCGATCCGCCCGGGCACAACGCGCAGGACCAGCGTTCTGCTGGCGGCAATGTCTTGCTCCGGCAACCAGGCCTGCGTCGTGGCAAAACCCTTGTCGGCAAAAAGACCGTTTACCGCCTTGAGCAATCCGCCGACGCTTTCATTGCTCTGGCAGGACAATGCGAAGGGTCTTGTCACGTCCTCCACAGCTTCGCTGCCAATGAGTTCGTGGCCGCCTTCGATGCGGATCGTGTCTACCGGAAAACATGGTGAAGCACCGGACGTCGTATTATCAGATGCGGGACCCGCAAATGTCTGGATCGTCAGGGCAGGCTCCTGCGATGCGGCGACAAGTGGATCTACCTCACCTGCGTTTGCCTCTGCCGGCGGCCGCCCTTTGAGATCATCCCGTGACGATGCCGTTTGTGGAGCAAGGCAAAGAGCTGCGCAGAGAACGACGACCGAGTTTCGCAACGCGGGTGAGGTCGGCGCGATACCGCCGATCACCTTCCTGTCGAAACCACTTGCTGTAGATGATTTGGTAGCTGCCGGAACGACAAATCGCGCTCTGGCCAGATATCTGGTCATCAATAAAATTCAACCCCATGTTGCCCAATGCGACGCATTAATCAATAGAGGGTAATTTGCAAGACAACTCTGGCGCGCTTACAAAAAGAATGAGAATTGAGTTACCAATTTGCATCAGTTATGCGTTGGATTTCGTTGAGATCGAAGCTCGCACGGTGCTGGCCGGAGTGGATTCAAGGGGCGATACTTCATGTCAGAATTATAATTAAGTGTTTAATATTGATTGTTTTATTGCGCTATCCGAGATCAAGAACGCAGCCGTTTGCCCGCAGTTGGATTGGTCGCGGGTAAAATGCAAAAAGTCATATGTGATTGTTTGTGATCTGCCCCGAATGTCGTCATGGGCACCAGACGCAGCGAATCCGGGGCAGATTTTTGATTTTTCCGGCCAGTAAGGGCGAAGATGAACGACCTTTGCGTGTATTTTCCATGGGGGCGATCGGGAAGGGCCGGCGGGCTCGCAGGCCTGGCCCTATTTTGGCTGAAGCCGGAAAGAGCCAAGCGCTCGGGGCTAGAAATCCACCTTTCCAGCCGGAGATCGGGTAGTTTCCCCTGACAAACAGGTAACTCGCTTAATCAGAAGTGGTGGGCCGTCTCCACCCTAAACGAAAGGCGTTCAGTTTGGCCCGGGGTATACCGCACGACGACATCATCGAAGCTCTTTGGGCCATCGGTCTTGTACGAGACCTCGACGACATGCGGGGTCTCAGGATTGCGAAGGCCTGAATCATATATCCAGAAGAACCGAGCCAGATAGTCGTGCCCGTCCCAGCTTGCAATCACTGCATCTGCCATAACCCCAACACCGGGCCTGCCCAGTTTACTCCTGTTTTGTTCCTTAAGGCATTCTCCGGGCACCTTTCAGCACCCGGAAACAGTAGAATGTGGTTTGGCCAGTTTTAGCTTCCAAAATGGCCAGATCTAACGCCTTTTGGTCAATACTTAGATCGGTTTCCCATCAGATATCCAGATTATCAGCGAATGCCGCCCGTTCCTGAATGAAACGGAAGCGGGCATCGGCCTTGGTGCCCATCAGGTTGTCGACGGCCTCGCGGGTGCCTTCGAAATCCACGTCGTCGATCTCGACGCGCAGCAGGGTGCGCTTTTCGGGATCCATGGTGGTTTCCTTCAGCTGCTGGGCCATCATCTCGCCGAGGCCTTTGAAGCGGCCGATTTCGACCTTCTTGCCCTTGAAGACGGTTTCCATCAGCTCGGCGCGGTGGGCGTCGTCGCGGGCATAGGCGCTCTTGGCGCCCTGGCGAATGACGTAGAGTGGCGGCACTGCCAGATAGAGGTGATTGCCGCGAATGAGTTCCGGCATTTCCTGATAGAAGAAGGTGATGAGCAGCGAGGCGATATGGGCACCGTCGACGTCGGCATCGGTCATGATGATGATGCGCTCATAACGCAGGTCCTCTTCGCGGTACTTGGTGCGCGTGCCGCAGCCGAGCGCCTGGATGAGATCGGCGATCTGCTGGTTGGCGGAGAGTTTTTCGCGGCTGGCGCTGCCGACGTTCAGGATTTTGCCGCGCAGCGGCAGGATGGCCTGGTTGGCGCGGTTGCGCGCCTGCTTGGCCGAGCCGCCGGCCGAGTCGCCCTCGACGATGAAAAGCTCAGCCCCTTCTGCGGTGTTCTGGGCGCAATCCGCCAGCTTGCCGGGCAGGCGCAGCTTGCGCACGGCGGTCTTGCGGTTGACTTCCTTTTCCTTGCGGCGGCGCAGGCGCTCTTCGGCGCGCTCGATCACCCAGTCGAGCAGCTTCGCCGCTTCGCCCGGATTGCCGGCGAGATAATGGTCGAAGGGATCGCGCAGCGCGTTTTCGACGATGCGCTGGGCCTCGACGGTTGCGAGCTTGTCCTTGGTCTGGCCGACGAATTCCGGCTCGCGGATGAAGACGGAGAGCATGCCGGCGGCGGAGATCATCACGTCATCGGTGGTGATGTCCTTGGCGCGCTTGTTCTGCGTCAGGTCCGCATAATTCTTCAGGCCCTTGGTGAGCGCGATGCGCAGGCCGGCCTCATGCGTGCCGCCTTCGGGCGTCGGAATGGTGTTGCAATAGGAATGAATCTGCGTATCGCCGCCATACCAGGTGACGGCCCATTCCAGCGCGCCGTGGCCGCCGGTCTTTTCCGTGCGGCCGGAGAAAATCTCGCGGGTGACGGTGAATTCCTTGCCGAGCGTGGCGGCAAGATAATCCTTCAGGCCGCCTGGGAAATGGAACACGGCCTTTTCGGGGATTTCACCGCCGGCCGGCACCATGCCGGGATCACAGCTCCAGCGGATTTCAACGCCGCCGAAGAGATAGGCCTTGGAGCGGGCCATGCGGAAGATGCGGGCCGGTTCGAATTTCGCGTGGTCGCCAAAGATTTGCGGATCGGGATGGAAACGCACGCGGGTGCCGCGGCGATTGTGCACGTCGCCCAGCTCTTCCAGCGGGCCGATCGGCAGGCCGCGCGAAAAGCGCTGGCGGTAAAGCTTGCGGTTACGGGCCACTTCCACTTCGAGAAGATCGGACAGCGCATTGACCACGGAAACGCCGACGCCGTGCAGGCCGCCCGATGTCTCATAGGCCTTGCCGTCGAACTTGCCGCCGGCATGCAGCTTGGTCATGATGACTTCGAGCGTCGACTTGCCGGGCACCTGCGGGTGGTTTTCCACCGGAATGCCGCGGCCATTGTCGGTGACCGTCAGGAAACCTTCGGCGTCGAGATGGACCTCGATGAAATTGGCGTGGCCGGCGACGGCCTCGTCCATGGAGTTGTCGATGACTTCGGCGAAGAGATGGTGCAGCGCCTTTTCATCGGTGCCGCCAATATACATGCCGGGGCGCATGCGCACCGGCTCCAGCCCTTCGAGCACGCGGATCGAGGACGCGCCGTAGTCGTCACCGGATGGTGATGCGGGGGCGGGCGGCGTCACGGCCGCAACGGCTGCGGGCTTCGGCTGCACATTCGCGTTGGCGGGCACGTTGGGGGCCGCGGTCACCGGCGTCTTTGCGGTGTCCTCGTTCGTTTCCGTATCGCTGTTTCGTGCTGCCGGAAGACCGGAGAAGAGATCGTTGCTGTCGTCCATCATGTCCAAAGTTCAAAAGCGTGTGTCAGAATTTCGCCATGCGAATCATTATGCCAATAGCGTCAATCATAACGCCAAACGCGGTTCCCGTCCGATTGAACCGGGGTTCGCCTGGGCGAGCGCTGCGCATCCTATGCCACGATTGTGTCAGGGTTTCGCAACAGGAGGATTGCGCTGCCGGCCTTGCGATGGCAAGTCTCGCAGCCACGAATGAACGGTTAGCCAAGGCATGTCCACAGCTCATTTCACGTTTTGTACTCTTTTCAGCCTGACTGTGGCGGCCATGCCCGTCGCAGCCTCTGCCGCCGAGGGCCCGCTGCGGCCGTTCAAGGATGAGCTGTTTTCCGCCCAGACGGTGCTTTCCACCGCCGATGGCGGCGCTTCAGAAGTCATCGACTATCAGGAGATGCGCGATATCAATGGCCGCGACGAGGTGCCGGAGCGGCGGGTGAAACGGCAATATGTCGATATGACGCCGAAGAAGGCGCAGGCGCTGGAAACAATGTCCGTCGAGGGCAGGGCGCTTGAGGTCGGCCGCGTCGGGCCGGCAAGCGGGCAGGCCTTTACGGTCATCTTCATTCACGGGCGCGGCGGCGACCGGCGGCTCGGCATGAACGACTATACGTTCGGCGGCAATTTCAACCGGCTGAAAAACCTCGCTGTGGCCAATGGCGGCACCTATTATGTGCCGAGCGTGCGCTCCTTCGATGAAAACGGCGTTGCCGATGTTGCGGCGCTGATTGCCGATGCGGCCAAAAAATCGGGCGGCAAGCCTGTCATTTTGGCCTGTGCCTCCATGGGCAGTTTCATCTGCTACGGTATCAGCCGTGACAAGGCTGCCGTCGCCAATCTCAAGGGCATGGCGATCCTCGGCGGTGCGGTCGATCCGGATTTTCCGAAAAGCGCCTTTGCCAGGGCGAAGAAGCCGGTCTGGTTCACCCATGGCAGCGCCGACAAGGTCTATTCGGCCGATCAGCAGGCGACGATCTTCCGTTCCTTGCTGAAGGCCGGCGAGCCGGCGCGGTTCACGCGGTATGAGAGTGGCAGCCACGGCACACCGGTGCGCATGACCGACTGGCGGGCGGTTTTGAACTGGATTTTGAGCCGCTGAGGCCGCGATTTGGGTCAGCAACGGCAAATTTTTAGAAATTGCCCGTCGTTTTGAACCTTCGGGCCGCTTTTTTGTACCATTTGTTGCCGGCTGAGGTTAAAGGAATATCCCGGGATTTCCGGCAGCGTTTCTGTCGCGATTATGGGCCGTGATACGGCTGAGGGAAGGGGCGCCGCCACAGGCGGCCTCAAGACAAAGGGAATGGGATACGCATGACGCCGAATGTTCGACCGCTTGTTGCCGGAAACTGGAAGATGAACGGCACCCGTGCCTCGCTCGATCAGATCAAGGCCATGGCAGAGGGCGTCAAGGGCGCGCTGTCCGAAAAGGTGGATGCGCTGATCTGCCCGCCCTCGACATTGCTCTACGTCTCAACGGCGCTGTGCGATGACAGCCCGCTGATGATCGGCGCGCAGGATTGCCACCAGAACGCCTCCGGCGCGCACACCGGCGATATTTCCGCCGAGATGATCGCTGACTGCTTCGGCACCCATGTCATCGTCGGCCATTCCGAGCGCCGCACCGACCATGCCGAGACCGATCATCTGGTGCGCGCCAAGGCCGTGGCCGCCCATCAGGCCGATCTCATCGCCATCGTCTGCATCGGCGAGACGGCGGATGAGCGCAAGGCGGGCCAGACGCTCGACATCCTCAAGCGCCAGCTCGCCGGCTCCCTGCCGGATGAGGCTACCGCCGAAAACACCGTCATCGCCTATGAGCCCGTCTGGGCGATCGGCACGGGTCTGACACCCACCGTGGACGATGTGCGCGAGGCCCACGCCTTCATGCGCGACGAACTCGTCAAGCGCTTCGGTGAGGCCGGCAAGACCATGCGCATCCTCTATGGCGGCTCGGTGAAGCCCGCCAATGCGCTGGAACTGATGGGCGTCGAGAACGTGGATGGCGCGCTGATCGGCGGCGCGAGCTTGAAAGCCGCAGACTTCCTGTCCATCTATGCGGCATACGAGCAACTGACGGCCTGAGACAGGTTTTCCTGTTACAGATGGCGGGAAAGGGGCTTGGAATAAGCCTTCGCCTCATGTAAAGAGCCGCGAAACCTTCTTTGTAGTGCTCCGCGCGGGGCATGGAATGGATTGTCATGCAGACCGTTTTGATTGTTATTCACCTCATGATCGTGCTGGCGCTTGTCGGCGTGGTCCTGATCCAGCGCTCCGAAGGCGGCGGCCTCGGTATCGGCGGCGGTTCGGGCTTCATGTCCGCGCGCGGAACGGCCAATGCGCTGACGCGCACCACGGCGATCCTTGCCGCGTTGTTCTTCGCGACCTCGCTCGGCCTCGGTCTCCTGACGCGCTACGAATCGCGCCCGACCGACATTCTGAACCGTATTCCGGCCACGCAGGGCCAGGGTAACGGCATTCTCGATACGCTCGGCCCGGCGACGACGCCGTCGACGCCGGCTCCGGCTGAGAATGGCGTGCCGACCAATGGTGCAGCCGCACCGGCTCAGACGACCCCGGCTCCGGCCGCTTCCGGCACGGCCGCTCCGGCCCCGGCGCAGCCCGCCGATCCGAACGCAGTTCCGACCGGTCAATAAGCCCGGTTTTGATTTAACGCTCCGGCAGGCCAAAAGCCTGCCGGTTTTCTTTTGTTCGCATTCCGGCCTGACCCATCGCAAATTCGTCAACAGCGAATTTTCGAAAGCATGAAATTTGGGCTGGCGGAATCAGAGGTAAAAAGGTATCCGGTGAATCCCATGGCGCGATATGTATTCATCACAGGCGGCGTGGTCTCCTCTCTAGGCAAGGGCATCGCTGCGGCAGCACTCGGAGCTTTGTTGCAATCCCGTGGTTATCGGGTGCGGCTTCGTAAACTCGACCCCTATCTGAACGTCGATCCCGGCACCATGAGCCCGACACAGCACGGCGAAGTGTTCGTGACGGATGACGGTGCCGAGACGGACCTCGACCTTGGCCATTACGAGCGCTTTACGGGGCGTTCGGCAACCAAGACCGACAACATCACCACCGGTCGCATCTACAAGAACATCATCGACAAGGAACGGCGCGGCGACTATCTCGGCGCAACCGTTCAGGTCATTCCGCATGTCACCAACGAGATCAAGGATTTCGTGATCGAAGGCAATGACGATTACGACTTCGTCATCTGCGAGATCGGCGGCACGGTGGGTGACATCGAGGCGATGCCTTTCATGGAAGCGATCCGTCAGCTCGGCAACGACCTGCCGCGCGGCACGGCGATCTATCTTCACCTGACGCTGATGCCTTACATTCCGGCAGCCGGCGAATTGAAGACCAAGCCGACCCAGCATTCGGTGAAGGAACTGCAGGCGCTCGGCATTCACCCCGACATCCTGCTGGTGCGTGCCGACCGGGAAATTCCGGAAGCCGAACGCCGCAAGCTTTCGCTGTTCTGCAACGTGCGTCCTTCCGCCGTGATCCAGGCGCTGGATGTGGCGAACATCTATGACGTTCCGATTGCCTACCACAAGGAAGGCCTCGATTCGGAAGTGCTGGCCGCCTTCGGCATCGAGCCGGCGCCCAAGCCGCGTCTGGAGCCCTGGGAAGAGGTCTGCAACCGCATTCGCACGCCGGAAGGCGAGGTCACGATTGCGATCGTCGGCAAATATACCGGCCTCAAGGACGCGTATAAGTCGCTGATCGAGGCGCTGCATCACGGCGGCTTTGCCAACCGCGTCAAGGTCAAGCTCGAGTGGATCGAGTCGGAAGTCTTCGAAAAGGAAGATCCGACGCCATACCTTGAAAAGGTCAACGGCATTCTGGTGCCGGGCGGTTTCGGCGAGCGCGGTTCTGAAGGCAAGATCATGGCGGCGCAGTTCGCGCGTGAGCGCAACGTGCCCTATTTCGGCATCTGCTTCGGCATGCAGATGGCGGTCGTGGAAGCGGCCCGTCACCTTGCCGGCATCGAAAATGCCTCCTCCACCGAATTCGGTCCGACTTCCGAGCCGGTTGTTGGCCTGATGACCGAATGGGTGAAGGGTAACGAGCTGGAGAAGCGTTCCTCCAAGGGCGATCTCGGCGGCACGATGCGTCTTGGCGCCTACAAGGCGGCGCTGAAGAAAGACACCAAGATCGCCGAAATCTACGGCACCACGGATATTTCCGAGCGCCACCGTCACCGCTATGAGGTGAATGTGGATTACAAGGACCGGCTGGAAGAATGCGGCCTGGTCTTCTCGGGCATGTCTCCGGATGGTGTCCTGCCGGAAACGGTGGAATATCCCGACCATCCGTGGTTCATCGGCGTGCAGTACCACCCGGAACTGAAGAGCCGCCCGCTCGACCCGCATCCGCTTTTCGCCAGCTTCATCGAAGCGGCGGTGGAGCAGAGCCGGCTGGTTTGACGGTTTGAAGGATTATGAGGAGGGTCGCGAAAGCGGCCCTTTTTTGTTTATGCGAATGGCTTTCTTCCGTCATGCCGGACTAGATCCGGCATCCAGCCACGGCGCGTCTGCGCCGTGAACGAGTCTAAAGCGATCAAGGACTTGATCGCGCTGGACCCCGGATCTAGTCCGGGGTGACGGAGTGTGGATGCGATAGCCGCGACAAACATGGCATTTCGAGATGGGGCGTCGATCATTTAAGTCCGACCCGCTAACTTCAAACAAAAAAAACGGGCCCGAAGGCCCGTTCCGCATTCCACCAAAATTCAACAGGCTTACTTCGGCCCGATCATGTTCTCCGGGCGCACATACTGGTCGAACTCCTCGTTGGTGAGGTATCCGCCGCCGACGGCCTCGTCGCGCAGGGTTGTGCCGTTCTTGTGCGCAGTCTTGGCGATCTTGGCGCAAATGTCGTAGCCGAGTTTGCTGTTGAGCGCCGTCACCAGCATCAGCGAGTTCTCGACGCCCTTTTTGATATTGTCTTCGCGGGCCTCGATACCGACGACGCAATTGTCGGTGAAGGAGACGGCCGCGTCGCCCAGAAGCTGGACCGACTGCAGGAAGTTGTAGGCCATCATCGGGTTATAGACGTTGAGCTCGAAATGGCCCTGCGAACCGGCAAACGACAGTGCCGCATTGTTGCCGAAGATGTGGGCGCACACCTGCGTCAGCGCTTCCGACTGGGTGGGGTTGACCTTGCCGGGCATGATCGACGAGCCGGGTTCGTTTTCCGGCAGCGACAATTCGCCGAGACCGGCGCGCGGCCCGGAGCCGAGGAAGCGGATGTCGTTGGCGATCTTGAAGAGTGCAGCCGCAGCCGCATTGATCGCGCCATGGGAGAAGACCATGGAATCGTGCGAGGCGAGCGCCTCGAACTTGTTCGGCGCGGTCACGAAGGGCAGGCCGGTGATCTTGGAGATTTCCTCGGCGACCTTTTCGGCAAAGCCGATGGGAGCGTTGAGGCCCGTGCCGACGGCGGTGCCGCCCTGTGCGAGCTTGGAGAGCGCGGGCAGGGTGGTTTCGATATTGGCGATGGCGGAGGCGACCTGCGCGGCGTAACCGGAGAATTCCTGGCCGAGCGTCAGCGGCGTTGCATCCTGCGTGTGGGTGCGGCCGATCTTGATGATCTTCTCGAACTGCTTGACCTTGGCTTCCAGCGCCTTGTGCAGGTGCTTGAGGCTCGGCAGCAGGTGATGAACGATCTCTTCCACGCAGGCGATGTGCATCGCGGTGGGGTAGGTGTCGTTCGAGGACTGGCTCATATTGACGTGGTCGTTCGGATGAACCGGCTTCTTGCTGCCCATTTCGCCGCCGAGCATCTCGATTGCGCGGTTGGAAATCACCTCATTGGCGTTCATGTTGGACTGGGTGCCGGAGCCGGTCTGCCAGACGACGAGCGGGAAATGCTCGGTCAGCTTGCCGTCGATGACTTCCTGCGCGGCGGCGATGATGGCGTCACCGACCTTGGGGTCGAGGCCTGCCAGCGCCATGTTGGCGCGGGCGGCTGCCTGCTTGACGATGCCGAGCGCGCGAACGACAGAGGCGGGCTGCTTTTCCCAGCCGATCTTGAAGTTGCCGAGCGAGCGCTGCGCCTGCGCGCCCCAATAGCGATCGGCCTGAACTTCAATGGGTCCAAATGTATCGGTTTCCGTCCGTGTGGCTGTCATCAATCTTGCCTTTTTACTCGTTTTCCTCCGCCAAAACGGCGCCTTCGCCCGCCTTGCGCGGCCGATATATAGAATCATCGCGCCGGCAATGAAAGCGCTGCAATGCAGCGGAGGCAGATATTTCCCGCCGCGCAAAAGCGATTTCGCCTTAAGGCGCGGTGCAGGGTGAAAAAGGCGCTGGCGTGTCATTTTTACTACGACGCGAAATAGCCGGAAAACCGGGCTTTCCGGGGCGCCCGGAAGGTGTGGCGGGGCAGGGCAAAGTGAATGAAATAAATGGAAATTTAACCATTCTCGCCAATTCTGGAAATTACGTTTTTACGGCTTTGGCTGTATCATAAGGTTCATTTCGGCACGGTTATGGGCCTTTTCACGTTTTCTTTTCAACGGGCCGTCGATCGGCTAGACAGGCATGAAACTGATGCCCGCTTTCGCTGGCGGTGCTGGGTGCTACGAGGATCAAATTGCAAGTCACATCTGGAAAAACATCGGCAGCACTGGTGCTGGCTCTCGGTCTTTCCGTTTCCACCGCTCTTCCCGGCAGCGCCGGTGCGGTAACGCTGATGGACCTCCTGCGCGGCGGCCCTGGCAAGATCGCGCGTGATCGCGGTGAATTGCCGCCGGCCGGCATCGTCACCTCGCCCTCCGGATCGAGCGCTGGCCAAAGTGCCGATGCTTCCGATCCCGAGCCGTTGCCGCGTGTTTCCGGCCCGCGTTATTACGACTACAAGGCGGATACAGCCCGCGCGGTGAACACGGCGAATTTCGGTGGAGGCCTTGCCAATCTAAAATTCAGCGCCACCCCCGAGATCGCCAAGGCGCTGGAAGCCTATTACGGCGCCGGCGGCAAGACGCTCTGGGTTTCGGAAGGCGAGCTGACCGCGCGCGCCAATGCTGTCATCGCCTTTCTCGAGACGGTCGGTGAAAGCGGCCTCGATCCGGCCGATTACAGCATTTCGCCACCGGCAAAGGATGTGACGGCCAGCATCAGCAACGCTTCCGGTGCGGCTGCGACCGATACGCCGGTGGAGACGGCCTCGGCACCCGTGTCCGACGCCTATCAACGGGCGCAGATGCAGTTCGAGCTGGCGCTTTCCGCCAAGGTTCTCGCCTATGTGCAGGATACGGCCCGTGGCCGTGTCGATCCGAACCGGCTCTCCGGCTATCACGATTTCAAGCGCAAGACGGTGAACCTCGCACCGGTGCTGAAGCTTGCGGGCCTGAGCCCCGATGTCGCCGCCTATCTGCGCAGCCGTGAACCGTCGAGCGCCGAATATCTGGCGCTGAAGGCGGAGCTTGCCCGCCTGCGCGGTGAGGGTGATGCGGCTCACACCGTCCGCGTTCCCGCCGATCTGGTCCTGAAGCCCGGCAACAGCAGCGCTGATATGGCCAATGTCGTCAAGGCTATCGAACATCGCGCATCGCCCGCCTTCAAGGCGGAGCATGCGGCGATCATTTCTGGGTATCAGCAGACGCCGGATTACACGCCCGATCTCGTCGATCTGGTGAAGGCGTTCCAGAGCGAGAACGGTCTGAAGCCCGATGGCGTGATCGGCCGCGCCACCGTGCGCGCCATGGTCGGCGAAAGCAATGACGCGAAGATCGCCAAGGTGCAGGTGGCGATGGAGCAGGTCCGCTGGCTGCCGGCCGATCTCGGCCAGCGTTATGTCTTCATCAACCAGCCCGCTTTCATGGCCTATTACCACAATGATGGCGTGGAACAGTTCGGCATGAAGGTGGTCGTCGGCTCCAAGGCCAACCAGACCTATTTCTTCCAGGACGAAATCCAGACCGTCGAGTTCAACCCCTATTGGGGCGTGCCGCAGTCGATCATCGTCAACGAAATGCTGCCGAAGCTGCGCCGCGATCCGTCCTATCTCGACCGGCTGGGTTACGAAGTGCAAGTGGGCGGTCGTGCCGTCTCCTCCACCAGCGTCAACTGGTATGGCTCTACCAATGCCGTTTCAGTGCGCCAGCCGCCGAGCAGCGACAATGCGCTGGGCGACCTGAAAATCCTGTTCCCCAATGCGCATGCCATTTACATGCATGACACGCCTGCCAAGAGCTTCTTCAACCGCGACATGCGGGCGCTGAGCCATGGCTGTATCCGTCTGGTCGATCCGCGCCGCATGGCTGCCGCCGTTCTCGGCACCAGCGTCGAAAAGGTCGGCGAGCAGATCGCATCCGGCAAGAACCGCGCCGTGCAGGTGCCGGAGAAGGTTCCGGTCTACGTGGCCTATTTCACCGCCTGGCCGGACAAGGACGGCAAGGTGCAGTTCTTCGACGATGTGTATGACCGCGACAGCTATGTGCAGAAGGCGTTTGCCGTGACGACGAAGGCGCGTGCCGCTTCGATCTGATCAGGATTGCATCAAGAAAAAAGCGCCGGAGACGGCGCTTTTTTGTTTGAAGGAAGGCCTGCCCAATTTGTTTGGTGCTGGAGTCCGCCTGCTACATTTGGCGTCAACGGCAACACCGTACTCCGTCACCCCGGACTTGATCCGGGGTCCAGCGCGATCAAGTCCTTGATCGTAAGAGACTCTCTTCACGGCGCAGACGCGCCGTGGCTGGATGCCGGATCTAGTCCGGCATGACGGAAGAGAGGTTGTTCAGCTCTCATTGACGTCGGAATCGCCGTTCCCTGGCGCTTTACTTGTCTGGTCCAGCCTCTCAGGCGGCCGCTGCACCCTTCGCAACCAGTTCTTCGAACAGCGCCGGCGTCAGCGCAGTGAAATCGTCGATCACCACATCCGGTTCGAGTTCAACCATTGGCACATCTGAATAACCGAAAGTGACGCCAATCGACGGCACGGCGGCGTTCTTTGCCGCGAGAATGTCGTTGATGCTGTCGCCGACCATGATGGAGCGCTGGACGTCACCGCCGGCCTTTTCGATGGTGCCGAGAATATGGCGGGCATCCGGCTTGCGGAAGGAGAAGGTGTCGCCGCAGGTGATGGCGGCGAAATAGCGTGTCAGGCCCAGTTTTTCGAGCAGCGGCAGAGCGAGGATTTCAGTCTTGTTGGTGCAGACGGCAAGCGTGATGCCGGCTTCCGAGAGCGCATCCAGCGTGTTGACGATGCCGGGATAGGGGCGGCTTTCGCCCGGCATTTCGACGCGGTAATGGGTGATGAAACGCTCATAGAGCGGCTCGATTTCGGCTTCCGGCAATTCCGTCTCGCGAAGCGCGAAGGCGCGCTTGATCATGACCCGCGCGCCCTGGCCGACGAGGTGGGTCAGGTCGTCATAGGTGACGGGAGCAAGCCCGGCTGCGGCGATGGTGTGGTTGAGGCTCGAGACCAGATCGGCGGCGGTATCGACCAGCGTGCCGTCGAGATCGAAAATGGCGAGCGGGGAGAGCGGGCGGGATGTCACGGGAACTGGCCTCTCGGGAATGCGTGTAACTGATGTATCGGTGCTTTCATTCCCGCCAAGCCTAGGCAAACGGGCCTGTCTTTGCAACCGCGTCACAACGTTCTGTTCGTTGGCTTGAAAAAGGCTTTCGTTTGGCTTTCGACCCGTGTAAACAGCACGGCGACGACAAAGTTACCGGAGTTTCAGGCACATGGATGCCCGCCAGATGAAGATCAAGGCCGCCGAGGCCGCATTGTCCCACGTACAGGATGGGATGCGGCTCGGTATCGGCACGGGTTCGACGGCCGAGGAATTCGTCAGGCTTCTGGCCGAAAAGGTCGCCGCCGGTCTGAAAGTCGAGGGGGTGCCGACATCCGAGCGCACAGCGCGCCTGTGCGTCGAGCTTGGCGTGCCGCTGAAATCGCTGGATGAATTGCCGGAACTGGATCTTACCATCGACGGTGCGGATGAGGTCGACCATGCGCTGCGTCTCGTCAAGGGCGGCGGCGGCGCGCTGCTGCGCGAAAAGATCGTTGCGGCGGCATCCGCCCGCATGATCGTGATTGCCGACCAGAGCAAGGTGGTGGAAACGCTGGGCGCCTTTCCGCTGCCCATCGAAATCAACCCGTTCGGCCAAGTGGCGACGCGTATCGCCATCGAAAAACTGGCGTCGCGTTCCGGGCTTTCCGGCGCGCTGACGATGCGTTCGTCGGGCGACGGCGCCTTCATGACCGATGGCGGACACCTTATCCTCGACGCATCTTTTGGCCGTATTCCTGATGCAGAAGCGCTAGCACGCGAGCTGAACACGATTCCCGGTGTCGTCGAGCACGGACTTTTCATAAATTTGGCATCGCTTGCCATTATCGCGGGTCCTGAAGGCGCCCGCGTGATGCAGGCAGTATAACAGGAGCGAGATTTTCATGGTCAAACTAGCGGGACTGGGCAAAGCTGCCGCTGCTTCGATCCTCATTTCCGGCGTCGTGTTCGGTACTGCCGCACGCGCTCAGGAAATTTCGGAAGCGCATATCGCTGCCGCACGGCAGGCGATCACCTCTCTTGGCGTTACCGACCGTTTCGACGACATTCTGCCGGGTCTGGCGGAGCGTCTGAAGGCCGAACTCATTCAGGCTTCGCCGAACGTTCAGGACGCGATCACCGAGACTGTCGATGCGAAGGCTCTCGAGCTTGCGCCGCGCCGCGCAGATCTGGAGCGCGAAGCAGCGCTCACCTATGCGCGCGCCTTCACCGTCGAAGAGCTGAACGCCATTTCCACCTTCTACAGCAGCGAAGCCGGCAAGAAGCTTCTGAAGGACGGCCCGATCGCCACGCGCGAACTGATGAAGGCTGCCGACATCTGGGCCGCCGGCATCAACCGCGACCTCAACGCTTCCAGCATGTCGGAACTGCAGAAGGTTGCCGGCGCCGATCTGAAGCCGCTTCCGGCCGATCAGAACGCCACCGGTGGCGCTCCGGCTGCTCCCAAGCCCTGATTGGGTGAACGGACAATTCAGAAATATTCAAAGCCCGGCCGCAAGACCGGGCTTTTCATTTGTGCGTCGCAGCACCTATATGTGCCGTGAATGCGCCGCCGCCCGTCTCGAGGCTGAGGACGGCGGTTTTGATCAGGGGTTTTGACTATGACAGCTTATGACTACGATCTTTTCGTCATCGGTGGCGGTTCCGGCGGCGTGCGCAGCGGCCGCGTGGCGGCCTCGCTCGGCAAGCGCGTCGCGATCGCCGAGGAATACCGCTATGGCGGAACCTGCGTCATCCGCGGCTGCGTGCCGAAGAAGCTGTTCGTCTACGCCTCGCAATTCCCTGAGCATTTCGAGGATTCGGAAGGATTCGGCTGGAGCGTCGGCGAGCGCAGCTTCGACTGGAAGAAGCTCATCGCGGCCAAGGACAAGGAAATCACCCGTCTCGAAGGGCTCTACCGCAAGGGTCTGGAAAACGCCAAGGCCGATATTTTCGATAGCCGGGCGGAACTGGTCGACGCCCATACCGTGAAGCTGACGAAAACCGGCGAGACCTTCACCGCCGAGCGCATCGTGATTGCCGTCGGCGGCACGCCGAACGAGCACAAGGCGCTGCCCGGCCATGAGCTGACGATCTCGTCCAACGAGGCTTTCGACCTGGAAGAGCTGCCGAAATCGATCCTGATCGCCGGCGGCGGTTATATCGCGGTGGAATTCGCCAATATCTTCCATGGGCTCGGCGTCGAAACGACCCTGATCTATCGCGGCAAGGAAATCCTGTCGCGCTTCGATCAGGACATGCGCAAGGGCCTGCATGAAGCGATGGAGGCCAAGGGCATCCGCATCCTTCTGGAAGATATCATCGAGGAAGTCAGCAAGGACGGCGCCGGCGGTTTCGTGGCACGCACCAAGCAGGGTAGCTCTCTGCATGTAGGTCTTGTCATGCTGGCGCTTGGTCGCGATCCGAATACCAAGGGCCTCGGTCTCGAAAACGCCGGTGTGAAGGTGGATGCGCGCGGCGCGATCATCGTTGACGATTATTCGCGCGCGAATGTGCCGAATATCTTCGCGCTGGGTGACGTCACCGACCGGGTACAGCTGACGCCGGTGGCAATCCATGAGGCAATGTGCTTCATCGAAACCGAATACAAGAACAACCCGACCAAGCCGGATCACGAGCTGATCGCGACGGCGGTGTTCTCGCAGCCGGAAATTGGCACCGTCGGCCTTTCGGAAGAGGAAGCCGGCAAGAAATATCCGGAACTGGAAGTCTATCGCGCCCAGTTCCGGCCGATGAAGGCGACGCTTTCCGGCCGTCAGGAAAAGACGATCATGAAGCTGATCGTCAATGCCGCCGACCGCAAGGTTGTTGGCGTCCATATTCTCGGCCATGAGGCGGGCGAGATGGCGCAGCTTCTCGGCATCACGCTGAAAGCCGGCTGCACCAAGGATGATTTCGACCGCACCATGGCGGTTCATCCCACAGCCGCCGAAGAACTGGTGACGATGTATTCGCCGAGCTATCGCGTCGTGAATGGCGAGCGTGTGTAACGCCGGTACGGGCGTCGTATAATCGTCGCCCACATCAGCCTGCCGCCCTTTGAAAGCGAAGTTTTCGAATGGCGGTGGGGTTGTTAAATCGTTTGAATTGACTTTTGTGCGTCTGGAGCGCTCAAAACGGGCAGAATGAGCCGGATGGCTCGGGGATCGGCTATGCAAAGCCGATGCTTGGAGCTATAAGCCGCTCAATTTTTCGAGGCGGCCGCGCGACGTCGCGTGGGCGAGAAAAGGGTGAGAACATGGCACAGAATTGGACCCCCGGCAGCTGGCGGCAGAAACCGATCCAGCAGGTTCCCGAATATCCGGATGCGGCAGCACTTGCGGCAACGGAAGCCACGCTTGCGACCTATCCGCCTCTGGTCTTTGCCGGCGAAGCCCGCCGCCTGAAGAAGCAGCTCGCCAATGTGGCTGAAGGCAACGCCTTCCTGCTGCAGGGCGGGGATTGCGCCGAAAGCTTCCTCGAGCATGGCGCGGACAACATCCGCGACTTCTTCCGTGCCTTCCTGCAGATGGCCGTCGTGCTGACCTATGGCGCGCAGCTGCCCGTCGTAAAGGTCGGCCGCATTGCCGGTCAGTTCGCCAAGCCGCGCTCTTCCAACGTGGAAGCGCAGGATGGCGTGACGCTGCCGTCTTACCGCGGCGACATCATCAACGGCATCGAATTCAACGAGGCCTCGCGCATCCCGAACCCGGAGCGCCAGCTCGACGCCTACCGCCAGTCGGCGGCGACGCTGAACCTGCTGCGCGCTTTCGCGATGGGTGGTTACGCCAACCTTGAAAACGTTCACCAGTGGATGCTCGGCTTCATCAAGGACAGCCCGCAGGCGGACCGTTACCGCAAGCTGGCCGACCGGATTTCCGAAACCATGGACTTCATGAAGGCGATCGGCATCAGCGCGGACAATAATCCGAGCCTGCGTGAGACCGACTTCTTCACCAGCCATGAGGCGCTGCTGCTCGGTTACGAAGAGGCGCTGACCCGCGTCGATTCCACCTCCGGTGACTGGTATGCCACATCCGGCCACATGCTGTGGATCGGCGACCGCACGCGCCAGCTCAACCATGCGCATGTGGAATATTTCCGTGGCATCAAGAACCCGATCGGCCTGAAATGCGGTCCGTCGCTGACGCCCGACAATCTGATCGAGCTGATCGATGCGCTGAACCCGGCAAACGAGGCCGGCCGCCTGACGCTGATTTGCCGTTTCGGCCATGACAAGGTGGCGGACAGTCTGCCGAAGCTCATCCGCGCTGTCGAGAAGGAAGGCCGCAAGGTCGTCTGGTCCTGCGATCCGATGCATGGCAACACGATCACGCTCAACCACTACAAGACGCGTCCGTTCGAGCGCATCCTGTCGGAAGTCGAAAGCTTCTTCCAGATCCACCGCGCTGAAGGCACGCATCCGGGCGGCATCCATATCGAGATGACAGGCAAGGACGTGACGGAATGCACGGGCGGTGCGCGCGCCGTGACGGCGGATTCGCTGTCCGACCGTTACCACACCCATTGCGATCCGCGCCTCAATGCCGATCAGGCGCTGGAACTGGCCTTCCTGCTGTCCGAGCGCATGAAGAGCGGCCGCGATGAGAAGCGTCTGGCAATCGCCAACGCCTGATCTGACACCATAAACAAAAAAGCCGCCGGGAGACCCTCCGGCGGCTTTTTCGTGCGCGGCGCTGACCTAAAGCGCCTCGCGTTTAATCTGATTCATGCGACGCGCTTTATATTTTTGTTTTTACGCATGTCTTTGTCCCAAAACCGCTGCACACTTTTGGGAGACATGCTCTATTGCACCAGCGCCGGCTGCTGGCAGCGGACATCCGTGACCCGCACATCGGCTTCGCCGATCTTGACGCCGAGAACCAGAAGCACGTTGTAGAGCAGCTGATCGACCGGAGCGGTGACTGCCGCGAGCGTGTTGGCAAGCGCCGACTGAATGCCCGCCAGACCTCCCAAATCCAGGTTGAGGAAGAGAAGCCTTATATCCAGGTTGAGGTTTTTCAGCAGTGAACTGACAAGAGTGGTGACTGTGTCCTTGGTGGAGACGCTCTTGATCTTGGCCTGGGTAATATCGGACTGCGTGAAGGTCAGCTTGCTCTTGGTCATATTGGTGGCGTTGATGAGGGCGCTGCCATTGATGGCGAGCAGTGCTGAATCCACGATTGCGGCCTTGGTGACGCGCGGGTCCCTGCCGAAATTGGCAAAGGCAGTGGTATCGACATTGCCAAGGGCGATTTCGGCAATGCCGGGAACGACCTCGACATCGACGGTGCCCTGTCCGCCACCCGTGCAGCGAATATCGGCAAGCCGCGCTTCGGCATGGGCGACTTCCACATAAAGCGGGAGATTGACCTTGAGGCCGGCAATGGCCTGAAGCCCGTCCACCACGACGTTGACCGCCAGCCGGGTCTGTGCAGTACGCACGATGGTGCCCTGACCGCCAACGGCGAGCGACGGCGTTTCGACCGGCGGTTCACCGATGGCGAGCGTTGCCTTGACCGAGGCGAGGCCGAGAAGATTGGCGTTGATGTTAAGCCCCAGCTGGTTACCGCCATTGCCCGCCACGGCGGCGGCATTGATGAGATCGAAGACGCCGGCGGTGACCTTGAGGTTTTCGCCCGTACCGATCAGCTTGTCCGAGAACGGGCCGAGATTGAGTATCTCCTCGAGCTTGATCTTCACGTTGCTCTTGTTGACGGTTTTTTGCAGCGTATTCAAAATGTTGACGACCGCCGGCTGCAAGCCTGCGGTTTTCGTCAGTACGTCGAGGAATTTGCCGTAGCTGATTTCCGTCTTCAGAACATCCTTATAGGTGCCGGCGGTGAGGTTGAGATCGATGGCCAGCGCCTCGACGATCTTGAGCGCATTGACATCGGCGGCGAGAAGCGCCTGATAATCCATGAGTTTCAATGAAACCGTGGTGCCGAGCAGACCGCCGAGCAGGCTGTTGAGAATTCCCTCATCGAGGCTGGCGAGGCGCGATCCCACCGAAAATGCCGCGATCCTTTGGGACGAGGCCGTTCCGACCGCCGAGACCTTTGGCGGCTTGGTGAAGGCGGAAGCGAAGAATATCTGGCCCTGTTCGACGATGTTCACCTTTATCGCATTGGTGGGCAGGGCGTTATCGACGAAACGCTGGCCGACCGGGACAGTCGCATCCGGCTCGTAATGACCTTTGATGACCTCGGCATAACCCTTGCTGTTGGCGAATTCATTCAGCGGGTCGAAGGGTTGCAGGCCCTTTTCGGTCAAAAGTCCCTGCGCCGTCCTGACACCGAGATCCATGCCATTGAGGGCGAAATATTGCTGAACCGCCTTTTCGGCGTCCGTGGCGTTGGCTGCTGCCGATATGGCTGCGAGATCGGCGGTCTGCTGCAATTGCCGTTTTTGCAATGTCAGATAACCGTAGTCGACGCCGAGCGCCAATATGCCGATGAAGAGCGGTGCGGTGAGCCCCGCCGAAATGGCGATGTTGCCCGTTTTGTCCTTGAGGAAGCGGGGAAGCAGGGAATGAAAATCTCGCATGTCATGCTCCTCCGATCCGGATGGTGGAAAAACGCCGGATGACCGGCTCGGGCAGGGTGTAGCTGTAGAGGCTCCAGATCGGCAGATCGCGGGCGTCATATTCGACCTTCACCGTGAACTGGTTGGCATTGGCGGGATCCGTCGCGACATTGACGGTGAAGCGGCTCTTGTCCATGAAGGCGTAGCTGAGGTCGCTTTTGGTGACGAAATCCCGGGCAAGCTGCTGGCGCTCGGTCGTATTGAGGCCGGCAACCGCTGTGCGCGCCGCGTCGGCGGCGATCTGCTGCACCGAATAGGCCGCCATCAGATAAATGCCATAGGCGATCATGGTGAGCAGGACGAGAAAGAATATCGGTGCGACGATGGCGAACTCGACAGCAGACGAGCCAGATCTATCGCGAAAGAAACGCACTCCATTAAACATAAAGCACCCCCGTTCCTTCAGGCATCAAGGTTCGATGCCTTGATTTATTATTTTCGGAAATGCTAATTTATAGGTGTTAATTTTGTGTTGATGCCGCTCCTATGGGTTGCAGCTCTTCTTAAACTTTCGCGTCTACTTCAAATCAACCGAAGGCCTTTGAAACTGGCGTGGCCGTCCTTGCCGATGATGATGTGGTCGTGGACGGTGATGCCGAGCGGCTTTGCCGTATCGATGATGGTCTTGGTCATCTCGATATCCGCGCGCGAAGGGGTGGGGTCTCCACTTGGATGATTATGTATTAAAATCAAGGCGGTAGATGAAAGTTCAAGGGCGCGGCGCACCACTTCGCGCGGGTAGACCGGCGTATGATCCACTGTTCCCTGACCCTGCACCTCATCGGCGATCAGGACGTTGCGCTTGTCGAGGAACAGGACGCGGAACTGTTCGCGCGTTTCATGGGCCATGGCGGCGTGGCAATAATCGATGACTGAGGACCAGGAGCCGAGCACCTGCTTGTTGCGGATTTCGCTTTTCAGCATGCGCTGGGAAACGGAGGCGACGAGCTTCAGATCGAGCGCCACGGTTTCGCCCACGCCCTTCACCTCCTGCAACAACGGCAAGGGCGCGCCGAGCACGCCGCCAAGCGTCCCGAAACGGGCGATCAGGGCCTTGGCGATAGGTTTGGTATCGCGCCTCGGGATCAGCCGGAAGAGAAGAAGCTCCAACAATTCGTAATCGGCGAGCGCCGCGTCGCCGCCATCGCGATAACGCGCCCGCAGCCGGTCGCGATGTCCGTGATAATGGGCGGCATCCGTTTCCTGTTCGACCATGGCTGCCGGCCTTTTCGCGCCGCTTCGCGATTCGGCGAAAAAGCCGCGCTCATCCGCTCCGTTGAACAGATCGCCTTCGCCCGCCTGAAAGCCGGGAGTTTTGGAAAGATCGGCGGAAGGCGGGGCGGGGCGTTTTGCCATAGGCGGGTCTGGCCTTATGCGGGGGGAAGCGGCGGCAGGCCCGGACGGTCGAAGCCGCCGGGCGACAGTGTGAAGATTTCGCAGCCCGTGGCCGTGACGCCGACGGCATGTTCATATTGGGCGGAGAGCGACCGGTCGCGCGTTACCGCCGTCCAGCCGTCGGAAAGCACCTTCACATGCGGTTTGCCGAGATTGATCATCGGCTCGATGGTGAAGATCATGCCTTCGCGGATTTCCGGGCCTTCGTCCGGGCGGCCGTAATGCAGGATGTTCGGCGTGTCGTGGAACAGGCGTCCGACGCCATGGCCGCAGAAATCGCGCACGACGGAGCAGCGCTCGGCTTCCGCATAGGCCTGGATTGCCGCGCCGATTGCGCCGGTGCGCACGCCGGGCTTCACCGCCGCGATGCCGCGCAGCAGGCATTCATAGGTCACTTCCATCAGCCGCTCGGCGGCGCGCTTGATCTGGCCGACCGGATACATGCGGCTCGAATCGCCATGCCATCCGTCAAGCACATAGGTCACGTCGATATTGACGATATCGCCTTCGCGCAGCGGCTTTTCATCCGGAATGCCGTGGCAGACGACGTGGTTGATCGAGGTGCAGACGGATTTGGTATAGCCGCGATAATTCAGCGTTGCCGGCAGCGCGCCGTGGTCGGCGCCGAATTCGAAGACGAAACGATCAATGGCGTCGGTCGTCACGCCCGGCTTGACGATTGCGGCAAGTTCATCGAGGCAACGCGCCGTCAGCTGGCACGCCTTGCGCATCCCGTCGAAGTCCTCAGCGGTATAGAGGCGGATAACGCCGGTATTCTTGAGGGGGGCGGAGGCTGCGTCGATATAGGTGACCATTTTGGTGCTTTCTGTCTCTTTACGTCCCTGTTCATAAAACAGCCGGACGCCATTCGTCCATCTTAACCGTTCCGCTGACCGAAATTTGTGCCGGGGAGACCGTGCATTTCACCGCATAGGCCTCTACGCCGCGCGCCATCGCCCGCTGAAACGCCAGCGCATAGACGGGATCGAGATCGTCGCAGATGCGCATCCGGTCGCAATCGTCGCGCTGGATGAGATAGAGCATCACCGAACGGTAACCGGCTTCCGCAGCGTCACCCAGTTCCTCCAGATGTTTCGCGCCGCGTTTGGTGGCGGTATCGGGAAATTCGGCGAGGCCTTGCTCGCGCATGAAATGCACGTTCTTGACTTCCACATAGGCGTCCGGCCGGCCGGGCTCGGACAACAGGAAATCGATGCGGGAATTGCGGCCGTATTTCTGTTCGCGCCGGATCGTCGAATAGCCGCCAAGTTCAGGGATGCGGCCGTTCAGGATCGCTTCTTCCGCCAACCGGTTCGGCATGCCGGTATTAATGCCGACCGTGGTGCCATCGGCCTCGACCATTTCCAGCATGTGCCGGTACTTGCGGGTCGGGCTGTCATGTTCCGACAGCCATATGCGGGAGCCCGGAGCCGTGAGCCCGCGCATGGAGCCGGTATTGGGGCAGGAGCCGGTGATCGCGGTGCCGTCTTCCAGAATGGCGTCGAACAGGAAACGCTTGTAGCGGGCGATCAGCGTGGCGGGAGTAAGCGGGGGCGTGAAGAACATGTGGCCTGAAAGATGAGAAATGATGGGTGCGGTCAGGAGAGGACATAGGTTCCCGGCGCATCGCCGAGCACGGGGCGCTTGCCGTCTTCCGGTTTTCGCGCCGTCACCTTTTCAGCGCTCTGGCTTTCGATCCAGTTCTGCCAGTGCACCCACCAGGAGCCTTTGTGCGGGGTGGCGGCGGCCTGCCAGCCGTCAAAGTCTCCGGCCGGTGACGGGCCTGTCCAATATTGGTATTTTTCAAGCTGCGGTGGATTGATGACGCCGGCTATGTGGCCGGAAGCGCCGAGCACGAATTCCACCGGGCCGCCGAACAGCGCAGCACCCGTGAAGACCGATTTCGCCGGCGCGATATGATCGTCGCGGGTGGCGAGGTCATAGACCGGGATTTTGATGTCGCCGAGATTGATCCGCTTGCCGGCGACCCGCATCAGCCCGCGGGCGAGATTGTTCTCGAGGTAACAATTGCGCAGATAAAAAGAGTGGCTGGCGGCCGTCACCCGGGTCGAATCGGAGTTCCAGTAGAGCAGGTCGAAGGGCAGGGGCTCGGCGCCGCGCAGGTAATTATCGACCACATAGGGCCAGATGAGATCGGAGGCGCGCAGCATGTTGAAGACGGTCGCCATGATCGAGCCGTCGAGATAACCGACCGCCTGCATGTGCTTGTCGAGCGCCGCCAGCTGGCCTTCGTCGATAAAGACCTTGAGATCGCCGGCATGGATGAAATCGGTCTGGGCGGCCAGCAGCGTGGCGCTGCGGATGCGCTCATTGCCTTCCTGCGCATGCAGCGCCAGCGCGGAAGATAAAAGCGTGCCGCCGACGCAATAACCGATGGCGTTGATTTCTTTTTCGCCGGTCCGCTCCTCGATGGTATCAAGCGCAAAATCGATGCCTTCGCGAACGTAATCATCCCAGCCCTTGTCGGCGAGGCGGGCATCCGGGTTGATCCAGGAGACCATGAAGACGCTGTGACCCTGCTCGAGGCACCAGCCGACGAAGGATTTCTGCGGGTTGAGATCGAGGATGTAGAATTTGTTGATCCATGGCGGCACGATTAGCAAAGGCCGTTTGAAGGCCTTCTGCGTCGTCGGCGCATAATGGATGATTTCGCAGAGCGGGCTTTTTGCCACCACCTTGCCCGGCGTGACGGCGATATTCTGGCCGATGACGAATTTGCTGTAATCGGTCTGGCGCAGTTTCAGATGGCCATTGCCGGCCGCTACATCCTCGGCCAGCTGCGCCATGCCCTTGACGAGATTGGCGCCGCTGGAGGCGACCGTTTCGCGAAAAACCTGCGGATTGGTGAAGACGAAATTGGCCGGCGAAAGGGCCTCCGTCACCTGGCGCATATAAAACAGCGCCTTGGTGCGGGTATGTTCGTCCAGCCCATCGGCCTCCGTCACCATCCGGTCGGCGAAACCAACGGTGGTCTGGTAGGCTTTCAGGAGAAAATCGAAGAACGGATTTGCCTGCCAGTCGGCATCGGCAAAACGCCTGCTCCTGCGTTCCGCAGGGCCGCTTTCGGCGGGTTTTTGCGGGGCCGAATCGGCATCGCCGGAAAACTGCGCCACCGATTTCGCCCACAGATCGTAATAGCTGGAGAGAAGATGGGTCTGCGCCTCCAGCGACCGCTTCGGTTCGGCCATCCAGTATTCGGCGACATCGGAGAGCGTCTTGACCAGATCGGTTACCGGATCGGCGCTTGCCTGGGGGATTTCACCGCGTTCGCGCGGCGCCAGCCATTCGGAGGCGGCCTTCCCGAGATTTTCGAGCGCGCGGGCGATGTTGATCGCGAAGGCTTCAGGGTCGCGGATCAGGTAGGCCTCGGCGGAACTGGCGTCGAAGCCGGGCGTTTTGCGACCCTTTTTCCCAGCCCCGCCGTCAACACCTGCCATGCACGATCCTCCACCAAATTTGTGTTTGCACATTCTGCATGAAAACGAATACAAGTTCCACCAGCAAGGGGAGGCCGCAAAGGGCCGAACCGCGGTCGAATTCGATATCGGCAGATAACCTTACAGGCGGAACATGACGATGGGCAAGCAGATGGGCACATTCGGAACATATGCGGAAAATGCCGCGAGAATCGCTGTGCTTTCGCTCTCCGGCGCCATGCTCGTCACCACGCTTGCTGCCTGCAAGACCCCGGAGCCGATCGTGGCACCTGCCCATATGCGCCGCCCGACGACCGAAATCGTTGGTCCGCGCCCCGTCAGCGACACCGCGGTGAGCCAGAAGCGCGACACCGGCACCTATCCGACCTTTTCCCAGCCGCTGACGGCCGCAGGCAGCCAGATGGGCGATGACGAGGCCTCCAAGATGGAAACAAATCTTTCGCGTCTGGGTGCTGCACGGCGCAATGGCCAGATTTCGGAAGCCGAATACAATCGCAAGGTGGCCGAGCTGCGGGCGCTTGCCGAAAACCAGAAGCCGGTCGCGACGCCTGCCGCCTCGCAATAAATCCAAATCAATACATGCTATGGCCATCGCCTATGGCAGCTTTGGCACCATATTTTGCGAAACCGGTTTTGATCGAAATGCGCAATCCAAAAGTGCTTTTAGTTTTTGTAGTTTTGTTGGGCTTTCTGCCTCTTGTCCTGCGCTTATTCGAGGTGAGGCCGTCGATGTACCTAGGTATATCGATCTTTGTTCTGAATATTTTAGTCTGCTTGTGTGGTGCGGCCACGCGATATCGTTTGGGGTGGCTGAGTTACGGGGTCGCCTGCGTATTCGCTTTTGTGCTGTCTGGCACGTCTAGCCCTCTCTCCCTTGTCCTGTTGTTGCTTGCATCGAAAGTCTGATTTGTTTTGATGGCTCTGTCTTGCGGGATGAGCGGCAATCATAACCCCTTTTTTACCCTGCCTCTGAACCATCCGCTTACCCAAGATGTTAAGCGGATGGATGCGGTTTGCCGCTTATGATGCAGCCATAACAAACAGGCCGCTGGAAAAGCGGGGCACGGGGTGAAATATCATGAAATGCATCGCCGCTCTGCTGGTTCTTGCCAGTTTTGCGCTCGCACCCGCTCAGGCGCGGGCGCCACACATCAATTTTGGTGCTCCCGCACTTGAAGGGCGGTAACAGGGCAGATTTCGTCAGTCGTTGCCGGCGGCTTCGCTGAGGGCGTCGAGGTCCGGCACCGTGATATGGCGGTTGTTCTCGATGCGGATAATGCCTTCCTTGCGCAGCTTTGTCATTTGCCGGCTAACTGTCTCGATGGTGAGACCGAGGAAATCCGCGATGTCGGCGCGTGAAAGCGGCAGGTCAAAGCAGGATTTGTCGTCGTTTTCCGGGTCGATATGGGTGGCGATCATATAAAGGAAGCTGGCAACCTTTTCCTGCGCCGATTTGCGCCCCAGCGTCAGCATCCAGTCGCGCGCCTCGTCCAGTTCCTTCAGGGACTGGCTGTGGAGCTTGCGTTCCATATCGGGCACTTCGGAAACCATCCGGTCGACGACGCGGCGCGGGAAGAGACAAATTTCCACATCGGTTGCGGCTTCCGCCGTCATCTTGCTTTCCGCCATGAAGGGGCGGCCGAGAAAGTCCGGTGCGAATTGCAGGCCGACGATCTGCTGGCGGCCGTCCGACATCATTTTCGACAGCTTCACCACGCCGTTCAGGATATTGCCGTAGGAGGTGACGAGTTCGCCCTGGCCAAGAAGCTCGTTGCCCGCTTCCAGTTTCTTGCGGCTGGAATGGCGATTGAGGTCACAGAGCTGCTGCGGCGTCAGCGTGCTGCAAAGACCGCCGTGACGCGCCTCGCAGGAGCGGCAAACAACGGGTTCTTCCGAATTGTGGATGGTCTTCTGCAGCGTGTCCATAAGCCTTTTCCAATGCTGGCTTTTTCGGGACGATTACGACCGTGGGTGTCAAATCCGGTCTCATGCAAGGCTTTCGCCACGTAGCCGTCGCCCCTGCGTCTACTTTAGCAAGAACTTACGGTGCAATTTGATTGAAGTCAAAGTTGCAAACTGTCGCAGCCGTTACTGAAAGAGAGGAAATCGACATTTTCTTGATAAAAGGCAAATCGGGCGATGAATACCGAACTTCTTCACAAATATTCGGGTGCAGTGCCGCGCTACACGAGCTATCCGACCGCGCCGCATTTCCACGAGGGAATCGATAATGGCACCTATCGCCGCTGGCTCGGCGCGCTCGGTCACAGGAATCGCCTCTCGCTTTATCTGCATATTCCCTATTGCGACCGGCTGTGCTGGTTCTGCGCCTGTCACACCAAGCACACGCTGAAATACGAGCCGATTGCCGTTTATCTTGAAGCACTTAAGCAGGAGATCGAAGCCGTCGGCGCGCTTGTTTCGCCGGATGCGGTGGTGAGTGCCGTGCATTTCGGCGGCGGCTCGCCCACCATGTTGAAGCCAGAGGACATGCAGAGCCTGATGGACTGTCTGCGGCGTCATTTCACCTTCGGCCTCGCACCCGAGATCAGCGTCGAGATGGACCCCAACGATCTGGATGACAGCCGCTACGATGCGCTTGCCGCCATCGGCATGTCGCGGGCGAGCCTCGGGGTTCAGGACTTCGATGACAAAGTGCAAAAAACCATCAACCGCATCCAGTCCTTCGAACAGACGAAATCCGTGGTGGATGCGGTGCGGGCGAGGGGCGTTCATTCGGTCAATTGCGACATTCTTTATGGGTTGCCGTTCCAGACCTGCGGGACATTGGAAAAGACGGTGAACCAGATCGTGTCGCTCGACCCCGATCGCATCGCGCTTTTCGGTTATGCGCATGTTCCGTGGATGAAAAAACACCAGTCGCTGATCCCGGAGCATGCCCTGCCGGATATTGCCGAACGCTACCGCCAGATGACGATGGCGGCGGAGATGCTGAAACAGGCGGGTTACGAGGCCATCGGCATCGATCACTTCGCCAAGCCGACCGATACATTATGCCAGGCCGCCGAAGCGGGCGCCCTGCGGCGGAATTTTCAGGGATATACGACCGACACGGCCGATGCGCTGATCGGGCTTGGCGCATCATCCATCGGCAGGCTGCCGCAGGGTTATGTGCAGAACATGGTGGCGACGGGGGAATATCAGCGGATGGTGGGCGAGGGCGGTCTTGCCGCCGTCAAGGGCATAGAGTTGTCGCAGGACGATCATCTGCGCTCGCATGTCATCGAAAGGCTGATGTGCGATTTCGCTATCGATCTTTCGCAGTTGCAGCACCGTTTCGGCGAGGTCAGCCACTCCGTGAGAGCCCAGGCGCAGCGTTTTGCGGCAAGCGACAAGGATGGCGTAGTGCGGATGGACGCCGATATTTTTGCGGTGACGGAGGCTGGAAAGCCCTTCGTGCGTAATATCGCGGCAATCTTCGACGCCTATCTCGGCAATGGACGCGGCCGCCATTCGGTTGCTGTTTAGGCAACAGTTTTGGGGCAAATTTCAAAGTTACGTCACGAAACCATTGGCTTTTTTGTGCGACTTGCCTATGTGGTGCGTCAGACAGGATAATTCATACGAACGACAATAAGGATTATGGGCGTGACAGCTACATTCGACAAGGTTGCCGACATTATCGCCGAAACCAGCGAAATCGACCGCGAAACCATTACGCCGGAGAGCCACACGATCGACGATCTGGGCATCGACAGCCTCGACTTTCTTGATATCGTTTTCGCGATCGACAAGGAATTCGGCATCAAGATTCCGCTCGAGCAGTGGACGCAGGAAGTCAACGAAGGCAAGGTTTCCACCGAAGAATATTTCGTGCTGAAGAACCTTTGCGCCAAGATCGACGAATTGCGCGCAGCCAAGGGCTGATCTGACAGTGCCCGCTTCAGGCGGGCATTTTCTTTTGATGCCGCCTGCGGGCAAACTATGACTAACCGACCAGAGACGGGCCGGACGGATGCTGCTTGAATATTTTCAGATGATCGACAAGGTCGAGGCCGTGGACATGACGACGCGCACGTTGAAGGCGCAGTCTGTCGTTCCCGACAAAAGCCCGGTTTTCGAAGGCCACTTTCCCGGCATGCCGCTGGTTCCGGGCGTGCTTCTGATCGAGACCATGGCGCAGGCTTCCGGCATGATGGTTCTGGCGTTTTCCGATTTCGCCTCCATGCCGTTCCTGATGTCGGTCGACGGCGCCAAGATGCGGACCTTCGTGGAGCCGGGCGCGGTTCTCGACATCGAGGCGGTGCTGGAGCATGACGGTTCCGGCTTTGCAGTTACCAAGGCGAAGATCACCTCGGATGGCAAGAAGGTCTGCGACGCGCAGCTTAAACTCAGGACCATGCCCTTCAGCGAAATCCGGCTTGGGCCTATCGTCAAGAAGCGGGCCGAGGAAGTCGGCCTGATGGCGGCGATTGCCGCGGATGCGCAGAAATAAGCGTTTCCGTCCGTTTCGAAGGAGAGCGTTTTTCCCGCCGGCTCGGTTTTTGAGCACGAAAATCGTGGGCTCGCGACGGCGGATCAGGCCTTCACCATTGCCAATCCGCATCGCGCGCTTTATTCCGCAACGCATGAAGTGGTTGTTCGCGACCGCTGTTGGATAGCCGTGACCGTTTCGACGGGGCCGGCTGCAAAGGATGACAGACGATGAAATCTGACAATGATGTGGTGATAACAGGGGTCGGCATCGTGACCTGTCACGGCGTCGGCAGCCAGGCGCATGTGGCGCTTCTTTCGGGAACCGCCGTGCCGGAGCCGGTGGTCGAGACCGAAAAGTTCAAGCCCTATCCGGTCCATCCCATGCCGGAGATCGACTGGTCCGCGCAGATCGCCAAGCGCGGCGACCAGCGCCAGATGGAAAACTGGCAGCGTCTCGGCGTTTTCGCCGCCGGTCTGGCGCTCGACGATGCTGGGCTGAAGGAAGATGCCGAAGCCTGCGCCACCATGGACATGATCGTTGCCGCCGGCGGCGGTGAGCGCGACATCAATGTCGATACGCTGATCGTCGACGAGGCGCTGAAGCGTAATGACCGCGAAAAGCTGCTCAATGAGAAGCTGACGACGGAGCTGCGCCCGACGCTGTTTCTCGCCCAGCTTTCCAACCTGATGGCCGGCAATATTTCTATCGTGCACAAGGTTACCGGGTCTTCCCGCACCTTTATGGGCGAGGAAGCGGCCGGCATTTCCGCCGTCGAAACCGCGTTCCACCGCATCCGCTCCGGCGAATCGAGCCACGCGCTGGTGGGCGGCGCCTTCTCGGCGGAACGTCCCGACATGATCCTGCTGTTTGAGGCCATCGGCGCGCATGCGCAGGGCGGCTGGCAGCCGCTGTGGTCGCGTCAAGGTCAGGAAGGCGGCGGCATGGTTTCCGGTTCGCTCGGCGCGTTCCTGGTGCTGGAATCGCGCAAGCACGCCAGCGAGCGCGGCGCACGCATTTATGCCCGCATCGACGCCATCGAGGGCGACCGCGGCAGCCGTGACGAAGGCAAGATGGAAAAGCGCATGGAGCGGTTGCTTGCTCCCGCCAAGGACAGTGCGGCGACCGTCGTGTTTTCCGGCGCGAGCGGTTATGACGGCGTAACGGCCCGCGAGAAGGATATTCTCGAAAGGGCCCTGCCGAATGCCGTCATTCGCGGTTTTGGCGGTGTCACCGGTCATGGGCTGGAAGCACAGTTTCCGCTCGGGCTGGCGCTTGCCGCGCTGACGCTTGAAAGCGGCGCGAAGGTGCCTGCCTTCGATGCGGCTGAGGAAAAGCCCATGGGCGAGGCGGCCAGCGAAGCCGTCGTCACCACCGTCGGCCATGTGCGCGGCGAAGGTGTCGCCGTTCTGTCCCGCGACGTTTGAGGAGAAAGACCATGACTTCCAATTTCAGGGATCATCTCGGTCGTCCCATCGTCGCCGTCACCGGCATGGGCATCATCACCTCGCTCGGGCAGGGGCTTGCCGATAACTGGGCGGCGCTGACATCGGGCAAATCGGGCATCCACAAGATCACCCGTTTCCCGACCGAGGGGCTTTCGACCCGCATCAGCGGTACGGTGGATTTCATCGATATCCCGGTTCCGAATTCGGTCGAGCGTTCCTATGCCTTCGCGCGCGAAACCACCATCGAGGCACTGGCGCAGGCCGGTATCTCCGGCGATTTCGACGGCCCGCTATTTCTCGCGGCGCCGCCTATCGAGCCGGAATGGAGCGCCCGTTTCGAGCTTGCCGACCGGTCTCCGCCGGCCGCCCAGCCGGGTGACGCCTATGAACGGTTCTTGACGGCCTTCCGCCAGCGTCCCGACCCGGCATTCCAGGAAGCCGCCCTGTTCGGCGCAATTTCCGAGCGTCTTTCCGACCGTTTCGGCACACGCGGCCTGCCGGTCACGTTGTCTACGGCCTGTGCATCCGGCGCGACCGCGATCCAGCTCGGCGTCGAGGCAATCCGCCAGGGCCGCACCGAGCGGGCGCTGACGGTCGCCACCGACGGTTCGGTCAGCGCCGAGGCGCTGATCCGCTTCTCGCTTCTCTCCGCGCTTTCCACCCAGAACGATCCGCCGGAAAAGGCCTCCAAGCCGTTCAGCAAGGACCGCGACGGTTTCGTGATCGCCGAGGGTGCTGCGACGCTGGTGCTGGAATCGCTGGAAGCCGCCGTTGCACGCGGCGCGAAGGTTCTCGGCATCATCAAGGGTGCGGGCGAAAAGGCCGATAGCTTCCACCGCACGCGCTCTTCGCCCGATGGCGGCCCGGCGATTGCGACGATCCGCGCGGCACTGGCCGATGCGGGCGTGGCCGAAAGCGATATCGGTTACATCAACGCCCACGGCACTTCGACGCCTGAGAACGACAAGATGGAATATGGCTCCATGCTCGCCGTCTTCGGCGAGGGCCTGAAGAATATTCCGCTGTCGTCCAACAAGTCGATGATCGGCCATACGCTCACCGCCGCCGGCGCCGTGGAAGCGGTGTTCTCGCTGCAGACCATGCTGACCGGCACGCTGCCGCCGACGATCAACTACAACAATCCCGATCCGACCATCACGCTCGATGTGGTGCCGAATGTGAAGCGGGATGCTCAGGTGAGTGCGGTTCTGTCCAACTCCTTCGGGTTCGGCGGGCAGAATGCAAGCCTTGTCATGACGCGGGAACCGGCTTAACCGGTTTCGCCATCAACAGGAGCGTTTCCCGGGCAACTGCGGAAACGCTCTCGCTTCTTTGATTACGCATTCCGGCCGCAAAACGGTTACAGAGTTTTGCTGGAATCGCACTAGAGATTAACGCCTTCGGGCGAAGGACTGATATATGCGCGCTCTTCAACTCGTGGACGACCGGAAGCTCGAAAAAGTGGACCTGCCCGAACCGGATGCCCCGGCGCCGGGCGAGGTGACGCTGCGCGTCAAGGCGGTTGCGCTCAACCACATCGATGTATGGGGCTGGCGCGGCATGGCTTTCGCCAAGCGCAAGATGCCGCTCACCATCGGTGCCGAGGCTTCGGGTGTGGTCGAAGCCATCGGTCCGGGCGTTTCGAATGTGCTGCCCGGCCAGCTCGTGTCGATCTACGGTGCGCGCACCTGCGGGCTGTGCAAGCCGTGTCGCGAAGGCCGTGACAATCTGTGCGAACATGTGCAGGGTGTGCACGGTTTCCACCTTGACGGTTTCGCGCAGGAAAAGATCAATATTCCCGCCCGCCAGCTGGTGCCCGCGCCGCATGGCGTCGATGCCGTTGCAGCGGCTCTCGCACCGGTGACCTTCGGCACCGTCGAGCACATGCTGTTCGACAATGCCAAGCTGGAGTCCGGCGAAACCATCCTCATCCATGCCGGCGGTTCCGGCATCGGCACGGCGGCGATCCAGCTTGCCAAGAAGATGGGCTGCACCGTCATCACCACTGTCGGTTCCGACGACAAGATCGAACGGGCGAAGGCGCTGGGCGCCGATCACGTCATCAACTACCGGACTGACCGTTTCGAAGGCGTCGTGCGCAAGCTGACGAAAAAGAAGGGTGTCGACGTGGTGTTCGAACATGTCGGCAAGGACACCTGGGCGGGTTCGATGTTCTCGCTGAAGCGCGGCGGCCGTCTCGTCACCTGCGGTTCGACGTCGGGCGTCTCCACCGATATCAACCTGATGATGCTGTTCCAGCAGCAGCTGAAACTGCTCGGCTCGTTCGGCTGCCGCATGGAAAACATGGCCAACGCCATGCAGAAGATGGCGCGCGGCATCGTTCATCCCGTCATCGACACCGAAGTGACCTTCGACGATATCGACCGGGCGCTGGAGCGCATGGAGACACGCCAGGTATTCGGCAAAATCGTGCTGCGGATGGACTGAGCATCTTGAAGCTTTTCCTGACACGGATTGTCCTGAAACTGGACCACTTCCGGCAGTGGCTGATTGCGACATTCGCCTTCGGCCTTCTCAACCTGCTGAAGCTCTTTCCCGCTGATGCGGGCATTCGCGCCGCCGACCGGCTGGCGCGCTGGGTGGGGCCGAAAACCGGCCGCCACAAGCTGATGCTCCATAATCTGGCGCGCGCTTTTCCGGAGAAATCCGAAGATGAGCGGCTTGAGATCGCCATGGATAGCTGGGCCAATATGGGCCGGCTTGCGGCGGAATACGTGTTTCTCGACCGGCTGTTCGATTTCGATCCGGAAAAGAACGAAACGGGCCGCATCGAGGTCGAGGGCATTCCGACCTTCCTCGAGCTGCGCGACAATCCGCGACCCTTCATCGTCTTTACCGCCCATAGCGGCAATTTCGAATTGCTGCCGGTGGCCGGCTCGGCTTTCGGTCTCGATGTAACGGTGCTGTTCCGTCCACCGAACAATCCTTTCGTGGCCGACAAGGTGTTCAACTTCCGCAAGGAGCGCATGGGCAATCTTGTGCCGTCGCACGCCGGCTCCTCTTTCGCGCTGGCGCGGCAGCTGGAAAAGGGCGGCGGTGTCGGCGTGCTCGTCGACCAGAAGTTCGGCAAGGGGCTGACGACAAAGTTCTTCGGCCTTGAAGTCCGCACCAACCCGCTGCTTGCCAAGCTGGTGCGGCAGTTCAACTGCGATGTCTATCCGGCCCGTTGCGTTCGTCTTCCCGACAATCGCTACAGGTTGGAAATAGAGCCCAAGGTTGAAATTCCGCGCGATGAGAAGGGTAATGTCGACATTCAGGCGACGGCGCAGCTTCTGAACGACAAGGTGGAAAGCTGGGTGCGCGAATACCCCGGACAATGGCTGTGGTATCACGACCGATGGGACGTGAAGCACCAGATTTAAGGTGATGCCGTGCGGCCCGATCCTCGGCGATTTTTACGAAATTCGGCCGTAGAATGATGTGTTCCGATGTTTTTTCCATATTAATGGAACCTCATTTTTCGTTCATGGATTATCGAAATTGAAAAATTGGCGGCTGCTGTGATATTTTGGACAACAATCCTCGCAGCGTTCCTGCGTTTCGTTACGTCATTTTTAAGCGCAAAGACGCTATAATCAGGGGGCAAAGGGTTAATTCGTTCGCATTGGGAACCGGGTTATGCCCGTTCAGGGAGAGTTGGGTTGAAAGATTTGATTGAGTTGTTCTGGCTGCGTTATACGGAACTGCAATCTGCCGTTGGTAAGAACGAAGCCGACAAGATCGCAGTGCTGGAGCGTGAACTGGAGCAGCTTCTCGAGCGGGTCGTCGGACGCAAGACAGAAAATTCCGAAGATATTCGCGAGCAGTTCCGTTTCGCCATCGACCTCCTCAACCACGAGGCGGAGGATCTGGGCTGCGTGCAGCGCAACTCCGAGCTTCTGCGGACACTCGTTGATCGTTATGTCGGGATGCCTTCGAAGGCCAAAGTCGTTGGTGACGAGGACGAGGACACGCTGGAGTGGCATCATCGCCACCTGATCCTCGATGAAGACATGCTGAACGATCTGGACGATCCCGTCGTGATCGTTACGCCCGGCTACCGCGTTTCGTTCGCCAATTCTCTTGACGCATTTCAGCGCAATGCGCCGGAAGGGCTTGTGGGTTGCCATATTGCGGAGCTGGTTGGCGTCCACCGTTTCCAGAACGACCTCAGGGACAAGCTCGACAATTGTTTCAAGGGCGATACGTCGAAGTATACCTACGCGGAAGACCAGAACGGCCGCACGATCGTGAAATCGTTGGAAATGTCGCCGTGTTATTCATCTGCCTACAAACTTGTTGGCGCGATGGTCGTCATCCGTGAAATCGAGGATCGCAGACGCCGCGCCACGGCGTGACGTTACACGTCCGTCTCTGACGACCATCCTTTTACGTCGGGAATATCGTTTCCCATATCGTCGCGATGGACCACGCGGACGAAGCGTCAATAAGAAGCTTCGTCGCCATGGCCAGGCAGGAAATCACCAGCAGAGGGCGGATGATCTTCGCGCCGTTCTTCATGGCGAAGCGGGAGCCGATCTGTGCGCCGATGAACTGGCCGACGCCCATGGCGAGGCCGAGCTTCCACAAAACCGCACCACCTATCGCAAACACAACGAAACCGCCGAAGTTCGAGCCGAGGTTCAGAAGCTTGGTGTGGGCGGTTGCTTTCAACATGCCGAAACCGGCAAGCGCCACGAAGGCGAGCATGTAGAAGGAACCCGCGCCGGGGCCGAAAACACCGTCGTAGAAGCCCACCAGCGGCGCGACGGTGAAGCCGAACACGAAGGGTGTGATGCGGCGGTGGCTGTCGATATCGCTGAGCTGCGGCTTGAAGGCGAAATAGATCGCAATCGCGATCAGCAGGAACGGCATGATGGTGCGCAGCACGCTCGAAGGCACGAAGCCGGCGGCGACCGCGCCAAGCCCGCCGCCAAGCATAGCCATGACGGCCATGGGCAATTGTTCCCTCAGATTGACATGGCCGCGCCGGGCATAAGCGATGGTGGCGGAGGCAGAGCCGAATTGCGATTGCAGCTTGTTGGTGCCGAGCGTATCGAGCGGTGCAATGCCCATGATCAGCATCGCCGGAATGGTGATGAGGCCGCCGCCACCGGCAATGGAATCGATAAAGCCGGCAAAGATGGCGACGCAGAAAAGGACGAGAAAAACGTTGAGGGCGATATCTTGCACTGGGGATGTCCGGGCAGCGGCGGGAGAGGGCTTCTTCTTTCACTGAAAAGACCGCCACGCAATATTTTTCTGCATGATATGCCGCCTGCGGGGGGATTGCGGTGTTGCCGCTTATCGTTATGTTTCCGTGGCGCGTCGCCGGCAGAAGCGGATGGCGCTTGAAGACATACGGATGAGGGCATTATGCATAAAGTGATATTCGATACGGATCCCGGTGTAGACGACGCCATGGCGCTTCTGTTCCTGCACCGTCACCCCGATATCGATCTGATCGGCGTCACCACGGTTTTCGGCAACGCTCCCATCGATATCACCACCCGCAATGCGCTCTTCCTCAAGCGGGAATGGCAGATGACAGCGCCGGTCGCAAAAGGCGCGGGCGTGACCTTCGATCCCGCCCGCAAAGAGGGGCATTGGCCGACCTTCATCCACGGCGAAAACGGCCTCGGCGATATCGATATCCCTGAAACCATCGATCTGCCGCTCGATCCGCGGCCCGCGCATCGCTTCATCATCGAAACGGTCAAGGCCAATCCAGGCGAAGTGACGTTGATCGCTGTTGGCCGCATGACCAATCTGGCGCTGGCTTTGCGCGAAGAACCTGACTTCGCCGCTCTGGTGAAGGAAGTGATCGTCATGGGCGGCGCCTTCGACATCAACGGCAATGTCTCGCCGGCGGCCGAGGCCAATATTCATGGCGATCCGGAAGCGGCCGATCTTGTCTTCACTGCGCCGTGGCGCGTGGTCGTCGTCGGTCTCGATGTCACGACAAAAACCGTGATGACGAGCGCCTTCATGGCTGAGATGGCAGAGGCGGGCGGCAAGCCGGTGCAGCTGCTTTCGGACCTGTCGCAATTCTATATCGATTTCTACAAGACCCGCACCGGTGACGGCATGGTGGTGCATGACAGCTGCGCCTGCGTTTATCTCGTCGCGCCGGAACTGTTTACCACCCGCAGCGGCCCGGTGCGTGTCGTCTGCGGCGGGCTTGCCGATGGCCAGACGATCCAGAGGCCGGATGGCCGCGCCTTTCCGCCGGGCGACTGGGACGGGCATCCGAGCCAGCTCATCTGCACGGATATCAAGCCGGAGCGCGTGCTTTCGGTCATCCGCGCGGCAATTGTGAAGGGTGAGCACGGCTGAAGGGCAGGAATGGCCGTTCTTGAGCATGGCTTGCCTTGCATTTTCCAAGAATCTGGCGTTATGCAAGTTCCCTGATCATAGTGCGCGATCCGCCTTGCCGGCGGGGCTGAGAAGGCCGTGCCGGAAGGACGGGCGGATCACCGCTATGCGGCGTGGGCCGAGAAAAGCCTTGTAGGTTTTCCCGTGCTTTGCGCTACAATGAATAACGCCTGCCGGGTCGGTTCGTGTCGGCGGCGTTTAACAACAAAAAACGAACCTTCGTTATGGGCCGGCAGAACCGGTCCATTCCCATGAGGAAAGAGATGGAAGAGTTTCACAAGGTCCGGCGTCTGCCGCAATACGTCTTCGAACAGGTCAACCGTTTGAAAGCGAGCGCGCGAGCGGCCGGGGCCGATATCATCGATCTCGGCATGGGCAATCCCGACCTTCCGACCCCGAAGGCCATCGTCGACAAGCTTTGCGAGGTCGTTCAGGACCCGCGCACCCATCGTTATTCCTCGTCCAAGGGCATTCCCGGCCTTCGCCGCGCGCAGGCAGCCTATTATGCCCGCCGTTTCGGCGTGAAGCTGAACCCCGACACGCAGGTCGTCGCCACGCTCGGCTCCAAGGAAGGCTTCGCCAATATGGCGCAGGCCATCACCGCACCGGGTGACGTGATCCTGTGCCCGAACCCCACCTATCCGATCCATGCCTTCGGCTTCCTGATGGCGGGCGGGGTTATCCGTTCGATGAATGTCGAGCCGGATGACAGCTTCTTCGGACCGCTGGAGCGCGCGGTGCGCCATTCCATTCCGAAGCCACTGGCGTTGATTGTCAACTACCCGTCGAACCCGACGGCGCATGTCGCCTCGCTGGATTTCTACAAGGACGTCATCGCCTTTGCGAAGAAGCACGAGATCATCGTGCTTTCCGACCTTGCCTATTCGGAAATCTATTTCGACGAAAACAATCCGCCGCCATCGGTTCTTGAAGTTCCCGGCGCAATCGACGTTGCGGTGGAGTTCACCTCCATGTCGAAGACCTTCTCCATGCCCGGCTGGCGCATGGGCTTTGCCGTCGGCAACGAGCGGCTGATCGCGGCGCTGACGCGCGTGAAGTCCTATCTCGATTACGGCGCCTTCACGCCCATCCAGGTTGCGGCGACCCATGCGCTGAACGGTGACGGTTCCGACATCGCGGAAGTGCGCAATGTCTATCGCCGCCGCCGCGATGTGATGGTCGACACCTTCGGCAAGGCGGGCTTCGAAGTTCCGCCGCCGGCGGCGACGATGTTCGCCTGGGCGAAGATCCCGGAAAAATTCCGCCATCTCGGCAGCCTGGAATTCTCCAAGCTTCTGGTCGAGAAGGCAGATATTGCCGTTGCTCCCGGCATCGGCTTTGGCGAGATGGGCGACGATTACGTCCGTCTCGCGCTCGTGGAAAACGAGCATCGAATTCGTCAGGCAGCGCGCAATCTGAAGCGTTTCCTGTCGAGCGCAGACGAAACGATGCATAACGTCGTTTCGCTCAACGCCCACAGATAAGGGCAACCCAAGGCGGCCGGGTCCCGGCCGCCACCATCAACAGCAATCAGGAACATACCCATGGCAGATTCATTGAGAATCGGCATAGCGGGGCTCGGCACTGTCGGCGCTTCGCTCGTGCGCATCCTCCAGCAGAGAAGCAACGAACTTGCGATTACCTGCGGACGCGCGATTGAGATTATTGCCGTGAGTGCGCGCGACCGTTCGCGCGACCGTGGCATCGATCTCAAGGGTATTACCTGGTTCGACACGCCGGAGCAGCTGGCGAGCGAAGCGGAGATCGACGTGTTCGTCGAACTGGTCGGCGGTGCTTCCGGTCAGGCGGAAAATGCGGTGCGCGCGGCACTTGCACGCGGTCTCCATGTGGTGACAGCCAACAAGGCGCTGCTGGCCAAACATGGCGTCGAATTGGCGACCATTGCCGAAGACAAGGGCGCGCTTCTTAATTTCGAAGCGGCGGTGGCCGGCGGTATCCCCGTCATCAAGGCACTGCGCGAATCCTTGACCGGCAACCATGTGTCGCGCATCTACGGCATCATGAACGGCACCTGCAACTACATCCTGACCAAGATGGAGAAGGAAGGGCTGTCCTTCGAGGCCTGTCTGAAGGAAGCGCAGCGGCTCGGTTACGCGGAGGCCGATCCGGCCTTCGATATTGAGGGCAACGATACGGCCCACAAGCTGGCAATCCTGACGACGCTTGCCTTTGGCAACAAGATTTCGGCCGATGACATCTATCTGGAAGGCATCACCAATATCTCCAGCGAGGACATTCAGGCGGCCGCCGAACTCGGTTATCGCATCAAGCTTCTCGGCGTGGCGCAGGTGACCGAATCCGGCATCGAGCAGCGCGTGCATCCGACCATGGTACCGCTCGATTCCGTTATCGCCCAGGTGGATGGCGTCACCAATGCGGTGGCGATCGAATCCGATATTCTCGGCGAATTGCTGATGGTTGGTCCGGGTGCGGGCGGCAACGCCACGGCGTCTGCCGTGCTTGGCGACATTGCCGATATCGCCAAGAGCCGTCCGGGGGCCCAGCAGGTGCCCGTTCTCGGCCGTCCGGCAAAATCGCTGACGGAATACCGCCGCGCCAAGATGAAGAGCCATGAGGGCGGTTATTTCATCCGCCTGACGGTGAAGGATCAGGCCGGCGTCTTCGCCTCCATCGCCACCCGCATGGCGGATAACAATATCTCGCTGGAATCCATCGTGCAGCGCCAGCGCGTGCACGTGGAAGGCGCGCCGCAGACCATCATCCTCGTTACCCACGCGACGATGGAAGATGCGATCCGGAAGGCCGTGAAGGCGATCAAGAACGAGAAATATCTCGTCAGCGAACCGCAGGTTATCCGGATCGAGCGCACCTGAGACGCTTCGTCATCTTGATGTTATCGAGGGCCGCGCTTCCGGATGGAGGCGCGGTTTTTCGTTCTATGGCTGCCCGCATCGTGCCGGTAGTCTCGCGCCCATAAAATTTGGGGGGACGGCGTCGGAAGCGCTGGAAAACAAGGCGATTCGGCACTATGGTTAATCCAGTTCACCAAGCGAGGGAGGCGTGGCCGTGACATCGATCATCCTGTTCAAGGACAATAAGCGCGCAGGCTTTGCGGCCGCCCATCACCGGGCGCGGCCTCACAATGCCAATGACAATATTCGCAGCATGGAATTCGATATGGGGAAGCATGAGCGCAACTGGTGTTCGCTTGCCGTGTTCTCACTGCTGCTGCTTGTTGGCGCGGTCTCGATCGTCAGCCCGTTTTTCTCGATTTTTTCGGTGTGAATCCTCATAAGCGCGTTTTTGCTTGAAAAACGCGCCATCGCCATTTAGCCCGTTTTAGAGCGCGATTGGGCGCATGACAGGATGAATGGACAGCATGGCAATGATGGAGCCGGCCGATACCGTGGCCCGCGCGTTTCTAAGCGTGGAGCGGTCGGCGACAGAACAGCGCTGGGTGTCGCGGCTGGATCAGGCCGGGCAAAACCGCGCGCTGGCGATGTCCCAGATCCACGCTATTCCAGAACTGATCGCACGGGTGCTTGCCGGGCGCGGTGTGGGTGTTGATGACGCCCTGGCGTTCCTCGAGCCGACCATCCGTTCCCTGATGCCCGATCCGCATGTGCTGACCGATTGCGAAAAGGCCGCCGAGCGGCTGGTGCGGGCCATCGAGACAGGCGAGAAGGTGGCGATCTTTGGCGACTACGACGTCGACGGCGCTGCTTCCTCCGCTTTGATGTACCGGTTTCTCGCGCATTTCGGTCTTACACCGGAAATCTATATTCCCGACCGCATTTTCGAGGGCTATGGGCCGAACCCGGCGGCGATGCAGCAACTTGCCGCCAATGGTGCGACGCTGATTGTGACGGTCGATTGCGGTTCCACCAGCCATGAATCGCTGAAGGCCGCCAGGGATGCGGGAACGGATGTGGTGGTGATTGACCACCATCAGGTCGGCACGGAGCTGCCGCCGGCCGTGGCGCTGGTCAATCCCAACCGCGAGGACGATCTTTCGGGGCAGGGGCATCTCTGCGCCGCCGGCGTCGTGTTCCTCGTGCTGGTCGCCACCCTGCGGCTGTTGAAGGAGAGGCGGCACAGGCAGGCCTTCACGCTCGATCTGCTGTCGCTTCTCGATATCGTCGCGCTTGCCACCGTGTGCGATGTGGTGCCGCTGAAGGGGCTCAACCGCGCCTATGTGGTGAAGGGGCTGATTGCCGCGCGCCATATGAACAATGCCGGGCTCGCTGCCTTGTTCAAGAAGGCGGGGCTGGGCGGGCCCGTGACGCCCTATCATTTCGGTTTCCTGATCGGGCCGCGCATCAATGCCGGCGGCCGCATTGGCGACGCTGCGCTCGGCAGCCGTCTCCTGACCATCGACGATGCGTCGCAGGCCGAGGTCATTGCCGAGAGGCTGGATGAGCTGAACCGCGAGCGGCAGGCCATGGAAGCGGCCATGCTGGCGGAAGCCGAAGCTGAGGCGCTGTTCGAATATGGCGACGGCTCGGGTGCGGGCGTCATCGTTACCGCGCGTGAAAACTGGCATCCCGGCATTGTCGGTCTGCTTGCCTCGCGTCTGAAGGATCGCTTCCGTCGTCCCGCCTTCGCCATTGCCTTTGATCCCTCCGGCAAGGGCACCGGTTCAGGCCGTTCGATCAACGGCTTCGATATGGGGCGCATGGTGCGCTCCGCCGTGGAGGCCGGCTTGCTGGTCAAGGGTGGCGGTCACGCCATGGCGGCCGGCCTGACGGTGGAGCGCGCCAATCTCGGCAAGCTCAGGACTTTCTTCGAGGAAGCGGCGGCAAAGACCGTGAACGAGCTGGTGGAAAGCAGCGTGCTGAAGATTGACGGCGCTATCGGCGCGTCGGGTGCCACATTGCAGCTTGTCGACCAGCTGGAGCAGGCCGGTCCATATGGCTCCGGTCATTCGCAGCCCATCTTTGCCGTGCCGGCGCATCGTCTGCGCGATGTGCGGCTTGTGGGTACAGCTCACGTCAAGATCACGCTGGAGGCCATGGACGGCTCGCGGCTGGACGGCATCGCGTTCCGCGCCGCAGAAGCGCCTCTGGGGCAGATGCTGCTGAATGCGCGTGGCCGGAACATTCACGTCGCCGGCACCGTGGGCGCCGATCTCTGGCAGGGGCAGAGGCGCGTTCAACTGCGCGTTCTGGACGCGGCATTCGCGCCCTGACTTTGCGCAATGACAGGGCCTTCCAGCTATATTGGAATTTCACCGGACACCGGCCCAGGCGAGTGGATGAGACACAACGAGACTTCTTTACGCGATGCGTGAAGATTTTCTTGCAGGCAGCTGATTTTTAAGGAGAAGCAAGTGGCACGCCCTAGGGGAGTCGAACCCCTCTTTTCAGAATGAAAATCTGACGTCCTAACCGATAGACGAAGGGCGCGTGCGCTTGTGGTGTGGCGCCCTTATAGTCAGGCTCCGGTTGGTCCGCAAGCGGAAAAATTGATTTTTCTCGCTTCGTGACGAGTTTTTTTATGGAGGCCGGAAGGGCTGTGGAAAACTGCGCCCGAACTGGCCAAGGCCTTGAAATATCGCCCCTATCGCTGCGCGTCAGTAATGGCCCCATGTCTTGCGGGAGGCGGGGGACGCAGTCTCTAACCCTTAGCTGGCAAAGGCGGCCGGCTCGATGAAGCGGATGCTGTGGGGAGAGCTGAAGGGGAAAGGCAAGCCGGTCGATTTGCCTGTTGGCGTTTCGTCCGGCTTGCCTTCCATCGGGGGGGACAGCATTCTAACGTACCCGACGGGAATCGGTTCCGGCACATTGATCACGCGTGACGAATTTGCCAGCTGATGCGATGTGGTTATATTTTGAAGGGGAGAACACGAAGGCAAGTGGCACGCCCTAGGGGAGTCGAACCCCTCTTTTCAGAATGAAAATCTGACGTCCTAACCGATAGACGAAGGGCGCGTGCGCTTGTGGTGTGGCGCCCTTATAGTCAGGCTCCCGAAGGTCTGCAAGCGGAAAAATGCATGATTTGACAAAAAAATGACATGGGCCTCCAGAAGCCCTGAAAAACAAGGATTCCTGTTTCGTAACAAATGGTTAAACTGCGACGCCGCGCCCATTTTTGTGCTCTTGGCGCTTCGAGAGCGGTGGAATCACGGAATCGAAATCGTCGCGCTCGTGCATGGAGATAAGGATTTCAGCAGGTCTCCAGAAACGAAAACGGGGCCGAAACGGCCCCGCTCGATATACATGTCGATCTCAGTCTCAGTGCAGAATCTGGCTGAGGAACAGCCGGGTGCGCTCGTGCTGCGGATTGTCGAAGAATTCGGCGGGCGAGTTCTGTTCGACGATCTGGCCCTGGTCCATGAAGATGACGCGGTTTGCCACCTGGCGGGCGAAGCCCATTTCGTGGGTCACACACAGCATGGTCATGCCGTCTTCGGCAAGGCTCACCATGGTGTCGAGCACTTCCTTGACCATTTCCGGGTCGAGCGCCGAGGTCGGCTCGTCGAACAGCATGATCTTCGGCTTCATGCACAGCGAGCGGGCAATCGCCACGCGCTGCTGCTGGCCGCCGGAGAGCTGGCCGGGATATTTGTTCGCCTGCTCGGGGATCTTGACGCGCTTCAGATAGTGCATCGCCACTTCTTCGGCTTCCTTCTTGGGCATCTTGCGAACCCAGATCGGCGCCAGCGTGCAGTTTTCGAGGATCGTAAGATGCGGGAAGAGGTTGAAGTGCTGGAACACCATGCCGACTTCACGACGCACCTCATCGATCTTCTTAAGGTCGTTGGTGAGTTCGATGCCATCGACATTGATCGTGCCCGACTGATGTTCTTCAAGCCGGTTGATGCAGCGGATCATGGTCGATTTGCCCGACCCGGAAGGACCCGCGATAACGATGCGCTCGCCCTTCATGACCTTCAGGTTGATATCGCGCAGCACATGGAAGTCGCCATACCACTTGTTCATGCCGATGAGTTCGATCGCCACGTCCGTAGTCGAGACGGTCAGTTTTTTTGCTTGGGTTTCTGCCATTTGAGCGTCCCTTATCGTTTATGCCCGGTGTCGAGGTGCCGTTCCATGAACAGCGAATAACGCGACATGCCGAAGCAGAATATCCAGAATACGAAGCCTGCGAAAATATAGCCAGTCATGGCGGTGACGGGCGTGGCCCAGTTCGCATCCGATTGGTTGAGTGTGACAATGCCGAGCAGATCGAACATGCCGATGATCGAGACCAGCGACGTGTCCTTGAACAGCCCGATGAAGGTGTTGACGATGCCCGGAATGACGAGCTTCAGCGCCTGCGGCAGCACGATCAGCCTCGTCTTCTGCCAGTAGTTCAGGCCGAGCGAATCCGCACCTTCATATTGTCCCTTCGGAATGGCCTGCAGGCCGCCGCGGATCACCTCCGCCATATAGGCCGAGGAGAACAGCGACACGCCGACGAGCGCGCGCAGGAACTTGTCGAAGGTCCAGCCGTCGGGCAGGAACAGCGGCAGCATGATGCTGGCGAAGAACAGGACGGTAATCAGCGGAATGCCACGAATGACCTCGATGAAGAGCACGCAGAGCATCTTGATCACCGGCAGGTTCGACCGCCGGCCGAGCGCCAGAAGAATGCCGAAGGGGAGCGACACCGTGATCCCGAAGAACGACAGGATGAGGGTCACCATCAGGCCGCCCCACAGCTGCGTTTCCACCTTCGGCAGGCCGAAGACGCCGCCGATGAGCAGGAAGAACGCAATGAAGGGCAGGATGATGAAAAGCGCCAGCGCATTCAGTCGCTTGAACGGCGCTTTTGGAATCAGCATCGGTATAAGCAGGATGGCGAACGTCACCATCACCAGGATGGGACGCCAGCGTTCGTCGATCGGATAGCGGCCGAAGACGAATTGGCCGAGCTTTGCCGAAACGAAAGCCCAGCACGCACCGGACTGGCCGTCCGGCAGCGCGCCGCCCTGCGAAGCGGTCAGGCAGGCGATACGATCGCTGCCGGTCCATACCGCGTCGATGAACAGCCACTTGATGATCGGTGGCACCAGATAGGCGAGCAGGGCAAGGGCGATCACCGTCAGAACGGTGTCCTTCGGCGTGGCAAAGAGTTTGGTGCGCAGCCAGTGGCCGAAGCCGACGGCGCTCGAGGGCGCGGGTTTGGCGTCCTCGATGGTCTGTCGCACGAATGCGTGATTGCTGATCGTCATCGTTATCGCTCCACCAGGGCCATTTTCGCATTGAACCAGTTCATGACCACGGCCGTGAGCAGGGACAGCGAGAGATAGATGACCAGCCAGATTGCAACGACTTCGACTGCCTGTCCCGTCTGGTTCAGGATCGTGCCGCCGACCGAGACGATGTCGGCGAAGCCGACAGCGACCGCAAGCGAGGAGTTCTTGGTCAGGTTGAGATACTGGCTCGTCAGCGGCGGGATGATGATGCGCATCGCCTGCGGAACGACGATCAGGCGCGTCGTGGTGCTGGAGCGAAGTCCCAGTGCATCCGCAGCTTCCGTCTGACCCTTCGCCACAGCCTTGATGCCGCCGCGAACGATTTCGGCGATAAAGGAGGCGGTATAGAAGGAAAGCGCCAGGAACAGCGACATGAATTCAGGTGCGACAACCGCGCCGCCCGACAGGTTGAACCGCCCGGCAATCGGATAGTCGAATGTCAGCGGCGCCCCCAGCGCCAGAAACGTCGCCAGCGGCAGGCCGATGATGAGAAGCGTCACCGTTATGCCGGTGCGGAACTGCTGTCCGGTTCTTTCCTGTCTGGCCTTCGCCCAGCGGTAAACGAAGACGCTGAGAACGATGGCGACCAGGAAGGCCAGCGGCACGAGCCAGGTGCCTTCTCCCCACAGCGGCTTGGGATAGAAGAAGCCGCGATTGTTGAGGTAGGCTCCAAGCGGAAGCTCGAGTGACTCGCGCGCCTGCGGCAGAACCGAGATGACGCCCTTGTACCAGAAGAAGATGACGAGCAGCGGCGGGATGTTGCGGAAGATTTCCACATAGGCCTGCGCGAGTTTCGAAATCAGCCAGTTATTGGACAGCCGGGCGATGCCGACGATGAAACCGATGATCGAGGCGGCGATGATGCCGAAAAATGCAACCTGGATCGTGTTGAGAATGCCAACGAGCAATGCCCGGCCATAGGTCGCGTCGCTGGTATAAGCGATCAGCGACTGGCCGATATCGAAACCGGCTCTTCCGTTGAGGAAGCCGAAGCCGGACGAGATGTTTGACCGTTGAAGATTGGTGATCGTATTCGTCACGATGATCCAGACGAAGGCGGCCAGGACGACGACTGTCAGGACCTGATAAAAAATGCCGCGTATGCGTGGATCGTAGATAAGTGACGACGCGCTTTGCGCGCGCGATCGTTGCGAACTGACCGCGTTGCCTGCCATAGGCACCTTTCCCTTTTATGTGCTCTTTGCGAGCTTATTTATATAATTTGAAGCGGAGGCCGGGCGTTGCCCAGCCTCCTTATGATCTAGCCGGTAATGGGGCCGATCAACGGACCGGCGGTGCGTATTGCAGGCCGCCCTTGGTCCAAAGCGCGTTCTGGCCACGCTCGATCTTCAGCGGAGAGCCAGCGCCGACGTTGCGGTCGAAGACTTCGCCGTAGTTACCCACCAGCTTGATGATGTTGTAGGCCCAGTCGTTGGTCACACCGAGATCGGTACCGATCTTGGTGCCTTCTTCCGTGCCGAGCAGGCGCTTCACATCCGGATTGGCGCTGTTCTTCTGCTCATCGACATTCTTGGAGGTGATGCCAAGCTCTTCGGCGTTGACCATCGCATAGTGAACCCAGGTCACGATGTCGAACCACTGGTCGTCACCCTGGCGAACGGCCGGGCCAAGCGGCTCCTTGGAGATGACTTCCGGCAGAACGACGTTTTCGTCCGGGTTCTTCAGCTTCAGGCGGATCGCGTAAAGGCCAGACTGGTCAGTGGTGTAGACGTCGCAACGGCCAGCATCATAAGCAGAGGTCGCGTCGGCTTCCTTTTCGAAAACCACCGGGTTGTACTGCAGATTGTTGGTCTTGAAGTAGTCGGCGAGGTTGAGCTCCGTGGTCGTGCCGGTCTGCACGCAGACGGCGGCGCCGGAAAGCTCGAGAGCGGACTTCACGTTGAGGCTCTTTTTGGCGATGAAGCCCTGGCCGTCGTAGTAGTTGACGGTACGGAAGTTGAAGCCCAGCGACGTGTCGCGGCTGATCGTCCAGGTGGTGTTACGGGTCAGAACGTCGACTTCACCGGACTGGAGAGCCGGGAATCGGTCCTTGCTCGAAAGTGCGACGAACTTGGCCTTCGAAGGATCACCGAAAACCGCTGTGGCAATACCACGGCAATAGTCCACGTCGATACCGGACCATTCGCCCTTGTCATCGGGATTGGAGAATCCCGGAATGCCGGCGCTGACGCCGCAGGTGACGAAACCCTTGCCCTTCACATCCTGAAGCGTCGCAGCCGAAGCGACCGAGGCTCCTCCCAAAACTGCTGCGCCGATGGCGGCCGACAGAATTGCCTTTTTCATTTTTCCCAACCTTTGTTTGTTATCGTCACTTGGAAGGGGACCGGCATGTTTGTCTTCCCCAGCTCCCCCTTCAGCGAGATCTTTTTCGATCCGCTTTTTCTATCACAATCGCAATTGGCAGCGGGGTCAAGACGTGCGGGCAATAATTGTGCCTATAAAACGGAATTTTCCAAATTTTGGTCGGGAAGTGTGCAAAGGGTGAAAATATAAGCATATTTTTGCGGAAATTTGCACTTGCACAGTATTTGTATACTTCTTGTATTCTGATTGGCGATGCGTCAATCCGACCTGCCCAGGCGTCCCTGCGGGACTTGACCTTGCGTTGCGCTCTTAGCATTGTCGCACGCGTCAATGTTCCTTCGAAAGCTGATCTGAAATGACCAAGACAAATGACCTGCTTTCCGCCGCAGGTGTGAATACGCGCCTGACCCATGGCGGCAACGATCCCGCGGACTGTTTCGGTTTCGTCAATCCGCCCATCGTGCGCGGTTCGACCGTGCTTTTTCCCGACGCGGAGACGCTTTCGACCGAAAACCAAAAATATACCTATGGCACGCACGGCACGCCGACCACGGATGCGCTGTGCAATCTCGTCAACGAGCTGGAAGGGTCTGCCGGAACCATTCTCGTGCCCTCGGGCCTTGCGGCCATCACCGTGCCGTTCCTTGCCTATCTCGGCGCCGGCGATCACGCGCTGATCGTCGATTCCGTCTATTTTCCGACGCGCCGTTTCTGCAATACGATGCTGAAGAAGCTCGGTGTCGAGGTGGAATATTACGACCCGGCAATCGGGGAGAGCATTGAGGCTCTCATACGGCCGAACACCAGGCTGGTGCATCTGGAAGCGCCGGGTTCCAACACCTTCGAGATTCAGGATGTCAGGCTGATCACCGATATCGCTCACCGCCATGATTGCGTGGTGACGATGGACAATACCTGGGCGACTCCGCTTTATTTCAAGCCGCTCGATTTCGGCGTCGATGTCTCCATTCACGCCGCCACCAAATATCCCTCGGGTCATTCGGATGTGCTGATGGGCTTCGTTTCGGCCAATGAAAAGCACTGGAAGGCGCTTTATCAGGCCAATACCAATCTCGGCATCTGCGTCACCTCCGACGATGCCTACCAGATCCTGCGCGGCATGCGCACCATGGGAATAAGGCTGGAGCACCACCAGAAAAGCGCGCTCGATATCGCCACATGGCTGGAGAGCCGTGATGACGTCGTCCGTGTGCTGCATCCGGCGCTGCCGAGTTTTGCCGGGCACGAACTCTGGAAGCGCGATTTCAAGGGCGCAAGCGGTGTCTTCTCCTTCGTGCTGAAGGCGGAAGAAGGCAAATACAAGCAGGCGGCGGCGGCCTTCCTCAACGCGCTGAACTTCTTCGGGCTCGGCTATTCCTGGGGCGGATACGAATCGCTTGCCGTTTCGGTGTCGCTTGTCGACAGAACCATCGCCAAGGGCCCCTCGGAAGGGCCGGTTATCCGCCTACAGATCGGGCTTGAGGATATCGCCGATCTCAAGAAGGACCTTGAGGCCGGGTTTGCGGCTGCGGCCGGGGTTTGACCTCAGCCTTTGGCACGATAGCCGTAGAGCCAGTCGAAGTCGTTCAGGAAGGCTTCGGTGGGACGCGTGGAAAACACGAAGTCCCGCGCAATACGCACCGGGCCTCTCGCGTGATAGGCAAAACGATTGAGAGAGGCCCGCTTGCGGGCCTTTTCTATGCGCGGCAGGCGCAGGGCCTCGAAGCTGGCAAGGGCCTGCGGCAAGGGCAGGGGCTTTTCGGCATTGCCGCCTGCCGTCGCTCCCGCAAGTTCAAACGCATCCTCTATCGCCATGGCCGCGCCCTGTGCGGCGAAGGGCATCATGGCATGCGCCGCATCGCCGATCAGCACCGTGTCGCGGCCATTGTGCCAGCGGCCCGAGCCGGCCTGATAGAGCGGCCAGAAGGTCGGATTCTCTGACGAATCGAGCAATCGGACGATATCCGGGCTGAAGCCGCGAAACTGTTCCATCAGCATGGCTTTCTGCCGCCCGCTCGATTCCGCCCGCCAGGTTGCGCCGGGGTCGGCACCGAGCGCGATGGCGACGATGTTGAAACCGCCGACTTCCTTCAGCGGATAGGCGACGATATGGCCGCCGGAACCGAGATAGGCGGTCACTGCGCTCTTGTTGATGGCTGACGGCACGTCATTTGCGGCAACGGTGAAGCGCCAGGCAATATTGCCGGAGAAGGTGGCTTTGGGGGCGGAAGGGACCGTGAAGCGGGCCGCCGACCAGACGCCGTCCGCGCCGACGATAAGATCATGGTCACGGAAGGTGGTTGCGGCAATCACGTCCGCCGTCGCGTTTTCAATGCGCTTGCCGAGATGCAGGCGGCAGAGCGGGTTGCGTGTCACCGCCTGGAGAAGCGCATTCTGCAGCGTCGAGCGGTGCAGCACGCCATAGGGTGCGCCCCAGCGTTTGCGCGCCACCGCGCCCATCGGCAGCGAGAGCAGCGTGGCAAGCGATTTTCCGGAGGCGAGTTCAACGCTGACCGGTTCGGTCCAGCGCTCTTCGATTTCCGGCAGCACGCCGAGTTCGGCGAGAATGCGGGCGGCATTGGGCGAGAGTTGCAGGCCTGCGCCCACTTCCGTCAGCTCACCGGCCTGTTCGATAATGTCACAGTCGACACCGTACCGGGCAAAAGAAAGGGCAGCGGTGAGACCGGCGATGCCGGCACCGACAATGGCTACGGATTTGATGGGCATTGGTGCGCCCCGATCAGGAAAAGTGGAAGGTCAGGCGGCCTTCACATGGAAGACGCAGCCCGGAGGATTGGTCTGCTCGGCCTTCAGCGACGGATTGTAGCGGTAAAGGGTGGAGCAGTAGGAACAGACCTTCTCGTTGTCGTCGCCCATATCGATGAAGATATGCGGATGATCGTAAGGAACGGAAGCGCCGGTGCACATGAATTCCTTGACGCCGATCTCGATCATGCGGTGTCCGCCATCGTTCTGGAAGTGGGGAATGGAATGCCCGGCCATGTTCGTCTCCAAATGCAATATCGTTATCGAGCCGCAATCCGTCTTCGCGTGCCGGCTCGTCGTTGCGGATATGTAGCCTCAAACGCATTGCATCTCCATAAAAATCGTCAGCAAAACATGTTCAACATTGCTAATTCCTGCCATATGGTCCGGCAAAAAGGATGTCCTTGATGAATCTCAACACGCCGCAGTTTTCCGATTTTTCCCATGACGGCCTTCGCCTTGCCTATTTCGACGAGGGCGATCCGGCGGGCGAACCGGTTCTGCTGATCCACGGCTTCGCCTCCAGCGCCAATGTCAACTGGGTGCATCCCGGCTGGCTGAAAACACTGGGGGATGCGGGCTACCGGGTGATAGCCATCGACAATCGCGGCCACGGCGCAAGCGACAAGCCGCACGATTCCGAAGCATATTATCCTCCGGTCATGGCCGAGGATGCGGTGGCGCTGCTCAACCATCTCGGCATCGCCGAAGCGCATGTGATGGGCTATTCCATGGGCGCGCGCATTTCCGCCTTTCTGGCCATGGCGCATCCGGAGCGTGTGCGTTCGCTGGTCTTCGGCGGGCTCGGCATCGGCATGGTCGAAGGTGTCGGCGACTGGGACCCGATTGCCGAGGCGCTTCTCGCACCTTCGCTCGATGTCGTCACCCATGAGCGCGGCCGCATGTTCCGCGCCTTTGCCGACCAGACGAAAAGCGACCGGCTGGCGCTGGCCGCCTGTATCGAGACGTCGCGGGTTCTCGTCACCCGCGAACAGGCTGAGAAAATCGATGCGCCAACGCTGATCGCGGTTGGAACGAAGGACGACATCGCCGGTTCCGCTGCGGAGCTTGCCGCGATCATGCCGCATGCGCGGGCGATCGATATTCCCGGCCGCGACCACATGCTGGCCGTCGGCGACCGGGTGTTCAAGGCGGCGGTGCTGGAATTTTACCGCTCGCTTTGATCAGAAGCATTTTCAGGAAAAGCGAGGCCCGGTTTTCCGTCCGGAAATGTGGCAACGCTGAGGGCGCGGCAAGAAACGGTTTTTCATGCTGCATGAAGAAAAACTGAAGCCTTGCCGCCTTTAAAGTCGTCATTCGAATCCCATTTCTAATCCACGTCTTTTTCTGTATAAAGAACGACCACTGCAAACGAGGAGACCATTCATGGTCGCACGTACCGAGGCCCGTCAGCCCGAACAGCTGGCGATCGTCGATCCCATCTGGGGCAGCCTGCTCAATGAAGCCCGCAGCGCCGCGGCACAGGACCCGCTGCTTTCGGCCTTCCTTTATTCGACGATCCTCAATCACCGGTCTCTCGAAGAATGTGTGATCTACCGCATCTGCGAACTCCTCGATCATCCCGACATGCAGGCCGTGCTTCTGCGCCAGACCTTCCAGGACATGCTGGATGACTGGCCGGAATGGGGAAGCGTGCTGCGCGTCGACATTCAGGCCGTTTACGACCGCGATCCCGCCTGCACGCGCTTCATGGAGCCGCTCCTCTATTTCAAGGGGTTTCAGGCCATCCAGACCCACAGGCTCGCCCACTGGCTGCTGCAGAAGGGCCGTAAGGACTTCGCGTTTTATCTGCAGAGCCGCTCTTCGAGCATTTTCCAGACAGATATCAATCCGGCCGCGCGCATCGGGAAGGGCATCTTCCTCGATCATGCCACCGGGCTGGTGGTCGGTGAGACGGCCGTGATCGGCGACAACGTCTCCATCCTTCACGGCGTCACGCTCGGCGGCACCGGCAAGGAAGGCGCGGACCGTCATCCGAAGATCGCCAATGGCGTGATGATCGGGGCGGGGGCGAAAATCCTCGGCAATATCGAGATCGGCAGCTGCTCGCGCATCGCCGCCGGTTCGGTGGTGCTGAAGCCGGTTCCGCCCAAGACGACCGTTGCCGGCGTGCCGGCGCGTGTGGTGGGAGAAGCAGGGTGTTCCGAACCCTCGCGCCTGATGGACCAGCTTATCGGGGCCGATATCTGACCGGCCCTGTCGCGCCCCAATGGGGCCGGCATTTTCACGGTCGTCCGTGTGGAAGACACGGATGACTTGCCGCTTTCACTTTACTTTGGCCTTTGTCCCATGCCAAAAGCGGGCCAACGCGAACCGCACAGGAGAATAGTGGTGAAAGCCGACGAAATCAAAAAACTCGACGCCTACTTCAAGCGTACCTTCAACCCGACGATGGTGGTCAAGGCGCGTCCGCGCAAGGACGATTCCGCCGAAGTGTATCTTGGCGAAGAGTTTCTCGGCGTCGTTTATATCGATGACGAAGACGGCGACCGCTCCTACAACTTCTCCATGGCGATCCTCGACGTCGATCTGTGATCGTCACCATCCGGTGACGGATGGAGTTTCGCACTAAACCAGTCGCCCGTGGCGGTTACGCCGCGGGCGATTTGTTTTTTCGGCTGCTGACGTGCATCATCAGGCGGTTTTCCGGCCGCAGGGTAACCCGCATCAGCGGCTCCGTATTTGCCGGGCTTTTGTTCCTGAGGTGAACGTCCTGCAAAAGCACGGCAAAGATCGCAACAGCCTCCATCATGGCAAAGGCATTGCCGATGCAGACGCGCGGGCCAGCGCCGAAGGGCATATAGGCATAGCGGTGGCGCGCCTTGACCTTTTCGGGCTCGAAGCGTGACGGGTCGAAGCGGTCGGGTTCTTCCCACAGTGTTGTGTGCCGGTGGACGGCGTAGATCGGCACATAAAGAACTGTGCCGGCCGGGATATCGTGTTCGCCGAGCCTGAAGTCCTGCAATGCCGTGCGTGTCACCACAGGGGCGGGCGGGTAAAGCCGCATCGCTTCCGAAAATACCTGCCTGGTATAGGTCAGGCGGGCGATATGGTCGGCCGCGACCGGTTCACCGGCGGTAACGGTCTCGATCTCATCGATGACCTTGCGCTCCACGTCGCTGTTTTGCGAGAGCAGATGGAAGGTCCAGGCAAGGCCGAGGGCCGTGGTTTCATGCCCGGCGGTGATGAAGGTCAGGAGATTGTCGATGATTTCCGTGTCGCTCATCATGCGCCCGGTTTCCGGATCTTTCGCTTCGAGCAGCATGGAAACCAGATCGTTCCTCTCGATCGGATTTTGTCGCCTTTCGGAAATGACGGTTGCAAGGCTGGAGCGAAGATAATCCACCGCCGCGCGCGCCTTGCGCCGGCCCGGATGCGGAAGCCACTCCGGTGCGCCCAGCATGGCGAGTGCGAAGGTCCAGCCCGTGGGTTTCAGATAATCGGTGATGCTTTGCTCGACGCGGGCTATATCGATGCCGTGGCCGCCGGACATCATGGTTTCGACGATGATATCGAAGGTCGTCCGCATCATCTCATGGCCGATATCGATGTCGCCGGCGGGCGATGCGTGCCAGCGCTGTTGCGTGCGGCGCGCGGCGTCGATCATGACCGGCAGCAATTCCAGCAGCTTCTCGTGCCGGAATGCTGCGGCGACGGATTGCCTTTGCCACTTCCAGTGATCGCCATCGGCCGTCAGAAGTCCCTGGCCGAGCGCGGGGCCGAGGGCGCGGCGCACATCTTCGCCCTTGCCGAGCAGATGGGCGTTCTTGACAAGCGCCTCATGAATAAGCGCGGGATCGGCAAGATGAACCCGCATGACGCCGCCGAGACGGGTAAAGACCGCCGGCTCGCTGAAAATTTCCGGCGGCAGAGCCTTCAGCGGATTGCGGATGAGCGACAGCGCGACGCGGGCGGTTGCGAATTTGGAGACGGGAGCGATTCCGGGCGTATCCGGGGAGGCGGTGCGAAGGTCGGTTCCGGTCATTTTACAGGTCCTTTGTCCGCGTTGAACACTTACATTTCCTGTTAAGGTGTATACCTTATTGTGGGTATTTAAGGTACATACCTTAGATTTCAATGGTCGGGTTCGAAATCAATGAAGAAAAGCAGTACCGCGCGGACGGCAGCACGTCCCACACGCCAGAGAATTCTCGACGCCGCTCTTACTCTGTTTAACGAGCGCGGGCCTGACCATGTGACGACCGCCGAAATCGCAAGGGCGGTGGAGATCAATGAGGGCAATCTCTATTATCACTTCCGCACCAAGGAAGCACTGGTTCTAGCGCTGTTTGCCCAGTTCGAAGCCGATGCGCTGGCAATTGTCGGAAAGATTGACGGGGCCGATGAGGGAGCGGCGGCAACCTATGCCGGTTTTCTGCGGCTCTGGTTTTCGCTGGTGTGGGACTACCGGTTCCTGTTTCGCGATCTGGTCGGTCTTGTCTCTTCCGCCCCGGCACTGGTGGAGCCCGTGCGAACCATAAGCGCCGCGATGCGCCTTGCCGTCGGCGATATCGTCGCGCGCATGGAGAAAGCGGGCCTCGCTGCGATACCCGAGGAAGAACGGCCTGCCGTTTTGACGAACCTCTGGATCGTCTCCACCTATTGGGCGTCCTATCTCAACCTTCAGGAAGGCATCACCGAGTTCGGTCCGCCGCAGCTGGACTGGGGATTGAAGCAGGTCTCAAGCCTGTTCAGACCTTATCTCTCCCCGGAAGCGAAAGCCGAGCTGGAAGTGTTGCTGGTAGGGGAGCCGTAGGTTTCGCCGGGTAGTGACAGGGCCAGAAAACAGGGACGCCCGCGACGAAATCCGTCGCGGGCGCCTTTACAATTATCAGCCATATGCGGCTGAAGTATCAGGCAGCCTTCAGCAGATCGCCATGCGGATCGAGGACGAACTTGGTGGCCGCGCCCTGATCGAAGCTTTCATAGCCCTGCACCGCATCGTCGAGCGCGATGATCTTGGCGTTGACGATATCGGCAATCGGCAGGCGGTCGTGCAGGATCGCCTGCATGAGCTGGCGGTTATATTTCAGCACCGGCGTCTGTCCGGTGTGGAAGGATTGCGCTTTTGCCCAGCCGAGGCCGAAGCGCAGCGACAGGCTGCCCTGTTTCGCCGCCGCATCCACCGCGCCGGGGTCTTCGGTGACGTAGAGGCCCGGAATGCCGATGGAGCCGGCGGCGCGGGTGATTTCCATCATCTGGTTGAGAACGATGGCCGGCTGTTCGCCGCCCGCATGGCCGCGCGCTTCGAAGCCGACGGCGTCGATGGCGCTATCCACTTCGTTGGTGCCAACGATTTCGGCGATCATGTCGCCCAGCCGGTCGCCTTTGGAAAGATCGACGGGTTCAAAACCGACTTTTGCCGCGTGCGCAAGGCGATCCTTGTTGAAATCGCCGATCATGACGACCGCAGCACCCAGAATGCGGGCGGATGCGGCGGCGGCAAGGCCGACCGGGCCGGCGCCCGCGACATAGACCGTGGAGCCGACGCCGACGCCCGCCTTGACCGCGCCATGGAAGCCGGTCGGCAGAATGTCGGAGAGCATTGTGAGGTCGCGGATCTTCGACATCGCCTTGTCGCGGTCCGGGAACTTCAGCAGGTTGAAATCGGCATAGGGGATGGTGACATAACGGGCCTGTCCGCCGATCCAGCCGCCCATATCGACATAACCATAAGCACCGCCGGCGCGGGACGGGTTCACCGTCAGGCAGACGCCGGTATCCTGCGACTTGCAGCAGCGGCAGCGGCCGCAGGCGACGTTGAAGGGCACGGAGACGATATCGCCGATTTCCAGCATTTCGACATCGACGCCTTTTTCGATGACTTCGCCGGTGATTTCATGGCCGAGGACGAGGCCCGGCATCGCCGTTGTGCGGCCGCGCACCATATGCTGGTCGGAGCCGCAGATGTTTGTGGAAATGACCTTGAGAATGACGCCGTGCTCGATGCGGCGGCCATCCGGCGCCTCAAGCTTCGGGTCATCGATATCGCGAACCTCGACCTGACCCGGCCGCATGTAGACGACGCCTCTGTTCCTGCTCATATCCATCTCCTCCATGGTTTGAACACCGTACCTGTCCGCTCCTCCGGAAACAGGTGACTTCATGGGTGCAGCAAACCATGTGAGGGGAGATGTGGCGTTCGGGAATACGACACGCGGTGTGGTCGTAACGACACCGCGTTTCGCCCGATGTCACGGTGGCGTTATCTGTCGAGCGGTTTTCTGAGACGGCCGGCGGCGTCCTGAATATATTGCCAGGCGACACGGCCCGAGCGGCCGCCGCGCGTGGTCGCCCATTCCAGCGCCTCGTGATGCAGCGTTTCGCGGTCAAGACCCAGATCGAAATGCGTCGCATAGCTGTCGATCATCGTCAGGTAATCTTCCTGGCCGCATTTGTGGAAACCGAGCCACAGGCCGAAACGGTCCGAGAGCGAAACCTTCTCCTCCACCGCTTCCGAAGGGTTGATGGCGGTGGACTGCTCGTTTTCCATCATGTGGCGCGGCAGAAGATGGCGGCGGTTGGAGGTCGCATAAAACAGCACATTGTCCGGCCGGCCTTCGATGCCGCCGTCGAGCGCCGCCTTCAGCGATTTATAGGCCGTATCGTCATGGTCGAAGGAGAGGTCGTCGCAGAAGACGATGACGCGATGGCCGGAGGCTTTCAATATATCGAGCAAAGCGGGCAGGGTGTGGATGTCCTCGCGGTGCACTTCCACCAGTTTCAGCGAAACGCCGCTTGCCGCGCGCACATCTTCGTGAACGGCCTTGACCAGTGAGGATTTGCCCATGCCGCGCGCACCCCACAACAGCACGTTATTGGCGGCAAAACCTTCCGCGAAACGCAGCGTGTTTTCGTGGAGAATGTCGCGGACATGGTCGACGCCACGGATGAGCTTCAGGGCGATGCGGTTGGGGCGGGGAACCGGCTGGATAAAGGAGTTGACTGGCGCCCAGACGAAACAATCGGCCGCATTCCAGTCGTTTACGGCGGGCGCCGGTCCGGCCAGACGTTCCACGGCGATGGTGAGCCGGCGCAGTTCTGAAAGAAGCAGGGAGGCCGTTTCTTCTCGAATCATGGTGTTTCTTCCGCTTGTCTGGTGTTCAAAACTCTGTTTTGCGCCCGGCCTAGCATGGCGTTTCAGGCCCATAAAGGTTAAGAGGTCCGGAATCGGTACGGCGTGGGCCCTGCATCTGTTGCAATCCCGGCGTTCCCCACTATATTCCGGCGGCTTGAAAGCTGGGGCGGCATCCAAGGTCGTGCCGTAATTCTGAGGAGTTTTATATGTTCATTAGTCAAGCTTTTGCCCAGGACGCAGCGGGCGGCGCATCGGCCTTCGGTTCCGGCCTTGAGATGCTTTTCCTGTTTGCGCCGCTTATGGTGGTCTGGTACTTTTTCCTTATCCGCCCGCAGCGCGCGCAGATGAAGAAGCGCCAGGAAACGCTGACCAATATTCGCCGTGGCGATCAGGTCGTTCTCGGCGGCGGCATCGTCGGCAAGGTGACCAAGGTCATCGATGACAATGAACTCGAAGTCGAAATCGCCGAAGGCGTGAAAATCCGTGCCGCCCGTGCCTACATTGCCGAAGTGCGTGTGAAGGGCGAAGTGGTCAAGACGGAAGCCGCTTCCTGATCCTGCCGGATTATCGAATGCCCGATTGCGAATTTTGACGGGTTGCGCAAAGCGCGACCCCAACCCTGACCGAGATCGAAATGCTTCATTTTTCCCGTTGGAAAACAGTCTTCATCTGGCTGCTTGTGCTGGCAAGCGTCTTCATCGCCTCTCCCAACCTGTTTACGGACAAACAGCTGGAGGGCATGCCTGCCTGGTACAAGGACAACAAGGTAACGCTCGGTCTCGACCTTCAGGGCGGTTCGCACATCATGCTCAAGATCGAGCGTTCCGACATCGTCAAGGAACGGCTCGAAACGATCGTGGGCGATGTGCGCACGCAGCTTCGCGACGCCAACATCCGCTATTCGGGGCTTACCGGCAACGGCCAGCAGATTCAGGTCCGCATCAGCGATCCCGCGCAGGTGGAAGCCGCCAAGAACGCGCTTCGCGACCTGACGCAGCCGGTGTCCGCCGGCACGCTGGTCGGCGGCTCCATCACCGAAGTGACGATGAATGACGGCGGCGACAATCTGCTCAGGCTCAACCTGACGGATGAAGGCATCGACTACCGCCTGTCGTCCGCCGTTTCGCAGTCCATCGAAGTCGTGCGCCGTCGCGTTGACGAAGTCGGCACCACCGAACCGCTCATCCAGCGTCAGGGTTCGGACCGCATCATCGTGCAGGTGCCCGGCCTTCAGGATCCGCAGCGCCTGAAATCGCTTCTGAACCAGACGGCAAAGCTCTCCTTCCGCATGGTCGATACGACGATGCCGGTACAGGAAGCCATGAACGGCCGTCCGCCCGCGACCTCCGAGGTTCTCTATTCACAGGACGATCCGCCGGTTCCCTATCTGGTGGAACGTCGCGCGCTCGTTTCCGGCGACAATCTCGTCGACGCGCAGGCAAGCTTCAACCAGCAGACCAACGAGCCGGTCGTTACCTTCCGCTTCGACAGCCGCGGTGCGCAGCGCTTCGCGCAGGCGACGCAGCAGAATGTCGGCAAGCCTTTCGCCATCGTTCTCGATAACCAGGTCATTTCCGCACCTGTCATCCGCGAGCCGATCATCGGCGGTTCGGGGCAGATTTCGGGTAACTTCTCGGTGCAGGGCGCCAACGATCTCGCGGTCCTGCTGCGCGCCGGTGCGCTGCCGGCCACGCTGACCGTGGTTGAAGAACGCACCGTCGGCCCGAGCCTCGGTAACGACTCCATCACCGCCGGCCTGACGGCCAGCGCCATCGGCGCGGTCGGCGTCCTCATCTTCATGTTCGTCTTTTATGGCTTCTTCGGCCTGCTGGCGAACATCGCCCTCATCGTCAACGTCATCATGCTGCTTGCGGTGCTAAGTGTGATCGGATCGACGCTGACCTTGCCGGGTATTGCCGGTATCGTCCTGACCATCGGCATGGCCGTGGATTCGAACGTTCTGATCTATGAGCGAATACGCGAGGAGGTGAAGAGCGGCAAACCGCTGATCCAGTCACTGGATAACGGCTTTACCCGCGCCTTCGCCACTATCATCGACGCCAACCTGACGACGCTGATCGTCGCAAGCGTGCTGTTCTACATGGGTACCGGCCCGGTCAAAGGCTTCGCGGTTACGCTGGCCGTCGGTATCATCACGACCGTCTTCACGGCCTATACGCTAACAGCGTGGATGTTCGGCTACTGGGTTCGCCGCAGCCGCCCGAAACACCTGCCGAAGGGTGTCCGTACCGCCATGTTCGACGGTCGCGACATTCCCTTCATGCGTTATCGCCGCGTGGTGTTCATGATCACCGGCGCCATCATGCTCGCCTGCGTCGGCGGTTTCGTGGCCAAGGGTCTGAACCTCGGCATCGATTTCCAGGGCGGTTCGGTCATCGAAGTGCGCGCCAAGCAGGGTGAAGCCGATCTGGCCGATATTCGCGATCGTCTGAACCAGCTCAACCTCGGTGAAATCCAGGCGCAGAATTTCGGTACGCCGCAGGATGTTCTCATCCGCATTCAGGCGCAGGACGGCGGCGAAAACGCCGAGCAGTCCGCCATCACCATGGTGCGCGGCGAGCTTGAGGACAAATACGACTTCCGCCGCGTGGAAGTCGTGGGTCCTGCCGTTTCCGGCGACCTGACCGTTACCTCCACCATCGGCGTTATGCTCGCTATGGCGGCGATCATGGTCTACATCTGGGTTCGCTTCGAGTGGCAGTTTGCACTCGGCGCGGTCATCTCCATGGTGCATGACGTGGTCTTCACGATCGGACTGTTCGTCTTCCTTGGGATAGAGTTCAATCTGACCAGTATCGCGGCGATCCTTACGATCATCGGATATTCGCTGAACGATACCGTGGTCATCTACGACCGTGTCCGTGAAAACCTCAGGCGATACAAGAAGATGCCGCTTTCCATGATCATCGACGTGTCGCTGAACCAGACTCTGTCGCGTACGATCCTTACCGGTCTGACCGTACTTCTGGCACTGCTGGCACTGTATCTCTTCGGCGGCGAGGTCATCCGTTCCTTCACCTTCGCCATGCTGTTCGGTGTCGGTATCGGCGTGTTCTCCTCGGTCTACATCGCCGCTCCGGTGCTGATCGCCTTCAAGCTGCGTCCTGATAGCAAGGATGCGGAAGACGAGAAGGACGACAAGAAAGAAAACAACACCGGCGCCATTGGCGGCAAGCCTGCCGTCTGATGGCCGGCGGGATTGAAATACGCCCGGCCCATTTTCCCGGCCGGGCGCCCATCGATGCCTATGGCAATGGCGGGTTCCGTTTTGCCGACATGTCGCATCGCGGTTCGCTTCTGCTCCTGCCTTCGGGCATCTATGGGTGGGAGCCTGTCGATGCGAAAGAACTGACGGTCGGACATTTCGAAAAGGTTCTGGCGGAAGCGCAGGATATCGAAGTGCTGCTGATCGGCACGGGCGACGGCATGCGGGTTCTGCCGAAGGAATTGCGCGCCGCCTTCAAGGAGGCGGGCATTTCGGTGGATCCGATGAGCACGGGGGCTGCCGTGCGCACCTATAATATCATGCTGTCGGAATCGCGCGCCGTGGCTGCGGCGCTGATTGCCGTCGAAGGCTGACAGGACGTTTCGCGCGGGGAACCATGGCACCCACAGAAAATCTCGACGTCTGCCTCGCGACGCTGCGCGATACCGATCGCGACCGCTATCTCGCCTGTCTTCTGTCGCCTGCCGACAGGCGTAATGCGCTTGCCGCGCTATACGCCTTCAATGCCGAAATAGCCCGCATCCGCGATTCCGTGCGCGAAGCGCTGCCCGGCGAGGTGCGCATGCAATGGTGGCGCGATCTTCTCGACGGCAATCCACATGGCGACAGCCAATCCCACCCGGTGGCAGCAGCGCTTTTGACGACGATCGAGCACTATCGCCTGCCGCGCCCGGTTCTCGCCAATATGATCGAGGCGCGTATCTTCGATCTCTATGACGACCTGTTCGAGGATCGCAATGCGCTGGAAGGTTATGCCGGAGAGACCGCATCCGCATTGATCCAGCTTGCAAGCCTCGTGCTTTCCGCTGAAGACGCCGCATCCAGCGCGGAGGCGGCAGGGCACGCGGGCGTGGCGCAGGCCATGGCGGGCATGCTGCTGCTCATGCCGCTGCACCGGCGTCGCGGGCAGGTCTATATTCCCGCCGATATGCTGGCTGCGGCCGGGCTCGACCGCGAAACATTTCTTGAAGGGCAGGACAGGCAGCGCATCGGCATCGCCATCGAAATTTTCGCGGCCCATGCGCTGGATCATATTGAGAAGGCGAGACGCGCGAAGATTTCAAAAAATGTCTTTGCCGCCTATCTTCCCGTCGCCCTGTCCGGGCCGGTCATCGCCGCCGCCCGTAAGGCTGGGAGTGGCGTATTCGACGGCGACCTGCAGCTGTCGCAGCTTCGCCGGCAATGGCTGCTGGCAAAGGCTTCCCTCCTCAAGCGTTTCTGATGGCACGGATCGCGCCAGACTGCGAAACGACGTCGATCCCACAAAGCCACACTTCACACAAGCCTCGGTCTATATGAACCTGAACCGGGTTCGCATCGTTTCGATTCGCGAGTCTTGATGTTTCGATGCTGAGGGAGCGTCCCGGATGAGTATTGCGATCTGGATTATCGTTTTCGTGCTGCTTTCGGTCTTCGCTGTTTATGCCTGGCGCATGTCGCGGGCGACGGATGAGGATAACAGTCATGATGTGGGGCAGGCGATCATGGATTTCGCCCGCGCCTTTCCCAATGAGGCGATCAGAAGTCTGCATATGACGGCGGATGGCGGCGCAGCCTTCGTGCGGCTGCACGACAACAAGGCCGGCTTCATGCGCAATATGGGATCGCATTATGTGTGCGTGATGATCGATCCCGAGCGCATCCGGGTCGAAAGTCTTGAAAGCGGTGACGGTTTCGTTGTCACCTTTTTCGACATGCCGAAATATAGCGCCTCATACCGGTTCAAATCGGCCGGAGAGGCGGCCGAGGTTTCCCTCTGGCTGCTCGGCAGTCTCGTGGAGGCGCAGGACCATCACGACGAAGGCCCGCTGCCCTCGAACGGTTGAGGCACGTCAGGTGTCGGCTGTCACTGCCCGTCAAGCGGCGGGGTCGCACCGGCCTGCTGGCGCTCGCGCCAGATGATGAACAGGCCGGATGCGACGATGATGAGGATGCCGAGCCATTTCGACGGCGTCGGGAAGTCCGAAAACAGCGCATAACCGAGAATCGTCGCCGAGATGATCTCGAAATACTGGAACGGCGCCAGCAGAGAGAGCGGCGCCAGCCGGAAGGCCCTGACAATCAGCAGGTGCATGTAGCCGGATATCGATCCCAACAATACAAGCAGGGCAAGTGCGAAGCCGGATTGCGGCAGCGAGACGGCAAAATCCTTGTCGCCCAGCGCATCGCCGGCGAAAAGTGCCGCCCCCATGAACACGGTACCCGCAATGCCCGACATTGTCTGCATGACCAACGGGCTGTCGGCATCGCCGATGGCGCGGTTCAGGAAAAGGTAGAGCGTATAAAGAAAGGCGCAGGCGACCGGCAGGAGCGATGTCCAGCCGAAGATTTCGAAACTCGGCTGTATGACGATCAGCGCGCCGCCGAAGCCGACCGCAATCGCCGTCCAGCGCTTCCAGCCCACCTTGTCGCCGAGGAAGAGGGCCGACATCATCGTCAGCATGAAAGGCTCGACGAAATAGATCGCGAAGACATCGGCGAGCGGCATGTATTTGACGGCGGCGAAAAACATCAGGCTGGCCGAGGCGTGCAGGACGCCGCGCAGGCAGTTCATCCACGGCCGCCTGGCGCTGAACAGCGCTCTGGGCGACACCACGATCAGCAGCGGTAGGGTGCAGAGCACCTGGAAAAAGAAGCGGTAGAAGGTCACCTGCGCCGGCGACATGCCGCCGCTCACCGCCATGTATTTGGCAATCGCATCCATGACCGGCAACACCAGCATGCAACCCGCCATGATGGTCATGCCCTTGGCGATATCGTTGAAACCGGTCTGGCTGGTCATGGATCGGGGAGTCATGGGTCAGGCTGCGCTTTTGACCGAAAGGTCCAACGGGAGAGGGGACGCCCGCAAGGTCGCCCCCCTTCTGGGGTCAGGCGGCCTTCTGGCGCGGCAGGCTCTTCATATCAATGACGAAACGATAACGCACATCGCTTTTTATCATGCGTTCATAAGCGTCGTTGATCTGATCGATATCGATCATCTCGATTTCTGCGGCGATGCCTTTTTCGGCGCAGAAATCCAGCATTTCCTGCGTCTCGGGAATGCCGCCGATCATCGAACCGGCAAAGGTCTTTCGACCGGGAATGAGGCTGAAGGCCATAACCGAGAGCGGCTTTTCCGGTGCGCCGACCTGCACCAGCGCGCCGTCACGTTTCAGCAGCGCCAGATAGGCGTTGATGTCATGGTCGGCGGCCACGGCGTCGATGATGAGATCGAGGCTCGAGGCGGCTTTTTTCATCTGCTCGGCATCGCGCGAGACGATCACCTCGTGTGCGCCGAGCTTTTTCGCATCCTCTGCCTTGCTGGGCGACGTCGTGATCATCACCACGGTTGCGCCCATGGCATTGGCGAGCTTGACGGCCATATGGCCAAGACCGCCAAGACCGACGACGCCGACACGCTTGCCGGGTCCGGCGTTCCAGTGGCGCAGTGGCGAATAGGTGGTGATACCCGCGCAGAGCAGGGGTGCCGCTGCCGCCGGATCGAGGCCTTCGGGAATATTGAGGACGTAACGGTCATCGACGACGACGTGGGCGGAGTAACCGCCGAGCGTATGTGCACCGCCGCCCATCGCCTTGTCGGGCGAATTATAGGTGCCGGTCATGCCGTTTTCGCAATATTGCTCCAGCCCCTCGGCGCAGCTTGCGCAATCCCGGCAGCTATCGACGATACAGCCGACGCCGACGCGGTCGCCCGCCTTGAACCGGGTGACCTGCGAGCCGACACGGCCGACGCGGCCGATGATTTCGTGGCCTGGAACGCAGGGATAGAGGGAGCCTGGCCATTCGCTGCGGGCAGTGTGGATATCGGAGTGGCAGACGCCACAGAATTCGATCTCGATTTCGACATCGCGCGGGCCGGGATCGCGACGCTTGATGGTCGCGAGCTTCATCGGCGAAGAGCCGTCATCGCAGGCATAGGCGGACGTAGTGAACATGATCGCTCCTCCTCTTGTGGTGATCGATGCTGGAAACACCGGCCTGCGGCAAAGGTTGTGGTGGGATCAGCCGCCTGCGCCGGTTTCGGGCACTGCCTCGCCAAACACCTCCTCAAAGGCCTCGCGCAGCAGAACGTCGACGTCGCCGATCATAACCGGCAATCCAAGATCGACAAGGCTGGTGACGCCATAGGCGCTGATGCCGCAGGGAACGATGCCGGAAAAATGCGAGAGGTCCGGATCGACATTGATCGAGAGCCCGTGGAAGCTCACCCATTTGCGCAGCCTGATGCCAAGTGCCGCGATCTTGTCCTCGGCCATGCCGCCATCGGGAAGCAGCGGTTTTTCCGGCCGCCGGACCCAGACGCCGACGCGGTCCTCGCGCCGCTCGCCACGCACATTCATCTTGTCGAGCGTGCGGATGATGACATCCTCCAGCGCCGCCACATAGGCGCGGACATCCTGCCGCCGCCGCTTCAGGTCGAGCATGACATAGACTACCCGCTGTCCCGGCCCGTGATAGGTATATTCGCCGCCACGACCCGTGGCGAAGACGGGAAAACGCTCCGGTTCTATGAGGTCGGCGGCATCGGCGCTGGTGCCGGCGGTATAGAGCGGCGGATGTTCCAGAAGCCAGACGAGCTCGTCTGCCTCGCCGCTGGCAATGGCGGCGACTTCACGCTCCATTTCCTCAATCGCCTGCTCATAAGGGACGAGGCCTTCCGAGATTCGCCAGCGAACGGGCGGCGAACCGGCGGCGGGGAGCATGTTTGTCTCGATATCGGTGCGTGTGAGCATGAAAAAGTCCTTTCCACAGCCTTCTCGCAAAATGGCGACAGGGCCGCAACCCCAGCATTTCCGGGCTTCCTGCATATAGGATGGTGCGGTGCGATTTTTAATTTCAAAAAACTGTCACGACGCTCTTGTGCACCGAAAATCCTTTTGCTACATGCACCCCCGTCGGCGCAAGTCGACGCCTACCACGATGCGGTCGTGGCGGAATTGGTAGACGCGCAGCGTTGAGGTCGCTGTGGGGCAACCCGTGGAAGTTCGAGTCTTCTCGACCGCACCAAAGAAACCCGCTTCGGCGGGTTTTTTCTTTTTTAGCCAGTCGTTTAGCTTGCCTTCTGTTTCCTGTCCCCGGCTCGTTGGACCATATTGGATGTGTCCCAAGCCACGCCAATCTACTTTAGCCCGCAGCCAGAGCGCCATGAATTAACAGCGGCAAATTATCGACCTGCCGCCGTTCGAATTGAATGGACGAGGTGGATCAGCGTCGGTTGCGCTGGCCGTCACCGACACGGTAGGGGTCACCATCCATGACCTGATCCATGCGCCACTCGTTTCCACGATATGGACTATGCCACGTCTGGCACCCGGCCAGAAAGACGGTTGCGGTCAGCAATCCGAACGTGAGGGCGGCTCGCACCATATTGAACTCCTTCGACATGTCATCACAAGCCATGTAGGCGCAGGCAGATGGTTTTGCGATGCCTCTTCGAAATTTGTCGTCCATTTCGGAAACCTGGAGCACGTCCGGTCAAAACGGAATCGTGGGGCGTGCTCTATCGCTTTGTTTTTTCGCATTCCCAGACGTAAAACCGTTACGCACTTTTACTGGAAATGCTCCAGCTGGATTCGGTCATCGTCAAATTTCAGTGGATATCGATGCACGCTGTAGTAGCCGTGCGTTTCCCCCTACAAAAAGGAGGGGTGGAATATTAGAGGTCCGATGTTAGCTTTTGTCAGGAAAATATGTCTGGGGGTTTTCGTGCAGGGGGACAAAACGGATTCAGACAATGCGCTTGGCTATTACATGTGGAGTATTTCCGATAACAGGCTGATCATGGATGCGGTCACTGCGGAATGCCATGGGTTTTCGGAGCCGGTTGCGTCGAGTGGGGTGACGATCGAGGAGATTCTCGAAAGAATCGACGTCGAGATGCGCGATCAGGTGGCGCAGGCCATTTTTGAGAGCATCACTACCGGTGTGTTTTTCGACCAGCGCTACAAGGTCAATCTGCCGGATGGGTCGGACCGGTGGATCGTGGCGAAGGGCAGGGCGATTTTTGATGCCGACAATACACCGTTTCTGGGTATTGGCAGCGTTCGGGATATTACCCTGAAAAAAACCTATCAGTTCGAGCCTCGGCAATAGCGACCGGACGGGGTGAAAACCGTGCATAAAAAGAGGCGGCTTTCGCCGCCTTTTTTCATCTGCACTGTGCCGGGACATCAGAAGACGGCAAGATATTTCAGCAGCGAAATAATGCCGATGATGATGACGATCACCTGTGCGATCTGTTTCGCACCGCCGCCGACCGGCAGTCGCGCGATAAGCCACAAGACAAGCACAATCACCAGGAAGGTGATCAGAATGCTGACGAGCGTAGATGTAACCATATGTCCCAGCTCCCTTTTCAATCAATACTCAACGGTCGTTCACCGTTGCGTGAGTAAAAGCGCGAGGCTAATTTTGGTTCCATCGGGTGAAATCGCGGTGTGAGGTCGGGCATGAATCGGTTCAGGGTTAAAAAGCGGCCGACGGGCGCTGTCGTCACTCTTGGCCGTCTCGGGCATCCCGATGTCGTCACGGCCACCGGAGGCGCCCTGACGGTGGTAACGGCGGCCTCGGAGCCGGGTTTCAATCCGCTCGATCTTCTTTATTCGTCGCTGTCGGCCTGTCTGGCGCTCAGCGCCCGGATTGCAGCAAGCCGCATGGGCGTGCTCGACCGGTTCGAAAAGGTCACGGTGCATGTATCCGGCGAAAAGGCTGAGGAGGAGCCGTCGCGGATCGTGCGTTTCGATGTCCGGATCGAGATAAAGGGGGATTTCGATGAGGCCACGCGCAGCGCCATCGCTCATATGGCGGAGGATATCTGCACCGTCAGCAACACGCTGAAGGGCGATGCGGAATTTGCTCTGTCGATTACCGGCTGACCATCAGGATTTCCGGGATTTTTCCCATTTTTTCACCAGCCGGTCGCGCTTGAGCTTCGAGAGGCGCTTCAGCCAGAAAATGCCGTCCAGCTGGTCGATCTCGTGCTGGATGCAGATGGCGTGAAATCCCTCGGCGGTCTGTCGGTGTTCGCCGCCGGATATGTCCTGAAATCTCACCTCGATTTCGGAGGGCCGCTCCACCTCGTCGGTAAATCCCGGCATGGAGACGCTGCCCTCCATATGGCGCATGGTCTGCGTGGATTGGCTGACGACTTCAGGATTGATGTAGGTAAGCACGGTTCCCGGTGTCAGCTCCAGCACGAAAACTCGCTGCTTGACGCCGATATGGGCGGCGGTGATGCCGACTCCGGGTGCGGCGCGCATCGTGTCGATCAGGTCCGCCACCAGCTCCTGTAATTGCCCGTCGAAAGCCGTGACCGGCGGACAGATTTCGGACAAGCCGAGATGGGGGTAGGGCAGGATCGGCCTGGTTGCCAAGGAATGCTCCGTTCGTTTCAAATCCGCAGGGACGCCGCCGCAAGGGACTGTCCTTCTTCGGTTGCCTCCAGAAAGCTGCGCTGGGTGCGGGCATCGCGTTTTGTCACCCGCACGAAACGTGGCGACAGGGCAGTGATTTCGCGCAGAATGAGGGCGTGCGCAAGCCCCAGCCGGTTGGCGATGCTGCGGCTGTCAGCGGCGATGCTCAGATAGACCGAAAGAAGGATCGCCGCACCCGTGGCGGTCAGCGCCTGTGAGGCGCTTTCCTGAACCCGCTCCACCGCCGCCATGAACGCCGCAGTGGATTGCTCCTCTTCCATCAGGAGGCATCCCGGCGCAGGCGAACGGAGACGAGCACCGATTTCGATGTCGGTGTGAAACTGCCTTCGCCATAGCTCGACAGCGGCACCAGCACGTTCAGTTCCGGATAATAACCGCCGACGCTGCCCTGCGGGATATTATAGGGCACCAGCCGGAAATTCTTTGCGATGCGTTCCACGCCGTCGCCATATTCGCCGATGACATCGACGCGCTGGCGGGAATGAGCGCCGAGAGCTTCCATATCCTTCGGGTTCATGAAGATGACTTGGCGCTCGCCATAGACACCGCGATAACGGTCATCCATGCCGTAGATCGTGGTGTTGTATTGATCGTGGCTGCGGAAGGTCTGCAATACGAACAGGTCGTCGCGCGTGAGCGCCTGCTGGTGTTCGGTCTGTTCGGGCAAGGGGCCGCTATAGAAGGTGGCCTTTTTCGCCGGCGTGTTCCATTCCCGTTCGGCTGCTGCGTTGCGCAGATGAAAACCGCGCGGCACGCGGACGCGCTCGTTGAAATTATCAAAACCGGGAATGACCCGCTCGATCATGTCGCGGATGAGATCGTAGTCATCGGCAAGCGCCTTCCAGTCGACATGGACATTGCCAAGCGTCGCCTCGGCGATACCGGCGACGATGGCGACTTCCGAACGCAGCTCATCCGAGGCCGGCGGATTGATGCCGCCGGAACCGTGCACCATGCTCATGGAATCCTCCACCGTGACGATCTGCGCGCGACCGGCCGAATTGCGGTCGATTTCCGTTCGGCCGAGGCAGGGCAGCACGAAGGAGGTTTCGCCCGGCACCAGATGCGAATGGTTGAGCTTGGTGGCGATGTTGACGGTCAGCTTCTGCTTTTCGAAGGCTTTAACGATCAGCGGGCCGTCGGGCGTCGCACGCATGAAATTGCCGCCGAGCGCGATGAAAGTCTGAGCCTTGCCGTCCAGCATCGCGGCGACGGCTTCGACGGTATTGTGGCCGGGCTTGCGCGGCATGGGGACGCCGAGTTCCTTCTCCAGCGCGTCGAGAAGCGCTGGCGGGGCCTTTTCGTCGATGCCGACGGTGCGGTCGCCCTGCACGTTGGAATGGCCGCGCACCGGGCAGAGGCCGGCGCCGGGCCGGCCGATATTGCCGCGCAGCAGCATGAAATTGGTGATCTCGCGAACGATGATGACCGAATGCTTGTGCTGGGTGACGCCCATGGCCCAGGTGGCGATGACGGAACCGGCATTCATGTAGATACGGGCGGCTTCCTCGATCTCCGCGCGGGTGAGGCCGGACTGGTCGAGGATGCTTTCCCAGCTCGTCGCATCGACGGCAGCACGATAGGCCTCGAACTCTGCCGCATGTTCGGCGATGAAGTCGTAATCGATGATGGCGGGTTCGCCCGCTGCCCTTGCGGCATCGTCGGCGGCGAAGACCGCCTTGCTCATACCGCGCACGGCCGCCATGTCGCCGCCCTGGCGCGGCTGGTAATAATTGGTGGCGATGCGGGTGCTGCCGCCGGTAATCATCTCAACCTTGTCCTGCGGGTCGGCAAAGCGTTCCAGACCCTTTTCGCGGATGGGGTTGAAGACGGCGATGCGGGCGCCGCGAAGGGCGGCGCGGCGCAGGTCGCCCAACATGCGGGGATGGTTGGTGCCGGGATTTTGCCCGATGACAAAAATGGCGTCCGTCTGCTCGAAATCCTCAAGCAAAACGGTGCCCTTGCCGACGCCGATCGAAGCCTTCAGGCCAACGCCGCTCGCTTCGTGGCACATGTTCGAACAATCGGGGAAATTGTTGGTGCCGTAAAGCCGGACCATCAACTGATAGAGGAAGGCCGCCTCATTGGAGGCGCGGCCGGAGGTATAGAACTCCGCCCGGTCCGGGCTGTCGAGGCTGTTGAGGATACGGCCGATTTCGGAGAAGGCATCGTCCCAGGAGACGGGCAGATATTTGTCGCTCGCCCGGTCATAACGCATGGGATGGGTGAGGCGGCCCTGTTTTTCCAGATCGTAGTCGGACCAGCCGCGCAGTTCCGAGACGGTGCGGCTGGCGAAGAAGTCCGGCGGCACGCGGGCCTCCGTCGCCTCCCATGACACGGCCTTGACGCCGTTCTCGCAAAATTCGAAAGAGGAGCCGTGTTCCGGGTCGCCCCAGGCGCAGCCAGGGCAGTCGAATCCATCCGGCTGGTTGGTCTTCAAAAGCGTGCGGGCGCCGGAAATCGGGGCGCCGGATTCGAGAAGGCGTTTGCCGACGCTTTTGAGTGCGCCCCAGCCGCCTGCGGCTGTCGATGCCTTGCCAATGAAGTCCGTCTTGCTCATGGTCCTGATTCCCGGAATCTGTCTTCTCGTGCCCGCCTGTCGGCGTTTGCCGTTTGTCAAATACTTATCCAGAAGCGCCGTTCCACGCTGCCTGTCAATGTCTTAATTGTGCATTGCGGCGAAACCTTTGTTCGCCCGTTCGACATTTAAAACGGGAACGGCGTAAAGGGGGTGGGCGTTGTCGCAAAACAAGCTGCAACGCCTGGCTAAACATGCCTATAGCCGCTGGCCGTGGCTAAGCCTGCCAACCGGAAGAGGAATGTCGAATGGATTTTTCGCCGCAGCCGGAGAGCTTGTTTATTTGCCGCTATCCGGTTGTTGACAATAAACCTTTTAACGCCATTCTGCCTGCACATCCGTGCACTGCGGCATTTGAATACAAGGGGACGCCAGATGACAGACCGTGACGACGATCCTGTCGCGCCCGAGGACATGAAGCCTGCGGAAGCGCCCTCCGATATTTATGCAGAAGACGGCTCCGTCCGCTCGGATTTTCTGACGATGGTGGGTGCCGCGATCGCTGACCGCGATCTGCTTTTCCTGCGCAAGAACGTGGCGCGGCTGCACGAATCCGAACTCGGCGACCTGCTAGAATCCATCCTGCCGGAACAGCGCCATGCGCTGGTGCGCCTTCTCGGTTCCGACTTCGACATGACGGCGCTGACCGAGGTGGATGAGGGTATCCGCCTCGATATCGTCGACCAGATGTCGAACGAGCAGATCGCAGCGGGTATCGGCGAGCTGGATTCGGACGACGCCGTCTATATTCTCGAGGACCTCGACGACGAGGACCGCGAGGATATTCTCTCGCAACTGCCGTTCACCGAACGTGTGCGGCTGATGCGGGCTCTGGATTATCCGGAAAGCTCGGCCGGCCGCCGCATGCAGACGGAATTCGTGGCCGTGCCGCCGTTCTGGACCGTGGGGCAGACCATCGATTATCTGCGCGAGGAGGAGGAGCTGCCGGATTCCTTCACGCAGATCTTCGTCATCGATCCCACCTTCAAGCTGGTCGGCGCGCTCGATCTCGACAAGGTGCTGCGCGCCAAGCGTCAGGTGAAGATCGAAACCATCATGCACGAGACCAACCACTCCATTCCGGCGGAAATGGACCAGGAAGAGGCCGCGCAGCTTTTCGAGCAATACGACCTTCTCTCCGCCGCCGTGGTCGACAACAACGGCCGACTGGTGGGCGTGCTGACCATCGATGACGTGGTGGATGTCATTCAGGAAGAGGCCGAAGAGGATCTGCTGCGCCTTGGCGGTGTCGGTGACGAAGAACTGTCGGACTCGATTGCCAGCACATCGCGTTCACGCGTGCCCTGGCTTGCGGTCAATCTCATCACCGCCTTTCTCTCCGCCTCCGTCATCAGCCTGTTCGATGCGACGATCCAGCAGATCGTCGCGCTGGCGATCCTGATGCCGGCGGTGGCCGGCATGGGCGGCAATGCCGGGTCGCAGACCATGACGGTGTCGGTGCGGGCACTTGCCACCAAAAGCCTCGATATTCACAACGCCGCGCGCATCATCCGGCGTGAGGCGGGTGTGGGTATCCTGAACGGCATGCTGTTCGGCTGCGCCATCGGCATTGTTGCCGGTATCTGGTTTCAGGATATCCATATTGGCGGCATCATCGCCACGGCCATGTGTCTCAACATGCTGGCGGCGGCGCTGGCGGGCATTCTCATTCCGCTGGTGCTCGACAAGTTCGGGGCAGACCCGGCGGTCTCCTCGGCGGTCTTCGTCACGGCGGTCACCGATATTGTCGGCTTTTTCGCCTTTCTGGGGATCGCGACCTGGTGGTACGGTATTTCCGGGTAAGGCGAGGCGGGCGAAAATTGACTTTTACGTGAAGGTCAAATAATATCATCCGGTTATGAATCGGATAGGCCCTTGGACAAGTATTATAGCATAACCGAACTGACACGCGAATTCGGTGTTTCCACCCGTACCTTGAGATTTTACGAGGACGAGGGGCTGATTCACCCTGAGCGTCGCGGGCGCACACGGCTTTTCAGGGCTGCGGACCGCCGCCTCATTCAGGAAATCCTGCGCGGCCGCCGTATCGGTTTCACGATCTCCGAAATTCGCGAAATCATCCACGTCTACAAGGAACCGCCGGGCGAATCGGGCCAATTGGTGCTTCTGATGAAGAAGGTCGATGAAAAGCGCGCGGAGCTTCGGCAAAAACGCAAGGACATCGAAGAGACGCTGGCGGAACTCGACAATGTCGAAGAAGCCTGTCTGACGCGGCTTGCCGAAATCGGCGTGGGGACGTGAAGCCGGCCCCGGCCCTATAGCGGTGTTGGCTATTCCGTTGACGTAGCTGTCAAGAATGGCTCCGAAGCCTTTTCACTTTTGTTGCATATGGAACGAGCGGGTTTCGCTTGTCTCTTCTCCCCGCCGGGGAGAAGGTCGCGGCAGCGGGATGAGGGGGGCAAGCTCTCGATTTATCGCCGACGTTGCCCCCTCATCCGACCCTTCGGGCCACCTTCTCCCCGGCAGGGAGAAGAAGAGGCGGCAAGCGCTAACGTTCTGGCTACCTGAGCCTACTGCGCCTCAACCGTGCACTGCTGCGCCACCTCGCTTACCTTCGTCTGCTGATCGGCGCTGAGCTTGCCTTCCATCATCGTGTCGAACAGGTTTTCGGCCTGCAGCTTCTCCAGCGTGCAGCCGCAGAAACGCTGGCACAGTTCCAGTCCGTTCGCCTGCTCGACGCAGCTCTTTTCACAGCTCGACTTGTAAAGCTCGACCTGATCGACAGGCGGGGGCGGGGCGATGAGTGACAGCGTGTAGACGAGCCCGATCAGCACCGGCTGGTGGATCAGGTAAAAGGCAAGGCTGTGACGGCCGGCGCCTGCAATCAGGTTGCGAGGCGAACTCGGGCTTCGAAAGCGGTCGAGCCAGTCGCGCGGTGTGACGAATTGCGAGACCGCAAGTCCGGCGAGGAAGGGCGCAAGCCAGGGCAGCAGCGGCACATAATCGTTCGAGCGGGGGGGCATGGTGGAAAAACCGATCCAGGCCAGCCATTTTGCGTTGAACAGTTCCGATTGCAGATAGTGCGGCAGGATGAAAGCAACCACTGCAAAAAGCAGCGTCACTGCCGCGGGTGCTCGCAGGAACAACAACCCGACAAGGCTTGCGGCGGCGATATTGTGCAATATGCCGAAGAAGATGAAGCTGTCCGGAAAGGCGAAATAGGTGGCGACGGTAATGAGCAGCGCCGAGCCGGCCACCATCGCAAAACGCTTGCCGAAGGACGGCCAGTTCACGCCCTTGCCATGGGCGAGAAACAGGCTGAAACCGGCCAGAAACAGGAACGAGCTGGCGATGCCGCGCGCATAGAGCTTCCACAGGCCGGTCGTCGCCGTGCCGGGTTCGAGATAGCCGAAATATTCCAGATTCCACGTGAAGTGGTAGGACGCCATGGCGATGAGGGCCAGCCCGCGCAGGGTGTCGAGACCGCCTATGCGGCCTTTGCGGCGGTTTTCGTTTGCGGCTGCGTTCGTGTCCATGGTTTCCGTTTTTCAAGCTTTCGGGGAGGCCGGTATCACGCTGGGCTTGGCCCTTGAAGTGCGGCTATTTCAAGGCCTGTTTTCTTCCATGATGGCGCGTCGCGCTTCGGAAAAGAACTGGCGGCGTAACAGCGCCACGATGATGATGACCGTGCTGGCGATGAAGACGTAAGGGCTGATGAACCAGCCGAGATAACCGATGGACAGAAAGATGGTCCGCAGGCCGTCATTGAAGTTCTTAGCAGCGATGATGTTCATCTTTATGACGTTTTCCGCCGCCCGCTCCGCCGCCTCGCGATCGGCGCCGACATCGTGGACCATGGGAATGGCGCCGAACAGTATCGTGCAATAGTTGAACAGGCGGTAGGACCAGCCGAACTTGAAGAAGGAATAACCGAACAGGCAGGTGAGTCCGATGACCTTCAGTTCGAAGGCCGTGCGCCCGGCATAATGCACGAAAGGCATGTCGCGAAACACCGATTCGACCTGTTCTGTCGCGCCCAGAAGCGCGAAACATCCGCCGATGGCGAAGATGGAGGTGGAAGCGAAAAAAGCGGTACCGTTCTGCAGGCCGGCCATGATCTGCGTGTCGATCATCTTCAGGTCGCGCTTCAGCGAATTCATGATCCAGTCTCGCCGACGCTCGGCCATGGCCTGATTGAGGCTGGCTCTCGAAAACAGCCGCGTTCCCGTCGTGACATGGGTATAGACGGCCCATAACAGGATGAAAACGACGATCGAGATATAGTCCATGACGGTCATCACGGGCGGGCCACCTTGCTGTTTGCGAATCTTCGAAAGCATATTGATTTGAAGGCCATGGCAAGGCAATGGCGGCGGCTGCCGTCACTCCATATTCTCCTTTGGCGTTGCGGTTTCATCATTCGGTTTTTCGCTAACTTTCCGGTAACCAAGTCGCTTTATCAATCCAGTCGCGGACGACAGGTCTGCCGGTTCCGGATTAAGGTTTTGCGTTCCGGTTCCGCCTGATTTTTGGCTAACGGCAGGGACCGATTGACAGGATGGCCGTTCGCACCTAGCCTTTCATCAGGACCGGTGTTTCCGGTATCCGGAGTCGCCAAGGCTAATATGCCCGGCATCCTGCAGGCAGGTCTTGTTTTCTCCGGCCCGGTATCAGCGGCAGTCCGGCATGAGCAACCGGGGGACGCCTTTTTCTACGAATCGTTCCCTTCATGTCTGCCTGTCCCTGGCTTGCGACACGGCGAAGATGCCGGTCCACTTCATTCTCTTCCTTCAGGTTTTAGATGACAGATAAAAACCGCTCCGTTTTCATTCTTGGCGGCGCGCGCTCCGGCAAGTCCCGTTTTGCGGAAGAGCTTGCGGGCAAGTTCGGTGGAAGCCTGCATTATCTGGCCACCGGCCGGGCATGGGATGACGAGATGCGTGAGCGCATCGTCCATCATCAGGGGCGGCGCGGCGGCGAATGGACCACCCATGAAGCGCCCGTCGATATTGCCGCCGTGCTGGAGCAGCTCGATGCGCCGGAAAATGTCGTTCTCATCGATTGCCTCACCCTGTGGCTCACCAATCTGATGATGGAGAATGCCGATATCGAGGCTGCCTTTGCGGCGCTCGAGGCGGCGATTGTATCGGCTCGGGCGAGGCTGATTTTCGTTTCCAACGAAGTCGGTCTCGGCATCGTGCCGGAAAACCGCATGGCGCGGGAATTTCGCGACCACGCCGGCCGCCTGCATCAGCGAATCGCCGCCATTGCCGGTGAGGTCTATTTTGTCGCCGCCGGTCTGCCCCTGAAGATGAAGGGCTGAAGCGGCACCCGCGAAAGCGGGCCGACATCGCCGTGTATTTTTGCTCTTACGCAAATTCCTCTCATAAAGCCGCGCCCCGTTTTGCCGGGGCTGCGACAGCTTTGCTTTCTTGATCTGGATCAAGGTGGCGTTCCCCTGCCGGTGGCAATGCTCCAACCGACGCAAAGGCGCGTTTCCGCTCTCCCAGGCGCGTGCCGTGCCTTTCGTCGGTCGGCTTGCACGTTGGGGGAAACCAACAATGAATTACACGTTAGAAACCGCGATCGTGGCCCTTGGGGCCTTTCTCGCGTTGCTCGGGGCAGCCTTTGCCCATGACAGTCTTTTCGCCGCCCATATGTGGGTGCTGTTCTTTACGCTTCTGGTCAGCACGGTGCTTCTGCTGCGCCGTGTCTCCTTCGCGCCTGTCGATTCAGCCGCGCGTGCCCGCCTCAAGTCGGAATATTTCGACGAGGTGGTGAAATACGGCGTCATTGCCACCGTGTTCTGGGGTGTCGTCGGCTTTCTGGTCGGCGTCGTGGTGGCGCTTCAGCTCGCCTTTCCCGATCTCAATATCGCGCCCTATTTCAATTTCGGCCGGATGCGGCCGCTGCACACATCGGCGGTGATCTTCGCTTTCGGGGGAAATGCGCTGATCGCCACCTCCTTTTACGTGGTGCAGAGAACCTGTCGGGCGCGCCTGTTCGGCGGCAATCTCGGCTGGTTCGTGTTCTGGGGCTACAACCTCTTCATCGTCATGGCCGCCACCGGCTATCTGCTCGGCATCACGCAGGGCCGCGAATATGCGGAGCCGGAATGGTATGTCGATATCTGGCTGACCATCGTCTGGGTTGCCTATCTCGTCGCCTTCCTCGGCACCATTTTCATGCGCAAGGAGCCGCATATCTATGTGGCGAACTGGTTCTACCTGGGATTCATCGTCACGATTGCCATGCTGCATATCGTCAATAATCTCGCCATTCCGGTCTCGTTCCTCGGCGTCAAGAGCTACTCGGCCTTTTCGGGCGTGCAGGATGCGCTGACGCAATGGTGGTACGGCCACAATGCCGTTGGCTTCTTCCTGACGGCCGGCTTCCTCGGCATGATGTATTATTTCATCCCGAAGCAGGTGAACCGCCCGGTCTATTCCTACCGCCTGTCGATCATCCACTTCTGGGCGCTGATCTTCATGTATATCTGGGCCGGTCCGCACCACCTGCACTATACCGCGCTGCCCGACTGGGCGCAGACGCTCGGCATGGTGTTCTCGGTGATGCTGTGGATGCCCTCGTGGGGCGGCATGATCAACGGTCTGATGACGCTTTCGGGCGCATGGGACAAGATCCGCACCGATCCCGTCGTGCGGATGATGGTGATGGCGGTTGCGTTTTACGGCATGGCGACCTTCGAAGGCCCGATGATGTCGATCAAGGCGGTCAACTCGCTCAGCCACTATACCGACTGGACCATCGGCCATGTTCATTCCGGCGCTCTCGGCTGGAACGGCATGATCACCTTCGGCGCGATCTATTACCTGACGCCGAAACTGTGGGGCAGGGAGCGTCTCTATAGCCTGCAACTGGTCAACTGGCACTTCTGGCTCGCCACGCTCGGCATCGTCGTTTACGCCGCCGTCATGTGGGTGGCCGGCATCCAGCAGGCGCTGATGTGGCGCGAATATGATGCCCAAGGCTTCCTCGTCTATTCCTTCGCGGAATCGGTCGCGGCGCTGTTCCCCTACTACGTGATGCGTGCATTGGGCGGCCTGATGTTCCTCAGCGGCGCGCTGATCATGGCCTACAACGTCACGATGACCATCCTCGGTCATCAACGCGAGGAGGGCGCCAGCAAGGACGCGGCTCCTTCGCTGCAGCCTGCTGAATAAGGAGAGGCCGATGTCCATACTTGACAAACACGGCGTCATCGAACGCAACGCGACGCTGCTTCTGGTCGGCTCCCTGCTGGTCGTTTCCATCGGCGGCATCGTTGAAATCGCACCGCTCTTTTATCTCGAAAACACCATCGAGAAGGTGGAGGGCATGCGACCCTACACGCCGCTGGAACTGGCCGGGCGCAACATCTATATCCGCGAGGGCTGTTACGTCTGCCACAGCCAGATGATCCGGCCGTTCCGCGACGAGGTGGAACGTTACGGGCATTACAGCCTGGCGGCGGAATCCATGTACGATCATCCGTTCCAGTGGGGTTCCAAGCGCACGGGGCCTGACCTTGCGCGCGTCGGCGACCGTTATTCGAACGAGTGGCACGTGCAGCATCTGGCCGATCCGCGTTCGGTGGTGCCGGAATCGGTCATGCCCTCCTATGCGTTCCTGAAGACCACGCCGCTGAAGATCACCGACGTTTCCATGGAGCTGAAGGCCAACCGCGCCGTCGGTGTGCCCTATAGCGACGAGATGATCGAGAAATCCGCTGCCGATCTTGCCGCCCAGGCCGACCCGAATGCGGATTCGTCGGAACTTATGGCGCGTTATCCGAAAGCGAAGGTGGGCGATTTCGACGGCGATCCGGCCAAGCTCACCGAAATGGATGCGCTGGTCGCCTATCTGCAAATGCTCGGCACGCTGGTCGATTTCTCGACCTATGACGATGCCGCCGGATACCGGTGAGGAGGTGTGAGCCATGGAAACCTACACGGCCATGCGCCACTTCGCCGATAGCTGGGGCTTGCTTGCCATGACCCTGTTCTTTGCCGGCGTCGTCGTTTTCACCCTTCGCCCCGGCTCGAAGAAGGCCGCGGACGATGCCGCCAGCATTCCGCTCAAGGAGGACTAGGATATGTCCGAAAAACACATTGATGACATCAGCGGCGTCGAAACCACCGGCCACGAATGGGACGGTATCCGCGAGCTGAACAATCCCATGCCGCGCTGGTGGGTCTGGACCTTCTATTTCACGATCCTCTGGGCCATCGGCTATACCATCGCCTATCCGGCATGGCCGCTGATCAATGGGGCGACGCAAGGGTTGCTCGGCTGGAACAGCCGCGGCGATATTGCCGCCGAAATTGCCGATGCAAAACAGTCGCAGAGCGTCTTTGTCGACAAGATCGCCAATTCGTCGCTCGCCGAAATTCAGGCCGACCCGACCCTGATGCAATTTGCCCTTTCCGGCGGCGCTGCCGCTTTCAAGGTCAATTGCATTCAGTGTCACGGTTCGGGCGCGGAAGGCGGGCAGGGCTATCCCAACCTCAACGATGACGACTGGATGTGGGGCGGCAGCGTCGACGACATCTATACGACGGTGAAGCACGGCATTCGTTTTGCCGACGATGCGGATACGCGCGCTTCGGAAATGCCCGCTTTCGGTGAAATTCTGAAATCGGACGAAATCCGCGAGGTCGCGGCCTATGTCGTCAGCCTCACCGGCACCCCATCCAACCCGGCTCTGGTGGAGCCTGGCAAGCAGGTCTTTGCCGACAATTGCGCTTCGTGTCACGGCGAAGATGCCAAGGGTAATCGCGAATTCGGCGCGCCCAATCTGGCCGACGCGATCTGGCTGAAGGCGCATGGGGAGGAAGGCATCGTCGCGCAGATCCGTTCGCCCAAGCACGGGGTCATGCCCGCCTGGGGTGAGCGTCTCGGCGATACGACGGTCAAGCAGCTGGCGATCTTCGTTCATTCGCTTGGCGGGGGTGAGTGATTGCTTGAGGTAGAAAAGCAAAGGGCCGCGTGATGCGGCCCTAAGGCCACGCGGAGATGTTTTGGGCAGAGTACCTCATCCGCACTCCGTCACCCCGGACTTGATCCGGGGTCCAGCGCGATCAAGTCATTGATCGCAAAAGACTCTTCTCACGGCGCAGACGCGCCGTGGCTGGATGCCGGATCAAGTCCGGCATGACGGAGAGGTTTCAATGTGGGCCGCGATGCGGCCTTTTTCTTATCGGTCCGACCAGACGGCCAGTTCGTATCCGTCCGGATCGGTGAAGTGAAAACGCCGGCCGCCCGGAAACTCGAAGATTGCGACGCTGATCTGCCCGCCGGCGGCTTCGACGCGTCGCTGCACATCCTCGATATCGTCGGCGTAGAGAATGACGAGCGGTCCGCCCTTGGCCGAGACCGGAGCCGTCGTGGTGAAACCGCCGGTCAGCCGGCCATCGGAAAACTCGCAATATTGCGGACCGTAATCCTTGAAGGACCAGCCGAAGGCGCCGCCGTAAAATTCCTTGCTGCGCTCGATATCGGCGACGTTGAATTCGACATAGTCGATCCGCCGGTCGTTCGTATTCGTGGTCATGGTTCCTCCATCATTCCTTTTCGAGCAGCGCCTTCAGCGTTTCGAGATCGGCCGTGATCGCTTTTGCATCCTGCTCGAAATCCTCGTCCGTCATGCCCTGAAGGCGAAGCAGGGTGAAACTCACCTCCGTGCCGCTGCCGTTCGGCGTTACCCGTAGCGCGTTATAAACCCTCACCCCATCCGGCAATGTCACGACATGGTCGATGACGCCGAACTCGTTTGCGGGCGCGAAATTGACGCGCACTTCGCCAAGCGGCCCGCCCTCGGCGATCCAGTCCTCGCCGTCCGGTGTGAGGCCGCCCGCAAGGCCTGCGGCCCAGCGGGGCATGTTCTGCGGGTTGGAGGCGAAGTCATAGACGTGGCTCCAGGGTTTTTCGACCGACAGATGAATGATTCTCGACTGCATGACAGGCATTTCATCCTCCCTTGGCGGCGCGTTCCCATCTGCGCCACTTTGTCGTCACTTGATGTAAGTCAAGGATGTTTCACCGGGGAGATGGGAGAAAGCAAGGAGATAAAAACGGACTCTTATCATGAACATCTATCGCGCCGGACAGGATCGCCCGCAACAGCCCGTCGAGAGGCTGGAGGCGGAAGCCGTCAATTCCGCAAAAACGCGCAAACCGCTCTACGAGGCACGCAGGAAGATTTTTCCCAAGCGCGCGGAGGGGCGGTTCCGGCGGTTCAAATGGCTGGTGATGCTGGTCACGCTCGGCATTTATTATCTGACGCCGTTCCTGCGCTGGGATCGCGGCCCCTATGCGCCGGATCAGGCGGTGCTGATCGATATCGCCAACCGGCGCTTTTATTTCTTCTTCATCGAAATCTGGCCGCAGGAGTTCTTCTTCGTTGCCGGATTGCTGGTCATGGCCGGGCTTGGGCTGTTTCTCGTCACTTCCGCTGTCGGGCGTGCATGGTGCGGTTACACCTGTCCGCAGACCGTCTGGGTCGACCTGTTTCTGGTGGTCGAACGGGCGATAGAGGGCGACAGGAACGCGCGCATGAAACTGGATGCCGCGCCCTTCACATTCGGCAAATTGCGCAAGCGGGTGCTGAAACACGCGATCTGGCTGGTGATCGGCGTTCTGACCGGCGGCGCCTGGATTTTCTATTTTGCCGATGCGCCGACGCTTGCCATGCAGTTCATGACCGGGCAGGCGCCGATGATCGCCTATTCCACCGTCGCCATCCTCACCGCCACCACCTATGTCTTCGGCGGGCTGATGCGGGAACAGGTATGCACCTATATGTGTCCCTGGCCGCGCATTCAGGCGGCGATGCTGGATGAGAACTCGCTTGTCGTCACCTATAATGACTGGCGCGGCGAACCGCGCTCGCGGCATGCGAAAAAGGCTGCGGCGGCAGGGGAGAGCATCGGCGACTGCGTCGATTGCAATGCCTGCGTCGCGGTCTGTCCCATGGGTATCGACATCAGGGACGGGCAGCAGCTGGAATGCATCACCTGCGCGCTCTGCATCGATGCCTGCGACGGGGTGATGGACAAGATCGGCAAGCCGCGCGGGCTGATCGCCTATGCGACGCTTTCCGAATACCAGTCCAACATGGCGCTGGCGACCGGCAATGGTGAGCATGCCATCCGCCCCGCCAATGTGCGCGAGGAGGACGGCAGCTTCAGGAAGAGCATCCGCCACTTCAACTGGCGCATCGTCTTCCGGCCGCGCACGCTGCTTTACACGGCCATCTGGTCGGCGGTCGGCATCGGCATGCTGTTTGCGCTGGTGACGCGCGAGCGGCTGGCGCTGAATGTCCTGCATGACCGCAATCCGCAATATGTGCTGGAATCGAATGGTTCCATTCGCAACGGCTATACGGTGCGCATTCTCAATATGGTGCCGCAGCCACGCACAATGAGCCTGACCATGGAGGGCATTCCGAATGCGGTGATGAAGATCAACGGTATGCCGGACACGGCCGCACGCACCTTCGAAGTGACGGTGGAGCCGGACGAGGCGACGACGCTGAAGGTCTTCGTCACCCTGCCGGGCAAAGATGTTGCGCGGGCGGCGGAAAATTTCGAATTCATCGTCAGCGATACGGGAGGCCATGAGACGGCCCGCTACGATGCTGTCTTCAACGCTCCGGGAGTGAAAAAATGACCGTGAACAATCGCCAGACGTCCGGTTTCACTTTTACCGGCTGGCATATGCTGGGTGTCATGCTGCTGTTTTTCGGCACCGTCATCACCGTCAACATGGTGATGGCCTGGAACGCGGTCAACAGCTGGAGCGGGCTCGTCGTGCCCAATACCTATGTGGCCAGCCAGCAGTTCAACGCCAAGGCGGAAGCCGCCAAGGCAAGGGCCGCGACCGGTATCAAGGGCAAGCTCATCGTGGATGAAAAGACGGTGCGTTACGAGGTGTTTCATCCCGACACCGGCCCGGTCGACACGGATAAGGTGACGGCGCATTTTCGCCGGCCTGTCGGGGAACGCCAGAATTTCGACATGGAACTGACCCCGGTTTCCACCGGTGTCTTCACCGGCCCGCATGACATGCTGCCGGGCCAATGGATCGTCGAGGTTACCGCCGTCAAGGACGGCCGGATCATCGTGCATGAGGGCACGCGGATCGCCGTCATCAGGGGGCGCCAATGAGCTGCTGCGCACCGGGAACGGAAGGTTCGCTACAGCTTGGCGAGCCGGTCAATCCGCCATCGTCGGAGGAGTTGCTGCTGGCGAGCCGCGATCTGGGGCAGGGATTGCGCCAGACCGATCTCAGTGTGCCGGATGTGTATTGCGGCGCCTGCATCACCACCATCGAGACCGCGCTCGGCCGTCTTGGCCAAGTGGAGCGGGCGCGTGTGAACCTGTCGTCCAAACGTGTGGCGGTCGTCTGGAAAGAAGAGGTCGACGGCGTCAGGACCGATCCCGCCGATCTTGCCCGCGCTATTCTTGCGACGGGATACCGCACGCATCTTTTCGCCAGCGGGCAGGATGCCTCGGACGCGTTGCGCTCGCAGCTGATCAGGGCGGTGGCGCTGTGCGGCTTTGCTTCCGCCAATATCATGCTCCTGTCCGTCTCCGTCTGGTCGGGGGCGGATGCGGCGACGCGCGACATGTTCCACTGGATTTCGGCGATGATCGCCGCGCCGGCGCTGATCTATGGCGGGCGTTTCTTCTATCAATCTGCCTGGAACGCGCTGAAACATGGCCGCACCAATATGGATGTGCCGATCGCACTCGCCATAACGCTTTCCTATGCCGTTTCCCTGTGGGAGACGATCCATCACGGCGAACATGCATGGTTCGATGCGACCGTCTCGCTGCTGTTCTTCCTGCTCATCGGCCGCACGCTGGATCATATAATGCGCGACAAGGCGCGCTCGGCCATTGCCGGGCTTGCCCGGCTTTCGCCGCGCGGGGCAACGGTGATCGGTGAGAACGGAACGCGGGAGTATCGGCCGCTTGCCGATATCCAGCCGGGAATGTCGATTGCGATTGCGGCCGGAGACCGCGTGGCGGTGGATGCCGTGGTCGTCTCCGGCAGCAGCGATCTCGACGTGTCCATCGTCAACGGTGAAAGCGCGCCACGCCGCGTTGCGGCAGGCGACAGCCTTCAGGCCGGCACGCTCAATCTTACCGGTTCGCTGATTGCGCGGGTGACGGCATCGGCGAAGGATTCCTTCCTCTCGGAAGTAATCGGGCTGATGGAGGCGGCCGAAGGCGGGCGGGCGCGTTACCGGCGCATCGCCGACCGGGCCGCAAGCTATTATTCACCCGTGGTGCATCTTCTTGCGCTGGTGACGTTTTTCGGCTGGGGCATTTTCGGCGGTGACTGGAAACAGGCGATGCTGATCGCCATTGCGGTTCTCATCATCACCTGCCCCTGCGCGCTTGGCCTTGCCGTTCCCGTCGTGCAGGTGGTGGCCGCCGGAAGGCTCTTCCGGCACGGCATCATGGTCAAGGAAGGCTCGGCGATGGAGCGGCTGGCCGAAATCGATACCGTGCTGTTCGACAAGACCGGCACCCTGACTATCGGCAAACCGAGATTGGTCGAGACCGGCGATGTGAAGCCTGCCACCATGGCGATTGCGGCGGGGCTTGCCGCCCATTCGCGGCATCCCCTGTCGAAAGCCCTGCATGCTGCCTATAGCGGCGCTGTGCCGGCCTATGAGGCGGTGCGGGAAATTCCGGGCTCCGGCGTCGAGGCGGAGACGGAAGCCGGAACCTACCGGCTGGGCAATCGCCGTTTCGCATGCCCGGATGAGGCGAGCGTCGATAATGGCGATGCGCGGTCGGAAGTTGTGCTGTCTCTCGATGGCCGGCATCTGGCGAGCTTCGGTTTCGAGGACAATGCGCGCGCGGGTGCGGTTGCGGCATTGCGCAGCCTGTCGGTGCGGGGCCTGATGCAGGAAATCGTTTCGGGCGACCGGGCCGCAGCCGTCAGCGCCATGGCGCAGCGGCTGGGGATCGGCAACTGGCGTGCGGATCTGTCGCCGAAGGACAAGGCGGCGCGCTGCGCCGAACTTGCCGGCGAGGGGCGCAGGGTGCTGATGGTGGGAGACGGTATCAACGACGCGCCAGCGCTTGCCGCCGCGCATGTGTCCATGGCGCCCGCCACCGCCGCCGATATCGGCCGGCAGGCCGCCGATTTCGTGTTCATGCAGGAGGATCTCGATGCCGTGCCTTTCGCAATCGAGACATCGCAGCGGGCAGGAAGGTTAATCCGGCAGAACTTCGCGCTTGCCATCGGCTACAACATCATTGCCGTGCCGATTGCGATTGCCGGTTATGCGACGCCGATGATTGCGGCCATCGCCATGTCGACGTCCTCGCTGATCGTCGTCGCCAATGCCCTGCGGCTTGCCGGTGCGGCTGAAACCGTCCGTCCTCAGAATAAAGCGAAGACCGGATTTGCAGGCGAGGGGGCGCAACTGGCATGAATATGCTGATCTATCTCATTCCCGTCGCGCTGTTCTTAGGAGCGCTTGGCCTTTTCGCCTTCCTCTGGTCGGTGCGCTCGGGCCAATATGAGGATATGGACGGGGCCGCCTGGCGGGCGCTGGATGATGGTGACGACCGGCCCCGACGATCATAAGAGGCGAGGCGGATTTGGCGTTTTGAACCGGCCTCGACCTGTCGCAAATATGCAAAGCTGATTTGCGTCATCAAAATTTAATCGTTTCAGTCGCCCCCAGCCTTGCCGTTTGTTCATTACAGTGCCACAACACGACCACCTAAAAGCAAGATGGAGGCACATCCGTGGAACAGGCAGAAATCGGTTTGATCGGTCTCGGCGTCATGGGCTCGAACCTGGCGTTGAACATCGCGGAAAAGGGCAACAAGATTGCCGTATTCAACCGAACCCCTGAAGCGACGAAAAAATTCTACGCCGAGGCTGGGGAGTTACAGGGACAGTTGATCCCCTGCGAAACCATCGAGGAATTCGTCGCCGCCATTCGTCCTCCGCGCCCGATCATCATCATGATCAAGGCCGGCGATCCGGTCGACCAGCAGATGGAAATCCTGAAACCGCATCTCGCCAACGGCGATATCATGATCGATGCCGGCAATGCGAATTTCCGCGATACGATCCGCCGTTTCGACAATCTGAAGGATAGCGGCCTGACCTTTATCGGCATGGGCGTTTCCGGCGGTGAAGAAGGTGCGCGTCATGGACCGTCGATCATGGTCGGCGGCACCGAGGACAGCTGGAAGCGCGTCGAGAAGGTGCTGACTTCCATTTCCGCCAAGTACAACAACGATCCGTGCGTGGCATGGCTCGGCAATGACGGCGCTGGCCATTTCGTCAAGACCATCCATAACGGTATCGAATATGCCGATATGCAGATGATCGCCGAAATCTACGGCATCCTGCGTGACGGCCTTGGCATGAGCGCCGTCGAAATCGCCGATGTTTTCGCAGAATGGAACAAGGGCCGCCTGAATTCCTACCTGATCGAAATCACCGAGAAGGTTCTGCGCGCCGCCGATCCGATCACCGGCAAGCCGATGGTCGATCTGATCCTCGACAAGGCCGGCCAGAAGGGCACCGGCAAGTGGTCGGTCATCGAGGCGCAGAACATGGGCGTCGCCGCAACCGCCATCGAGGCGGCCGTGGCTGCCCGTATTCTGTCCTCGCAGAAGGACGAGCGCGAAGCTGCCGAGAAGATTTTCGGCCTGCCGACCGTTGCGCCTGCACCGGCTGACAAAAAGGCCTTCATCGCCGATCTGGAAAGCGCGCTTCTGGCCGCCAAGGTCGGCGCTTACGCGCAGGGCTTCGCCATCATGTCGGCCGCCTCCAAGGAGTTCAACTGGAACCTGCCGATGCCGACGATCGCCCGCATCTGGCGCGCCGGCTGCATCATCCGCTCGGAATTCCTCGATGAGATCACCTCGGCCTTCACCAAGGACCCGCATGTGGCCAACCTCATCGTGACGCCTGCCTTTGCCGGCATCGTCAAGGATACCGACGCACCGCTGCGCCGTGTCGTCTCCTACGCCGTTCTCTCCGGCCTGCCGGTTTCGGCGCTGGCTTCGGCACTCGGTTATTTCGACGCCTATCGCCGTGGCCGCGGCAGCGCCAACCTCATTCAGGCGCAGCGCGACTTCTTCGGTGCGCATGGTTTCGAACGCACCGACGGTGTGGACAAGCCGCATGGCCCTTGGGGCAGCGGCGCCGACATTTTCTGATCGGCTGAAACGACAAACAAAAAGGCCCGCGAAAGCGGGCCTTTTTTCATTTCTGTTGCTGGTTCAACTCAGCGGGCGGCGGCGAGGCCGACGATCAGGCCGCTGACGGCGTTGATGAGCAGGAACTGGTTGTCGACGCGCACCCAGCGCTGGTCGCGGCGCGGCTCGGCAAGGCGATAGCGGCGATAATCGCGGCGGTCGATCACATGACGGCGTTCGCCCGCAGACAGGCGCTGGCCGCGATCCCAGCGGTGCTTCTTGACGATGACCTTCTTGGTGGTGACCTGACGCTCGACGGTGACACCGCGATGGCGATCGTCGTGGCGGCTTTGGGCCTGCGCCATCGGAGCTGCGAGAACGGTAGCGGCCAGAAGAATGGTGACGAACTTTTTCATGGAAGTTTCCTCTTGGGTTTCGATGAGGAGAACTTACGAATAAACGAATGAACGGAAACTGAATTTAAAATTACATTTATGTAATGGTTGTTAACGGTTAGGGGTGGGAGTTAATCTTTTGTTTTGAGATTTTTGGCCCGGCTTTTGCAATGTGCAGACCGCCCGGCGGAACCGGGCGGTCTCTCCTCAGTCAGACGCGTTCGGCGGATTTTGCCCAGAGGTTGATATCCGCTTCCTTGGCGTAACGGTCGATTTCGGCAAGTTCCTCGGCCGTGAAATCCGGCTTGTCGAGCGCCTTCACGCAATCCTCGACCTGTTCGACACGGCTTGCGCCAATGAGCGCCGAGGTGATGCGGCCGCCGCGCAGAACCCAGGCAATCGCCATCTGCGCCAGCGTCTGGCCGCGCCGCTCGGCAATGCTGTTGAGTGCACGGATGTTTTCGACATTGCGCTCGTTGAGGAAGGCCGGGTTCAGCGACTTGCTCTGCGATGCGCGGCTACCCTGCGGCACGCCGCCGAGATATTTCGTCGTCAACATGCCCTGCGCCAGCGGCGAAAAGACGATGGAGCCGATGCCCAGTTCTTCCAGCGTGTCGACGAGACCGTCTTCCTCGATCCAGCGGTTGATCATCGAATAGCTCGGCTGGTGGATGATGCAGGGCGTGCCGAGGTCCTTCAGGATCGCGGCGGCCTCACGGGTGCGCTTCGAATTGTAGGACGAGATGCCGACATAAAGCGCCTTGCCCGAGCGCACGATCTGGTCCAGCGCGCCGCAGGTTTCCTCAAGCGGCGTATTGGGGTCGAAACGGTGGGAATAGAAGATATCGACGTAGTCCAGCCCCATGCGCTTCAGGCTCTGGTCGCAGGAAGCGATCAGATATTTGCGGCTGCCCCATTCACCGTAAGGACCGGGCCACATGTTGTAACCGGCCTTGGAGGAGATGATCATCTCATCGCGATAGCCTCTGAAATCCGTCTTCAGAATTTCTCCGAAGGCGGTTTCGGCGCTGCCGGGCGGCGGGCCGTAATTGTTCGCGAGATCGAAATGGGTGATGCCGAGATCGAAAGCGCGACGGCATATGGCCTGTTTCGTCTGGTGCGGCGTGTCGTTGCCGAAATTGTGCCAGAGCCCCAGCGAAATCGCCGGCAGTTTCAGGCCGGTTTTGCCGCAGTGATTATATTTCATGGATGCATATCGGTTTTCGGCCGGTTGCCAAACCATGGGGTCTTCCTCCGCTTGCTGATGACTGGCTGCCGGAGAAACCGGCAGCCTTTTGAACTGATGAAGACAGGCGTGGGTTCACCTGTCATTCCCGAGAGGGATGGTTATGCCTTTCTCCGCATGCTTTCAATGCCGGGATTGGGCGAGGATTGGCAGGTATGAAGATCGAAGATGCGGAAATGCGGCTGGGGGCCGTCCGCTTTCGGGGTGAAGATGATACGGCGCGTTTCGCCGGCGGCAAGATCGAAGAGATTGTCGGAATAACGTCCGGGCTGATCTGCCTCCAGCATGACAAAGAGGGCGAGACCGGTGGCGGTGACATCGATTTCGAACTGGCCGTTTTTCAGTGTGCTGGTTGTGAGTGTCAGGCCGGCAGGCTGAAGTTCCAGCGCCTTGTAGCTATCGCGCGCATGGTGGCCTTCGCCGGTCATGCCGTTGGAAGCGATGAAGCTCCAGGCAAGGACGGCGCCGTGAGGCAGGGTGTCCATGTCAATGTCGGTCAATATCGCAGCCCTGTCGGTCGCGCAGGTGCCGTTGGCAGATTTCAGCGGCACGCGGTTGCCGTCCATGGTCAGGGCGACGATGTTCATGTCGATTTCCACATCCTCCGCCGTGTCGTTGACCATGGAGAAGCTCACCCGGCCTCCATCTTCTGAAGGGATGGTCGAGACTGTAACCGGCTGGAAGAAACGGCGGGCGGCATAATGCAGCGCTTTCCAGCCGCCGCCATAATCAAGGCTCGACCATGAGGCGACCGGCCAGGTGTCGTTCAGCTGCCAATAAAGCGTGCCCATGCAATGGGGCTTGAGCGAGCGCCAGTAATCGACAGCCGTGCGGATCGCCAGCGCCTGCTGGACCTGACTGAGATAAACGAAATTCTCGAAATCCTTCGGGAAGCGGAAATAGCGGAACATGGTGCCCGCAATCCGCTCATTGCCGCCGACGTTCTTCTGGTGCAGCTCGATGACCGGGGAGGCGATGTTCATGTCCCGGTCTTCCGCGTAGGTGCGGATGACGGGCATGGATGTATAGGACTGGAAACCGAATTCGGAGCAGAAGCGCGGTTTCACCGAACGATAATTGTCGAATGACTTGTTCTCGTGCCAGACGGACCAATAATGCATGTCGCCGGAACCATCGGCGTGCCAGGCATCGCCGTAATCGAGATAACCCGACGCTGGGCTCGATGGCCACCAGAGCGCTTCGGGAGCGGCTTTTTTCAGGGCCCGTTCGATGGTGCGGTTCAGGCGGTCATAGGCCACGAGATAACGGTCGCGATTGTTGCGGGATTCATCGAACCATGTCAGCGCACCCACCAATTCATTATCACCGCACCAGAGCGCGATGGAGGGATGGGAGGAGAGGCGTTTCACCTGATACTCGACCTCGTGTTCGACATTGTCGAGGAAATCCTCGCTGCAGGGGTAAAGGTTGCAGGCGAACATGAAATCCTGCCAGACCAGCAGGCCGAGACGGTCGCAGAGATCGTAGAACCAGTCTTCCTCATAGAACCCGCCGCCCCAGACGCGGATCATGTTCATATTGGCCTCGACCGCGGAGCAGAGAAGGTCTTCGGTCTTTTCCCGGCTGGTCAGCGAATAAAGCGCATCGGCGGGGATCCAGTTGGCGCCGCGGCAGAAGATTTCCCGGCCGTTGATGCGGAAGGCGAAGCGGCTGCCGGCCTCGTCCTTGTCCGTCAGAAGCTCGATGGTTCTGAAGCCGATCTGCCGGGTCACGGTCTCATCGGGCAATTCCACCGTCAGCTCGTAGAGCGTCTGTTCGCCACTGCCGGCTGGCCACCAGAGTTCCGGATTTTCTACGAAGAAGACGTGACGCACCACCGTTTCGCCGGCGCCCACGCCGCAATCGAGCCTGAGCCTTTCGTCATTCAGCGACAGATAGACCGGCAGGCTCGCCGGACCTTCGGCAAACAGCGTGACGGCGACATGCAGTTCCACGCCGCCTTCGACATGGTGCTGCGAGGTGACGACATGTTCGATGCGGGCTGTATCGAGGCGCTTCAGCAGGATTTTGCCGTAAAGGCCGAGCGGGGCAATCGCGATATTCCAGTCCCAGCCGAAATGGCATTGCGGCTTGCGCAGCATGTTGCCATTGGCAATCGGCGAATTGCCGGGGTGATAGGGAATATAAAAAGGCTGCCGCGCCTGCCGTTCCGCGCCGGCGGCGATGTTGGAATGGAAATGGATGCGGATGGTGTTTTCACCCGGCCGCACAGCCCGCGAAACATCCGGGCGGTAACGGCGGAAACAATTGTCGGCGCTCAGGACAGGAATGTCGTTGACGAAGACGATGGCGACGGTGTCGAGGTAATCGATATCGAGATACCAGCTGGCATCCGCCTCATCGAGAATGAATGTGCGCTCGAGGATCCAGTCCTGCTGTGCGACCCATTGTACCGCCTTCTCATTGGCGCCGTGATAGGGATCTGGAATGATGCCCGCAATTTTGAGCGCGGTGTGAATATCGCCCGGTACGGAAAGCTGGGTGGCGTGGTCTCCTTCCACCGAGGTCAAGCGCCAGGACCCGGCCAGATCGATGACGGTTTCGGGCGAGGAAGAAGAAATCATAATCGGACCCTGCATAATATGAATTCGAAGAAGACTGGCCTGCATCATGGTGCAGGCTTGTGTCAGAATCTGGGGAGAATGGATGCTCGCAAAGCGGCTGCCTCACATTTATCCGGCTTTGCGATTTCCTCCCTTCGGCAACGTTACCGTAAAACAATCGTTCCGTCATTCCTTTGAGTGACAATCGGTACCACGAAAAATGCCAGGGAACGCCGAGTCTTGACGATGCTGTTGCATCGACAAAAAATTATAGATTTTTATCATTTTATATTAGCGTGTTATGTAAATTTTTTAATCTATATAATGAGGAAATTGATCCAATGATATCCGGACTTTTGGCCCGTAAGAAAAGGATCGCAGACGGGAAATATTTTACGGACCTATATCGTTTTAGCTGAATTGGCCGATAGCCGGACGGGACCGGCCTTTGTCCGCAGACCTTTGCCTTTGCAACGGAGCAAAAGCTATCTATGATTATCGTTCGGTAAAGCGTGGCGAAATGACATGAACGATACTGGCAAATCCGGCAGGGACGACATACCCGCGACCACGGGCGAGCGTCCGACCTTGAAGACAATCGCCTATATGACGGGTCTCGGCATCACCACCGTCTCGCGCGCACTGAAGGATGCGCCCGATATCGGCGCTGAAACCAAGGAACGCGTGCGGCTGATCGCCCGGCAGATCGGTTACCAGCCAAACCGCGCCGGGGTGCGCCTTCGCACCGGCAAGACCAATGTGATTGCCCTTGTGCTGAGCGTCGATGAAGAACTGATGGGTTTCACCAGCCAGATGGTCTTCGGCATCACCGAGGTTCTTTCCACAACACAATATCATCTGGTCGTGACGCCCCACATCCATGCCAAGGATTCCATGGTGCCGATCCGCTATATTCTCGATACCGGTTCGGCGGATGGGGTCATTATTTCGAAGATCGAGCCCAACGATCCGCGCGTTCGTTTCATGACCGAGCGCAACATGCCCTTCGTCACTCATGGGCGGTCCGATATGGGCATCGACCATGCCTTTCATGATTTCGACAACGAGGCCTATGCCTATGAGGCGGTCGAGCGGCTGGCGCAATGCGGACGCAAAAGGATAGCCGTCGTCGTGCCGCCATCGCGGTTTTCATTCCACGATCACGCCCGCAAGGGGTTCATGAGGGCAATCAGGGATTTCGGCCTTAGTGAATTTCCGCTGGATGCCATCACCATCGAAACGCCGCTCGAAAAAATCCGCGATTTCGGCCAGCGGCTGATGCAATCCGATGACCGTCCCGACGGCATTGTTTCGATCAGCGGCAGCAGCACCATTGCGCTGGTGGCCGGTTTTGAGGCAGCCGGTGTGAAAATCGGCGAAGATATCGATATCGTCTCGAAACAGTCCGCCGAGTTCCTGAACTGGATCAAACCGCAGATCCACACCGTCAATGAGGATATCAAGCTGGCGGGCAGGGAGCTTGCAAAGGCCCTTCTGGCGCGCATCAACGGCGCGTCGCCGGAAACCTTGCAGAGCATCAGCAGCCCGGTCTGGTCTTCAATGGCGCCGAAGCCGTAACGAGCTGCATTGCGATTGATGGCGCGACGTCTCTTACCCAGCGATTGTCGCGCCTCGTTTCTTATGCATTACTTTATATTTCAAGCGCAAGTAACTGGTTTGAAATGTTTATTCTTCCGATCATTCACGCTTCGGCCGTATTCCGGCTCAAGGCCGGAATGACGGAGCCGGGGCGTTAGGGGCGGCAATGCGCATCAGGACAGGCAATCCTTCAGCGAGCCTGCAATGCCGCGCATCAGCTTGAAATAGAGGTCCGGGCCGGGTTCCAGTGTCGCTGCCTCCGGATCGAGCGTCGCCGATTTCGCGGCGGTGCCTTCGGTGATGACCGAAATCAGCTTCGGCTCGAATTGCGGTTCAGCGAAAACGCAGGTTGCGCCAAGCTGGCGAACCTTTTCCTGCATCTGTTTGACGCGGTCCGCACCCGGCAGGGTTTCGGGGCTGACTGTGATCGATCCCGCCGTCTTCACGCCGTAACGATGCTCGAAATATTGATAGGCATCGTGGAAGACGATGAAGGGCTTGTCCTTCACCGGCTTGACCGTTTCCCTGAGTTCGGCATCGAGCGCATCGAGGTCGTCGATCAGTTTTTTGGTATTGGCCTGATAGGTCGCGGCATTGCCGGCATCGGCCGCGATCAGCGCGGTTTCTATTGTCTGCGCCATGGCCTTGGCATTGGCGGGATCGAGCCAGAGATGGGTATCGTATGCACCGTGGTCATGGTCCTCGTGACCCTCCGCATGGTCGTGTCCATGATCGTGTGCGCCTTCCTCTTCAGCGTGGCCGTCATGCGCCTCGTGGCCTTCATCGCCATGGTCGTGTGCTTCAAAGGGGCCGCCTTCGCGGAAGGGCAGCTTTTCCAGACCCTTTGCGTCTTCCAGTTCCACCACGGTTGCCTTGCTGGCAAGCGCTTCGAGCGGCTTTTCCAGGAATGCTTCCAGTCCCGGCCCAACCCAGAAGACCACATCGGCCTTTTCCAGCTTGCGGGCATTGGACGGTCTGAGATTGTAGGTGTGCGGCGAAGCCGCGCCGTCAACGATGAGCTGCGGTTCGCCGACGCCCCGCATGATGGCGGCGACGAGGGAATGGACGGGCTTGATCGAGACCACGACATCGGGCGCGGCGGTGGCGCCGGAAGCGGCGGCCGCTATTGCCACCGATGCCATGAGCGGGATCAGGAACGATTTCATGAAATGCACTCCACTTGAAGAAGTATAGTTATGTTATTACATTTATTGCGTAACTCTATAACGTATGCAATAGCGGTAAGCAACATCGCCGAACGGACAATCCCATGCTTCATTCCGCCCATCGGGGCAAAGAGATACTGGTTTCCCTTGCCAATGCCGGCGTCCAGCGCAACGGCCGCTGGCTGGTGCGCGGCGTTGAGTTTTCCGTCAGCAAAGGCGAGATCGTCACGCTGATCGGGCCGAACGGTTCCGGCAAATCCACCAGCGCGAAAATGGCAATCGGCGTGGTGAAGCCGACCGAGGGCGAGGTTTCGCGCATTGCCGGTCTGAAGGTCGGTTATGTGCCGCAGAAGCTTGCCGTGGACTGGACCATGCCGCTTTCGGTGCGGCGGCTGATGACACTGACCGGCCCGCTGCCAGCCCGCGAAATCGATGCGGCGCTGAATGCGACGGGCATTGCGCATCTCGCCAATGCGGAAGTGCAGCACCTTTCCGGTGGTGAGTTCCAGCGCGCACTTCTGGCCCGCGCCATCGCCCGCAAGCCCGATCTGCTGGTTCTTGACGAGCCCGTGCAGGGGGTCGATTTCTCCGGCGAGATTGCGCTCTATGATTTGATAAAAAATATCAGAAATTCAAATAATTGCGGAATTTTGTTAATCTCACATGACCTGCATGTGGTAATGGCTGAAACCGACACCGTGATATGCCTGAACGGCCATGTCTGCTGCCGGGGCACGCCGCAGGCGGTTAGCCAGAGCCCGGAATATATGCGGCTGTTCGGCGGCGCCGCGGCCAAGGCGCTTGCCGTCTATAGCCACCATCACGATCATACGCATCTGCCTGATGGCCGGGTGCAGCATGCAGATGGTTCGGTGACCGATCATTGCCACCCGGAGGATGGGCACCACCATATGCATGACCACGGCCACCATCACGACAGCCATGACGAATGCGGCTGCGGCCATGAGCATGAGCATGAGGGCCATACGCCGTCCAGCCACGGACAGGGAGAGCGCCATGTTTGACGATTTCTTCGTTCGCGCCATGGTCGCCGGTATAGGCGTTGCGCTCACTGCCGGTCCTCTCGGCTGTTTCGTCGTCTGGCGTCGCATGGCCTATTTCGGCGATACGATGGCCCATTCGGCGCTGCTCGGCGTCGCGCTGTCGCTGCTGTTGCAGCTCAACCTCATCGTCAGCGTCTTTCTTGTGGCGTCGGCGGTTTCGATCCTGCTGCTCTTTCTCCAACGGCGGCAGGCGCTATCCGCCGATGCGCTGCTTGGTATCTTGTCCCATTCGGCGCTGGCGATCGGTCTCGTCATCGTCGCTTTCATGAGCTCGGTGCGCATCGATCTCGTCTCGTTCCTTTTCGGCGATATTCTCGCCGTTACCCGCAGCGATATCGCCCTGATCTGGGGCGGCGGGCTGGTGGTCATCGTCTCCATGGTGTTCCTGTGGCGGTCGCTGCTTGCCTCCACCGTCAATACGGAGCTGGCCGAGGCCGAGGGGCTGAACCCGGAGCGTGCAAAACTGATCTTCACGCTGTTGATGGCGCTGGTGATCGCCATTGCCATGAAGGTGGTCGGCATCATGCTCATCACATCGCTGCTCATCATACCGGCGGCGACTGCCAGACGTTTTTCCGCGACGCCGGAGGTGATGGCGGTGGTGGCTTCGCTGATCGGCGCGGTCGCCGTTGTCGGCGGCCTGTTCGGCTCGCTCAGTTACGATACACCGTCCGGCCCATCCATCGTGGTTGCCGCGGTGATCCTCTTCGTTATAAGCCTGTTGCCGGCGCCGGGTTTTTCCCGCGCTGCGGATGAAGGAGGCAAGTCATGAATGCGCAGACCCAGCAGAACCTCACCAAGAACCAGTCGCTGGTCATGAATGCCCTCTCAAACGCGCATCAGCCGCTCAGCGCCTATATGATCCTCGACAAGCTGCGGGATGAGGGTTTTCGTGCGCCGCTGCAGGTTTACCGTGCGCTGGAAAAGCTGGTGGAGTTTGGCCTCGTGCACCGGCTCGAGAGCCTCAACGCCTTTGTCGCCTGCACCCATACGCAGGCGGAGTGCTGCTCGCACCACCATGGTACGGTGGCTTTCGCCATCTGCGAATCCTGCGGGCAGGTGACGGAATTCCACGATCATGAAATCGACCACCGCCTGGAGCGCTGGGTGAAGGACAGCAAGTTCAAGGCGGAAAAGACCACCATTGAAATTCGCGGCCTCTGCGCCGCGTGCTCGGCTTAAGCTCGCGGGCAGGGCGGGCATGGATGCCCGCCGCTTCCTATCCTTCGACGATCGCCAGATCCTTCGAAAAGCGCTTCCAGTTTTCGATGTATTTTTCCGCTGAGCGGCGGAGCCCTGCTGCGGCCTCATCATCCAGCGTGCGGATCGCGCGCGCCGGCGAGCCGACAATCAGGGAATTGTCCGGAAATTCCTTGCCCTCCGTCACCAGCGCATTGGCGCCGACGAGGCAGTTGCGGCCGATCTTCGCGCCATTCAGGATCGTTGCGCCCATGCCGATGAGCGAATTGTCGCCAATGGTGCAGCCATGCACGATGGCATGGTGACCGATGGTGCACATTTCGCCGATGACGGCGGGAAAACCGGGGTCGCTATGCACCATCACGCCCTCCTGAATATTGGTGCCGCGCCCGATGCTGATCGGCTCGTTATCGCCGCGCAGCGTTGCGCCGAACCAGATGCCGACATCCTCACCGAGCGTCACCGAGCCGACGACATTGGCATCCGGGGCAACCCAGTAGCGATCAGGCGCAGGGGTCTGCGGCACCCGGTCGGCGAGGCGGTAAAGCGGCATCGTGGTCTCCTCCCTTTTGTTTTCTTCGGCCTCAGGCAACCGTCACGCCCAGCGTGCCGACACCCTCGACGCCGCATTCGATGCGGTCGCCACGTACGATGGGGCCGACGCCGGCCGGTGTGCCGGTCATGATGACGTCACCGGCGGCAAGCGTGAACAGCTTGGAAAGCTCGGCAATCACTTCCGGCACCTTCCAGATCATCTGGGCAAGATCGCCCGTCTGCTTGCGTTTGCCATTGACGTCGAGCCAGATCGCACCTGTGGCGGGATGGCCGATCCTGTCCGCCGGGACGATGGGGGAGACCGGTGCGGAATATTCGAAAGCCTTCGCGCCTTCCCAGGAGCGGCCCATCTTCTTCAGGCCGTCCTGAAGGTCGCGGCGGGTCATGTCTATGCCGACGGCGTAACCCCAGACATGGTCCAGCGCCTCGGAAGCCGGGATATCGGCACCGCCGCTTTTCAGAACCACGACACACTCGACTTCGTAGTGCACATTCGACGACAGCGGCGGGTAGGGGAAATCCTGACCGGCGGGCAGCAGATTGTCCGGGTTTTTCTGGAAATAAAAGGGCGGCTCGCGCGAGGGATCGTGACCCATCTCTATGGCGTGATCGGCATAATTGCGGCCGACGCAATAGACCCGCCGTACGGGGAACAGATCGTCCGTGCCTTCAACGGGCAGGAGAACGGGTTTCGGAGCGGGGATGACGGTGGCGGCCATGTCGATTTCCTGTCGTCTTTTTCGGTGCAATTCTTGTCCCGCGATTCCGGGGCGATTTCCAGTTCAAAATGACCCCGGCTGCAAAACTGGCTTTTTACGGTCCTTTGCTGTAGAAGCCGGCGCAAAGAGGTTAATTCATGTACAGACAAGCGCTTGCAAACGGCGAAAAAATCTTCGCCGTGGCCCCCATGATCGACTGGACCGATACCCGCTGCAGATTTCTGCACCGGCAATTGTCGAAGCGCGCGCTGCTTTATACCGAAATGATCGTTGCCGACGCCATCATCCATGGCCAGCGAGACAGACTGCTCGGTTATCACCCTGACGAACATCCCGTCGCGCTGCAGCTTGGCGGGTCTGATCCGACCAAACTTGCCGAGGCGGTGCGGATCGCTAGCGATTACGGATATGACGAGATCAACCTCAATGTCGGCTGTCCGTCGGATCGGGTGCAGTCCGGCACCTTCGGCGCTTGCCTGATGCGCGAGCCGGAGGTGGTGGCGCAATGTATCACCGCAATGAAGGCTGTCAGCAGCGTGCCGGTTACGGTAAAGTGCCGGATCGGGGTGGACGATCAGCAGCCGGAAGCGGTCCTGCCGGACTTTCTGAAGCGGGTTGTTGCGGCAGGCGCGGACGCCGTCTGGGTTCATGCGCGAAAAGCCTGGCTGCAGGGGCTTTCGCCGAAGGAAAACCGCGAAGTGCCGCCGCTCGATTACGATCTCGTCTATCGCATGAAGCGGGAAAACCCTGATGTCTTTATCGGCATCAATGGCGGTATCGCCGATCTCGATCAGGCGAGCGAACATCTCCAGCATATGGATGGTGTGATGCTCGGCCGTGCCGCCTATCACAACACGTCCATTCTTGCCGATGTCGACCATCGCATCTATGGCGAAGAGGCTCACCAGCCAGACTGGATGGCGCTGCGCGACGCGATGATGGCCTATGCCGCCGACTATATCGCCGCAGGCGGACGTCTCAACCACGTCACCCGCCACATGGTCGGGCTGTTTCAAGGCATGCCCGGCGCGCGCCGTTTTCGGCAAATCCTCTCCAGCGACGCCACCCGGCCGGGCGCAGGCCCGGAGGTGATCGAGGCCGCTTTCGCGGCCATCGATTTCAGCCCGACGAAAGACATGGCGGGCTGAAAGAGTTCAGACCGCCTTTTGCAGTTCCTGTGCACCGACAGGCGCATTCACCTTGCCGCCGGTGATGAAGAAGGCGAAGACATCGCGCGGTGTCTTTTCGACCATCCGATCCGGCGCTATCAGCGGCAGATCGTCCGGCACGCCGCCCTTTGCATAGGTCTTTACCCGGTCGGCCCAGTGGTCGATCTCTTTTTTCGGGTAACAGGTCTTGATATCGTCCTCGCCCTTCTGCAGGCGGCAATAGACGAAATCGGCCGTCACATCAGGCAGCATCGGATAATCATGATGGTCGGCGCAGACGACGGCGACCTTGTGCCTGGCGAGAAGATCGATGAATTCCGGAACCTGAAATGTCTCGTTGCGCACCTCAACCACATGGCGAAGACGGATGCCGTCCTGCTTCTCCGGTAACAGGGACAGAAATGCGCCAAAATCCTCCGCGTCGAATTTTTTCGTCGGCGCAAATTGCCAGAGGATCGGACCGAGGTGGGACCCGAGTTCCGTCAGCCCCTGCGTCAGAAACTTCGTCATCGACTCACCAGCCTCGGCCAGAACCTTGCGGTTGGTGACGAAACGGCTCGCCTTTAGCGAGAAGATGAAATCCTCGGGCACTTCGGAAGCCCATTTTGCAAAAGTTTCCGGCTTCTGGCTGCTGTAATAGGTGCCGTTCACCTCGATGGCCGTGAGCTGCCGGCTCGCATGCTCCAACTGGCGCTTCTTCGGCAATTTTTCGGGATAAAACGTGCCTTCCCATGGCTCAAAGGTCCAGCCGCCGATACCGGTGCGGATCGTGCCTGATGTCGACATATGCTGTTCCTCCTCCGGCCTTTGGCCTATCGAACCCTTGCGACGAAAGCTGCGGATTACTCCGCAGCCTCCCGTTTTCCAGCCGGCCGGCGCTCCAGAAGCTCCTTCAGGAAGTGACCGGTATAGGAACGCTCGACCTTCACGATGTCCTCCGGTGTGCCGGTCGCCACCACTTCGCCGCCGCCCGTGCCGCCTTCAGGCCCGATATCGATGATCCAGTCAGCCGTCTTGATGACTTCGAGATTATGCTCGATCACCACGACGGAATTGCCCTGCTCGACCAGCGCATGCAGCATTTCCAGGAGCTTGTTGACATCGTGGAAATGCAGGCCGGTCGTCGGCTCGTCGAGAATATAGAGCGTGCGGCCCGTCGAGCGTTTCGACAGTTCCTTGGCGAGCTTGACGCGCTGCGCTTCGCCGCCGGAGAGCGTATTGGCCTGCTGGCCGACCTTGATATAACCGAGGCCGACATCGAACAGCGATTGCAGCTTGTCGCGCACGGCCGGGACGGCGGCGAAGAACTCCACGCCTTCCTCCACCGTCATATCCAGCACATCGGCAATGGATTTGCCCTTGAAGGTGACATCGAGCGTCTCGCGATTGTAACGCTTGCCGTGACAGACATCGCAGGTGACGTAAACATCAGGCAGGAAGTGCATCTCGATCTTGATGACGCCATCACCCTGGCAGGCCTCGCAGCGGCCGCCCTTGACGTTGAAGGAGAAACGGCCCGGCGCATAACCGCGCGCCTTCGCTTCCGGCAAGCCGGCGAACCAGTCGCGGATCGGCGTGAAGGCGCCGGTATAGGTGGCCGGGTTGGAACGCGGCGTGCGGCCAATCGGCGACTGGTCGATATCGATGACCTTGTCGATGAATTCGAAACCGTCGATGCGGTCGTGTTCGGCCGGGATTTCGCGCGCACCCATCACCCGACGCGCCGCCGACTTGTAGAGCGTCTCGATGAGGAAGGTGGATTTGCCGCCGCCCGATACGCCGGTTACGGCAGTAAAGACACCGAGCGGCACGGCGGCCGTGACATTCTTCAGATTGTTGCCGCGTGCGCCAAAAACCTTGATCTCGCGACCCTTCTTGGGCTTGCGGCGCTCCGCCGGCACGGCGACACCGAGTTCGCCAGAGAGATATTTGCCGGTCAGCGATTTCGGATTGGCCATCACCTCCTGCGGTGAGCCTTCAGCGATCACCTGACCGCCATGAATGCCGGCGGCCGGGCCGATATCGACCACATAATCCGCCGTCAGAATGGCGTCCTCGTCATGTTCGACCACGATGACGGTATTGCCGATATCGCGCAGGTGTTTCAGCGTATCCAGCAGGCGGGCATTGTCGCGCTGGTGCAGGCCGATCGAGGGTTCGTCGAGAACATAGAGAACGCCGGTGAGGCCCGAGCCGATCTGCGAGGCCAGCCGGATGCGCTGGCTTTCACCGCCGGAAAGCGTGCCGGAATTGCGCGACAGGCTGAGATAATCCAGCCCGACATCGTTGAGGAAGCGCAGGCGTTCGCGGATTTCCTTGAGGATGCGGACTGCGATCTCGTTCTGCTTGGCGTTGAGGCTTTCCGGCAGTACCTCGAACCAGTCGCGCGCGGTGCGGATCGACATTTCGGTGACTTCACCGATATGCAGCCTGTTGATCTTGACGGCGAGCGCTTCCGGCTTCAGGCGATAACCGGCGCAGGCCGGGCAGGGGGCCGCCGACATATAGCGTTCGATTTCCTCGCGCGCCCAGGCGCTGTCGGTCTCTTTCCAGCGACGCTCCAGATTGGGCACAATGCCTTCGAAATTCTTCACTGTCTTGTAGGAGCGGGCGCCGTCCTGATAGTGGAATTCGATCTTGTCATCGGTGCCCTGCAGGATGGCGTGCTGCGCCTCTTTCGAGAGATCCGACCACTTGCTCGACAGCTTGAAGCCGAAAGCCTTGCCGAGCGCTTCCAGCGTCTGATTGTAATAGGGCGAGGAGGATTTGGCCCAGGGAGCGATGGCGCCGTCACGCAGGGTACGGGCGGGCTCCGGCACGATCAGGTTTTCATCCACCTTCTGCTGCGAGCCAAGGCCATCGCAGCTCGGGCAGGCGCCGAAGGGATTGTTGAAGGAGAACAGCCGCGGCTCGATTTCCGGAATGGTGAAACCGGAAACGGGGCAGGCGAATTTTTCCGAAAACAGCACCCGCTCATGGGTCTCGTTGAGCGACTTGTTGGCCGAACCGCCAGCGGCGGTTTCTTCCGGCGGCAGAGGCTTGTCGGCAAATTCGGCGATTGCCAAGCCATCGGCAAGCTTGAGGCAGGTCTCGAGACTGTCGGCCAGGCGTGCGGCCATATCCGGGCGCACGACGGCGCGGTCAACGACAACGTCGATATCGTGTTTGTATTTCTTGTCGAGGGCGGGCACGTCGGCGATTTCGTAGAACTGGCCATCCACCTTGACGCGCTGGAAGCCCTTCTTCATCAGCTCGGCAAGTTCCTTCTTGTATTCGCCTTTGCGGCCGCGCACGATCGGCGCGAGGATGTAAAGACGCGTGCCTTCCTCAAAGGCGAGGATGCGGTCGACCATCTGGCTCACCGTCTGGCTTTCGATCGGCAGGCCCGTGGCCGGCGAATAGGGCACGCCGACACGCGCGAAGAGGAGGCGCATATAGTCGTAGATTTCGGTGACCGTGCCGACCGTGGAACGCGGATTGCGCGATGTGGTCTTCTGCTCGATGGAGATTGCCGGCGACAGGCCGTCGATCTGGTCGACATCCGGTTTCTGCATCATTTCCAGGAACTGGCGCGCATAGGCCGACAGGCTCTCGACATAACGGCGCTGGCCTTCGGCATAGATCGTATCGAAGGCAAGCGAGGACTTGCCCGAACCGGAAAGGCCGGTCATGACGATCAGCTTGTTGCGCGGCAGGTCCAGATCGATGCCCTTGAGGTTGTGCTCGCGGGCGCCACGGATGGAAATCGTCTTCAGTTCACTCATGACAAGGCTCGGACAAAAATAACAGGCTTGATGGCAGCGCGTCCTTATGTAGTGACGCAGCCGGATGTGTCGAGGTCTATTCCCACTCGGTCGCAGCTTTTCGGAATGCTTGACTCGAAATCTGCGATTTAATAGAACAAAAAAGGAACGAATTGCAAGCGCGAATGTCTGCTCCCGCAGCTTAAGATTATTCTTTGTGGATAGTTCCATGCTTGCGGTGCCCTTTGCGGGCGGCGGCAGCTATTGTGTGTCGAATTTTTTGAAATGCAATTGCCGGTCATGATGGCCGGCGGACAGGATGACGAGATGGCTGGTAGCGTAAACAAGGTAATTCTGATCGGGAACGTGGGCGCCGATCCCGAAATCCGTCGGACGCAGGACGGCCGTCCCATCGCCAATCTGCGTATTGCCACTTCGGAGACCTGGCGGGACCGCAACAGCGGCGAGCGCCGCGAGAAGACCGAATGGCACACCGTCGTCGTCTTCAACGAAGGCCTGTGCAAGGTCGTCGAGCAATATGTCAAGAAGGGCGCCAAGCTCTATATTGAAGGCCAGCTGCAGACGCGCAAATGGCAGGACCAGACCGGCAGCGACCGTTATTCCACTGAAATCGTGCTGCAGGGCTTCAACTCCACGCTGACGATGCTCGATGGTCGCGGTGAGGGCGGTGGCCGCAGCGGCGGCGATTTCGGCGGCGGCAACGATTATGGCAGCGGCGGCGGCTCCAGCTATGGCGGCGGTTACGACCAGCAGTCCTCGTCGCGCGGCGGCTCTTCCCGTGGCGGCGGCCAGCCTTCCGGCGGCTTCTCCAACGATATGGATGACGATATTCCGTTCTGACTCTGATATCGAGGAAACTATCACAAGTCGGAATCTTTGTGATTTTTTCATATTCTCTGGTATCTTGGGAGGACTGACGGGAGATTTACAAATATGGCGACCATGACCGTTTCCTTGCCAGATCCCATGAAAGAATGGATCGAGACCCAGGTCCTGACAGGCGAATATGCGAGCGTTAGCGACTATGTGCGCGATCTGGTGCGTCGTGACCGGGCGCGGCGGGGGCAGGAGTTCAGCGTTGATGAGCTTCGCCAGATCGTCGCGGATTCCCGCGCGAGCGGCATCGGTTCCCGCAGTATGGATGATCTGTTTGCGGAAGCCGAACGGATAGCGGCCGCACGTGGAGTTGTGCGTGAGTAGCTATCGGCTGACTAAACAGGCCGAAAGCGAAATTCTCGATATCTTTATCTATGGCGTTGAACAGTTCGGATTGAGACAGGCACATTTTTACAAGAATGAATTGGAAGGCTGTTTCCAGTTGCTTGGCGATAATCCGCGCATGGGACGTCTTGCCCCGGCGATTGGGGAAGGTGTGCGCCGACATGAGCATGGAAGCCATGTCATCTTTTATGAAATTGACGTTTCAGGCGTCCTCATTCTCACGGTGGTGCATGGTAGAAGCATCCGCCGCCTGAAGCTTTGACGCTTTCGGGTAGCGGTTGACGTCCCTGGAATTTTTCAGCGTGTGTTCTTCCCGTTCATTGGCTTGAGTGCTGCCGCTTATGCCGCCACCTTGTCCGCCAGCATCGCCACCATGACATCGGATTGCGACACGATGCCCACCATCTTGCCTCTGGCGTCGATGACCGGCAGGTAGTGCAGTCCTTCTTCGGCAAAGCGGATGATGGCCTCCTCGATTGACGTTTCAGGCCGTACGGTTCTGACCGGCGATGTCATGATGTCCTTGACGGTATCGTTGGGGGCGCTTGCGCCGGAGAGGATGAGGCGCAGCCGCTGCAGGAAACCAATGGAGGGGCGGCCGTTTCTCCAGCTCGCCTTTTCCAGAAAATCCGTCTGGGTGACGATGCCGACGATCTCCGCTTTATCGTTGGTGACCGGCAATGCCTTGAAATGGTGGCTGTGCATCAGCGCGTGGGCATGACGCAGACTGTCATCAGGCGCAACACCGACGACATCGCGCGACATGACGCTGGCGCAATCGAGATGCAGCGCACGGCGACGCCAGGAGCGCAGTTCGGTCTTGCGTAAAATGGTTTCGAGCTCGTCGCGGTCGATATCCAGGACCTCGTCATATTCCTTCAGCACCTCGTCGAGGTCGTTGGAGGAAAAGCCGATTTTCTGGATGGGGGTCGGATCGGTGGTGCCATGGGAGGCCTTGCCGAGCTTCAGGCCGTGTGGGTAGGCGCGGCCGGTGGCATTGTTATAGGCGAGGGCCAAGGCAAGAAGGATCAGCGAATTTCCGGCGACGGGCCACAGCAGGAAACCATAACCGAGGCTGTGCACGGCAGGGCCGCCGAGAACGGCGGTGAGCGCCACCGCTCCGCTTGGCGGGTGCAGGCAGCGCAAAGCCATCATCGCGGCGATGGCAAGACTGATGGCAAGCGCGCTGGCAAGGAATAGATCCGGAACCAGCAGCGCCACTGTCACGCCCACGAAGGCCGAAACGAGGTTGCCGCAGAGGATCGACCAGGGCTGCGCCAGCGGGCTGGAGGGCACGGCAAACAGAAGCACGGCCGAAGCGCCCATCGGCGCGATCATGGCGGGCAGGGTGGGATCGAAACTGAGAGCGAGACTTCCCAGAAGGCCGGTCAGCAGAATGCCGACAAAGGCGCCGGTTGCGGAGCGCAGCCTTTCCCTGTTGCTGACGGGTGCGGCATCCGGGATGAGGCGACGCAGCGTGGAACGCATGGAGATAACTTTCGAATCCGAAAAAACATGCGTCTTTTAGCCGAAGCGGCGGCCGGATTTAAAGGGAGGATTTTCCGGCGTTTTGGCGATTGGCGAGAATTTATTGCGCAGGCACCGCCAAGGTGCGGCTTTTCAAAAAGCGAAGGCCGATTTTATGCCGTCGACCACGAACTGCACGGAAAGGGCGGCAAGCAGCACGCCGAGCAGACGGGTGAGGATCGCGCGGCCGGTATTGCCGAGAAAACGGTCCATCCGCTCCGAGACGATCAGGGCCGCATAAACGAGAGCCATGGCGAAAGCGAGGATCAGGATGAGCACCAGCATCTCGACGGTGGTTTTCATCGAGCCGGCAAGTAGCACGGTTGCGGAGATGGCGCCCGGCCCGGCGATCAGGGGCAGCGCCAGCGGAAAGACCGCCAGATTGTGAAGGTGGTCCTTGGTGATGGCGATCTCGGAGGTCTTTTCCTTACGCTCCTGGCGTTTTTCGAAAATCATCTCGAAGGAAATCCAGAACAGCAACAGGCCGCCGGCGATGCGGAAAGCGCCGAGCGAGATGCCAAGAAGATTGAGGATGGCAAGGCCGAAGAGCGCGAAGACGGCGAGAATGCCGAAGGCGATGATGGAGCCGCGCAGCGCCACCTGGCTGCGCTGGTCGCGCGTCATACCGGCGGTCAGCGCCAGAAAGACGGGGGCAAGGCCCGGCGGATCGAGCGTGACCAGAAGTGTGGTAAGCGCGTTGATGAGCGTTTCGCTGCTGGCCATTCTTTCCCCGTCTCATCTGTTTTTAGGGCGGAGCCTACGCAAGTCGCCGGCACTTTGAAAGGGAGCGGCGGCGCTTTTGCCGGGCTAAATCGTGAAAAGCGGCGTTCGTCTTGCAAATGACGCAAAAGCCTGTTCAAAACTCGCCGGGAAATTGGCTTAACGTGGCTGTTTCCGCTATAAAAATCCATCCGATTCTTAACAGAGAATGTGATCCGTTTTGACTGACCAGAGCCCCCCCGGCGGCGGAAAACTTCCGCCAGGCATTGAACCGATTTCCATCATGGAGGAAATGCAGCGGTCGTATCTCGATTACGCCATGAGCGTCATCGTGTCCCGCGCGCTTCCCGATGTGCGAGACGGCCTGAAGCCGGTTCATCGCCGTATTCTTTACGGCATGTCCGAACTCGGCATCGACTGGAACAAGAAATACGTCAAATGCGCCCGCGTTACCGGGGACGTGATGGGTAAATTCCATCCGCACGGCAATGCGGCGATCTATGACGCGTTGGCGCGTATGGCGCAGGACTGGTCGCTCCGCCTGCCGCTGATCGACGGGCAGGGCAATTTCGGCTCCATCGACGGCGATCCGCCGGCGGCAGAACGTTATACCGAATGCCGTCTGGAAAAGGCCGCCCATTCGCTGCTCGACGATCTCGACAAGGAAACGGTCGATTTCCGCGACAACTATGACGGCACCCTGCAGGAGCCGGTCGTCATTCCGGCGAAGTTCCCGAACCTTCTGGTCAACGGGGCAGGCGGCATTGCGGTCGGCATGGCCACCAATATTCCGCCGCACAATCTCTCGGAAGTCATCGACGGCTGTATCGCCATGATCGACAATCCGGCGATCGAGCTGCCGGAGCTGATGCAGATCATTCCCGGCCCGGATTTCCCGACCGGCGCGCTGATCATGGGCCGTTCCGGCATCCGTTCGGCCTATGAGACCGGCCGCGGCTCGGTCATCATGCGCGGCCGCGCCACCATCGAACCGATGCGCGGCGACCGCGAGCAGATCATCATCACCGAAGTTCCCTATCAGGTGAACAAGGCGAACATGATCGAAAAGATGGCCGAACTGGTCAAGGAAAAGCGCATCGAGGGTATTTCCGACCTGCGCGACGAATCCGACCGTCAGGGCTATCGCGTCGTCATCGAATTGAAACGCGACGCCAATGCCGAAGTCATCCTGAACCAGCTTTACCGCTATACGCCGCTGCAGACCTCCTTCGGCTGCAACATGGTGGCGCTGAACGGCGGCAAACCGGAGCAGATGACGCTCATCGACATGCTGCGCGCCTTCGTGGCCTTCCGCGAGGATGTCGTCAGCCGTCGTACGAAATATCTGCTGCGCAAGGCGCGCGAGCGTGCGCATGTGTTGGTTGGTCTGGCGATTGCGGTTGCCAATATCGATGAGGTCATCCGGGTTATCCGTCATGCGCCCGATCCCGCTTCGGCCCGCGAAGAGCTGATGACGCGGCGCTGGCCGGCGCAGGATGTGGAAAGCCTGATCCGTCTGATCGACGATCCGCGCCACCGCATTAATGACGACGGCACCTATAATCTCTCGGAAGAGCAGGCGCGCGCCATTCTCGAACTGCGCCTTGCCCGCCTCACGGCGCTTGGCCGCGATGAAATCGGCGACGAACTGAACAAGATCGGCGCGGAAATTTCCGAGTACCTCGAAATCCTGTCGTCGCGCCTGCGCATTCAGCAGATCGTCAAGGACGAGCTTGTCGCCATCCGCGACGAGTTCGGCACGCCGCGCCGTTCCGAGATCGTCGAGGGCGGTCCCGATATGGACGATGAAGACCTCATCGCCCGCGAGGACATGGTCGTCACCGTTTCGCATCTCGGCTATATCAAGCGCGTGCCGCTGACCACCTACCGGGCGCAGCGTCGCGGCGGCAAGGGCCGTTCCGGCATGGCGACGCGCGACGAGGATTTCGTCAACCGTCTCTTCGTTGCCAATACCCATACGCCGGTGCTGTTCTTCTCCTCGCGTGGCATCGTCTACAAGGAAAAGGTCTGGCGTCTGCCGATCGGTACGCCGCAGTCCAAGGGCAAGGCCCTCATAAACATGCTGCCGCTGGAGCCCGGCGAGCGCATCACCACCATCATGCCGTTGCCCGAGGACGAAACCACCTGGGAAACGCTGGATGTGATGTTCTCGACGACGCGCGGCACGGTTCGCCGCAACAAGCTCGGCGATTTCGTTCAGGTCAACCGCAATGGCAAGATCGCCATGAAGCTGGACGAGGAGGGCGATGAAATCCTCTCCGTCGAAACCTGTACGGACCGCGACGACGTGTTGCTGACGACCGCGCTCGGCCAGTGCATCCGCTTCCCCGTGGACGATGTGCGCGTCTTTGCCGGCCGCAACTCCGTCGGCGTGCGCGGCATCAACATGGCCGACGGCGACCGCATCATCTCCATGACAATTGTGGGTCATGTGGAAGCTGAACCGTGGGAGCGTGCGGCCTATCTGAAGCGCTCGGCTACCGAACGGCGTGCGGCAGGCGTCGATGAGGACGATATCGCGCTCGTCGGCGAGGAAGTGACGGAAGAGGGCGAACTCAGCGAAGAGCGCTATCAGGAACTGAAGGCACGCGAAGAATTCGTGCTGACGGTTTCCGTGAAGGGCTTCGGCAAGCGTTCCTCTTCTTACGACTTCCGCACCTCTGGTCGCGGCGGCAAGGGTATTCGCGCCACCGATACCTCGAAGACCAACGAGATCGGCGAACTCGTCGCGGCCTTCCCCGTGGAAGAAGGCGACCAGATCATGCTGGTTTCCGATGGCGGTCAGCTCATCCGCGTGCCGGTCAACGGCATCCGCATCGCCAGCCGTGCCACCAAGGGTGTGACGATCTTCTCTACCGCCAAGGATGAGAAGGTGGTTTCCGTGGAGCGCATCAACGAGCCGGAAGGCGACGAAGAAGCAGAGAACGGCAATGGCGAAGATGCCGCCGACGATCTGCCGGAGGCACCGGAGAGCGAGGCGTAAGCCGCCTCGTTATTTTCGGTTACCAATCAAGAAAAACCCCGCGGCGCTCAGGCTCCGCGGGGTTTTTGTTTGTGTCTTGTCGACTGCGTTTGATTTTCAGCGAATGCGAATATGGACCGGAGCGCGACCCGAGCGGCTCGCGACATGAAGGTGGATGTTCGCTTCCGGCTGATTGGAGCGCCAGGCGCGGGCGCCATGCGACAGAAGCAGCGCCACGAGATCGCGTGTCTTCGCCTTGGAACGATTAAGACCGAGATCGGCGATACGCATCGCCCCTTCGTGAATGGGATGCAGAACCGACAGGCTGCCATGCCCGTTGCCAGACGCAATGTCCGAATAATTCTCGTTGACTGCCATCTTGGAAAGCCTCGCTACACATTACAAACTTCGAGGAGACAGGCGATGTTTCGACTATGAACCACCGCCTGCGGAAACGTCTGTTACTGGAGTGACGCCCAGCAGCTGACGCCTTTCTTTTTCAATGCATTGCATGCATTCACCGCAGCGTTCTGGCCATCGAAGCCGCCGAAACGGGCGCGGTAGATCTGGGAGCCGTCCTTGCTGAAGGCGACCGTGAAGGGCTTTGCGGAGCGCAGTGCCGCGCCGCCCTTTTCCTGCGCGTTCTGCAACAGGCCGCGCGCGGAGTTCTCATCGGGAGATGCGCCGATCTGGATGACCCAGCCGCCCTGCGGAGCCTCGGCCCTGGCCGAGACCGAAGGGGCGGAGACAACAGGCGCCGTGGTAGACGCTGTGACGATATTGTCCACCTTGGTCGAATTGGTGATCAACTTGCGGTCCGGTGCAGCGGGCGCCTGATTGATTGGATCCTTGCCCTTCTGCCAGGTGGCAGCTTCCATGGCCTTGACGGCTGCATTGGAAGAGGAACCTGCGAAGGCGGTGACCGGGGCTTCTTCGTAACGGGTCTGCGGCACCGGACCGGAATTGGGTAGGCCGGCTGCGGTTGCTGCAACTGCCACGGAAGGAACAGCAGCGGCCACGGCGACGGGCTCTTCGACCGGCGCTGAGCGGGTCTGCGCGATCAGGTTGCTGTTGCCGCCACGCGATGCCTGCGGCAGGTAGGTTGCGACAAGCTTGCGCATGGTGGCGTCACGGGCAGCGCTGGAGCGGCCGCCGAGAACGACGGCGACGATGGAGCGGCCGTCGAGCTGCGCCGATGTGGCAAGGTTGCTGCCGGCTGCACGGGTATAACCGGTCTTGATGCCATCCACACCCTTCACGGTTCCGACGAGGCGGTTGTGGTTGCCGATAACCTGCTTGCCGAAGTTGAAGGTGCGGGTGGAGAAATAGCCGTAATATTGCGGGAAATGCTGGCGGAGCGCGACGCCGAGACGGGCCTGGTCGCGTGCCGTCGTCATCTGCGCCGTGTTGGGCAGGCCGTTGGCGTTGCGATAGGTCGTGCGGGTCATGCCAAGTGCGCGGGCCTTGGCGGTCATCATTCTGGCGAAACGGTCTTCCGAGCCGCCGAGATATTCGCCGAGCGCGGTTGCCATGTCATTTGCGGACCGGGTGACGAGTGCAAGGATAGCCTGTTCCACAGTGATGCTGCCGCCGGCGCGCACGCCGAGCTTGGATGGCGGCTCTTTCGCGGCGTTGGCTGACACCGGCACCTTGGAATCGAGCGAGATACGTCCGGTATTGAGCGCTTCGAATGTCAAATAAAGCGTCATCATCTTCGTCAGCGAAGCCGGATAACGCAGCCCGTCCGGATCCTCGCCATAGAGGACCTTGCCGGTCTTGGCATCGATGACGATGCCCGCATATTTCGGGTCGGCCTTTGCGGTCTGAACGGATGTTGCGGTTATGAACGCCGCAGCAAGGGTTAGCGCAATAAACCTTACGAAAGACGTCGCACCCGCTTTGCGCGAATGTGCCCCAGATAGACTTTTCAACACTGCTGAACTCTTCAATCGCATATTTCTGTTCCGCTCGGACACGCCCCGCCCGATGCTCCGGGAAGAAACTTTATCGGGATGGCGTTACCAAGTGGTTTATGAAAGGTATCTGCCTTCCATAAAATGCGACTTTTCGCACGCAATCTGTGCCGTGCTGTTTCACCGATTTCCGTCTTTTACGAGGCGGCGCTCGATATAGTTTTTCACATCCGCGTCCAGCTTTTGCCATTGCGGCAGCAGGGCGGAGGAGAAACGGTAGAACAGGCTGAGGTCCTGTCCGGCGTGAATATCCCTCTGGCAATCGCTGCCGGTGGCCGCCTGCGGCGTTTGCGGCAGCAGGCAGCGCACCACATAGGCGCTTTGGCCTTCGCGCTCGCCGGTCAATATGACTTCCTTGCCGTAACCGGAATCGGCGCGCAGGCGGTGCAGCAGCAGGCCGTGCTTCAGCGGTACGGGCTCTCCTTCCGTCAGCCGCGAATAGATCGGCCCGAAACGACCGGACATGTCCTCGGACATGGTGCTTTGCGAAAGCTGGATGAAAATCAGCCCCGCCGCCTGCGCCGGATCGTCGAAGACGGCGCGATTCGCTTCCTCGTAACCCTTAAGGTCAGGCCAGCTCAGATAAAGGTCGACGCGCTCGCGTTCTCCGCCGAGTCGCTCGGAAGGCGCCCGCAGGGTGTTTTTGGCAAGCTTCAGCCGGTCGTTGCCGATGACGATCTCAACCTCCTCGGTGGCCGTCGTATGGCCCGCCTGGAGAATCCGCTCGCCATACCATTTGATGCCGACGTTGAGGAGGCCGAGAAAGACGAGAAGAATTCCGGCGATGAGAGCGGCCCGGAACATGAGTGACGATGAAAGCAGGGGTTTCTGGTCGTTCATGGACTTCCATATTCATTCCGGCCGCCGGATGGGTTTCCGGCCGGGAAATAGCCGCGCAAAGCTTTAACCCGGGGCGATCGGCATTGAAATGATGTTTTGCCGCTGCTACCTGATAACCACCAAGCAAAGGACGGCATATGGCAGCGCGCGACAGATATTCCCGGAAGCTCGAATGTTCCAGATGTGGTCATCAGGGTTTTGCCGAAGCGTCGGAATCGGATGACAAGAGCCGCCGGGACGTCGATTTTCGCATCGATGAAATGCCGCGTGGATTTCGCGCGGAGCGCGCGTCGGGCGATCCGACGGATTTCATGATCCGCTGCGCCCAGTGCGGCAATATATTCCGTTTCCTGCAGAAAACCGCCTATGCGCCCGGAGGCGAGCCGCGCGTGAAGGCCTGAAGGGAAGGTGCCAGCATGACTTTACCGCAACAACCGAACGGAGCGCCGCAAAGGCGCAAGCCGATCTGGCCGTGGATCGTGCTTCTGGTGCTGACGCTCTCAGCCATTTACTCCTATAATCGCGCCAACGAAATCATCGCCGAATTGTCCGACACCTTGCCGCCGGCGCTGCTGAACCTGTTCGAAGATATTCTCAGGGGTGACGGCCGGCATGGCAATGGCGGGCCGAGCATCGGCGTCTGAGGCGAGGGCGGTATGGAGAGCGGCTGGCCTTTTTGGGCCGCGCTTCGTCGTCTGGGCCATAAAAGAAAAAAGCCCCGCAAAGAGGCGGGGCAGGTTGATCGCTCGGGGAAAGTTGGGCAATGCCCGGGAGCGATGGGTTGATATAAGTGACAATAGTGCTGACGCGATAGGCCATTTCTGTCCCAAACAGTACGCCTATGCATAAATTTCGCTCAATCAGCAGATTTTTAAACGATGAGTTCGAAAAATCTGTAAGACAACTTGACAGACTTACGCTTTATTCTTCGCATTGCCTCGAATTGCACATATTCGCCTTTAACATAACGTGACATGAGCAGACGCATGGATAAATCGGGAATCCTTTTCGTGGCGCTTTTGTTGGTGCTTGTCGCAATCGTTTTGAGCCTGACGCTATTCGATACGGCTCAGCAGGTGCCCTCGATACCTTCAGGCGACGGATCCCTGCTGCCGCCGGCAACGACGCCGGGGCAATGATCTGCCAACCGCAAGAGAAGGGCGACACGGCTCGCCGCGGGCGGGATTGACGGCCTTTTTCAAACCGCTATAAAGCCTCACCACCGATGGATGGGTGTCCGAGTGGTTTAAGGAACCGGTCTTGAAAACCGGCGTGCGTGAGAGCGTACCGTGGGTTCGAATCCCACCCCATCTGCCATTTATCAATAAAATCAATGACTTGCGGCGGTTTTTTGCCGGTTGCCATAACTTGCAAATTTTAATGGTTAGCTTTTTTTGGATGGGCTTCGATAGGACGTATTGTCACCGATTCGGCGTTACGCTTCACGCTGACTTCAAACGCTAAGCAGAGGTGTAACGGATAGCATTTTAAATCCGGCTATTCCAAAAGAGAGAATGGAAAAGAATGTCGCCGTTATCGCCAACCGCGCGCACCATTGGGCCTTTTTAACTTCAAGCGAATCGCTGTTGACCACCATTTGCAGATATGACGAGGCAGCATACGTGAAATTTAGCCACGTTAATCCGCCTCCCACTAAAGCAAAAATCGCTCCCATGAACAGAAACAGGCCAGACGCCTCAAAAAGCTTGGGGGCATGTTCTCCTGCTTGTGAAATTGCAATTAGTCCGCCACCATTGACAGCCAGTAGAGATGCCAGCATCCATTTGCCGTAATCTGCCTGCGTTGAGATACAGTGCTTCATTTGATCCAAAGCAATCTGCTTATAAATCTCTGTATCGTCACTGCTATTAGATTTCGTCACGATATGTCCTTCTTTACATGATGCCTGTGAACGTATCTTGCAAAAGCATGCTTATACAACAGCGATTCGCGGGATAACTTTATCACTGCAACAAAAATAGCCCCACGGAATACCCGTAGGGCTTTAGTTAGGCTGCCTTATACAGCTCCTTCAGTTCTTCCAAGTCTTCAGCAAGCATGGCGCTATAGGCCGTTGCCGCCGCTTCCGCCAACGCTTTGGCGAAGGGTGAGTTTCGCACCCATTGGAGCGTTGACTGCCCCTCTTTGGGTTTGACGTGCGCCACGGCGAAACCATGTTCGTGGTCATGGGTCAAGACCACATCGCGGATCGTCATCTGCATATCCGGCAGGAAGAACTGGACTTTTGCCAGCTTGCGGAAACCCGTTTCCCGGTCATAGCCCTTACTGATAGGCTCAATGCTGATAGTCTTTACCTTCACGGCTTTCCCTCCTCTGCTCGAAATGAAATGAAATCCCCTTTCTCTGAAGGCGTCATTAGCTTGATGTTGTATCTGCGGTTATCGCGGGTATCGCGCATGAACCATGTTGTGTTGACGCCCTTTGACTTCGGCTGCATTCGGATCGTGACTTCCACCGTCCTTTTGCCGCTCACCACGCCGTTAAGGTAAATCTCGTCACCATTTAGGACGCGGAACCGGCCTGCCGTGGTAAACCGCAAGGCGGGTGGACCGGCTCCCGGTGTAATTGTGCCGAAACCGTCATTTCCGTCTGTTGGCTGCCAGAAGGCGAAGGAACGGCGAAGATCGCCGCCCCCGGTCATCGCTGCACCTCCGATGCCTGGGCGTTTTGTGCCACGCCTAGCGCCGCCATGTTCAAGGGCTGCATATAGGTGTCGCCGCCCGGAACCTTGCTCATGTTCTCGAATGCGCGAATGTCATCCACCGACAGGAAGCCAGCTTCACGGCCAATCTTGTAAGCCGCGTAGCGGGTAGCCAGATCACCACGAAGCAAGCCGGACAGGTCATGCTCAATGTAGTGCGTCTTTCGCGCTTCAGGCGAAAGCAGCGTTGTGTTGTAGACGCTTTCGATACGCTTGGCCCAAGGCGCAAGGACTCGGGTCACAAGGGCGCGACTTTCCTCGCCAATGTTGCTGTAGGTCGCATCGTCGGTAATGCCCACGGCAGACGGCGGAACGCCATAGACGCGGCAGATATCCAGATTTGACAGCTTGCGGCTTTCGAGAAATTCGGAGTCTCGGCTGTTGAACTGGAAAGTTTCGAACTTAGCGCCGCCATCCAGCACCATGACTTCGTTCGCCTTGAGTTGCCCGACAAATCGATCCTTGAATTTCTTGATCGCCTCGTCTTTACCAGCGCCGCCGAGCTTTTCAGGAAACACTAGAGCGCCAGCCGGTCGAAATGCATTTTCAGCCGCTGTGCCTGCCGTGTCCTGTTGAGCTAAGGCAAGACCGAAGGTCGCACTTGCGATCTGGATAGGCGACAGACCTAGAACGCCGTCTTTCGTCCGATAGCGCACATGCAAGATTTCGTCTTGCGTATAGGTTTCCGTTCCACCGTTCGCCAAAGCGACCTTGTAGCGAAGGCGTCCGGTTGAAAGTCGTTCCACCGTGACCGAAGGCGACGGAATTGGATGCAGCGCGGTAATTTGGCTGCGGCCATTGCGTTCAATCCGGGCGTAAGCATTGCCGTACATCAGCGCCGAAACATTCATCCATTCCCGGCCCTCAAATGCGGTCAGGAGGGGAGAGAACGTATCTTTCAGCACTGGGTATAGCGCATGATCAGAAGCCGCCTCCCGGCCACCGTCATCCGTTCTACGGTAGACCTTCAGCGGCACGGCTGCCAGTTGTTCCGCGATTAGCTGGATACACCGATGGGCGACGGCATGGCCGCTGGCCTTCTCGATATCTGCACGGGCCTGCCAACGCGCGCCAAGGAATTCGCCTAGGAACGGATCGCTTGAAGAGACAGCGCGCGTTTCCTTTGTCCTAAACGGCCACATATGCACCTCCTTCCAATTCCAAGATTCGAATGCGGCGCTCCGCGTCGGTCATTGGCTTGCGTGACCGGACGGCAAGAGACGTGCCGGAATATGCCGGAAAGGCCTGCACAACGCTGATTTCGCGGAGGTCAATAGCCTTCAGGGTCCGCTTTTCGCCGTGCCATTCGTCGCCGCCTTCCGGGACGTTGAAACCGAACGACATGCCGCCGATATCATGGCGGGCAGCAAGCGAAGCGATATCGCGGCCCAACTGTGTGTCCGGCAAATCTAGTTCGAAACGGAGCCCTTTCTGATCCTCTTCGAGGATCAGGCTGCCCGATGCACTACGGCCCAACACCTTGCCGGGGTCATGATCGACAAGCGCCAGAATGTCCGGGTTCGAACGAAGCGAAGCACCAAACGCGCCAACCTGAATCACTTCGCTAAAATCGCCAATGCGGGTTTCGAGGCCAAACGTTGCCACGTAGCCCGTCAGTTTCTTTCCTACGGCCTTAACGTCGGTCGCCGCACGCTTTTCAAAGTTGCTCAAAACGATACCTCCCTGAATGGCTGCACAAGGGCGTCAACGCCGAATGCGATTGCTTGTGGTGGTTTCTCCGCTGCGGCCTCGCGAAAGGCAAACCAATGCCCGACTAGCAAAAGCGCCGCATGTTTGACGGGGGGTGAGGCCAGCTTGTCGGTAGGTACGCCGATTTCTGAAATGTAGCCTTCCGCCGCGTTGATGAGTGTCGAGACGTAGGCATCGTCCTCCGGGTAATCTACCCGGAGGTGAGCCTTTGCCTCTGCGAGAGAGACAGACGCCATATTAGGCGACGGCCTTCCATGCGAACGCTTCGGGATGACGGATAGCCACGTCAGCATCAAGGAACGCATGCAGGCGCAGACCGCCCTTAGAAGCGTCGGTGTAGGGGTTGGCGAGAATGTCAACGCCGCTCCAGTAGCCCACAAGGAGATTTGCGAACGCGCCGAAGATAAGCGGGTTTTCGCCGCCAATGGTCGGAACCTGATTCGTGGCAACAACGCGCTCATTGTGGAACGTGTCAGCCGTGGAAATCGGGCGCTGCTGGCCGTCCTTAAGCTTGCGGGCAACGCCCATCAGCGCCGGATTGGTCAAGAAACCCGTGGTGCCGGTCACGTCGTCAATCTGGAGCGCCGCGATAAGGTCAGCTGCAATGTCCGTCAGGTCCGTCGCAGTGGTCGCGTTTTCCGTGATTTGCGTCAGGATGCCAACGGGCTGCTTTGCGGCGGCGATGCCGTTGATAGCAGCGGAGTCGAGAGCCTGCGCAAGAACGAAAGCCAAGTCCTGCCGAAGCACGTTTTCGAGCGCAACGCCGTTCTGCAAGGTCAAGCGACGGGACATGTACATTTCGCCGGAAACCGTCTTCGGAGACAGCGAAACCTTGTCGAAAGTGGCATCGCTCGCCGTGGTGGCTTCGTCTTCGTTCACCCAGTAAGCCTGCGGGCCAGAGGTGAGGCGCGGCAGATCGAGATTCCCAGTCAGACCGGAAATGACCGTTGCGCCGAGAGACTGCACAGCCAGAACCGGGCGAAGGCGATCAATAAGGCCGCCTAGGTTCGTCGCAACAGTGTTGCCAGCGGTGCCGGTCGTGAGCATGGCGCGGTTTTCGTCACCGAAGATGAGAGACGTAGGGACCATCACGCCGCGCACTTCGCGACCCTTGGACAGTTCGTCATGGACTTCGCGTTCAACACCGGTCAGGCTATCGCCATTGCCTTCGCGGATGGCCTTGGAAACGGAGTAGGAACGCAGTTCGCGGGCCATGCTGTTATCAGCCGGTGCGGCCTCATGGCGCTCGAATTCTGCGATGGTTGCTGCATTCTTGATCTGGCCATCGAGGGCGCGAATTTCGCCTTCGATTGCTGTAAACTTCGCGTTGTCCGGGTTCTCGCCAAGGGCCTTCAGTTCTGCGAGCTTGGATGCACGGGTTTCGCGAAGATGGAACAGATTCATATAGTCTCCTTTTCTAGTAAGCGCGCAAAGAGCCACGCCGATACGGAATTGCTCGGTTGGGTAGGCGCAACGATGTCGTGGTTGTTTTACTGCCTTCGGCAGTGCTGCCCGCCCCTCAGTCGGGACAGGCTCGCCGGTTCAAGTCTCGTGCTTGCGTCCGGTGATTGTGTTTATACTCCGTTTTGCTTTCGCATCAACAGTAAATCGCAAAAGGCAAGTAAGTATATTTTCGCAGCGTTTGCTTGACAAAACAGCGAGTTAGAATTTTTGCGAAGCGATACTATTTGTCGATTAACTTTGCGCTGTGAAAAAACATGCTGGCCGTATTCACCAGCAGTTCTTCGCTAAAATCGTCGTCTCCAAAAATCTCTTTATCTTCTGCCGTGCTGAGTGGCGTCCTGAGTTTGACCAAAGTGCCGTCCACCGCAATGCAATCGAAATACTGGCGAGTTTCGTACGTGGACGATTTTCCCTCGTAATTATCGCCAGTCTCCAAAAACGTTATCTCGTACGTTTTCCCAACCTCAAACATGTCGTTTCTCTCTCCTAAGCATCTTCCATAAGACACGCTGGAAGCGAATTATCTTCCTCATGTCGCGCAGCAGTCTGCAATGCCATCGCAAGCGCCACAAGCCCGTCAATGCGTCCTGAGGCTTTCGACTTATCGAGCTTTCGAGCGCCGGATGGGTCTTTCGTGACGACAGCGTTCGCCGCACACATCCGAAGCAACGGGTTTCCCGCATGATTGACCTTCTGTTGCGCGACCGCGACTTCCAACATGTCAACGGCTGGAGACATGTCTTTGTATCCTTGCCCGAACGGCGTTAGTGGCAGATCAATCGAAGCCTTTGCCAGTTCGCGACGCAAGTCCTCAATGCGCCAGCGGTCGAATGCAATCTCCTTGATATCGAACCGGCCCGCCTCGTCAGCGATGTATTCCGCAACGGCCTGCGGATCGATGACCTTTCCCGGCAACAGCGTTAGCCTCGCATCCGCCTGCCGCGCCCAAACGTTGTACGGCACGCGGTCATTCTCCGATTTGCCGTCAATATCGAACTGAGGCAGGAAGAACCGAGGCAGGACAGTGAAGCGGCCATCGTCTTCAGGGAAAACCAGCACGAACGCCGTCAAGTCTCGCGCCGCTGACAGGTCAAGAGCGCCATAGCATTCCCGGCCTTCAAGCGCGGCTTCGTCAATAGGCTCTAGATCGCAGTCGTTCCACTCGCGCGCCGCGATGAAGCGTACCGTGCCGTCAATTCTCTGGTTGAGAATCTTGTTGCGGAAGTCCGCTTCCTTCGACGGGATTCGCTGGGCCTGTGCCGCCATGCGCTCGACTTGTTCCAAAGCAAGGAAATCGCCTAGCGCCGGGTTAGCCTTGATCCACGTCTCGTAGGACCATGCATCTTCATCAGGATCAGTCGTGAACAACGCCAGATGGAAACTTTCGTCCTCAACTTCGCCGGTCTTCACCTTCAGGCCGTAATCGATCATTTCCGAGAAGAAATGCGTGTCGTCTTTCGCCTGTGTGGAAATGACCACAACAAGCGGTTCATCACGTGCGCCAAGGGCCGAATCCATCGCGTCGAACAGATCGCGCTTCACCCAATAACCGGCTTCGTCAGCGAGGAAGAATGAGGGCGACAAACCGAGTTTGGAATCGGCGTCTGCGCTCACAGCCTTCAGAACGGAGCCTTCACCGGGATAACCGGCCTCGACTTCAATCTCTTTGCTGAATTTGATGATGTTGACACGCTCTGAAAGTTCGACATGGGCCTCCAGCATGGCTTTGCATTCGGCCCACGCTTTACCAGCCTGAATCTTATCCATCGCGCCGAAATACAATTCGCCGCGCTGTTCGGCTTCCGGTCCAACAAGATGGCAAAGGGCGAGGGCGGCACTCAGGCCGGTTTTCCCGTTCTTACGCCCCATCGACAGAACGGCGGTTCGCACCGGGCGGCGTCCGAATTCGTCAGTTGCGTAAATCGGTGCTAGAAATTCGTCTATCTGCCAGTCACGCAACTGCATGTTCTGGCCCGCAAGTTTGCCCTGCGTAATCTTCATGTCGTTAACGAATGCGACAACGGCTTCAAGCCGGGTGAGGCCTTCGACCTCCCAAGGAAGCACCTTGCGGTGCTTCGGCTGCCCGCCACTCATGATATCCCCGGTCTTGCCGGATGCTTTCGGCTTCGCGCCGGGTCCACGACGGCCCATACTCCATCTCCTTTCACATCATTTTCTTTGATCCTTTTCATTGATCGATCAAAATATTTGAAACTAAGTCTTCGCGAATGCCCCACGCCGTTCCCCGGCACGTTGACTCCCGTCTTTCGAGGCCCCCTACCTTTGGAACCGGGCAGGGAGGCCCGTCAGGCGTCGTTCCAGCCTTCCGGGTCAATCGGGTTGCCATCCACGTCAAAGCCAGCCCACGCCCTGCGAAAGCCGCTGCTCTTGCCCGTCTTTGCTGTGCGTCTGTCCTTGGCGTTGGTCTTGCGATTGTGACAGGATGCGCACATGCTGCTCAGGCCGGACAGGGGAGGGAACGCGTCACCTCCCGCATTGATAGCCTTGTCATGGTCTACGACTTCAGCAATCTCGATGACGCCACGCGCACGGCACGGCTCACAGACTGGGCATTCCATCAGCTTGGCTATGCGCAGCCGTTGCCATTGAGCCGTGTTATACGGCCATCTGCTCATGAGGGGCGGGCAGCCGAGGCCAAGGGCCGAGCCTTAACAACCTGCGGCTTGACCGGGATAGGCTGTTTCCGCACCGGATCGATACGGCTCAGACGTGCAAACACCTGCCGGTTTTGGTGCATCAGTTTCATTGCACTGCCACCCATTCACCGTGTCCAACAGCTTTAGCCAGACCATGGCGCTTCAGGCGCAGCAGCACCTCGTTGACCTCGTGACGCCCGTAACCCGTGAGCCGCGACAAGATCATGGGTGCTGCCGGTATTGACCGCTTCCGCAGGAGGGCAAGAACCTTTTCGTCTGGCTTTGGCAAACCACTCCATGCGACCGGCTTGCCTACGAGCGCGTTGATGACCTGCATATTTTCGGTGTGTGTCCTTTCGTTCATTCGTTTCTCCTTTCGTCTATATGATAGGTACAAACGGTAGTTTCGGTAGTTTGCACAAACCGAAATACCCTTACTACCGATACTATTTAATGTGATGCTAGAAGGACTTAGCTAGACTGTCCTCATATTAGCAATTGCGAACTACCGTAACTACCGTTCCTACCGAATGGTATGGTAGTTTCGTTGTCATGAGCTTTTCGGCTCTAGGCCGCGAAGAACCCATTTGCCGCGCCCGATCCTCGTAACCTTCCGGCTGGCACTCAACCGTTTCAGGCTCTTCGAAACGTCAAGCGGCTTTTCTTGGATGACTGCCGCCAGTTCGCTAGGGCCAATCGGATTGCCATTCATGAATCCAAGCTGCTGCAATATCTTGCCGGTCACGTCGCCGTAGCCTTGGCGGTCGCTTTCGTCGCTTTCGGTGTCGATCTCCCAAACACAAGCATCGGCGTCGAACCGCACCCTGAAGTCAAACTCCTGAAAGTCGCGCCCACGGCCATAAAGCCCCAAATCGCCGTCTTCATTCGGCACAAGCAAAATCGTGCCATCTGCCGCACCTGAAATGCCGCCCGTGCCGCTCACACGGTCGAAAGGATCGACCGCGCTGGCGCTGCCCTTGTTCGTATGGTGGACGATGACGATGCAAACCCGGTACTTGTTCGCTAGTTTCGTCAAAGGCCGCACATCGCCATAATCGCGTTCATACGGATCAACCTTGCCCTTGCGCGGCTCTCGAAACATTTTGAGAACGTCCACGATTACCAAGGATGCATCGGGGTGAGCTATCAGCCATTCCTCTAACTCCTTCAGGCCGCCCTTTTCCGCCGTGGGTATCTGGATTTGGAAATCCAGAGCATCCGTGAATGATTCCGCACCTTCGATTTCCTGCTTTCCCAAGCGGTCCTGAAGGCGAATGAATCCGTCTTCCAGCGCCAGATACAGAACGTCACCTTGTTCGGTTCGATGCCCCATGAACGGGATTCCGGCTTCCACGCAACGGGCCAATTGTAGCGACAGCCAAGATTTCCCTTGCTTCGGAGGACCGACAAGAAGAAGACAACCGGCAGGGAACAAGCCCTCCACAATCTGGCGCGGCCTCTCAAATCGCCGCCGCATCAACTGCTTTGCTGTCAGTCTGACTTCTTCAGGCTCGTCTTCCGGTTCCGATTCCGGCTTTGGCTTTGATTTTCGCGCTGGCGCGCTAAATGCGGCCCGCCTTCTACCAATCTTCTCGAAATTGAACTTCCCGCCCCAACCGGGGGACTCGTCTTCTGCATGCGGTTCCATCTTTAATGCGTGGTGCGCGATGCAATGCGTTCATCAAGCCAAGCCGTCACTTCGGAACGAACGTAAGCGATGCGGCGCGCCGATAGTTGGACCGGCTTCGGGAAATGGCCGGTCGCGCTTAAAATACCAAGCTGCATCGCGGAAAATGTGGTTTCGGCGGCAGCCTCCTTTGGCGACATGAGGCGCGGTGGAGATTTTTCGGACATGGATGCTCCTTTGCTGTTTCGTAAGACATTCCTTTCGTCAGCGATGACAGGGCGGGCAGCTGCAAGCCCGTGAGGGCGCGCAGAAATCCAGCCGGTCAAGCCGTGACAAGGTTCAAATTGTTAGGATTTGTTAGGGTCGGCGCATAATGCAGGCAACGTTCTCGACGTGCAGGGCTTCCGCGCTTCAGGTAACAATCAGTCTCCTATACGCAAGATTATTGCGCGTCAACTCCCTTTTTGCACATTTTACGAAAAGGGGCCTCATCGCGCTATTAATCAAGATAAGCACTCCAATCGTCCATCAACTTGCGCCGTTTCGCCAAAGCATCGGAGCGACGATAAGCGGCCTCCGTCTTATCTTTGAGCGTGTGAGCAAGCGCTGTCTCAATGACTTCGCGTGGATGATGTGTCTCGTCACCGGCCCAGTCTCGGAACGAGGATCGCAAGCCGTGTAATGTCTCCGTTCCGCCCGTAGCTGCGCGCAACGCCTTAACCAACGCCGTGTCTGATATTGCCTTGCCTTCGCTCTCACCTTCGAAAACAAGCGCGCCTGTGGCCATTTCCTGCCGCTCTTTGAGGATTTCCAAGGCACGGGCCGATAGCGGGACTCTGTGCTCCTTGCCTGCCTTCATCCGTTCCGCTGGAATGATCCAAAGCGCGTTCTCAAGATCGATTTCAGACCAAACCGCGCCCCGCGCTTCGCCAGAGCGGGCCGCAGTCAGGCAAGCGAATTCCGCCGCAACAGAGGACACACCTTTAGCCGCCCTCAGCTTCTTGATCACAGCGGGCAACACTTTGTAGTCGATTGCCTCATGATGGCCGCGATACAGTTTCTGGCGGGCAGGGAGCAATTCCTTCAAGCCCCCGCGCCAGTCGGCAGGATTATCGCCGGTATAAAGGCCGCGCGCCTTGGCATGGTCGATGACGGCTGCAATGCGCATGCGGGTGCGGTCGGCGGTTTCGGGCTTCTCTGTCCAGATAGGTTTGAGCGTCTCTACAACGTCATCGCGGGTAATGTCGGCAACAGCTTTTTTGTGCAGCGGTGCGGCGTACTTGTCGAGCGTCATGCGCCATGCAGCTTTGTGGCCCTTGCTCTTGGACTCGGTCATCTTCTTTTGGATCACGTCTTCCATGATCGCGGCGAAGGTCGGTCGCACCGCAAGTTCCTCACCCCGCGCCAGACGCTGCCGGATACCTTCGGCTTTCTCTCTGGCTAGATCAAGAGAAACGGGCGCAGTCCCTTGGCCGTAACCGCCAAGCCCTATCTCGGTACGCTTGCCGTCTCGCTTATAGATGAAGAACCATTGCTTCGAGCCGCCCGCCCGGACACGTAAATAAAGACCGTCACCGTCGCTATAGATGCCAGCGGTGGAAAGCTTCTTGATCTTCGTTTCCGTGAGCTTGTTGCGTGCCATCGTGATTTCCCGTTGCCATAACTTAGGCATGGAAAATACGCAAAATACGACGATTTACAAGGCTAATGAATACGTAATTTCAATGTGTTACGAGGATCGGCGGACACCCCATCTGCCATAAAGCGCAAAAATCATTCAAACACGCTGCGACGAGGGATGCCTCGATCGCGTTAATCAGCTTTGGAATGGCTCGAATTCAGCGCAAATGAGAAACCCGCCTTGCGGCGGGTTCCCAGTGTTCATCCAATCAGATTTCCGGGCAGCCCCGTTCGTTGGCGAAGGTGATGCGATCCGGTCCCCGGCGCGTGAAGCCTTCGACGACGACACGACCAGGTGTGACGCGCACGACCTCTGGATCGCGCAGGCCTGCTTCACGGGCGGCAGCGCGGGCTTCGCGTTCGCTGCAGCCACGCATGCGGGGCGGGCCGCGGCGGTCTACGTCCCGGTCACGATCGCGGATGACGGGGCGAACGCCGTCGGGGCCGATTCTGAGTTCCATGTCCTGCGCACCTGCGGGGATCGGCGCGGCGAAGGATACCAGGGCGATGCCCATCGCAAGAGCTGTGGTTTTCATAAGCTTGATCATGTTTCCTCCCTCAGCCGAAACCGGCGGAAAGCTCGTTTGTTTGCGGGGAGAGAACGCGGTTGCCGTCCGTTTGTTCCTTGCAGACGCGGTGAGCGGGAGATGTTGAGGCGGGCAAATTCGGCCCGATGGGTGGGCTCAAAAGATAGAAATCATTAACCACGTTCGTTACAATTTTATCGAATTTGCAGAAGTCGTTCGCATTTTCGCCACGTTATGCACAAGATTAAGCGACTGTTAGGTGCTTCGATGGCAGGGGCAAATAATCGAGGCAAGTGAGGGTGCGGTTCTCCGAGCCAATAGCAGCGTGGGGCAGACGATTTGAATTCTACGGTCAAGAAACTCGGCATCAACGCCAGGTCGGGCGTGAAGTGGCTTGCAATTTCCGTGCTTTGCGCCGCAACCGCATCGTGTTCCACGACATCCGAGACCAAGCCCAAGCCCAAGCGCAGCAAGGAATATTTTTCCGAATCCGAATATGGCGTCAAAGCCAGTCCGCGTGTGGCCGATGGCAAGGCCATTCCCAAGGGCGGCGGGCGAGAGTTGATCGGCAATGCCTATACAGTCAAGGGCCGCCGTTATTTCCCGAAGGAAGAGCCGGGTTACAACAAGACCGGTCTTGCTTCCTGGTACGGTTCTGCCTTCCATGGTCGCCTGACCGCCAATGGCGAAGTCTACGACAAAGAACATCTTTCTGCCGCACATCCGACATTTCCCCTGCCGAGCTACGCGCGCATCACCAACATGGAAAATGGCGCTTCGGTTCTGGTGCGCGTCAACGATCGCGGACCGTTCCACGAAGGCCGCCTGATCGACGTTTCCAGCAAGACGGCCGATCTTCTCGACATGAAGGCCACCGGCACGGCCAATGTGCGGGTGCAATATGCCGGCCGCGCACCGCTTGATGGTCACGACATGCCTTATCTGATGGCATCCTATATCCCGAAGGGTTCGCGCTCGCCGGGTGTGGCACCCGAAGGGCAGATCGCGACGGGCGTGATGGTGGCTTCGGCCTCGCCGAATTTCGTTCCGGCGCCCGCGTCCAACCCGAATTATGCCGGCTCCACACAGACGGCGCTCGTCGGTTCCAAGAAGAATGCGGCGCTTCAGGCCATGCCGCTGGTCAACGGCCCGGCACCGGCTTTCGAGCAGTTCGCGATACTGCCGGAAATCGGCCCTATCCTGGCGGAGCGCCCGGAAGGCAATTTCATGCGTGAGCCGGCGGCGCCTGGCGGCAATTATCTGCGTGTGCCGACGCCTTCCTCCAAATTTGCTGCGGCCTATTCCGAAGAATCGGCTACGGTCTCCAGGACCGCGAGCGCCTTCGACAGCGTGCTCGTCGACCGTGGCGCGCTCAACGAGCAATCGATACTCGCCCATGTGAAGCGTCAGCAGGCGAAGTCCCGCTGACGGGTTGAAGGATACGGCCGGCCTCTCGCCTTTATCGCGGGCAGCCGGTTACGGCAGGCAGGACTGGGCGGTTTCATGCGCAAGGCCATTCATCGCTCCTATCGTTCGGTCGCCGTAGCGGCAGCGTTTGCGTTTTTCAGTGCAGGCACGGTGCAATCGCAGACCGGCCCCTTCATCGCGAAGGCTGAACAGGCTTACATGATCGATGCCGAAACCGGCACGGTGCTTCTTTCGCAAAACGAGAATCAGCCCTTTCCGCCCGCGTCGCTTGCAAAGCTGATGACGGTTGAGGTGGTGCTGGATGCGCTGTCAAAGGGGCAGGTCACGTCAGAGACGGCTTACCCGGTCTCCGAATATGCCTGGCGCACGGGCGGCGCGCCCTCGCGCACCTCGACCATGTTCGCGGCGCTGAAATCCTCCGTCAGCATCAACGATCTTTTGACCGGCATCATTGTGCAGAACGCCAATGACGGCTGCATCGTCGTTGCCGAAGGCATGGCGGGTTCGGATGCCGCTTTCGCCAAGCGCATGACGGCGCGGGCGGGCGAACTGGGCATGAGCAGCAGCGCCTTCACCAATTCGACCGGGCTTCCCGACCCCGGCAACCGGACGACCGCGCGGGACATGGTGCGTCTCGCGCAGCATCTGCGCGATACCTATCCCGAGCGTTACGGGCTTTTCACCAAACCGGATTTCGAATGGAACCGGATTTTCCAGCGCAACAAGAATACGCTGCTGATGCCCGGCAGCGGTATCGACGGTCTCGGTCTCGGTTTTGCGGAAGGCAGCGGTTTTGCCGCTGTCGTTTCGGCGGAGCGGGAAGGCCGCCGGGTCTATCTGGCGCTTGCCGGCATCGTGGACGACAAGACGCGGCAGGAAGAGGCCCGCCGGGTGGTGGACTGGGGCCTGACCGCCTTTGAAAAACGCCATCTCTTCAGCAAGGACGAAGCGGTTGGGTCCGTCAGCGTTTATGGCGGCGATGTTTCGCATATCGATCTTTCGCCGAAGGAAGATGTCAGCGTGCTTGTACCGGTCAATAATCCGGATCGTATTTCCGGCCGCATCGTCTATCGCTGGCCCCTGAATGCGCCGCTGGACGTCGGGGCAAATGCCGGAACGCTTAAGATTTTTTCGGGCGAGCGCCTGTTGCGGGAAGTACCGCTTTATACGAAGGCGGCAGTCGGCAAGGGGTCGCTCACCCAGAATGCGACAGGTGCGCTTAAGGAACTGCTGCTGTTCTGGCTCTGAAAGCCTGTTGCACGGGCGGCCCTGTTCCTATGCTTTTGTTCAGCCACCGGATTTTCTGAAAAGCGCTTCACACTTTTCCGTTCGATGCTGTAAACAGGCATTTCAACATTGACGTGAATTCCTCGCAGGACGTGACATTGGCCGAAAAGACCGGATTGTTCATCAGCTTCGAAGGCGGCGAAGGCGCCGGCAAGTCGACGCAGATTCGCACGCTTGCCGAGGCGCTTCGCGGCCGTGGTTTCGAGGTGGTCGTGACGCGTGAGCCGGGCGGCTCGCCGGGCGCGGAGGCCGTTCGGCATGTTCTTCTCTCGGGTGCAGCCGAATCCTTTGGTGTGCGCATGGAAGCGATCCTGTTTGCGGCGGCACGCAACGACCATGTCGAGGAGGTCATTCGCCCGGCGCTTGCGCGCGGTGAGATCGTGCTCTGCGACCGGTTCCTCGATTCGTCCCGCGTCTATCAGGGCACGACCGGCAATCTGGAGCCGGATTTCATAGAGACGTTGCAACGCATCGCGATTGACGGTGTCGTGCCGGAACTGACGTTGATTTTCGATATTGCCGCCGAAAAGGGGCTCGCCCGCGCCAGAAAGCGCGCGGATGAAGGCGCTGCGCCGGACCGGTTCGAAAAAGAGGAAATCGAGACCCACGAGAAGCGGCGTGAGGCCTATCTCGACATCGCGCTCGCCGAGCCGCGTCGTTGCCGGATCGTCAACGCCGATCAGCCGGAAGAAAAAGTGGCGGAGGATGTCATGTCCTTTGTCGAACCCTTGCTCGAACAGTTGAAAACAGCAGCGGGCGCAGCGCATGAGTGAGGTCCAGGGCGTCCTCGACGGTGCGATTGCGCCGCAGCAGAACACGAAGCTTTTCGGGCATGAGGAAGCGGAAGCCTTCCTCGCGCAGTCTTATCGTTCTGGCAAGGGTCACCATGCCATTCTGATCGAAGGGCCGGAGGGGATTGGCAAGGCGACGCTTGCCTTCCGTTTCGCCAATCACGTGCTCAACCATCCCGATCCCTCGCTGGCGCCGGATTTTCTCACCGATCCCGATCCGCAATCTCTCGTCAGCCGGCAGATCACGGCCGGGGCCTCGCATAATCTGCTGCATCTGACCCGTCCGGTGGATGAAAAGACCGGCCGTGTGAAATCCGCCATCACCGTGGACGAGGTGCGGCGGGCAGGGCACTTCTTTTCGCAGACCTCCGGCACCGGCAACTGGCGTATCGTCATCATCGATCCCGCCGACGATCTCAATCGCAGCGCCGCGAATGCGATCCTCAAAATACTGGAGGAGCCGCCGAAACGGGCGATGTTCCTCGTTCTCTCCCATGCGCCGGGAAAATTGCTGCCGACCATCCGTTCGCGCTGCATGCCGTTGAGGCTCCTGCCGCTTTCCGATGCGGCCATGGTGCAGTCCCTCGATCATCTCGGCATCAGCCCGGAAGGCGAAAAACGCGACGCCCTGCTCGCCGCCTCCAAGGGCAGCGTGGCGCAGGCGTTGAAGCTGATGAATTACGGCGGCTCCGACATTGTCGAGGCCTTTGCGCAGGTCATGGCTTCCGAAGGGCCCGGCGTGCGCAAGCAGATGCACAAGCTTGCCGAGGTTCTGGCACAGAAGGACGGCGACATCGTTCTCGGCTTCTTCATGGAGCATGTGACGGAAGAGCTCATGAAGCGCGCACGGGCGGCGGCGATGGCGGGCGATATAGCGGCGGCGGAAAAACATGCACGGCTTTCCTCGGCGCTCTCGGAGCGCATCACCGTGGCGCAGGCCTATAATCTCGATAAGAAGCAGATGGTGCTTTCCATTCTGGAAGATATTCGCGGCGTGTGAAGGCAAGGGATCGTACGGAATGTACGATTCGACGGTGGATGAATTCTCCTCCGTCATGCCGGACTGGATCCGGCATCCAGCCACGGCGCGTCCGTGCCGTGAAGAGAGTCTTTTGCGATCAAGGACTTGATCGCCCTGGACCCCGGATCCAGTCCGGGGTGACGGAATGCGGAGCCAAGCGCTCGCCAAATCCGCTTTGTCTGCAAGCGGTCGTACAAAACTTACGCTCTGCCTTTCGCTGCTGCGAACAATGGTTTAAGAGCGGTCTATCCAAAAAACAGCCTGTAAAGTCGATAGACCGTCATGACAGACAAGACACCATTCTACATCACCACCGCGATCTCCTATCCTAACGGCAAGCCGCATATCGGCCATGCCTATGAGTTGATTGCGACGGACGCCATGGCACGCTTTCAGCGCCTGGATGGAATGGATGTGTTCTTCCTGACCGGCACCGACGAACATGGCCAGAAGATGCAGCAGACGGCGCGGGCGGAGGGTATTTCGCCGGAAGAACTGGCTGCGCGCAATTCCGACCAGTTCCGCGTAATGGGCAAGTTGCTCAACGCCTCGAACGACGATTTCATCCGCACCACGGAAGAGCGTCACCACGAGACCTCGCGCAATATCTGGAACCTGATGGCCGACAGCGGCGACATCTACAAGGACAGCTATGCCGGCTGGTATTCCGTGCGCGACGAGGCCTATTACGCCGAGGACGAGACGGAAGTGCGCGCTGACGGCGTTCGTTATGGGCCGCAGGGCACGCCGGTCGAGTGGGTGGAGGAGGAAAGCTACTTCTTCAAGCTCTCCGAATATGAGGACAAGCTGCTCAAGCTCTACGAGGAGAACCCGGAGTTCATCGGCCCGGCAGAACGTCGCAACGAAATCATCTCCTTCGTCAAATCCGGCCTCAAGGACCTGTCGATTTCCCGCACCACCTTCGACTGGGGCATCAAGGTTCCGAACGATCCGAAACACGTCATGTATGTCTGGGTCGATGCGCTGACCAACTACATAACCGCGACTGGTTACATCGAGGATAAAAACGGCCCGCGCGCCAAATATTGGCCGGCCGACGTGCATATCATCGGCAAGGACATCATCCGCTTCCACGCGGTCTATTGGCCGGCTTTCCTGATGAGCGCGAAGCTGCCGTTGCCCAAGCGGGTCTATGCGCATGGCTTCCTGCTCAACAAGGGCGAGAAGATGTCGAAGTCGCTCGGCAACGTCGTCGATCCGGCCAATCTGGTGAACCATTTCGGTCTCGATCAGGTCCGTTATTTCTTCCTGCGCGAAGTCTCCTTCGGCCAGGACGGCAGCTATAGCGAAGAGGGCATCGCCAACCGCATCAATGCCGATCTTGCCAACGGTATCGGCAATCTCGCCAGCCGTTCGCTGTCGATGATCGTCAAGAATTGCGACGGTCAGATCCCGACGCCCGGTGAGTTCACCGAAGAAGACAAGGCGATGTTGGCTTCCGCCGATGGGCTGCTTGAGATTTGCCGCGAGGAAATGGGCAAGCAGCTCATCCACCGCGCGCTTGCGGCCATCATCGCCGTCGTCTCGGAGACCGACCGCTATTTTGCCTCTCAGGAGCCGTGGGCGCTGAAGAAGACCGATCCCGAGCGCATGGGCACCGTGCTTTACGTTACGGCGGAAGTGGTGCGCCAGATCGGCATTCTCCTGCAGCCTTTCATGCCGAAATCCTGCGAGAAGCTGCTGGATCTCGTTGCGGCACCTGCCGACAAACGTGATTTTGCAGCACTCGGCGAAGCGGGTCGTCTGGTTCCGGGCACGCCGTTGGAAGCACCGAAGCCGGTCTTCCCGCGTTACGTCGCACCGGAAGCGTGAAGGCGAGACCCATGCTGATCGATACACATTGCCATCTGGATTTTCCCGATTTCGAGGCTGAGCGCGACGATATCATTGCCCGCGCCCATGCTTCTGGTGTGAGCCAGATGGTGACGATCTCGACCCGGGTGCGCCGGCTGCCCGAACTCTTGAAGATCACGGAAAAATATCCGTCGGTCTTCTGTTCGGTCGGCACGCATCCGAACAATGCCGATGAGGAACTGGATATTTCTGCCGATGAGCTCGTGCGGCTGGCGGAGAGCCATGACAAGATCGTGGCGATCGGCGAGGCGGGTCTGGATTATTTCTACGATACTCAGAAGCCGGAAGACCAGAAGACCGGCCTCATTCGCCACATCGAGGCAGCAAGACGAACGAAGCTGCCGCTTGTCATCCACAGCCGAAGCGCCGATGACGATATGGCCGCGATTTTGCGCGCCGAAAGCGACAAGGGACCATTCCCCTTCATTCTCCACTGCTTTTCCGCTGGTCCCGAGCTGGCGAAAACCGGTGTCGAGCTTGGCGGATATGTGTCCTTTTCCGGCATTCTGACCTTCCCTAAATCGCAGGACATCCGCGATATCGCCGCCTCCGTGCCGCTGGACCGGCTGCTGGTGGAAACGGATGCGCCCTATCTTGCGCCGAAGCGCTGGCGGGGAAAGCGCAACGAGCCGTCCTACGTGGTCAATACCGCTGAGGTTCTGGCCGATGTGCATGGCATTTCCTATGAGCGCATGGCCGAAATCACCACCGAAAACGCCTTCCGCTGCTTTTCCAAGATGACAAGGGTATAGGTGTGGCAATCTACCGTCGTCGCTTCACGGTTCTCGGTTGCGCGTCGTCGCCCGGCGTGCCGCGCATCAACGGCGACTGGGGCGCCTGCGACCCCGAAAACCCGAAGAACCGGCGCACGCGAACGGCCTTCATGGTGGAGCAGATCGGCCCGGATGGCGGCAGGACGACTGTTGTCATCGACACCGGTCCGGATTTTCGCGAACAGATGATCGCGGCCAAGGTGGAGGCGGTGGATGCTGTGCTTTACACCCATGCCCATGCCGACCATCTGCACGGTATCGACGATCTGCGCATCTATTTCGCCCTTCAGCAAAACCGCATTCCGATCTATGCCGATCCCATTACCATGGCGCGGATAAAGGACGGTTTCGCCTATTGCCTGGAGACCCCGCCGGGCAGCAGCTATCCGCCCATCGTCGAACCGCGGATCATCGCCGATATCGACGCGGCCTTGATCATCGATGGGGCAGGCGGGCCGATCCCGTTCAACGTGCACATGCAGCAGCATGGCGATGTGCATTCGCTGGGCTTCCGCATTGGTGACGTCGCCTATTGCACCGATGTCAGCGATTTTCCGGCAGAAAGCCTGCCGAAGCTTGCCGGTCTCGATGTCCTCGTCATCGACGCGCTGCAGCACCGGTATCACCCCAGCCATCTTTCACTGGAACAGGCGCTTGGCTGGATCGAGAGATTCGCACCCAAAAGGGCGATCTTGACCCACATGCATATTCCGCTCGATTATGAGACGGTGATGCGGGAAACGCCTGATCATGTCGAACCGGCCTATGATCAAATGCGTTTCGAGATCGAGATCGACGCAGCCTGACGCCGCCTGAAAAGGAACAGCATGTCGACCAAGCCTTTCCGTGCACCCAGTATGGCGAGCTTCTTCGACAATCTGCGCGCCAGTCGCCTGCGGGCGATGTTCCGGCGCGGCGAACTGGGACTGGTGCTCCTTGCCGTCTTCATCGGCATTGCGGCGGGCCTTCTGGTTGCGCTGATCGGCGCCTTGAGCACGGCGTTGCATCTGCTGGTTTTCGGCGTCGAGCGGCTGAGCAGCAGCGATCTTTCCGGACGGATCGTGCTTGTCGGCCCGATTATCGGCGGCATCGTGCTCGGGCTGATCATCTTCATCCTTTCGAAGACCCGCAAGAAACCCATGGTCGACCCCATCGAGGCGAATGCGCTGCATGGCGGCCGGCTGTCGCTGACGGACAGCATCATCGTCTGCGTGCAGAATATCGTCTCCAACGGTTTTGGCGCGTCCGTTGGGCTGGAGGCCGGTTACACACAGATCGCCAGCGGCGTCGCCTCGAAGATCGGCATCAAGCTGAAGCTGCGGCGAGGGGACATGCGTATCCTTGTCGGCTGCGGCGCTGCGGGCGCGATTGCTGCTGCCTTCAATGCGCCTCTGACCGGGGCGTTCTACGCCATCGAACTCATCATCGGCACCTATACAGTGGTGACGCTTGCGCCGCTCATCGTCTCGGCACTGGTGGCGACGACGGTCATAGGGATTATCGGCGGCCATGGTATCTCGATCGATATTGTCGATGCCAGCCGTGTAACACCGGCGGATTATGTGCCCGCCATCTTTCTCGGCGTCGTATGTGCGGCCATCGGCATCGTGCTGATGCAGGCGGTGTCCTTCATCGAAGAAACCGCACGCAAAAGCGCCATTCCGGGCTGGCTGCGTCCTGCCATCGGCGGCGTGGCGGTGGGCGGGCTCGCGCTGATTTCACCGCAGGTGCTGTCGAGCGGCCATGGTGCGCTGCATCTCAATATCGATGCCGAACTGACGATATACGGGGTGGCCGGGCTGTTCCTGCTGAAAGCGGCGGCGAGCGCCATTTCCATCGGCTCGAATTTCCGCGGCGGCCTGTTTTTCGCGTCGCTGTTCATGGGCTCGCTGCTCGGCAAGATTTTCGCGCTCTGCGCACCCTATATCGGCTATGGCTCGACAGCGCCTATCGTCTATGCCGTGATCGGCATGAGCGCCTTTGCCGCCGCCATTATCGGCGGTCCGCTGACGATGACGTTTCTGGCGCTGGAACTGACAGGCGACTTCCAGATCACGGCGCTGGTGCTTGCCGCCGTCATCACCACCTCGCTCGTGGTGCGCACTACCTTCGGTTACTCCTTCGCCACCTGGCGTTTTCACCTGCGGGGCGAGAGCATTCGCAGCGCCCATGATATTGGCTGGATCCGCGACCTGACGGTCGGCAGGATGATGCGCGCCGATATCCGCAAGGCCAATGTCAGCATGGGCCTCCCGGCCTTCAAGGAGAAGTTCCCGCTCGGTTCGACGCAACGGGTAATCATGACCCATGATGACGGGCGTTATGCGGGCATCGTCCTCGTGCCGGAAATTTACGCGGACCCGATGGATCGCGACCCCAGCAAGATCAGCCTCGAAACCTATCTGCAATACAAGAACGATGTGCTGCTGCCGACCATGAATGCCCGCCAGGCGGCGGCAGCCTTCGATGCGGCGGAGAGCGAAGCGCTGGTTGTCGTTAATGACAAGATCGAAAATCGCCCTGTCGGATTGCTCACCGAAAGCCATACGCTGAGGCGCTATAGCGAAGAACTGGACCTGAGACGCCGGGAGGCGTCTGGTGAGTTTTGAAATTACATTAGATTATCTGTGCCAATCTCGACGCCGAGCGCGCCGCCACCTGGATTGCCGCATTGATTGACGGTGTTTTCTCGCGCCTGGCGGTCGATCCCGATTTCCGGCCCCTGAAAGAGGCCGAGATGATGCATCTGATCATCGGCCGTTTCCTTTCGGCACGGCAATTCCAATGCAGCGGATGAAACCGGACGGTGTCCGACGCCGGCAACAGCTGGGGCATAGGCCCGTACCGAATAGTCCCCAAAAACCGGACTGCGGTCTCGAGAACGGTCGTCTCACGGCTTTACGACGCGAAGCTGGTTTAAGCGCTTGCAGGGGCAGGGCGAGGGGAATTCCTTCGCCCGGCCTGTCGACCATGACGATATCCGTCACTTGACACGCTCGTTATATCCATTATTCTAGATATATGGATAACAGTAGTGCAATAACCGCGCTTGGCGCGCTCGCCCAATCTACCCGCCTGGAGACCTTCCGGCTTCTCGTGCGCCACGAGCCGGATGGCATTCCGGCCGGTGAGCTCGCGCGTCTTGTCGACGTTCCCCAGAACACGATGTCGGCGCATCTCGCCACGCTTTCCCGGGCCGGTCTGGTCAAAAGTGAGCGGCAGAGCCGGTCTATCATCTATCGCGCCGATCTTGACGGGTTGCGCCTGCTGACCCTGTTTTTGCTGAAGGATTGCTGCGGTGGTTCGACCGAGCTTTGCGCGCCTTTGATTGCCGAGCTGACACCCTGCTGCAGCCCGCAGGTAAAGCCGTCATGAGCGCCGCCGGGCTGGTGTCCACCACTTCTTCTGCTTCGATCGCCGGGCTTGCGAGACCACCGATCTAACCACGGAACGAAACCATGACCGACAAGATCTATAACGTGCTCTTTTTGTGCACGGGCAATTCCGCTCGCTCCATTCTTGCCGAATCCATTCTCGCCAAGGAAGGTGAGGGGAGGTTCAATGCCTATTCGGCCGGCAGCCAGCCGAAGGGAGAGGTAAATCCTCACGCCCTGAAGGAACTCGCGGTACTGGGGTATCCCACCAGCGGCTTCACCTCGAAAAGCTGGGACGTGTTTGCCGGGCCGGATGCGCCCCGGATGGATTTCATCTTCACTGTGTGCGACAGCGCCGCCGGCGAAGCCTGTCCGGTCTGGATCGGCCATCCGATGACGGCCCATTGGGGGATAGAGGATCCCGCCGCTGCGGTCGGCTCGGAGATCGAGGTTCAGCGCGCTTTCGCGCAGGCTGCGCGTTTCCTCAAGAACAGGATTGCGGCTTTCGTCAGCCTGCCCCTGCAATCCATCGATCGAATGGCGCTGGAAACGCAGCTTCGGCAGATCGGTGCATTGGATGGAACCACCAATCCTGAAGGAAAGTCGGCCTGATGTCTGCCTTCGAACGATATCTGACCGTCTGGGTGTTTCTGTGCATCGTCGCCGGTGTCGCGCTCGGTCATTTGATGCCCGGCGTCTTTCAGCTCATCGCTGCGGCCGAGATCGCCAAAGTGAATATTCCGGTCGCGATCCTGATCTGGCTGATGATCATTCCGATGCTGCTCAAGATCGATTTCCGCTCTCTTTCGCAGGTCGGCATGTTCTGGCGCGGCATCGGCGTGACGTTGTTCATCAACTGGGCCGTCAAGCCGTTCTCGATGGCGCTGCTAGGCTGGTTTTTCATCGGCTGGCTGTTCCGCCCTTATCTTCCGGCTGGTGAGATCGATTCCTATGTTGCCGGGTTGATCATCCTTGCCGCTGCTCCATGCACCGCCATGGTCTTCGTCTGGAGCAACCTTACACGAGGCGAGCCGCTGTTTACGCTGTCGCAGGTCGCGCTCAACGATGCGATCATGGTCGTGGCCTTTGCTCCCGTGGTCGGCCTGCTGCTCGGCCTTTCCGCCATTACCGTGCCCTGGGATACGCTTGTTCTCTCCGTTGCGCTCTATATTGTCGTTCCGGTCATCCTTGCGCAGCTGATCAGGCATCGGCTCATGACTGACGGAACCTCACGGATGCTGGATTGCGTTCTCGCAAAGCTGCAGCCGGTTTCTCTGACGGCGCTGCTCGCGACACTCATTCTTCTCTTCGCCTTCCAGGGCGAGCAAATCATCGCCCAGCCGGCCATCATCGGCCTGCTCGCCATTCCCATCCTCATCCAGGTCTATCTGAATTCGGGGCTTGCCTACCTCCTGAACCGCATGACGGGTGAGCGCCATTGCGTCGCCGGGCCTTCCGCACTCATTGGCGCCAGCAACTTCTTCGAGCTCGCGGTCGCGGCCGCCATCAGCCTGTTCGGCTTTCAGTCAGGTGCGGCGCTGGCAACCGTTGTCGGCGTCCTCATCGAAGTTCCGGTCATGCTTTCGGTCGTCTGGATCGTGAACCGCTCGAAGGGCTGGTATGAGGCCGCACCCGCCGTTTCCCGAACGATAATGACCGAAAGGCAGTGACCATGGACATCACCATCTATCACAACCCGTCCTGCGGGACGTCGCGCAACACGCTGGCGCTGATCCGCGCGGCAGGGATCGAGCCGACCGTGATCGAATATCTGCGGGAACCGCCGACACGCGAGAATCTCGCAAGAATGATTGCGGATGCTGGCCTGACGGTGCGCGAGGCCATGCGCGAGAAGGGGACACCTTATGCCCAGCTCGGTCTCGACAATCCGGACCTGAATGACGACCAGTTGCTCGATGCGATGATGCAAACGCCGATCCTCATCAATCGCCCCTTTGTCGTAACACCGCTCGGCACCAGGCTCGCCCGTCCTTCAGAGGTCGTGCTGGATATTCTGCCGGACGCTTTCAAAGGGCCATTCTTCAAGGAGGATGGCGAGCAGGTTCTCGATAATGAAGGAAAGCGCATTGTCTGACAGGTTTCCCGCGTTGCAGGCGCATCACCTGCACAGCATTGACCCGGCGGCTCTGCGTCCGGCGTTTTCGACCCATAAACCACGCATCCTGATCCTTTATGGCTCGCTGCGCGAGGTGTCCTATAGCCGTCTGCTGGCGTTCGAGGCTGGGCGGCTGCTCGAACGGCTCGGTTGCGAGGTTCGAGTATTCGATCCGAAGGGCCTGCCTTTACCCGATGAAGCGCCAGCCAGCCATGCCAAGGTGCAGGAACTGCGTGAACTTTCAGAATGGTCGGAAGGACAGGTCTGGGTAAGCCCGGAACGTCATGGCGCAATGACCGGCATCATGAAGTCGCAGATCGACTGGATTCCTCTTGCAATCGGTTCTTTACGGCCGACACAGGGCAAGACGCTCGCCGTCATGGAAGTGTCCGGCGGCAGCCAGTCCTTCAACGCCGTGAACCAGATGCGAATTCTCGGCCGATGGATGCGGATGATCACCATTCCCAACCAGTCCTCGGTGGCAAGGGCGTATCAGGAGTTCGACGCGGAAGGCCGGATGAAGCCGTCATCCTATTATGACCGTGTCGTGGATGTCTGTGAGGAACTGGTAAAATTCACGCTGCTGACGCGTGACGCTTCCAGATATCTCACAGATAGATATAGCGAACGCAAAGAGTTGGCAGATGAACTTGAGAAACGTGTTTCGCTAAAATCAATCTGACAGGGTGAGTTCAGTTCAACGCTTCGTGCTTTTCAATTCCGGAACCATATGATCAGTTCGATTGTGGTGGGAAAAGATATTCACGGGCTTTCGAGGTGTTGAAACGGCCATGGCTTGATCGCGCGGCGACATTGAATCCGGAATTACATCATCGAATAAGTTCCATAATCTATCTTATGCGATTATGTTTCTAGATTGAAACCGTCCCCCTTAAGGATGTTTGCCTGGCGTATAGTCACCGGTATCTTCCGTTTCCGACAGCCGCTAACAGGCGCAAAATCCGTCCGTCGACGTCGTTCGAACCGGGAAGAATGGGCGGGTCACCTGACGTTGCATAAAAGTCGCATCGTAACGGCTTTCGGCCTTTTCGCTGCACTTGATGACTCTGCTTCGGAACGATCGTTTGTTATTGTCGCCACCGAAGAGCATTGGCGCATCGAGGTAGACTTTGCCTAAGTAAATACCGGTCTCAATCCAGTTTCACCCGTATTGCGGATAGCCGCAGGCTGTCTGCGTATGATCATGTTCATCGGGTGGTGGCAAGAGACCGGTCTGGCATTGTTACAATGTGCCCTGCACAGCGCCGCTGTCTCAGCTCTTCACCACCCCAGAACACCGCCATGCCGTTCCCGTAAGGGTTTGCTCCTGCACCATCTCGGTGGACTTCCAAATGGAAGACCAAGAGACTATGTGCAATTTACTTCGGGTCCAATGGACCATTACACCACGAACGGCGCCCCAGCCCTGGCTTGCATGCAGCGGATGCGGTGGCCTGAGGGCATTTCAGGCCAGCGGCAAGATCCGGCTCAATGCCAATGGCCGCAAGCTGGATGCGTGGCTTATCTATAGATGCCTGATGTGCGACAAGAGCTGGAACAGGCCGATTTTCGAGCGGGAGAATGTCCGGGACATCAGCCCTGCCGTCCTCGAAGCGTTGCAGTCCAACGATCCGCAATGGATAAGGGCGGAGGCATTCAACCTCGAAGCCTTGAGACGTAAATCCCAGCGCGTCGACGAGTTTCCGGAATTCGATATCGCGAAACAGATACGGGATGACACTCCCGACTGGGCCATGGCGGAGATCGATCTCATGGTTCCGCTTCAGGCCGGTATACGCCTTGATCGTCTGCTGGCGTCTGAACTCGGGCTTTCGCGGTCGATGCTGCAGAAGCTTCAGGATGACGGTTCTCTTCGGGCGCAGTCCGAACGTTCCGATCTTTTGCGGCGGCGGGTTAAAAACGGCACCCGGATTGTGATCGCGCGCTGCGGCGGCTTCGATCCGGTGCATTTGTGGAAACCCGTCACGGCGGATTTCTAACGGCATGGCAAGGGCCTGAAGGTTCAGGCCCTCGCTTGCGGCGTCGTTAAACCGAAGAACCCCTGCTCCGCCTCAGGCGAGCGCCTCCTTCACCGCGGCGAGACCGCGGCGCAGGAACGGATCGGAATGGATGTAGAAGAATTGCACGCCACGCTTCCGCCAGTGCGGCATTTCTTCCAATGTCGCGAGCGTCCCCACGATTTTTCCGGCTGCGCGTATCTTGTCGACAGCAATGGCGACCTTCTGCATCACCACCTCCGGCGCGGCTCGCCGAATGGCGGCGCGGAACGTCGTCGTATTTTCGGTAGAGGCTCAGGCGGCGGCGCGCTTTCGACGGGATACCCAGATCAACACCGGCAATGCGGTAAAAGAGAGTGCTGCGCCCGCCAGGAAGGTGCCGAAGGAACCATGGAGGTCCCACAGCAAGCCAGCGATGACATTGCCGACCAGCACCGCCAGACCCGTCATCAGATTGAAGACGCCGAAGGCCGTTCCCTTGAGATGCGGCGGCGCCGTTTCCGCAATCAGGGCTGCGAGCAGCCCCTGCGACAGGCCCATATGCAGCCCCCATAGAAGAATGCCGAACAGGAACAGCGGAATGGAATTGGCAAAAGCGAGCGTCAGATAGGAGGCCACCAGCACGACCATGCTCGCCGCGATAATCCCTGAGCGGCCGATCCTGTCCGAAAGCCGGCCGGCGGGATAGGCTGTCAGGCCATAGACGGCATGCATGATGACCATCGTGATCGGTATCCATGCCGGCCGGAAGCCTGCCTCTTCGGATTTCAGCAACAGGAATGCTTCGCTGAAACGGGCGAAGGTCAGGAGCGACGCCGCGATGATGACGATCCAGACCGCCCGATTGAGTTTCGCAAAATCGGCGAGCCGGAATGGCTTTTCGGCTTTCGGTCTTGCGGGCGCATCCGGTTCCGTCACACCGGCGATGAGAATGAACACCGCAAGGAAAGCGGGAATGACCGCGATCCAGAAAATGGCGAGTACATTTTCGCTGAGCGCGAACATCAGCCCGATGGCCGCCAGCGGCCCGAGGAAGCCGCCGACCGTATCGAGCGACTTTCTAAGCCCGAATGCGGCGCCACGAATTTCAGGCGGCGTCACATCGGCAATAAGGGCATCGCGCGGCGTTCCGCGAATGCCCTTTCCGACCCGGTCCACCGCCTTGGCGGCGACGATCCAGCCAAGCGAGGTGGCAAAGGGAAAAGCGAGTTTCGAGATTGCGCCGAGACCGTATCCAAGCACGGCGAGCATTTTCCGCCGCCTCGTCCAGTCCGCGATAATCCCGGAAAACAGCTTGGTCGTGGTGGCGATGGCAACCGACATTCCCTCGATGAAACCGACAGTGACCGCGGAAGCGCCGAGACCGGAAACGAGATAATAGGGCAGCAGCGTCTGCACCATTTCCGAAGAAATATCCATCAGAAGGCTAACGATGCCGAGCACCCAGACCGTCGCTGGAATGCGTGCCCGAACCGTCGCTGAAACAGGCGCAGAAGAAGTCGTCATGATGGCCCCCCGATCGTCTCTGGAATAATCATGTCCTCCTGAAACAATCAACCGGGCCGATATCGCGCAACCGCGACAAACAGGGGAAATCAGGGCCATCAAATCTCTGTGGGGCTGAAGCAAATACCGCCGAAGCCCGATGAAAGGGCTGGCCATTTCATGCAAAAACTCTAAGCTCCAGCGCCGGACACGGATTGCCGAGAACCATCAGTTTTCAGTTCAAATCATTAGGGAGAAAACATCAGATGAGCCTGCGTATCAACGACATAGCACCAGACTTCACCGCCGAGACCACCCATGGTCCGGTGAGCTTTCACGACTGGATCGGCGACGGCTGGGCGGTCCTGTTTTCGCATCCGAAGAACTTCACCCCCGTCTGCACGACGGAACTCGGCGCGATGGGTGGCCTGCAGCCGGAATTCGAAAAGCGTGGCGTCAAGATCATCGGTATTTCGGTCGATCCGGTCGAAAGCCATGAAAAATGGAAGAACGATATTCGCACCGCGACCGGTTTCAACGTCGATTATCCGCTGATCGGCGACAAGGACCTGAAGGTAGCAAAGCTTTACGACATGCTGCCGGCCGGCGCTGGCGACAGTTCCGAAGGCCGCACGCCTGCCGATAACGCCACCGTGCGCTCCGTCTTCGTCATCGGTCCCGACAAGAAGATCAAGCTGGTCCTCACCTACCCCATGACCACCGGACGCAACTTCGAGGAAATTCTTCGCGCGATCGATTCCATCCAGCTCACCTCCAAACATCAGGTGGCGACACCGGCCAACTGGAAGCAGGGTGAAGATGTCATCATCACCGCCGCCGTTTCCAATGAAGATGCGATTGCCCGTTTCGGCTCCTACGACACGGTTCTTCCCTATCTGCGCAAGACCAAGCAGCCCGGCTGATTTGAAGCCTATGATGGGGCGGTGAAACATCATCGTCCCATCCCGCCGCATCTCTCATGGCTTTATGATCCCGCCGTGATAATCAAGCCGGTACGTCTCGACATGGCCTCGGTAAATGCGCTCGATCCCGGTGAAGGACCGGAATTCACCTTCATTCGTATCGACATAGACCAGATTTTCCACCGGGTTGGTGAAGCCGCCAAGGAACCGGCCCTGACGATAGAGCGTGGAAAGCGACCGCTGAATGACCATGCCAGCCGTGGGGCCGTCGATCATGTCGGGCCGAAGGATGCGACCGTAATAACTCATCGCCCACACCGCCGTTCCCTGATGCCAGACAACCTCCTGGCCGATGAAATCGGCTCCCCCGAAATAGCTGTCGATATAGTGCAAGTCGCCGCTCTGATACCCGAGATCGTGCGATCCCTTGCGGGTGGGCGTCGCGGATTTGCTGCCGCCGCCGACATAGGTGGCGGACTTCGCCTGCACGATGAACTCTTCCAGCATGGGAAACCTTTCGGGATAAGAACATAAAGGGAACATATGCGATTTTCAGGGTGGTCGCAAGTGCCGCCCCTACCCGGCATCGACCCCGCATTTCAGCAATGATAGGCTTGGTAATCGCGGCATTTACGCTTAGAAGCGTGACAGGAATTATCTCAAAAAGAGTACTCATGCCGCAAAACCCGCAAATCTATGTCGATGCCGATGCCTGCCCCGTGAAGCCGGAGATTCTCAAGGTGGCGGAGCGGCATGGGCTGGAAGTGACCTTCGTTGCCAATTCCGGTCTGCGCCCGTCGCGCGATCCCATGGTGAAAAACGTCATCGTATCGGCCGGTTTCGACGCGGCGGACGACTGGATCGCCGATCATGCGGCCGAAAACGACATTGTCATCACCGCCGATGTGCCGCTGGCCGGCCGCTGCGTCGCCAAGGGTGCGCTGGTGACCGGGCCGACGGGCCGCGTTTTTGACCAGGCGAATATCGGGATGGCGACGGCGATGCGCGATCTTGGCGCGCATCTGCGCGAAACCGGTGAAAGCAAGGGATATAATGCGGCTTTTTCACCGCGTGACCGCTCCGCCTTTCTGGAGACGCTTGACCGTTTCTGCCGCCGTGTCAAAAAATGACGGCGCCAACGGAAAGGTGCCGCTCATGACCCCGGCCAATATGAAAAGCAACAGCTATCGCCGCCATCAACCTTTCGTCGTTGCCTTTTTGGTCGGTGCCGTGAGCCTTGGCCTGGCGCTGGTTTTTGCGCCGCCGCTGGCGATCGAGATCGCGGCCGTTCTGTTCTTCCTGACCTATCTCACCCTGATTGCCTTTCGCCTGTCGGGCCTGACGGCGCAGCACCTTAAGGCCCATGCCGATAGCGACGATCTGCCTGCGGTCGCTATCATCGCCGTTACGCTGCTAGCCGTTGCCGTCGCGGTGGTATCGCTGTTTCAGGCTCTCAACCATACGGGCGAGACTATCTGGACGCTGCTCATCGCCTTCGCGTCGGTTATCTTCGGCTGGCTGACCATCCACACCATGACCGCCCTGCATTACGCCCATCTTTACTGGCGGCCCGCCATGGTGGACGGCAAACGCCAGCATCGCGGCGGCATGGATTTTCCGGGCACGAAGGAACCCTGCGGTTACGACTTTCTTTATTTCGCCGTGGTGATCGGCATGACGGCGCAGACGTCGGATGTGGGGATAACCACGACCGCCATGCGCAAGGTCACGCTGCTGCACTCCATCGTTTCTTTCTTCTTCAATACGGTTCTTGTGGCGGCGGCGGTCAATGCAGCCGTTTCGCTTGCAGGCTGAACCGCAAAATTTCACAAGGAATGGCTTCATGAACATTATTTCGCAGAATACGGCCTTTGGCGGCATGCAGGGCGTATTTTCGCACACATCGGAAACCCTGAAATCTGAGATGAGCTTTGCGGTTTATGTGCCGCCGAAGGCGATCCATGAGCCCTGCCCTGTCCTGTGGTATCTTTCCGGCCTCACCTGCACCCATGCCAATGTCATGGAAAAGGGCGAATATCGCCGGATGGCCTCGGAACTCGGGCTGATCGTCGTCTGCCCGGATACCAGCCCGCGCGGCAATGACGTGCCAGATGAGCTGACCAACTGGCAGATGGGCAAGGGCGCCGGATTTTATCTCGATGCCACAGAAGAGCCCTGGTCCGAGCACTATCGGATGTACAGCTATGTGACGGAAGAACTGCCCGCACTCATCGGCCAGCATTTCCGTGCGGATATGAGCCGCCAGGGCATTTTTGGCCATTCGATGGGCGGCCATGGCGCTATGACCATTGCGCTCAAGAACCCCGAGCGTTTCAAGAGCTGCTCCGCCTTTGCGCCGATCGTGGCTCCCTCTTCGGCCGACTGGTCCGAGCCGGCGCTGGAAAAATACCTCGGTGCGGATAAGGCCGCATGGCGTCAATACGACGCCTGTGCGCTGGTCGAGGACGGCGCGCGTTTTCCCGAGTTCCTGATCGATCAGGGCAAGGCCGATAGTTTTCTCGAAAAGGGCCTGCGCCCCTGGCTGTTCGAAGAAGCGATCAGGGGCACGGATATCGGCCTGACGCTGCGCATGCATGAGCGCTACGATCACTCCTATTATTTCATTTCCACCTTCATGGATGACCATTTGAAGTGGCATGCGGAGCGGCTGGGATAAGGATGGAGAAGCAGGCTGGCGGCGCCCTGTAAGCGCCGCCGCTGCCGATTTAACCTGACATTACGGGATGCGGGCAATGACCTTGATCTCGAAATCGAAGCCGGCAAGCCAGTTGACGCCGACGGCCGTCCAGTTCGGGTAAGGCTTTTGGCTGAAAATCTCCTGCTTGACGGCCATGATCGTTCCGAACTGGTTTTGTGGGTCCGTGTGGAACGTCGTCACATCCACAATATCATCGAAGGTGCAGCCCGCCGCTGCAAGCGTGACCTTGAGGTTTTCAAAGGCCAGCCGGACCTGACGTTCAAAATCAGGTTCGGGCGTTCCATCGGCACGGCTGCCGACCTGGCCGGAAACGAAAAGAAGATCACCGGATCGGATAGCTGCGGAATAGCCATGCTCCTCGTAAAGCGCATGCCTGTTAGCGGGGAAAATTGCTTCGCGTGCGGTCATTATGCATCTCTCTTTTGGCTGAGTGGTCATGGATGCCGAGAAGCGTTGCTCTTTTTAAAAGAGGCTTCGGACGCCCATTTACATACGTTGCGTATGTCAGATAGTTACATACGCGCCGCATGTCAATTACATATACGTGACGTATGTTAATTTAAGAGCACCGAAGATGCGCCTGATTGAAGCTTGAAATATTTCGGAAGCTGAAATGCGGACGAATAGGCTTCGCGCTCTCGCCTTTTGCGTCCTGCTCATGGAAACAGAGCCGTCGCCAGCGTCGTCGGGCCGGGTCGGCTGAGCCTGAATTCACGGATCACGCGTTCGGCGACGCCATAGGCAAGTTCCTGCTCTATCGACTGATTGTCGAAGCTGACGACAGTGGCGGTGAATTTGGCCTCTGCGATCACCTCTCCCGTCGCGACGGCTGCGGCGCGGACGATGACCTTGGCTGACGCCCTTTCCCCGAACAGGAACGGGCCGCGTGTAACGGATGCGAGACGGATGGTCAGTACCACGCGCGGCCGCGTTTCTCCACGCGCCGTCGTCTTGATCGCATTCTGCACCTGCGCATGAATTGACTGCATCAGCGCCGGAGCGACATCCGGGCGTGCGGCGACGAATGCGCCGCGCACATCGTACAGCAGCCGGTCAGTATGGGTCGCTTCCGGTTCCAGCCTGAAAGACATGAGCGTGAAACACGCCAGCACAAGAATGCCAAGGCGTTTCAACGAGGTGGTCATGATCAGCGGCTCCCCTAACGTGAGGTAACCGCATATTCGGCCATCAGGGTTAGAAAAGCGTTAAGACGCGCTCTTGAGCGACTCCAGAACATTGAGTGCCGCGCGCATATCGACAAGCCTGACGGCGCGGCGCTCAAGCGCCTCCTCGTCCTCGCCCCATTGCTCGGCGGTCCAGTCCTCGTCCAGATGGGCGAGCGCCCAGGCTTCCTCCAGCGTCAACTCCCCTTCCGCCAGCGCCAGCGCCAAAATGGCGGAGCCGGTCAGCGATGTCATGGTGTGGAGAGCGGCAAGCGCAATCGGCGTATCGTATTTCTTCAGCGTTACCGCAAAGGCCGCGATGGCTTCGCGCGGCTGGTCCTGATGCATCACGCCTTCGACGAGAATGAAGCGCGCTCCCAGCACATTGGCCGCCCAGTCCAGAACCGGATCCCAATGGTCCGTCTGCCGCGCAACCAGCGCTTCCGGATCGCCGGCGCGATAGCAGAGGAGATCGGAAGAGGAAAAACGAAGTATGTCCTCAAAAACAGCCTGGGTATCATTGGCGACGCCATCAATGGCCGTGTTCACATGCCGAGAAACCGGCATTACCACCGGATTCACCACTTCTTTCTGGGCGTCCCATTCATCGCGAAGCAGTTCCGCCAGCGCGCGCGTCGGGACGGTCAGCGGCTTCTTGGCGGGGGTGCGCAGCGGCTTGCCATCGAGAAGGATGGTAAAACCGCCCTCCTCCGCCTCGCCGACGGTGACATCTTTATAGAACCGCTTCGGCAGAGGTTTCTGCATCTGGATCTGCGCGCGCAGGATCGGGTCGGGATGGCTCAGGCCCTCCGAAAGGTCGTTCAGGAGATCACGCATGGCACGTCCTCGTCAGTCGGATAGAAAGGTTATTCAAGAATATCGGCCGGAACATAGGCCGGAATTTCGCGCGGGTGGCTGACGACCGCATCGGCGCCTGCCTTCCAGAGATCGTCGACCGAGGCATAACCCCAGGCAACGCCGATTGCTTTCGCGCCGGCGGCCTTGGCCATCTGCATGTCGTAGATCGCATCGCCGATAACGACAGTATCGGCCGGAACCATGCCGGTTTCATGGCAGCATTCCATCACCATGGCCGGATGCGGCTTGGAGGGACAATCATCCGCCGTGCGCGAAACGATGAAGTGATCGGCAAGGCCGTGGGTCTGCAGGATATGGGTAAGACCGCGCCGGCCCTTGCCTGTCACCGCGCCGATCAGCACATCGTCGCGTTTCGAAAGCGTATCGATCAGCGTGGCGATACCGTCGAAAAGCGGTACGGTCATTTCCGGCCGCTCCCGCAGGGGATGATAGAGTTCCCTGTAACGTTCCGTCATCGCCTTCGCTTCATCATCCACATGCGCCTTGCCCAGCATGCGGGCGATGGCGATATCCAGCGTCAGGCCAATGATCGCCTTGGTTTCGGAGATATCGGGGCGCGGTTTGCCGAAATCAGCGAAAGTATCGGACATGACGGCATGGATCAGGCCGGCGCTATCCACCAGCGTTCCGTCACAATCGAAAAGAACCAGTTTCATGGGCTGTCAGTCTTCCCTGTCGCCATCGGCCACGTCGAGACCGAGCAGGTTCCAGGTCTGGACCATATGCGGCGGAAGGGGCGCGCTGACCCGAAGCCGGCCGCCATTCGGATGCGGAATGTCGATATGGCGTGCGTGGAGGTGCAGGCGCTTCTGGATGCCGCCCGGGAAATCCCAGTTCGGATCGTCGATGTAATATTTCGGATCGCCGATGATCGGGTGGCCCATATGCAGCGCGTGCACGCGAAGCTGATGCGTGCGGCCGGTATAGGGTTCCATTTCCAGCCAGGCGAGGTTCTGCGCGGCGGTATCGATGACGCGGTAATAGGAAACGGCGTGATCGGCCCCCTCCTCGCCGTGCTTGGCGATACGCATGCGATCGCCATCCATGGTCTGTTCCTTGACCAGCCAGGTGGAAATCTTGTCCTGATGCTTGCGCGGCACGCCTTTGACCAGCGCCCAATAGGTCTTCTTGGTATCGCGTTCGCGGAAGGCGGCAGTCAGCTTCTGTGCAGCACCGCGGGTGCGGGCAACCACAAGCACGCCCGACGTATCGCGGTCGAGGCGGTGCACCAGACGCGGCTTTTCGCCCTTCTGATTGGTCCAGGCTTCCAGCAGCCCGTCAATATGGCGGGTGACACCGGAGCCGCCCTGCACGGCAATGCCGGCCGGCTTGTTGAAAACGAAGACCTTGTCGTCCTCATGCAGGAGCATGCGCGCCAGAAGCTCGCCATCTTCGGAGTGTTTGAGGTCTTTCGATCCGATCGGGCCGCTCTTGACCTTGAGATCGGAATCGACCGGCGGTATGCGCACCATCTGTCCCGGCTGCACGCGTGCATCCGTCTTCACCCGGCCGCCATCCACACGCACCTGGCCGGAGCGCAGAAGCTTCTGCAACTGCCCGAAACCAAGTCCCGGATAATGAATCTTGAACCAGCGATCGAGGCGCATACCGGCCTCGTCGGCCCCGACCTTGATATGCTCGATACCTGCCATGAAATTTCCAGTCTTTCTGTCCTGATCGCGCGCCCTATTCGTCGGCGCGCCGTTTGGACCAAGCCTTTAGAACAAACTGCGGCCCAAGGCCAGCCCGGCGAAAACCGCCGTGATGGAAACAGCGAGGCTTGCAAGCACGTAAACCGCCGATAGCCCGAGCGCGCCGCGTTCGAACAGCGCGACCGCATCGAGCGAGAAGGACGAGAATGTGGTGAACCCGCCGAGCACGCCGGTGACGAGAAACAGGCGCATTTCCATCGAGGCGTTCAGCCGGCGCGCCACAAGCTCGACCAGCAGACCGATCAGGAAAGATCCGACCACATTGACGGCAAGGGTTCCCCAGGGAAAATTCGGTCCGGCCAACCGCATGCTCCAGACCCCGACCAGATAACGGAACACGGAACCGATTGCGCCGCCTGCAGCGACAAGGGCGATATTGATCATGGGGAATGTGTCTCCGGAAGAAATCGTCGGACCGGACGGTCCAGGACATTTTTAGACCATGGGAACCGCTGGCGAAACCCCTTTGCCCGGCGCTTTGGGCTGTTAAAATACGATTAAATTGCAGCTGTGCGATTTAGCCTTCCAACAATGGGCAACTGTTAATCTACGGTTTTTCAGGGTCGGCGAAGATGGCCGGAGGTTCGATGACACAGGTTCTTTCCGTTTCCGCGAATACAGCGGCCTATGCGCTGGAGGCCATGAAGCCGCCGCAACGCGTGCCGCGCAAGAGCGAGGTTGAAGAGGCCATTCACGAACTGGCGCGCAAGGCCGAAAACGGGGATGACTTTCAGCTCAGGGGCCTGATGACGACGATCAAGCCGCCGGCCCTCACCCTCTATTTCCTGATAGCAAGCAGCCAGCGCCAGGAGCCACAGGCGACACTCGAGCAGGCCGTGGAGGCCTACGAGGAAAACAGCTTCACATCAAAATCTGAAAGTAATTTATAGATCAAGTGGATATATATATATTAATGTAATTTCTTCAGTTTTTCGCCATATAGGCGGAGCCTTCGCATTCAGCCTGGTGTCAGACTGATCTTCTAGAGATTTGCGACCGAGTTCAGGAAAATCACGTGGGCGAATGCCACCCGGCTTTTCCGCCACTGCGCTGAAGAACAAACACGACAGATGAAAATTTGCGGCTACCGGACCTGTCACGCGTTCCGGTAGCCGTTTTTTATCGGTCAATTATGCTGGTGGTCGCCGCCGCCCTTGGCTGCGCCTGCGGACAGCACGATCTCCACCTTGCCGGCCTTTTCGAAGATGAGCGTCACCGGCACCTTGTCGCCTTCGGCAAACGGCTTCTTCACATCGAAGAACATCATGTGCAGGCCGCCGGGCTTCAGCTCCACCGTCTGGCCGGCGGGAATGACGATGCCGTCATCCAGCTTGCGCATTTTCATGACGTCGTTGACCATGGCCATCTCGTGGATTTCTGCACGTCCGGCGGACGACGATTCAACGCCGATCAGCTTGTCGTCGCTATCGCCGGTATTCTTGATCGTCACGTATCCACCACCCACAGGCTGGCCCGGCAGCATGGCCTTGGTCGTTCCCTCGGACACTTCGAGGCTGCCGGCCTTCACGACATCCATATCCATGGCGGAATGATCATGGCCGCCGGCATGCGCAGCCTTTGCGGCAACGCGAATGGTGGGAGCGGGACTTTTCAGGGAATGTGGATCGACGCCGGCCGCTGCCACTTCGTCCCAGGCAACCTTGCCTTTGTCGCCGCAGAGCTGCGTTACCTTGAATGGCAGGTCCTGCCCCGCCTCAATACCGGAGATTTTTCCCTGCACGGAGAAGGTGTCGTAGAATTCATCCGGCAGGTTGCCGCCCTTCCAGCGGATTTCGACCGGTCCGTTTTTAATCTCCTTGCCGTGGTTCTTGTAGGCCTTCTGGTAGTCTCCCTTGATGACCTCCAGTTCCCAGCCAGCCTTGGGCTGGGGCTTTGCGGCAATGAAACCTTCCGGCAGTTTGATCTGAACTTCGGTGGTGGCGAGCCCGCCTTCGCAGCCATGCGGCACCTGGAGGGCGGCAACGACGGTGCTTTCCTGTTCGGCCGAACCGTCAACGAATGTGGCATGGGCGAAAGCCTGCACGGTCGAAACCGAGGCGACGAAAAGGCTGCATGTGATGATCTTGGTGGTTTTCATTTGCTTGTCCCTGCGGCTGCTATCCCTCTGGGTCCGCGCAGCCGCTCCGTGCCGCCAAAGGCGGCGATGATCCCGTAAAACGAAAAATCAGGCGAACAGGGACGGAGGGCCGCGCGCGGCGGGCTTCTGGATCGTCAGCACGGAGCGGAAGCTCCATTCCGCAGGGAGGCGGTTGTCGAGCCAGGCAAACTCAGTCTTCAGCCAGCCAGCCGTATCGGGCATCGGCAGAAGAATGGACGAGGCGAGCAGGCAGGCCTCGCAAAACAGGATGGCGTCGCCGGAATGGGCGGGGCCTTCCCTGGTATGGGAAGCATTGACGCCGTTGCCATGGCCAAGGCAGATTTCCGCGAAGGTGCCGTCCGGCAGCCGGTAACTCTCATCCAGCGCAACGGCGGGTGCTGCGGCAAGCGCCGGCTTGTGGGCAAAACCGAGGGACAACATCAGGGTCGCGCAGAAAATGCGAAGCATTTTCTCCATCCCCATCAATCGTCGTGTTCGATTTGCATCCATGTTCTAGGCGATATCCCTGTTTCTCTCCGATTTCAAAGGGGAATTTTGCCGCAGGCCAGACCGTCGCAAGGGAACAATAGATGCCAGGCGGCATTTTCCTGCCACAACCATCGTTCCAAGGGAGGCCCGACATGCCAGCCAAATCGAAGGCCCAGCAGAAAGCGGCGGGCGCCGCACTGGCGGCCAAACGCGGAGAAACGAAGAAATCCAGTTTAAAAGGTGCTTCAAAAAGCATGGAGAAGTCCATGACAGAAAAGGAACTTGAGGATTTCGCATCGACCAAACGCAAGGGCCTGCCTGAGAAAAAATCCGACTGAAGAAAGCCGCCTAGGCCATTTGTCGCCGCGGATCGCTGCGCCGATGGCGCAGATGGAGCAAGAATCTGTTCAGATGCGTCATTTGGTCCTTGCCAATAACGGGTCTTCGAAGATAATGAGCGTCGCATCATCGTTGGGAGAAACCGCTTCAATGCGGTGCCGAAGGAGCAACCGCCCCGGAAACTCTCAGGCAAAAGGACCAGCGGTGACGACGGAACTCTGGAGAGAAGCCACCTTTCATAAGGACGGCTCGCCGAAGGGATAACAATCTCAGGCGACAAGGACAGAGGGGGCTCTTGAACCGGTGCTTTGCGCCATGACCTGAGCCCGCGCGATCATTCGCGCAACCCTGGAGGCGTCCTTGGACGATACCGCCGCGCTGAAAACCACGCCGCTCCACTCCCTGCACATATCGCTTGGCGCCCGCATGGTGCCGTTTGCCGGTTACGACATGCCCGTGCAATATCCGGCCGGCGTTCTGAAGGAGCATCTCCAGACCCGCACCTCCGCCGGCCTCTTCGACGTGTCCCATATGGGCCAAGTGATCCTGAAGGCGAAGTCCGGCAAGAATGAAGATGCCGCACGCGCGCTCGAAAAGCTGGTGCCGGTTGACATTCTCGGCCTCAAGGAAGGCCGCCAGCGCTACGGTTTCTTCACCGACGAAAATGGTGGCATTCTGGATGATCTGATGATCACCAATCGCGGCGATCATCTTTTTGTCGTCGTCAACGCCGCCTGTAAGGATGCCGATGTCGCCCATATGAAGGCGCATCTTTCCGATGCCTGCGAGATAACTCTTCTCGATGACCGGGCGCTTATCGCGCTTCAGGGTCCGCGCGCTGAGGCCGTTCTGGCTGAACTCTGGGCCGGCGTCTCGGAAATGAAATTCATGGATGTGCAGGAAGTGCCGCTGCATGACGTGCCGTGCATCGTCTCGCGCTCCGGTTATTCCGGTGAAGACGGCTTTGAGATTTCCGTACCGGCCGACAAGGCCGAAGAGATTGCCAAGGCGCTGCTCGAACATCCCGATTGCGATCCGATCGGGCTTGGTGCGCGCGACAGCCTGCGTCTGGAAGCCGGCCTTTGTCTTTATGGCAACGATATCGACACTACGACCTCCCCCATCGAAGCCTCGCTCGAATGGGCGATCCAGAAGGCGCGCCGCGCCGGTGGCGACCGTGAAGGCGGTTTTCCGGGTGCGAAGCGCATTCTCGGCGAACTCAAGGACGGTACCTCGCGCCGTCGCGTCGGCCTGAAGCCGGAGGGCAAGGCGCCGGTGCGCGGCCATTCGAAGCTTTTTGCGGATGCCGAAGGCAAAACGGAAATCGGTGAAGTCACCTCGGGCGGTTTCGGTCCTTCGGTCGAAGGCCCCGTGGCGATGGGTTACGTGCCTGTTTCTTACGCTGCTCCCGGCACGGCGATCTTCGCGGAAGTGCGCGGCAAATATCTGCCCCTCACCGTCGCCGCCCTGCCCTTCATCAAGCCCACCTATAAACGATAATCTTCATCCCATCTCCGGAGAGAATACGATGCTGAAATTTACCGCAGAACACGAATGGCTGAAGTTCGAAGGCGATATCGCCACCGTTGGCATCACCAGCCACGCCGCTGAACAGCTTGGCGATCTCGTTTTCGTCGAATTGCCGGAAGTGGGCGCCACCTTCTCCAAGGATGGCGACGCGGCAACCGTTGAATCCGTCAAGGCGGCTTCCGATGTCTATTGTCCGCTGGATGGCGAAGTGGTCGAAATCAACCAGGCCATCGTCGATGATCCCTCGCTCGTCAATTCCGACCCGCAGGGCGCCGGCTGGTTCTTCAAGCTGAAACTCTCCAATCCGGCCGATGCCGAGACGCTGCTCGATGAAGCAGCCTACAAGGAGCTTATCGCGTAATGACGACGCCCACCGAATTCCATTTCACCGACTATCAGCCCTATGATTTCGCCAACCGGCGTCACATCGGGCCGTCGCCGTCGGAAATGGCCGAGATGCTGAAGGTCGTTGGCTATAAGAGCCTCGATGCCCTGATCGACGCCACCGTTCCCTCCTCCATCCGCCAGAAAGTGCCGCTGACCTGGGGTGCGGCGCTGACCGAACGCGAGGCGCTGGATCGTCTTCGTGAGACGGCCAACAAGAACCAGGTTCTGACCTCGCTGATCGGCCAGGGTTATTACGGCACCATCACGCCGCCGGTCATCCAGCGCAATATTCTGGAAAACCCGGCCTGGTACACGGCCTATACGCCCTATCAGCCGGAAATCAGCCAGGGCCGCCTTGAGGCGCTGCTGAACTACCAGACCATGGTCTGCGATCTGACCGGCCTCGATGTTGCCAACGCATCGCTGCTCGATGAAGCGACGGCGGCTGCCGAAGCCATGGCGATGTGCCAGCGCGTTGCGAAATCCAAGGCGACCGCCTTCTTCGTTGACGCCAATTGCCATCCGCAGACCATTGCGCTGATCGAGACCCGCGCGGCCCCGCTCGGCTGGAAGGTGATTGTCGGCAACCCCTTTACTGATCTCGACCCGGTCGATGTGTTCGGTGCGATCTTCCAGTATCCGGGCACCCACGGCCATGTCAGCGATTTCTCCGGCCTGATTTCCCGCCTGCACCAGACGGGCGCGATTGCCGCCGTCGCCGCCGATCTTCTGGCGCTGACGCTTCTGAAGTCGCCCGGTGAAATGGGCGCTGACATCGCCATCGGCACCTCGCAGCGCTTCGGCGTTCCGGTTGGTTACGGCGGTCCGCATGCGGCTTACATGGCCGTCAAGGATGCGCATAAGCGCTCCATGCCCGGCCGTCTGGTCGGCGTTTCGGTCGATGCGCGCGGCAACCGCGCCTATCGCCTGTCGCTGCAGACACGCGAACAGCATATCCGCCGCGAAAAGGCCACGTCGAACATCTGCACGGCGCAGGTGCTGCTGGCCGTCATGGCCTCCATGTATGGCGTCTTCCATGGCCCGCAGGGCATTAAGGCGATCGCCCAGCAGACCCACCAGAAGGCCGTTCTGATGGCCAAGGGGCTGGAAAAGCTCGGCTACACCATCGAGCCGGAAACCTTCTTCGACACCATCACCGTTGAAGTCGGCCACATGCAGGGCGTCATCCTGCGCTCGGCCGTTGCGGAAGGCGTGAACCTTCGCAAGGTGGGCGCGACCAAAATCGGCATGAGCCTTGACGAGCGCACGCGCCCGGCGACGCTTGAGGCGGTCTGGCGCGCATTCGGCGGCAATTTCTCGATCTCGGATTTCGAGCCGGAATATCGTCTGCCGAAGGAACTGCTGCGCACCAGCCAGTATATGACGCATCCGATCTTCCACATGAACCGTGCCGAAAGCGAGATGACCCGTTACATCCGCCGCCTTTCGGACCGCGATCTGGCGCTCGACCGCTCGATGATCCCGCTCGGCTCCTGCACCATGAAACTGAATGCGACAGCGGAAATGCTGCCGATCACCTGGCCGGAATTTTCCGACATCCATCCCTTCGTGCCGGCCAATCAGGCGCTCGGCTACAAGGAGATGATCGACGATCTCTCGGAAAAACTGTGCTCGGTGACCGGCTACGATGCCTTCTCCATGCAGCCGAACTCCGGCGCGCAAGGGGAATATGCAGGGCTTCTGACCATCCGCAACTATCACCTCGCCAATGGCGGCACACACCGTGACGTCTGCCTCATTCCGACATCGGCGCATGGCACCAATCCTGCCTCGGCGCAGATGGTCGGCATGAAAGTGGTGCCCGTCAAAGTGCGGGACAATGGTGACATCGATATCGATGATTTCCGTGCAAAAGCAGAGCAGTATCAAGAAAACCTCTCGTGCTGCATGATCACGTACCCGTCCACCCACGGCGTGTTCGAGGAGACGGTTCGCGAGATTTGCGAAATCACCCATAAGCATGGTGGACAGGTCTATCTGGACGGTGCCAACATGAACGCCATGGTCGGTCTCGCCCGCCCCGGCGATATCGGTTCGGACGTTTCGCATCTCAACCTGCACAAGACCTTCTGCATTCCGCATGGCGGCGGTGGCCCCGGCATGGGACCGATCGGTGTCAAGGCGCATCTTGCTCCCTATCTGCCCGGCCATCCGGCGACGGACGGTCGTGAGGGTGCGGTGTCTGCTGCCCCGTTCGGCTCGCCGTCGATCCTGCCGATTTCGTGGAGCTATTGCCTGATGATGGGCGGCGAAGGGCTGACGCAGGCGACCAAGGTGGCGATCCTCAACGCCAACTATATCGCCGAGCGGCTGAAGGGTGCGTACGACGTGCTCTACAAGTCCGAAACCGGCCGCGTGGCGCATGAGTGCATTATAGATACCCGCCCGCTGGCAGATAGCTGCGGCGTGACGGTGGACGATGTCGCAAAGCGCCTCATCGACTGCGGTTTCCACGCGCCGACCATGAGCTGGCCGGTTGCCGGCACGCTGATGATCGAGCCGACGGAATCCGAAACCAAGGCGGAAATCGACCGTTTCTGCGATGCCATGCTGGCGATCCGCGAGGAAGCCCGCGACATCGAGGAAGGCCGTGCGGACAAGACCAACAACCCGCTGAAGAACGCACCGCACACGGTGGAAGACCTCGTTGGTGAATGGGATCGTCCCTATAGCCGCGAAAAGGGCTGCTTCCCGCCCGGCGCGTTCCGCATCGACAAATACTGGTCGCCGGTCAACCGCATCGACAATGTCTATGGCGACCGCAACCTCATCTGCACCTGCCCGCCGATGGAGGCTTATGCCGAAGCGGCTGAGTAAACTTCGTTTCTCTCAAGACAAAAGCCCGGATCGCCCCGGGCTTTTTTATGTCGACACATAGATAATCATTCTTGAAATCAATTATTTATCATTTTTCCTGGCTCGCCTCGAAACTTCGAGGAGCCGGCTTCCGTCTCTTGTGTCGCTACGGATAACCGATAGCGGCCACCGGAAGAAGTACCTTTCGGGGTTTGGAAGTCACCAAGGAGGAATAACGATGTACAACGTTTCTGTTCGCGTCCTGACGCTGGCCGCAGCTCTTTCCATCGGCACGGTTTCCGCTTATGCCGCGAACCCCAAAGTTGGCGGCGCCGCAATGTTCGAGGACAAGAACATCGTTGAAAATGCGATGAACTCGAAAGACCATACAACGCTTGTCGCAGCGGTCAAGGCTGCCGGGCTTGTCGAAACACTTCAGGGAAAGGGCCCGTTCACGGTGTTCGCACCAACCAACGAGGCTTTTGCGGCCCTTCCGAAGGGTGCGGTCGATGATCTTCTGAAGCCCGAGAACAAGGAGAAGCTGGTCAAGGTGCTGACCTGCCATGTGGTTGCCGCCAATGCACTGTCACCTGCCATCGAAAAAATGATCAAGGACGACAAAGGTGAGCATGACGTGAAGACCGTCGGCGGCTGCGTTCTCAAGGCCAAGGAAAGCATGGGAAAAATCACGTTGACGGACGAGAATGGTACGGTTGCCCACGTCACCATCGCCGACGTCAAACAATCCAATGGCGTCATTCATGTCATCGACAAGGTGTTGCTGCCGAAGATGTAATATAACGAAATGGCAGGCGACTGGCCCATGCAGAGGCCCGGAGCGATCCGGGCCTTTTCCTTTACGACAGCAACGTTTCGCGGCCCCGCCACACACGATTGCTCGCCACACATTCCATGCTAGAACGGATGCCGCAAACAAGCGGCGATGGAGCGGGAATGCGTGTGATTTGCCTGAATGGTTGGGGCGGAAAGCTTCATGACGAGATTGTTCCCTATATCTCCTCATCCGATCCCGATATTCTTTGCCTGCAGGAGGTGGTGCACACGCCGACTGCCTTTGAGGACTGGCTGAGCTACCGCGATCACGGCATCGACCTGCCGCAAAGGGCAAACTTCTTCCACGAAATCGCCGAGGCCTTGCCGGATCACCTGGCGATCTTCTGTCCGGCGGCGCAGGGTGATCTCTGGCACGGCGAGATTAGATATCCTTCCCAATGGGGGCTGGCGACCTTTGTGCGCAAATCCATGGCCGTCGTTGCGCAGGCGCAAGGGTTCGTGCACGGCACTTTTTCCGCGGACGGATATGGAGATCATCCACGGTCGCGCACGGGCCACGCCGTCAGGGTTTTCGACTTCACCACCGGTCAGCCGGCCGTCATCGCCCATATGCACGGATTGCGCGACCTCAGCGGCAAACACGATATCCCCGCCCGTCTGGCGCAGGCAAAACGCCTCTTACAACTTGTCAAAAACATTGCTGAGGATGGCGACCGGATCATCGTCTGCGGTGATTTTAATGTCCTGCCTGACAGCGAGACCTTCGCTGTGCTGAAGGAACTGGAACTCACCGAACTCGTCACGACACGCGGCTTTACGGACACCCGGACCTCACATTATGCCAAAGCGAACCGTTATGCGGATTACATGCTGGTCAATCCAGCCGTGCAGATCGATCGTTTCGATGTGGTGAGGCAGCCGGAAGTTTCGGACCATTGCCCCCTGCTGCTCGAATTCCACTAGAAACCCGAGCCGCCCATCCGTCATTGTCTCACCGCTGACTTAGCGAACGAGCCGGATATCGCTCGTCACCACCGTCTTGCCGGTCCTGCCGTCCTTATCGGTGGTGCGCAGCCGCAGGCCGTTGGCTCCAATCTTTTCAATGGTCATGGCAGCAATGCGGTCGCCGTTGATATCGCGGTTCCATCGCACCGTCAGGTTTATGGCGTTTCCCTGTCTTGTGCCGGAAAGCGCGGATGGGCGGCCGGAAGGCCCGGTATAGGCGCCACTGTAGCGTCCGCCTTTCTCCGACAGATCGGCAGCGATTGCCCGCCTTACCACGAGAAGGCCGCGGCAAGTGCCGGACATGTTGAGCGACGATGCCCCCGCATTGGAGTTCAGTGTGCAAGTCACATTGATCGGCGGCGTGCCTATCCGGGTAATCACGGTTCCCTTGCCTGCCCATGTGCCTTTCAGCGATGAGAGAAATGCGCGTTCGTCCGCATGTGCGGGCTGCGTGCCGAGCAATCCGGCCGAAAATAAAACTGCAAAAACCTTGATCTTCATGGCGCGTATCCGTTTTTCCACGAAGACTAACTCACCAGTACCGTTAAACGTTCCTCCAGCCCATTTTGCAGCGACCAAAAACATCTAGGATTTATCCTCATGTCGTGCCAATGCAACCAAATGCGGGCACAGATGTTTTTCGCCAGCCTCAATTAATTCCCATTCCCTCTTGCATATTTTTCGGAGCATATTTCATGACGACAATCGGCGTTTCGGCACCACCCGGCGGACTTCCTTCCGGTGGCTTGCCGCGTAGCGGTGGTATCTCAGACCGCACGCTTTTTGCCCTTGCAGCGCTGAATTTTTTTCTTGCCGATGCCCGTGACGGCCTCGGGCCGTTTCTGGATGCATTTCTGGCGACACAGGGCTGGTCTTCGCTTTCGTTGGGCATGATCGCCACGGTCGGCGGCCTCGTCGGTCTGCTTGCCACACCGCTCTGCGGCGCGCTGGTGGATGGCACGACGTGGAAACGAACGCTGATTGCCATCCCCGTTGTTCTCGTGACCGTCGGGGCGTTGATAACGCTGATCTTTCCGGATGTTTGGATCGTCTGGACCGGCCAGATCATAACGGCGGTGGTTGGCGCAGTGGTCGGTCCCGCGCTTGCCGGCCTCACACTCGGCCTTGTCGGCGAGCGACTGTTCTCCCACCAGATTTCGCGCAATGAGTTCTGGAACCACGGTGGTAATTTTGCGTCGCTTTTCGCGACTTATGTGGTTGTAACGTTCTTCGGCATGAACGGGATCATCGGTCTCATGCTGCTGACCGCTGCAGGCGCCCTGCTCGCTACGGCGGCCATCGATCCCGATAGGATTGATCACAAGGTTGCGCGTGGCCTTGCCGAAGACAAGGGAGAGCCGGGGCCGTCCGGGATCAGGGTGCTGCTGCACGAACGCGGGCTGATCTTTCTCGCCATCATTCTGCTCGTCTTCCACTTCGGCAACGCGCCGATGGGCAGGTTGATCGCGCAAGATTTCGCCATCGAACTGCAGACGCCCTTCCGCACCACCGCCATCATTACCGGCGTCGCGCAATTCGCGATGATCTTTGTCGCCGCAATGGCCCCATGGCTGATACGCCGTTTCGGTCTCTCGACCGTTTTCATCATCGCGCTGATCGCGTTGCCGATACGCGGTCTCCTCGCCTCGGCCTTTTCGGATTTCTGGGTGATTTTCCCGGTGCAGTTTCTCGATGGCGTTGGCGCGGGCCTGCTCGGCATCGTCACCCCGGTTGCTGTGGAGAGGATTTTGAAAGGCACCGGTCGTTTTAATGTCGGCCTTGCCAGCGTCATGATGGTTCAGGGTATCGGCGCATCGTTCAGCAATGTCGTCGCAGGCTGGCTGGTGACGAAGGGCGGTTATTCGCTGTCGCATCTCGTCGGCGGCGGCATTGCCGCTATCGCCATCGGGCTTTTTCTTCTCTATCGCAACGAAATAGCCCCGAAACAGGATGACGACGCCGCCTCTCAACACCGGCACTGAAGGCGCAAACAAAAAGGAGGCCTGACGGCCTCCTGAAATCTCGTAGCTTTTTATGGGATCAACCGACGAAAGCGCGCTCGATCACGAATTCGGCGGGCTTGTTGTTGGCGCCTTCGTTCAGGCCGGCTTTTTCCAGAAGCTCCTTGGTGTCCTTCAGCATTGCCGAGGAGCCGCAGATCATGCCGCGATCGATTTCGGGATCGAGCGCCGGGACGCCGAGATCCGCAAACAGCTTGCCGTTCTCGATCAGCGTGGTGATGCGGCCCTTGAAGGGGTAATCTTCGCGGGTGACGGTCGCATAGTGCTTCAGCTTGTCGCCGACGATCTCGTTCAGGAATTCGTGGTTACGGATTTCCTCGACCAGATCGAAGCCGTATTTCAGCTCTGCAACATCACGGCAGGTATGGGTGAGGATGACCTCTTCAAACTTCTCATAGGTCTCCGGGTCACGGATCAGGCTCGCGAAAGGCGCGATGCCGGTGCCGGTGGAGAACATGTAAAGCCGTCTGCCGGGCGTCAGCGCATCCAGAACCAGCGTGCCTGTCGGCTTCTTGCGCATCAGAACGGTATCGCCGGGCTTGATTGCCTGGAGATGCGACGTCAGCGGACCGTTCGGAACCTTGATCGAGAAGAATTCCAGTTCCTCGTCCCAGGCAGGGCTGGCGATGGAATAGGCGCGATAGATCGGCTTGTCGCCGACCATCAGGCCGATCATGGCGAATTCGCCGGAACGGAAACGGAAGCCGGCCGGGCGCGTCATACGGAAACGGAACAGGTGGTCGGTATAGTGTTCCACCGATAAAACCGTCTCGGCGTAAACACCGTCAGGTATCTTGATCGCGAAATCTTCCGTCTTGGCTGGCGCGTTCATTTCAGGTTCCGTCCATTCTTATTCGATGCGACATTCTCCGACCGGGCAATTATACCATTTTTGCTCCGGTTTGAAGGCATGAGAATGTCAATACTGCCATGTGCGTAGGAAATATGTATCAAAAACTCATATTTCCACGCAACGTGTCATAGAGACGCACGACGACGCCAGCTATAGGCCTCACCGCCGCTCGCCGGCTTCGCCGTCGGCTGGTAATAAACCGGAATTTCCGGCAGGCGATTTTCGGACAGGCGGCGGATGGCCGTGCCATTCGTCACCGCAAAGCTGGTGAAGCCGGTGCGAAGCATCAGCGGCACCTGATCGATCAGGACGTCGCCAACCGCCCTCACCTCGCCCGCAAAACCGAGACGGCTGCGCAGCAGCGAAGCGTGGCTGAAACCGCGACCGTCATTGAAGGCCGGGAAGCTTATGGCGACAAGATCGATACGGTCGAGATAGGGTCCGAGCCGCGTCACATCGTCGGCGGGCGTGATCAGAACGCCGAGGCCGATATCGTTGCTTTCGGCGGCACGAACCAGAAAATCGGCGAGCGGCAGCACGGGCTTCTGCTCCGCCGTCGCTTTCACTTCTTCCGTTTCGATCAGCCAGGGATCGTTTTCCACGAAGCCGTCGCGGTTCCAGATTTTCGTCATGGCATTCTCCTCAGGCGGCTTCTGCAGCGGAACCGTAGAGCGCATCCTTGAACGGTTGCGGTCCAACGCGGCGATAGGCTTCGAGGAAAATTTCTTCCTTCGAAAGGCGAAGCCCGAGATAGGTGTCGACGATGGTTTCGATGGCGTCGGTGACTTTTTCCGGCTCGAAGCCACGGCCGATGATTTCACCGATCGAGGTGTTCTCATCGCCCGATCCGCCAAGCGTGATCTGGTAAAGTTCCGCGCCCTTCTTCTCCACACCCAGCAGGCCGATATGGCCGACATGGTGGTGGCCGCAGGCATTGATGCAGCCGGAAATCTTGATCTTCAGCTCACCGATTTCCGCCTGACGTTCCGGCGAACCAAACCGGGTGGAAATTTCCTGCGCCACCGGAATGGAGCGCGCATTGGCGAGCGCGCAATAGTCCAGCCCGGGACAGGCAATGATATCGGTGATCAGCCCGGCATTGGCGGTCGCAAGGCCCGCACCCACCAGCGCGCGATAAACCGGCTCGAGATCGGCCAGGGCCACATGCGGCAGGATGATGTTCTGCTCATGGCTGATACGGATTTCGTCGAAGGCATATTCCGCGGCGATATCGGCGACGAGTTCCATCTGCTCATCGGTCGCATCGCCCGGAATGCCGCCGATCGGCTTCAGCGAGATCGTCACCATGCCGTAATCGGGATGCTTGTGCGGTGCGACGTTCTGCTCGACAAAACGGGCAAAACCTTCATCGGCCCGCTTCCAGCGCGCCAGGCTTTCCCAGCCTTCCGGCCGGTCCTTCAGCGCCGGCGGCGCGAAATAAGCGGTGATTGCCGCAATATCGGCATCCGGAAGCTTCAACTCGGTGTTCTTGAGTTCAGCGAATTCGACCTCGACCTGGCGGGCCAGTTCTTCCGCACCGGTTTCGTGCACGAGGATCTTGATTCGCGCCTTGTATTTATTGTCGCGGCGGCCGTGCAGGTTATAAACGCGCATGATTGCCGTCGTATAGGAAAGCAAGTCCTCTTCCGGCAGGAAGTCGCGGATTTTCTTGGCGATCATCGGCGTGCGGCCCTGCCCGCCGCCGACATAGACGGCGAAACCGATCTCACCCTTGTCGTTCTTTTTCAGGTGCAGGCCGATATCGTGCACCTGAATGGCGGCACGGTCGCGCTCGGCGCCGGTGACGGCGATCTTGAACTTGCGCGGCAGGAAGGAGAATTCCGGGTGAACGGAAGACCACTGGCGCAGGATTTCCGCATAGGGACGCGGATCGGCGACCTCATCGGCGGCCGCACCGGCGAAATGATCGGCGGTGACGTTGCGAATGCAGTTGCCGGACGTCTGGAGCGCGTGCATTTCCACGCTCGCAAGTTCGGACAGGATATCCGGCGTATCGGAAAGGCGCGGCCAGTTGTACTGGATGTTCTGGCGGGTGGTGAAGTGGCCATAACCCCGGTCATATTTGCGGGCAATATGAGCCAGCATCCGCATCTGCTTCGAATTCAGCGTGCCGTAAGGAATGGCGACGCGCAGCATATAAGCGTGCAGCTGAAGATAGACGCCGTTCATCAGGCGCAGCGGCTTGAACGCATCCTCGGCCAGTTCGCCGGAAAGGCGGCGCTCGACCTGATCGCGAAACTGCGCCACGCGGCCTTCAACAAATGCGTGATCGAACTCGTCGTAACGGTACATATTATTCCTCAGACTGCGATGAATGCTGCATCGGCCGGCTTGAAGCCGGTGGCATAGTGCACGGTGGGGCCGGCGGCGCGAATGCGTTCGCGAAGACGCGTCGGCCAAAGCTTGCCGTTCTCTTCGATGACATCGATGACGGCCACATCGACGACCTTGTTGGCGGAGAAATCCCGCTTGCCGATTTCCTCGAACGAGGCGACGGCCTCCGCATGGCGGGCAACGATTGCGCCCTGCAGGTTCTCCGTCCACTCCCCGTTGGCATCGAGCCAGACGGCGATGCCATCGCTCAGGCGGTTGGCGGTCAAAACCTTGTCAGCCATTTACATACTCCCGTTTGAAATCCGCCGGCCGCACTGACAATGCAAGCGCCTCGGACCTGTCAAAATTGGCGCCCGCCACCGCATCGCCGATGATCACCATGACCGGTCCGGTCAGTTCATCGCGATGTTCGAGTTCGGGCAGATCGTTCAGTGTGCCATGCAGCAGGCGGCGATCCGCGCGGCTGGCGTTTTCGATGACGGCAACCGTGGTTTCCACACCCAATCCCGCGTCGATCAGCCGCTTCGCGACCGAAGCAGCAACACTGCGGCCCATATAGACGGCAATGGTGGCGCCGGAAACCGCAAGCCTTGCCCAATCGGGCAGGACATCGCCAGCCAGATCGTGGCCGGTGGTGAAAATCAGCGATGAAGCGACACCGCGCAGCGTCAGCGGCAATTCGAAATCCGCAGCGGCGGCGAAGGCCGACGTGATGCCGGGCACGATCTCATAGGCAATACCGGCTTCGCGCAGCGCCGCCATTTCTTCGCCTGCCCGGCCATAGACCAGCGGATCGCCGGATTTGAGGCGCACGACGCGCTTGCCATCTTTGCCGAGGCGCACCAGCAGGCGGTTGATCTCATCCTGCGACTTGCTGTGGCAACCCTTGCGCTTGCCGACGGAGAGGCGCTCCGCATCGCGGCGGCCCATATCGACAATCGCCTGCGGCACAAGCGCGTCGTAAACGATCACATCGGCTTCCATCAGCACGCGCTGCGCGCGCAGCGTCAGCAGATCTTCAGCGCCCGGTCCTGCGCCGACGAGCCAGATACGTCCTTCGCTGCGTTCGGGCGATTGCAGCAGGCGGTCGACGGCCTGACGGGCGGAGAGCGTATCGCCAACGGCGACGGCATCCGCCACCGCACCTGAAAAGAACCGTCGCCAGAAATTGCGCCGCAAGGCGCCCTTCGGCACGTTCTCCTCGGCCGCATCACGATACTGCACGGCGAGGCGCGCAAGCTTTCCAAGCGACGGCGACAGCATCTGGTCGATGCGGGCGCGGATCATCTGGGCAAGAACCGGCCCTGCCCCTTCCGTGCCGATAGCCACAGCGACGGGTGCGCGGGCGACGAGCGCGGGGGTAAAGAAATCGCAGAATTCCGGCTGATCCACCGCATTGGCGGGGATTTTCGCGGCGCGCGCGAGGGTGACGATCTCACGGTCCAGCGCCTCATCGCCGGTAGCGGCGAAAACCAGCGTGGCGCCTTCGATCAATTCGCCGGCGAAAGCCAAAGCTCGATGATCAATGCCATTTTCGCTGATATAACGGGCAAAATCGGCTTCCGGCTTGTCGGCATAGGCAATGATATGCGCGTTGGTGTTGGCGAGAAGCCTTACCTTCGCGAAGGCTTCATCGCCATTTCCGAAAACAGCGACCTGCCGTCCCTCAACCCGGAAGAAAGCGGGGAAGGTTGAAAGGCGGTCGCCAGCAGCGGAAAAATCATGTTCGTTGTGCATTAGACATATATCCCGCATTGCGATGCAAGATTGAAGAAACAGAAATTCAAGCCTTTCCGGCACCTGGATTTTTATTTCTCGAAGACCCCGGTTTTGGAGGAAAACAAACCGGCGATGCTTTTCCGCACCTGCGCAAGCCCTGAGAATCCCCTTGCAATCCCTTGACAAAGCGGGTCCTCGCGCCGAACAAGGAGCGACCATCGACTGTCGATTTCCCCATGCGAAGACCGCTTTTCCTTAAAGCGGCACGAAGGACCAGACCCTTGACCAGCTCCACCCTCGCCGCCCGCCTTCTCGATGTCATCGAACACGATATCCTGCCCTTGACGGCGCGGGGCGTCAGCCTTGGCAACAAGGTTTTCGGTGCGGCGATACTGCGCAAGTCGGACCTGTCGCTGGTGGTTGCCGAGACCAATAACGAGCTGGAAAATCCGCTCTGGCATGGCGAAGTGCATACGCTGAAGCGGTTTTACGAGCTGGGCGAAAAGCCGAACACGAAGGAGCTGATTTTTCTCTCTACCCACGAACCATGCACCATGTGCATGTCCGCCATCACCTGGGCGGGCTTCGATAATTTCTACTCCTTCTTCAGCCACGAGGATTCCCGCGACGCTTTCGCGATCCCTCACGACCTGAAAATCCTCAAGGAAGTTTTCGGGCTGGAACCGGGCGGGTATCGCCGCAACAATGCCTTCTGGAATTCGTATTTCATTGCTGATCTGGTGGAGGGTGAAGACGATCCGCTGAAGACCACGTTGAAGGCGCAGACGGCCCGCATCAAGGCCGCCTATGACGATCTTTCCACCAGCTACCAGTCGTCCAAGAGCGGCAACGACATTCCATTGAAATAAAGCATTTTCGGAGGACGTGCGTGGCGGTTTTCCGTCCGGGCGATGCGCAGAAACAAAGAACGAAGGTTTGAGACACTATGGAAGCCTCGAAGGATATTTCTCGCCTGATCGAGATCATGGAAGCCCTGCGGCAGCCGGAAACCGGTTGTCCATGGGATGTCGTTCAGACCTTCGAGACGATCAAGCCCTATACCATTGAAGAGGCTTATGAAGTCGCCGACGCCATTGAGCGCAAGGATATGGACGATCTTTGCGAGGAGCTGGGCGACCTTCTGCTGCAAGTGGTTTTCCATGCCCGCATTGCCGAAGAGATGGGCGAATTCGCCTTTGGCGACGTGGTGCATGCCGTGACCTCGAAGATGATCCGCCGTCATCCCCATGTCTTCGCCGTATCCGACGCCGACACGCCGGACGGCGTCAAACTGCAATGGGATCGCATCAAGGCGGAAGAAAAACGCGAGCGTGCAGAGCGACGCGCGCGACGTGGTATCACCGAGGATTTTAAGGCCGGCTTTCTGGGCGGCGTACAGCGCAGCCAGCCGGCGCTGACCGAAGCCCTGAAGCTGCAGGAACAGGCAGCGCGTGCCGGTTTCGACTGGTCGAACCCCGCTCCGATTCTCGACAAGATCGAGGAGGAAATCGCCGAACTGCGTGAGGCGCTGGCGGAAGGAAAACCGGAGAAGGTCTCGGACGAGCTCGGCGATCTCATTTTTGCCCTCGTCAACATCGGCCGGCATGTCAAAGCCGATCCGGAAGATGCGCTGCGCGGTACGAACACGAAATTCCGCAGGCGTTTCAATCACATCGAAACGTCGCTCACTCAAAATGGCGAAACGCTGGAAGAAGCGAGCCTCGAGAGAATGGAAGATCTCTGGCAGGCGGCGAAACGCATCGAACGTTCGCTTGATACGGTTTCGTCCTAGCCCACCGTCACCCCGGATTTAGTCCGGGGTCCAGTGCGATCAAGTCCTTGATCGCAAAAGACTCGTTTTTCACGACGCAGACGCGTCGTGGCTGGATTCCGGCTCAAGGCCGGAATGACGGGGAGAGGTTTTCGCGCCTTATAATCGTCCCAGGAACGCTTAGCGCTCCCAGTCCTCGCGTTCGCGGACAGTCGCTTTACCAAGCTTCCGTTCCAGTTCGGCCGCTTGCGCTTCCGAAAGGCGCACATCAAGCGCAACCGATCCATCCTCATGGTCTTCACGACCGTCGACAATGGAATTGCTATAGACCCACGAGATCAGCGGCAATTGTTCGATAGAGAGCACAACGGTCGTTTCCGTCAGAACACCGGAAAGACGCTTTGAAATCTCGTCCATCAGGGCATCGACGCCCTCACCCGTGATGGCCGAAACGGCGCGGATATCCGAACGACCTTCGGCGCGCTGCATAATGGCGTCATGCGCTTCCGGCTCGAGACGGTCGACCTTGTTCCAGACCTCGATGATGCGCTTTTCCGCTTCCTTCTCGTCGATGCCGAGGTCACCAAGAATACGCAGCACATCCGCAGACTGGGCGGCATTGTCCGGATCGGACATATCGCGGACATGCAGAACGAGATCGGCTTCCAGCACCTCTTCCAGAGTGGCGCGGAAAGCGGCGACCAGATGCGTCGGAAGGTCGGAAATGAAACCGACCGTATCGGACAGGATGACGGTGCGACCATGCGGCAATTTCATGCGGCGCAAGGTCGGGTCGAGCGTGGCGAACAGCATATCCTCCGCCAGAACGCCGGCGCCGGTGATGCGGTTGAACAGCGTGGATTTGCCGGCATTGGTGTAACCGACCAGCGCGACGATCGGATGCGGCACCTTACGACGCTTGGCGCGGTGAAGCTGGCGCGTGCGCACCACCTGCTCCAGTTCGCGCTCCAGCTTGACGATGCGTTCCTGCAAAAGCCGGCGGTCGGCTTCGATCTGGGTTTCACCCGGGCCGCCCATGAAGCCCGCACCGCCGCGCTGGCGTTCAAGGTGGGTCCAGCTTCGGACGAGGCGGCCCTTCTGGTAGTTCAGATGCGCAAGATCGACCTGCAGCGTGCCTTCCTTGGTGGAGGCGCGGCGACCGAAGATTTCAAGGATCAGGCCCGTGCGGTCGATGACCTTGCAATTCCATTGCTTTTCGAGATTGCGCTGCTGCACCGGGGTCAGCGGATGATCGACGATAACCAGGCCGGAATCGGTCTCGTCGAGAAGATGACCGATTTCTTCGATCTTGCCGGTTCCAAACAGCGTGGCGGGGCGCGGCTGGTTCACCGAAACGATGAGACCCTGCGTCACTTCCAGATCGATGGCGAGCGCCAGTCCCTTTGCTTCCTCAAGCTTGGCTTCGACTGAACGGCCGGGGGCAGCCGGGCCAGCAGCCGCATCGCGCGTTTCGCGCTGCTTGAGGACCGGCACGAGGACGACCGCACGCATGTCGTCGCGGCGCTTTTCCTGCTCCGGAATAATCGATTCATTCGAGGTGTCGCGCGTTGAAATGGGTTCAGCCTTGTCCAGAAAGAGGATTGCGGCCGACCGCATCCGCGCGGGCGGCCATGGGAATTAACCTGACGGCACGGGAAATGTTCCCGGTCCGGTTCAGTCTATGTCGAATATCCGTCGAGGAAGCCCGATCAGGCAGCGCCTTCTTCGCTTTCGAACATCTGCATCGGCTGGCCGGGCATGATGGTGGAGATCGCATGCTTGTAAACAAGCTGCGAATGACCGTCACGGCGCAGAAGCACGCAGAAATTGTCGAAGGAGGTGACAACGCCCGTCAGCTTGACGCCGTTGATCAGAAAAATCGTGAGCGAAATCTTTTGCTTACGAACGGTATTGAGGAAGAGATCCTGAAGGTTTTGAGAACGTTCCGCCATGGCGCCGCTTCTTTCTTTTTTGCCGGCAGGGATACCGGAAAATAATCAATCAATAATAAGCCGGCCGAGTCTTGTCCCCCGCTTGGCCGACCTCAAACTCTGGTATCAAATCGTGTTCCGTTCCGCAACGGTCAAAACAGCCGAATGAGTACGAGTATTGACCCACATTTTCAATTCGGGACAGTCAAAAATATTGTATCGAAACACGGAAAAGTTGTTCCACGTCGCGCACGGCATCGGCGGATGCAAACAGCACGACCCGGTCCTTCGCCTTGATTTTCGTGCTGCCATCCGGGCGGATCACCACGCCGTCGCGATAGATCGCCCCGATGCGCACGCCGTCGGGCATGTCGATGTCGCGGAAGGATTGGCCGACCAGCGGCGACGTCTCCAGCGCTTCCGCCTCGATCACCTCCGCCGAGCCGCGCTGGACGGCATAGACTGAGCGGATGCGGCCCTTGCGCACATGCTGAAGCACGCGGGAGATCGTCACGGCCCGAGGGTTGATATAGGCATCGAGCCCCAGAGAGCGGGCGACGTCGTGGAACGACGTACTGTTCAAAAGCGCCAGATTCGATTTGCAGCCGAGCTGCTTGGCAATCACCGCCGCCAGAATATTGGTCTGATCGTTATTGGTGAGCGTCACGATAAGATCGGCATCCTGAATATCGGCCTGCATCAGGATTTTCTGGTCGAGCGCCGAGCCGTGCATGACGATGGTGTGGCTTAACTGTTCGGATGCGGCAACCGCCCTGTCTCGGTCCGCCTCGATGATCTTCACCCGCGTTTTCGGCTGCATTTCCTCGATCTTGCGGGCGACGAAGTGGCCGATATTGCCGGCGCCGGCAATCACGATGCGCTGCGCTTCCTGCTCCTCATGGCCGAAAAGGCTTAAGGTGCGACGAGCGTGCTGGCGCTGGCAGATGACATAGGCAAGGTCGCCCACCCGCAACTGTTCCGAAGAATGCGCCACCTTGAGGACACCATCCCGATACACCCCCACCACCGTGGCGATGAGGTCTGGAAAGAGGCTGGAAAGCTGCTGCAGCGGCGTGTTGATGACCGGGCAATCCTCCATGCATTCGATGGCCAGCATGTAGATCGTGTCGTCGGCGAAACGCACCACATCCGTTGCGCCCGGAAAGGCGATGCGCCGGAGCACCATCTTGCCGACTTCGACTTCAGGCGAAATCGTCACGTCTATGGACATGTTCTCGCGGCTGAAGAGATCGGCATATTCCGGCTTCAGATAGCTCTGGTCGCGGATGCGGGCGATCTTGGTCGGCACACTGAACAGGGCATGCGCCACCTCGCAGGCGACGATATTGATCTCGTCATGCAAGGTCACGGCGATGATCATGTCGGCCTGGTCAGCGCCGGCCTTGGCCAGCATGTCGGGATGCGCGCCATGGCCGACATAACCGCGCACATCCAGCGTCTCGGTAATGGCGGTGATGAGCGGCGCGGCGGTATCGATCACCGATACTTCATTATCTTCCCGCGACAATTGTTCGGCGATGCCGTAACCCACCTGCCCTGCGCCGCAAATGATGACTTTCATGCTGTCTCTCTGACGGAATAATCGGTTACGGCGAAGCGCCTTCTTTCCTTATACGCCGAGAGATTTCAGTTTGCGATGCAGTGCAGACCGTTCCATGCCGACAAATTCCGCCGTTCGCGAAATATTGCCGCCGAAACGGTTGATCTGCGCCATCAGATAGTCGCGCTCGAACATTTCGCGGGCTTCGCGCAGCGGCAGGGTCATGATGTGCTGATCGCCCTGCGCCGAAATCTTCGGCAGCATGTCGCCAATATCCGACGGCAGCATGTCGGCCGAGATCGGCGCTTCGCCGCCCTCGGGACGGGCGAGAATCATCAACCGCTCGATATTGTTGCGCAGCTGGCGGATATTGCCCGGCCAGTCATGTGTCTGGAGAACGGCCATGGCGTCGTCGCCGATCTTGCGCGGACGGATGCCGGCCTGCTCGGAAATCTGGCGCATGAACATATCGACGAGGAAAGGAATATCCTCGCGCCGCTCGGAAAGCGCCGGCACCTTAACCGGCACCACGGCGAGGCGATGATAGAGATCTTCGCGGAACTGGCCTTCGGCAATCAGGCTTTCGAGGTGATGGGCGGTCGAGGAAATGATGCGCACATCCACCTTCACCCGCTTCCCGCCGCCAACGCGCTCGAACTGCTGATCGACCAGCACGCGCAGGATCTTGTTCTGCGTCTCGCGCGGCATTTCGCCGACTTCATCGAGATAAAGCACGCCGCGATGGGCTTCTTCCAGAGCACCCACCTTGCGCGGTTGTCCGGGAAGGCCCTCCGTGCCGAAAAGCGCGATTTCCATGCGGTCCGGCGTGATCGTCGCGGCATTGAGCGCCACGAAGGGTCCGCTCGCACGCGAGGACTTCTTGTGCACCATGCGCGCCACAAGTTCCTTGCCTGAACCGGAGGGGCCGAGGATCATGATGCGACTGTTGGTGGGTGCAACCCGGTCGATGGTCTGGCGAAGCTGCGACACCGCAAGCGATGCGCCGACGAGTTCAACCGCGTCACCGGTACGCTTCTTGAGTTCCTGAACCTCGCGCTTCAGCTTGGAGTTTTCCAACGCCCGCTCAGCGATCAGAATGAGGCGGTCAGCCTTGAACGGCTTCTCGATAAAGTCGAAAGCGCCGCGCTTGATGGCGTTGACAGCGGTTTCGATATTGCCGTGACCGGAAATCATGACCACCGGGATTTCGGGATGGCGGCTCTTGATCTCATCCAGCAGCGCCAGACCGTCGAGCTTCGAACCCTGCATCCAGATATCGAGAAAGATCAGACGCGGCACGCGCTCCGAAATGGCGGCCAGCGCGCTGTCGCTGTCGAACGCCATGCGGGTCTCGTGGCCCTCGTCGGAAAGAATGCCCGCTACGATTTCGCGAATGTCCGCCTCGTCATCCACGACCAGAATATCAGACGCCATATGCTGCTTCCTTGTTATTTTCGCCGCCGACCGCCTCGATATAGGGCAGCAGCACTCTGATCATGGCGCCGTGGCCGTGATCGAACTCCGGCGGGGCATCGTGGAGTTCCAGATACCCGCCATGCTCTTCGATGATTTTCTTGACGATGGCGAGGCCGAGGCCCGTGCCCTTGTCCCGCATCGTCATATAAGGTTCGAGAATGCGGTGACGGTTCTCGACGGGAAGGCCGCGGCCATTGTCGATGATGTCAGCCACGAAACGCGAATTGGCTTCGTCGAAAGCGGCGCGCACCAGAATTTTACCCGGCCGTTTTTCGCCTTCCACCGCCTCGATGGCTTCCGTCGCATTCTTGATGAGATTGCCGAAGGCCTGACCCAGCATGCGGGCATCGAACATGCCCTCCAGCGGAATCTCGCCCAGCTCCGTCGCAAACTTGGTATCGGCGGCGCTGATCTCGCGCAGGAACGCCGCATCCTTAAGGATCGCCCGCAGGTCCGACTTTTCCTTCGTCGGCTTAGGCATGCGCGCAAAGGCGGAGAATTCGTCCACCATCCGGCCGATATCGCCGACCTGCCGGACGATGGTGTCCGTACACTGGTCGAAGACGGCGCGGTCGCTCTCGTCGATCTGCTTGCCGAAACGACGCTTTATACGCTCGGCGGAAAGCTGGATCGGCGTCAGCGGGTTCTTGATTTCATGCGCAATGCGGCGCGCCACATCCGACCACGCCGTCGAACGCTGGGCGATGACGAGGTCGGTGATGTCGTCGAGGGTGATGACGTAGCTGTCACGGCTGTCGCGAGCGTCCTCGCGGGTCACCTGCACATTCAGCGTTCGTTCCTTGCCCCGCCGCATGATGTTGATCTGCTTGCGGAAATTGCCGCGTGACCAGGTATTGGCCTCGTTGACCACCTGTTCGATTTCGGGCGCAATTTCCGACAGTTGCGCGCCGATAAGCTGCTCGGATGTCTGCGCCAGGAATTCTTCGCCCGACGGATTGACGATGGTGATCCTGCGGTTCTCATCGACACCGATGACGGCGGCGGTAACGCCAGACAGCACGGCCTCGATGAAGCGGCGGCGATCATCAATATCGTCCTTGGCCTCGATGATCTGTTCCTGCTGGCTGCGCAGTTCGGAGACCATCTTGTTGAAGGTGCGCGACAGTCGCCCGACGTCGCCATCGACGGCGCGGACGGGAACCAGCACATGCATGTTGCCGGTGGCAACACTGTCTGCCGCACTGATGAGCAGACGGATAGGCCGCACGATACGGTCGGCCACCGCAATCGCCGTCCAGATGGCAGCGAGAAGCACGATCAGTGCGAAACCGAGATAGAGGATCGCAAAGGCGATCTGCAGCGGCGCGCGGCCTGCCTCCATCGCCTTGTATTCGGCGCGGTTCTCTTCCATCAGCCGCATCGCGCTCATCACCTTGGGATCGACGGCGCGCACCGTGTAAAGGAAGGTGCCGCTGATGCCTTCGAGCTTGATAATGGCACCGACGAGGTTGGTGATACCGGGTGGTATCAGCGTCGGCTGGCCGGCGGCCGCCTTTTCAAGCGCGTCATGCGGTATGGCGGGAAGCGGTTTTTCGGTCTTGATGTCGGCCTGAGCGACGGCGTCGCCGTCCTCCTGCACCAGAAACGCGCCGAGAAGGCCGCGCCCCTTGGCCTGACGGGTCATCAGATCGACGAAGCCAGTGCGATCCAGATAAAAGAGCGCACGGTTGCGGTCGAGGTCGGTTGCCATCGACAGGGTCTGCCCCTGAAGATAACCGGCATTCTCCATCATATAGGCCTGGGCGATATTGCTCGATGAATCGACGATCGACTGCGTGCGCAGCGAAAACCAGCGGTCTAGACCGACATTCAGCGTCAGACTGGCGAAGATGGCGACGAGCACGGCGGGCGTAATCGCCACGATGGAGAAAAGCACGACGATGCGGACATGCAGACGCGCAGCCGCCCTTCCCTTTTTACGCGCTTTCAGCAGGCGGTTGATTTCGCGCCCGATGAGGAAGATCAGGCCGATCACGAAGATCGAATTGATGACGACGGAGGCGATGACGACGTTCGATGTCGGCGCGATTGGCGTGACACCCAGAAGCACGAACAGGGTGAGGATGGCGCAAACGAGAGCGACGCCGGCGAGCACCAGCCCCGGCAAAGCGAAAGACATCCTGCGATCGGCAACCACCATGCCCGCTGCTTCATCGGCAACGGCGTTTTCGGCGGCGGGTTTCCGCATGCACTACTCCCAATCGCTGGCCAGCCAGCACCACATTTATGAAGTCAGGTAAGACGCGCCTCAGATCGGCGAATCTCTTTCCTTCCTAGTGTTTTTCAAGCAACACAATGTGGCGAAAGTGCAACGACAAATGCGACCTTGTCAACATTCTCAGCTTGGGCGGGAGCTGCGATAAACGGAAACGCCAAGCTCGCGGATTTTCTTGCGCAGCGTATTGCGGTTCAGGCCGAGAAGATCGGCGGCCTTGATCTGGTTGCCGCGTGTCGCAGTCAAAGCCGCGAGAATCAGTGGATATTCGAGTTCGCGCAGAACGCGGTCGTAAAGGCCGGGCGGCGGCAGGCCATCGCCGAAACTGGCGAAATAATCCCGCATATTTTCTTCCACCGCCTGCGAAATCGTGAGCGACCCCGTGCGGACCGCCATCTTGTCGAGCGGGCTGTCGGGAACATCCGATTGCAATTCCTGCTCGATGATCTCGCGGGTGATGACTTCCTGCGGGTAAAGCGCCATCAGGCGGCGAATCAGGTTTTCCAGCTCGCGCACGTTGCCCGGCCAGGCATAGGCCTTCATGACCTCCAGCGCCTCGCTCTCGAAACGCTTGCCTTCCAGACCTTCCTTTTCGCCCTGCTGGATGAAGTGGCGCACCAGATCGGGAATATCCTCGGCGCGGTCCCGCAGCGGCGGTAGCCGCAGCGGAACGACGTTCAGGCGATAATAGAGGTCTTCGCGGAAAAGGCCCTGATTGATCGACTGCTTCAGGTCCTTGTTGGTCGCAGCAACGATGCGGACATCCGTGCGGATCGGCGTACGGCCGCCCACCGTCGTATATTCGCCCTGCTGCAATACGCGCAGCAGCCGTGTCTGGGCGTCCATCGGCATGTCACCGATTTCATCGAGGAACAGCGTGCCGCCCTCGGCCTGTTCGAAACGGCCGGTGGAGCGGTTCTGCGCGCCGGTGAAGGCGCCCTTCTCATGGCCGAAGAGTTCGGATTCGATCAGGTCGCGCGGGATTGCGGCCATGTTGATGGCGACGAAGGGACCGTTGCGGCGCTTGCCGTAATCATGCAGAGCGCGCGCCACCAGCTCCTTGCCGGTGCCGGATTCACCGGTGATCATCAGCGTCAGGTCGGTCTGCATCAGGCGGGCGAGCACGCGGTAGATTTCCTGCATCGCCGCCGAACGGCCGACGAGCGGCATGCCGTCCTGCATGTCGTCATCGAGCTTCGCCGGCTTGCGCTTCGGTTCCGACAGGGCGCGGCCGATGATGGCGATCAGTTCCGTCAGGTCGAAGGGCTTCGGCAGATAGTCGTAAGCGCCTTTTTCCGAGGCCTTGATGGCCGTCATGAAGGTGTTCTGCGCACTCATGACCAGAACCGGCAGGTCCGGGCGGGCCTTTTTGATGCGCGGCAGCAGGTCGAAGGCGTTTTCATCCGGCATGACGACATCGGTTACGACAAGATCGCCCTCACCCGCCGAAACCCAGCGCCAGAGCGTGGCGGCATTGGAGGTGATGCGCACGTCGTAACCGGCGCGGCTCAGCGCCTGGTTCAGCACCGTGCGGATTGCGGCATCATCATCGGCGACGAGGATCGTAGCTGTCATTGGTCATTTCCTGTCGTGTTCGGCAAAGAGCGGTCGTCGAGCGCCACTTCCGGCGAGACGGGCATCAATACGCGGAAAGTCGTGCGGTGGTTCTGGCTGTCGCATTCCACAATGCCGCCATGCGCGCCGATCAGCTTGGCGACAAGCGCCAGCCCGAGGCCCGAACCATTCGTCTTGGTGGTGATGAAGGGATCGAAAAGATGCGGCAAAAGATCGGCCGGAACGCCTGGGCCATTGTCATGAACGCAGAATTCGAGCGGCAGCGAGATGCGCTCGCGGCTGCCGGCGACCGAAAGCCGCATGCCGGGGCGATAGGCGGTGGTAAGGATGATCTCGCCGTCCGGCTGGTTGCCCACGGCTTCCGCCGCATTCTTCACCAGATTGAGAAAGACCTGCACCAGCTGGTCGCGATTGGCATAAACAGGCGGCAACGAGGGGTCGTAGTTTTCCGAAATCTTGATATTGCGGGCAAAACCGGCCTTGGCGATGGCCTTCACATGATCGAGCACGGAATGGATGTTGACCGGCACGCGATCCACCGGCCGCTCGTCGGAAAACACCTCCATACGGTCGACCAGCGAGACGATGCGGTCGGTCTCGTCGCAGATCAGCCGCGTCAGCGCCCGGTCTTCATCGGCAACCGACGTCTCCAGCAACTGGGCAGCGCCGCGAATGCCGGACAGCGGGTTCTTGATCTCATGGGCAAGCATGGAGGCAAGGCCGGTAACGGAGCGCGCTGCCGCCCGGTGGGTCAATTGCCGATCGATCTTGTCGGCCATCGACCTTTCCTGGAAGACGACGACCACCGATCCCGGTTCGCTGACAACGGGCGCGACATAAAGATCGACCAGCTTGTCCTGACCAAGACGCGGCGAACTCAGATCGACGCGATATTCGTTGACCGGCGCGCGGCGCTCCCGCACCTGATCGATCAGTGCGAGCAACGGGCTGCCGAAGGGAATGAAGGTGGAAACGCGGTAGCGCGCGAGATGGGAGGCGCTCGCCCCGAAAAAGGCTTCGGCTTCCCAGTTGGCGAAGGCGATGAAACCTTCGGCATCCACCAGAATAACCGGGTTCTGCACCGCGTTCAGAACCGCCATGGCAAGCGGGTTTGCATCTGCCGGGCTGTGTTTGTCAGCGCTCATGCGGCCTTCCTTGCGGCGTCTTCGCCCGCATTTTCGCTAAGGGCGGAGCGCAGCAGATCCGCCACTTCCGCCGTGTCACGCGATGTCATGATTTCAGCCTTGTCAGTCGTGGCGATCTCTGGCGCGAAACGGTCGAGATACCAGCCGAGGTGTTTGCGAGCATGCCGGAGACCGGCTTCCCTTCCATAAAATTCCAGCATCATCTCGTAATGTTCGATGGCGATGGCGGGAATATCGCTGCGGTGCGGCGCTGAATGTCCGGCAAGCACCGCCGGCAGCCATGGCTGCCCCTGCGCGCCGCGACCGACCATGACGGCATCCGCACCCGAACGGCGCAGGATTTCGCGCGCATCTCCGGCCGTTTCAACGTCGCCATTGGCGATCAGCGGCACGGAAATCACCTCACGCACGGCGCGGATGGCATCCCAGTCCGCCCGTCCCTCGTAAAACTGCATGCGAGTGCGACCGTGAATGGTGATGAGTTGAACGCCCGCGGCTTCGGCACGGCGGGCGATCTCCGGCGCATTGATGGTGTTCTCGTCCCAGCCGAGCCGCATCTTCAGCGTCACAGGCACGTTGACTGCATTGACCGTTGCCTCAATGAGCGAGAGTGCATGATCCGGATCGCGCATCAAAGCCGAGCCAGAATAACCACCCGTCACCTTCTTGGCTGGACAGCCCATATTGATGTCGATGATGCCAGCGCCATTGTCGGCCGCGATCTTGGCTGCCTCGGCCATGAAATGCGCCTCGCGTCCTGCGAGCTGCACCATATGCGGAACCATGCCGGCATTTTTCAGCCGCGCCCAGGATTCGCCTCGGTTGGCGACGAGCTCACGGCTTGCCACCATTTCCGTAACGACAAGGCCCGCGCCATAACGCCAGGCAAGCTGCCGGAACGGCAGATCCGTCACGCCCGACATGGGCGCCAGCACGGCACGATTACGGATCGTGACTGAGCCGATGCTGAACGGTTCTGACAACTCCGGAAGATGCAATTGATGATCTTTCATGCAGAAGGGTTATTTGCATTATTTTTAGACAGTGTTTGTGCAGTTGCCAAGCACTTTTAGAGGGTTGCACCTTTTATTTGCTGGGCGACTGCCTGCCTGTTTTGCTGTCGGCAGCAATTTGTGCAGGTTCAAAGGCGCAATGACGCTCGATCCTGCGACATGCAGGGGCGAATGCGCGTCTTATCGGGCTGGCCATCCGGGTTTTGAAACGCTAGAGCAGGACTGTCAACCGCTAAGGGTTGCGCGCAAAGCATAAGACCAATGCAGGAAAGTACCATGAAACTCGGTATCGTCATCGTCGCCGCCGGACGCGGAGAAAGAGCGGGCTCTCCCGAGGAAGGGCCGAAACAATATCGCCCTATCGGAGGCAGGGCCGTGATCGAGCATACATTGTCGACCTTCCTCGACTGGAATCATGCCTCCCCCATCGTGATCGTCAGCCATGCAGACGATGCGGAACTACTGTCGCCGATCATCCAGCGGCTTGATGCCGGCGAGCGGATCGTTACCGTCACGGGCGGCGCAACACGCCAGCAATCGGTGCTTGCCGGGCTGGAAGCGCTCTCTTCGGAAGAGCTGACGCATGTGATGATCCATGATGCCGTGCGGCCTTTCGTTCCCGTGGACATGCTGGAACAGATCGTCGCCCTGCACCGGGCCGGCGCCAGCGGCGTTCTGCCTGCCCTCTCCGTCACCGACACGCTGAAGCGCGGCTCGGATGGTCGCGTCGTGGAAACGGTTTCCCGGCAGGGGCTTTATGCCGCGCAGACACCGCAGAGTTTCGGCTACGGCGATATTCTCGCCGCGCACCGCGCCGCTGCCGCCTCCGGAAAGTCCGATTTTACCGATGATGCTTCGATTGCCGAATGGGCGGGACTGACGGTGACTCTGACCGAAGGTTCGGTCGACAATGTAAAACTCACTCTCAAGCGGGATATCGCCATGGCCGATGAAAAGCTCTCCCACGGATTGCCGGACGTGCGCACCGGCAATGGTTACGACGTGCATCAGCTGGAAGCCGGCGACGGCGTGACGTTGTGCGGCGTCTTCATCGAACACGACCAGAGATTGAAAGGTCATTCGGATGCCGATGTGGCTTTGCATGCGCTGACGGATGCGCTGCTCGCCACCTGTGGCGCCGGCGATATCGGCGATCACTTCCCGCCTTCCGATCCGCAATGGAAGGGAGCGGCCTCGCGCATCTTCCTCGAACATGCGGCCAAAGTGGTTCGCGACAATGGCGGCACGATCATGAATGCCGATGTCTCGCTGATTGCGGAAGCGCCGCGTATTGGCCCGCATCGGCAAGCCATGCGCGAAGCACTGTCGGACATGCTGGGCATCGCGCTGGAGCGCTGCTCGGTCAAGGCGACGACCAATGAGACCATCGGTTTCGTCGGCCGCCGGGAAGGCATCGCTGCAATCGCCACCGCTACGGTCGTCTACAGGGGCAGACCTTTATGAGCCTTTTTCCCGCTGACATAGAAGAGCTGGCGCGGCGGATCATTGCCGATTTCACCGCGCATGGTTTCATGGTCTCGACCGCGGAAAGCTGCACGGGCGGCCTGATCGCCGGTGCCCTGACGGAGATTGCCGGCTCCTCCGCTGTCGTTGACCGTGGTTTTGTCACCTATACCAATGAAGCCAAGATGGACATGCTGGGCGTTGGCTCCGAGACGCTGGCGAATTTCGGCGCGGTATCCCGACAGACAGCGCTGCAGATGGCGCATGGTGCCCTCTTCCGTTCCCGCGCGGATTTCGCCGTGGCGGTAACTGGCATCGCTGGTCCGGGTGGCGGTTCCGCCGACAAGCCGGTGGGGCTGGTGCATCTGGCCGCCCATGCGCGCGGCGGTAAAATCCTGCATCGGGAAATGCGTTACGGCGAGATCGGCCGCACCGAAATCCGGCTTGCTACGGTGAGGACGGCGCTCCAGATGCTGATAGCCCTCAATCAGGCCGGGTCCGTATAAATTTTATCGGCACGCGTCTCGAAGGCTTCCGCGAACATGCGAAAGGCCCGGTCGAACATCGACCCCATGACCGCGCCGAGCAGACGGTTCTTGAATTCATAATCGATGAAAAAATGAATGGCTGAGCCGCCCTCGTCGGCAGGCTCGAAACGCCAGCGATTGTCGAGATATTTAAACGGTCCGTCGATATATTTCACGTCGATGGCGCGCTCGGCCGGGTTCAGCAGCACCTGCGTGGTGAAGGTTTCGCGAATGGCCTTGTAACCCACCGTCATATCCGCCACCAGCAGCACCTTGCCATCGCGCTCCTTGCGCGAACGGACGGTGAGCGCCTCGCAAAGGGGCAGAAACTGCGGATATTTCTCCACATCGGCGACGAGGTCGTACATGCGGTCGGGCGAGTGTTTGACGTGGCGATGCGTTTCGAACTGTGGCATGAGCGGCAGTTAATCCTCGATACGCAGAAGATCAAGAAGGCGGCGAAACTGTTTTCGGCTTTTCAGCTGGAATACCGGCACATCAGGACCATAAAGCGCGAAATTCTGCTCGAAAATCGAGGCATGGCGGCGTTCGAAATTCCAGATATAGCGCAGGAAATCGATGTCTATCCTTTCGGGACACCCCTCCGCCATTTCCGGGCGGGCCTTGCCATAACCCTTGATCGCCCGGCTGACGGCGCCCCACAGGCAGAGCCAGCGCGGCATGCGCACCCACAAAACGATGTGGGATCGCGGCAGCCGTATATCGAACGACGACGGATTGCTGCCGTCCATCAGCCAGCGTTCCTCGGTAATGATGGTGGCTATCCTCTGTCGCTGCTCCTCGCGCGGGCGCGCCTGCCAGCCGGGCAGCCAGAAAACATCGCGATCCATGGAGATGTAGCGAAGTCCGAAATTGCGCGCGAGCTTCTGCGAAAGCGTCGTCTTGCCGCCGCCGGAGCAGCCCACGACCATGATTCGCTGCGCCCCGGCGATGATCGCAGCCGCATCTTCCACCCTGTGAAGATAGTTTGGCATTTCAGAAACCTCATCTGACTGCTGGATTTTTCTGCCATCACCCCGCAGCGATATCTTCGCCGTGCATGACAGTTACGGAAAATTGACTATTGTAACCCCGTCGCAGGGATTGCTATTTATTTGCGACTAATATTACACCCATTGGATGCAACGGCGCTGGAAGCTCCCGATTTCACCCAGCGTATTCATCCTTGGGTTCAGACCCGACATATAACCGCTTTGAGCCACTGAGTGAGCCGATGGACGATTTTTCCAACATCATCAACCTTCTCGAATCCGCCAAGCAACTCGCATCGATGAACGGCATGCCGGTGCTTGCCTATCTGATCGACGTCGCGAAATGCGAGGCGAGAGAGAACAAGCCGGTTCTGCGCAAGCGCAAACGCGGCGAATCGACCGCCAAGGAAGACTGTTAATTGCCGGCGCGCAGAGCCGACCGATAATGCCGACTGGCCCAATCTTCAAGACGATGTCATAATCAAACAATGAAACTGGCCGCTTTTTCGAGGCGGCCATTTCTTTGCACAATGGAAACGACAGCGTCATGACAGCCGCATCCGCCGATATCAGAACCTATAGGGAAGAAAGACCGAAGGAACGGCATGGCTTCGTTCAGATCGTTCTTCCGGTTTCCGGGCGTCTGCTGATCGATGTGGCGGGACGGCAGGACGAATTGTCGGCCGGACGCGGCGTGTTCATCCATCGCGATGCGCCGCATACGCAGGAAGCGACGGCAAGCAACCACTCGCTGGTGGTCGATATCGATGAAGGCGCCCTTCCCGAGCAAACGCTCGAGAAATTCGCCCATTCGCCGTTTCTCGATATCGCGCAGGATACGCGCCAACTGATCGCCTATATGCGCGGTGTCATCGGAACAGAAGGGCGACGCGACGATATTGCCGGCCTGTGGGCGCCGCTCCTGATCGACAGCCTTGCCAATGAGAAAGCCGACATTCGCCAACGCCTGCGCAGGGTTGTTGCACTTATCAGGGCGGAACCGTTCTTCCCCTGGACCATCGAGATGCTCGCCTCCTGCGTGACGATCAGCGACAGCCGCCTGCATGCGCTGTTTCTCGAGGAATTCGGCCTTCCGCCTCACCGCTGGCTGGCCGGGCTGCGCTTGGACAAGGTCTGCGCATTGCTCAGCAATTCCACCCTGCCGATTGCAGAGATCGCCTTGCGGGCCGGTTTTTCCGACCAGACTGCACTGACGCGCGCCATGCGCAATGCAGTGGGTGAAACGCCCGCAGCCTACCGTCGGACCTACGGCATTCATTGAAACCACCGGCACATCCGGTCAGGAGTTTTTGTCAAGACAGCCGCAAAGGGCTGTGGCACATCGCAGGCAAATGTGAATGCGGATGTGACATGACATGAACAGAACAGGTCTCGGTGTTTTTTTCGGCATGCTGGCGGGTGCGCTTTGGGGTGGGATTTTTCTCGCTCCCAAACTCGTGCCGGATTTTTCCGCCCTGCAACTCTCGACGGCGCGTTATCTCACCTATGGGCTGATTTCCCTCATCATCATCGGGCCGCGCCTGAAACGCGTGTCGGCGCATTTTGGCGCGCGGGAGTGGATAGCACTCGGCTGGCTGAGCATGATCGGCAATATCGCCTATTATGTCTTCATATCGACGGCAGTGAAATTGAGCGGGGTCGCCTTCACCTCCATCATCATCGGTTTCCTGCCGGTCGCCGTCACCATCATCGGCAGCCGCGATCACGGGGCGGTGTCGCTGAAGCGGCTGTGGCCGTCGCTCGCCTTCGGCGCGATGGGGATTATCGGCATTTCCTGGCAGTCGCTGACGGAAAACGATGCGGGGCTCGATGTCTCTCGCGTCATCGGGCTGGCCTGTGCGCTCGGTGCGCTGGCGTCTTGGACAGCCTTTGCCGTCGGTAACGCCCGCTGGCTCTCCCGCCTTCACGATGTCAGCGCCGACGACTGGAACATGATGACCGGCGTGGTGACCGGCGGGCTTGCGCTGCTGCTTGCTATCCCGGCCTTTGGCTTTGGCGGCGAAAGCCATAGTTCGGGCGACTGGCTGCATTTTGTGGCTGTTGCAGCCGGGCTGGGTTTCACCGCTTCCATTCTCGGCAATGCCTTATGGAACCGCATGAGCCGCCTTCTGCCGCTCACCATGGTCGGGCAGATGATCCTGTTCGAAACGCTGTTTGCGCTGCTTTACGGTTTTCTCTGGGAAGGGCGTGGCCCGACACTGATTGAGGTCGTGGCAATATGTGCGGTGGTGCTGAGCGTCGTGCTGTGCATGCGGGCGCATCGGCCGGAGAGGGTTGTGGTGTGATCGGTTGAAGGCCGGGAACAGGCGGCGGAGCCATTTCACAAGCCTCGCCTCCTACTCACGTCATCCTCGGGCCCGAGGATCCAACCACGTATCGTACAATCGATAGTCTGCAGATGCTCGGGACAAGCCCACTACTGTCCGGTTTAAATTTGCGGCCATTGGAAGGCCATCTGGATTTGGTTTCTGGGTTTGTCTGGTGGCGGGTCGA
>NZ_MRDI01000018.1:0-123530 GCF_002008205.1 Agrobacterium sp. YIC 4121 | reverse complement strand
CCGGCATGAGGTCGCCTCGGTCGGCGGCAACCGCGCGGTGGAAGTTTCCGGCAACCAGAAACACGAGATCGGCGGCTCGGTAAACACCGTCGTCGGCGGAACGGGGCCGATGGCGATGATGGCCATGGCCGGCGTGCAGGCGCTCTCCGGGCAGACGGCGGGGCTGCTTTCGCAGGCCGCCCAGATCGCCGGCGGCGGTGGCCCGGGTGTCGCGGCCTTCGCCACCACGCTCGCCTCATCCGCACTCGGCTTCCTCGGCGCAGGCGGTCTTTCCTCGCGTGAGGGGGTCGTTTCCGGCCCGAGCCCGCGCGCGGATGCGGGTACGGCGCTTNGCCCGAGCCCGCGCGCGGATGCGGGTACGGCGCTTGCCGGCTCCGGCTCGGGCGTCGGTTCCGATGCTTCGGGATTGTTTCCGCTGCCGGGCATCATGAACACGATCGTCAGCACGTTCAAATCCGACAGCGTCGGGGTGGCGCGGGCAGAACAGATCGGGGTGAGCAAGGTTACGAATGTCGGCCAGACGTCGCTGGAAAGCGTCGGAAAGACAAAGAAGACAACCGTTGGAGAGCGTTACGAAATAAACGTTGGCAAAGCCATTTTCACGCAAACTGAAAATCACACGGTGATCGTCAGCGACAAGATAGTGCTTGCGGCACCGGGCGGCGTTATCGAGATCAACAAAAATGGGGTGTTTATCAAGGCAACCAAGTTCGAGGTCAAAGCAAACGCTGTGAACTTCAAGCGTGGCAGTGCCGGCAAAAGCACGAACAAGCCTTTTGCTGAAGACTGCTCGAAGAAGTAGGGGTTGGCGTGGAACTCAATAGCGAGAAGAGGCAGGAAGTTCTTTCCAAACTGCGCGAGGAGCAGGGGGCTGGCGGAGCCGCGCGTCTTTATGCCGTGGTCGATGCGTCCCGGGCGCCGATGATTATTCCACCGGCGCTTCAAGCCATGACGGACAAGGTAGCATGTCTTTACAGAGGCAATGCGCTTGAGGAGTTCGGGGACGATACGGCTTGGGTCGCAGAAATGACATCTGACGAAAGCGTGTTGCAATGGCTTATCGACAATGGCTTTGGCAAACGCTGGTCGATTTTTCTGCGAACGTCGCATGCATTGGAAGATGTCGTCCGGCATTTGAGGAAATTTACGATGGTCAAAGATAGTGAGGGGACCATTCACTTCTTTCGTTATTACGACCCACGAACGCTGCGCCAATATCTGCCAGTCCTAACATCGGAGCAGGCCGCTGTTTTTTTCAACGGAATTGAGTGTTTTTATTGTGAAAACGACCTGAAGGCGGGAGAATTCCTCAAGTTCCGCTTTGGAAATGGCATTGTACATCGTGAGATCGTTTTGCCTTCCGGAGGCACAGGTCAGGCAAAGGCAGTTGAGAGGGCATTATCATGATCATTGAATTCGATCCGCGTCAGATGAATGCGATGCTGCACGATGACGACGATTTTACGAATTATTTCACCAGAGAAGTGATGCCAAAGCATCTACCCAGTTTCGCTGATATGGCGGGGTCGCCCCAGGCTACCGAAATGACACGCTGGGGCAGACGCTATGCTGAGCATTTCGGCTTTTCCGACCCGATTTATCAGATTCACTTCGTTGTTCTGATGTGGCGGATCGGGCCGGATTTCTTTATGTTCGAACCTTATAAATCCATCCTTGCCGATCAAAACCAGACTGAGGAACAGCGCATCGAGCGTTGTAACCTTGAACCGACCATGAGCCAGGAAGGGAACGCGATCGCGCGGAGCGATAATGCCTTCTGGTTCCCGCAATATATGAAGAACAACATTCTCGGCGTCCCTTATGACGACATCGAGGAGGAGTTCGAGCGTGAGCGTGCTGCCAGGGCGAGAGACGTTCAATGAGCCAGCATCTTGATGATCTCGTCAATGTTCCTGACACGCGCGAGCTTGAACTGGCCCGTCGTGATCTGGACATGCTGAACCAGCGCTATACAGAAATCGCGAAAGAAGCGGGTTGGCTGGCTGCTTCGTCCGTTCCCGTAGTGGGTGGTGTCGTGGATGTTGCGAGCGCCATTGGAAACGCCTGGACTGGCAACTGGGCAGATGCCGGTCTGGATCTCGTCGGTCTCGTTCCCGTCTGGGGTGATGGGGCCAAGGCCGCTGCCAAAGGCACCAAGATTGCGCGGTATGCCGAAAAACTGATGAGCCAGGTTGCCGCCGCGCAGCGCAAGGTCAAGGCGCTCGAGGAGCATGTACGAAAGTCGGCGGCGGCATCGAAATATTGGGCTTCCAAGCGCGGCGAAGCCTACCGCAAGCTTCAGGAAGATTTGAGAAAATGCAATACGAAGGCATGCCGTCAGAAAAAAATCGACGAGTATAAGAATGGCGGCAAATACAAGAACATTCCACGAGAAGGGAAGTGGTCTGGAGAGCCGGGCAACAGCAAATGGTCCCCCGAGCCCGGATCGAATGCCGATAAAGCGCTGAAAGAATACGGTCAGGATGGGATTTCTTACAAAAACGGAAAACCCGATTTTTCACCATTCATGAAAAAAGGACCGGATGGGCAGCCGATTCAGACCCGCATATCCAATATGAAGGGCGACCTGGCAAGAGGGCCGGACGGCGACGTGGGCCAGGCCGTTGGTCCGCTCAAGGAAAGGTATGGCAGCTGGAGCAAGACTGCCGATGAAAATGGCTTTACGTGGCATCACAATGAAGACACATCCACGATGCAGCTGGTCGACTCGCGTATACATAATACCGGCCAAGGCGGCGGTGCCCACAGCGGCGGCGCTTCTGCAGTCAACGATCCTTCCTATTAGAACGGAGTTGTTCCAATGGTTGTCTTAAAAGATGCGGTTCAATTCCTGGAGGAGAACAGCGATTTTCAACGAGTTCCGGATACGACGTGGACTGACCGCGATTTCGGTCGCTTTACGGAACTTACCGGGCTGATCGTTCCGAAACAGCTGGAAGAGGTTCTGAGGCAATACGGTCACTGTGGAACCGAATACAACGATTCATTTCTGGTGGAATACGATGACGGCAGTCGGTCGGTACATGATGTGCAGGTGCTTGTTTCGAATTTCGATACCATCGTTTCGTGGCACGACACCTTTATTGCCAATTCCAGTTGGGAAAAACAGTTCACGCTCCCAATGATATTTTTTGGATCGGCGGATTCGGGACATGCCTATTTGTTGATGGATGGCAAAAATCCTGAAAATGGGGCTGTTTACTTCTGGGAAAGGGCGACAGACCCATTTGGTACAGGAAATAACGCAAAAGGGATCGTCAAGCTGGCGGACAGTCTGCCGGAATTCCTGATCAATCTCTCCGCACCAGAAAACCTTTGATGGGTAACGAATATGCTTGGTCTACACGAAAAATGGCGGGCAACCTTTATTGAATCCTGGCCGGACGAAGTGTGCGAGCTGGGGTTACCCTTTGAGCAGTGGCTTGTCTCGGAGCAGGATCGTCTCGCCATAGGGAGCAGGACCGCGGCTTTCCGGGCTCTGTTCAGTGTAGATGAACTCCCTCAACTGTCAGATGAATTCCGCGTAGCCATTGATGCCAAAACCGCGGTTTTCAAAGAAGGCGCCCATTTTCGCTTTGGTGGATGCAGTTTCAAGCAGCCAGGACAATACCAAAAGGGGCCGATCTTCAACAGCGCCCAACTTATGTCTCATATATTGCGGGATAACCCCCGTGTGGCGGGACTTCTTGCAAGTTCACTTCAAGATAAATTTGACGTTTGCATGTTCATACGGCCTTGGAAAGACATTCCGAAATGGTCTGAGTTCAGGCTCTTCATGAAAAACCGGGAATTCCTCGGCGCTTCCCAGTATTTTCATACGGCTTTTTTTCCTGAGATAGAGGCAAATGCCAAATCCATCGCGGCAGCTCTGGTGGATTTTGCGGACCGTTTCAGGGAGGTCGCTCATATTGATGATGCTATCGTCGACATTTACCTGAAACCTGGCGATGTCGCCGGATTTGAAGCTGTGCTTCTGGATATTAACCCGCTCATCGTGCGGTCCGACCCGTGCCTTTTTCAATGGAGGAACGGGGGGGATTTTGACAGGGGGCTACGCTTCCGGGGCGGGAATAATCGAGTGCTCGCCATAGCACCGTTGCCTTTTGCTCGTGCGGCTTGATTTAGTTGAGAAGGAGGAGCCAATGACCGCCAGCCCAGTCTCCCTTAAAGGCCACATGCATGTCTGCCCCAAGGTCGATCCCGGCCCAAGACCGCATGTTGGTGGTCCCGTCATCTCCACCCAACAGAGTTTTGTTACGGTTGAAGGAACGCCGGTCGCAACTGTCGGTGATACCTGTTTGTGCACGGGAGTTCCGACGACCGATACAATTACTGCCGGCTCGTCCTTTGCCGCTATTGATGGAAAGAAGATAGTGCGGCAGGGTGATGCATGCGCGCATGGTGGAAGATTGGTGCAGGGAACCTCCTGGATCACGTTCGAGTAATCTGAAATTAGGGTGCCGTGACGACAATCTGCCTCATGCAATGGTTTGACTAGCGGAGCCTGTTTCTGCGTTTGCCAGCGGAAGTTCCGCTTCTAGTCGCCTGTCCCGAAAGAAACGCACCGACATCCTCTTCCCGAAGCGGCGGTGCATAGATGTAGCCCTGTACCAGCGTGGCGCCGAGGCCTTCGAGTGCGGTTAGCTCGGCTGGTGTTTCCACCCCTTCCACCACGCATTCCAGTCCCATGTCGCGGCTGAGGGTGAGGAGGGATTTCACGATTTTGTAGCTGGCCGGTTTTTCGTGCAGGTCCGTGACGAAGCTGCGGTCGATCTTGATCTTGGTCAGCGGCAATGCATGCAGTCGCGTCAGGCTGGAATAGCCGGTGCCGAAATCGTCCAGCGATATGCCGCAGCCGAGGCGGCGCAGCATTTCGACCGATTGCCTCACCTGCTCGAAATCATGGGCAAAAGCCGTCTCGGTAATTTCAAGGTCCAGCCGTCGTGCATCGAAGCTGCTGTTTTCGATGATGCCGAGCAGGGAAAGCACGCCCTCCTGGGAATTGAGGTCCTGTGCCGAAAGGTTGAACGACAGGCGCAGGGAAGGCTCCCATGTGGCGGCGGAGGCGAGCGCCATCTTGAGAAGCGGCCGCGTCAGCGAACCGACGATGCCGGCCCGTTCCGCGATGGGGAAGAACTGGCAAGGCGGCACATGCCCTAGAACCGGGCTGTGCCAACGCGCCAGCGCTTCAAACCCCGCCGTCCTTCCGTCGCGTATATCGACGATCGGCTGGAACACGACCGAAAGCTCGTTTTCCATATCCCGCTGTTTGAGCAGGTGCTCGACGCGGGCTTCGATATTGATCTGCTTTTCGTGCTCCGCATCGAACAGAACGGCATCGCCACGCCGGGTTTTCTTGGCGTGGTAAAGGGCATAATCCGCCCTGTCGAAAAGCTGTTCGAGCGTTGAGGCGAGGTTTGGGAACACGGCAATTCCCATGGAAGCGGAAACATGCACGGTGCCTTCCGGCATATGATAAGGCGCCCTCAACTGCTCGGAGATCGCATTGGCATTTTTGACGAGTTGCGCGTCATCCGGTATGATCGGAGCGACGATGGCGAATTCGTCACCGCCCAGCCGAAAGGCCCTGCTGGCTTTCAGATTGGCGGTGAGGCGTTTGCTGACATTGACAAGCAACCTGTCTCCCACGGAGTGTCCGTAAAGATCGTTGACGGGCTTGAACCCGTCCAGATCGATCACACCCAGCGCCAGCCGGGTTCCGTTGGCCCTGGCTTTTTCGAGCTCGGCTTCAAGGTGAGCGAAAAAGGCGCGGCGGTTGGGCAGTTCCGTCAGGCTGTCGATATTGGCAAGCAGCAGGTTTTCGTTGCTGAGCGCTTCCGTGCGCTGTTGTGAAATGACCATGCGCTCGAAATTGCGGTAGTTGGTCAGCAGAATGGACATCATGCCGGTGCAGACCAGCAGCACGTTGATGGCGATGGCAACAAAGGTCGGTTGCTGCGACGCCAGAAAAAAGGCGATGAAGGCGCCATTGACGATGAGCGTCACCGTGAAGGCAGCCGAGCGCACATACATCAGACAGAAAATGCAGGAAATGACGGTAATCGCCATATAGAAGGCGACGTGGGATTGCGTATAGGCATCCCCATAGGGCACCAGCAGGAAAGACCAGAGCGTGAATGCCATGGCGATGCCGGCAGCGAGGCGATTTGTGCGCCGAAGGGCTGCATGCGCCACCCGCGGTTCGGGATCCATGCCGCGCGTCCTCCACCAGAAGGCGACCCTGAGCGTGCAGCCGAGTGTGAATAGGGCGGGAACTCCAATGGTGAGCCAAGGCGGCGCCAATTGCATATGCGTCACGGCAAGCGCCCATGTGCTTGAAAGCAGGATGAAATACATCATCGGCATCTGTCTGGTGAAAGCGCGGTACTGTGCTTTCAGCAAATCAGGATTGTCGGACCGGACGGACATGAAGTCCTGCAGTTTTTGTGTGGCGGTCAGTATTTTCATTCATGGCTCTTCAAATACAGAGCGGCATTCGTAACATAATTCCCGTTACATCATTGGAAATACACAGGGTTAACCGACAGACAACTGCATCAACCGCAAGATGTAGGCGCTGTGTTTCGCAACATTCCAATGTTTTCAGTATTAAATGTTTCCTGCGGGGATATTCCTGATGGGGGAGGAAGCCCTTTGCTTCATGCCATGAGTTGCGCCGACTCCATCGAATTGGCATGATCGGCCCGCCCGCTTCCAATGTCCGTTAGCTCCCTTTCAACGCCCCTTGAAAAGTTTGAACGCGCGTGCAATATGAACGCGTGTTCAAACTTTGAAAAATGGTTCTTGCGCATGGATTCGATCCACTATCCCGATACATTGGCGGCGCGTGCCGAATTGTGCCGCAGCGTTATTCTTTCCGCCGGCGAACTGGTGCTGAAGGGTTTTCAGGGCGAGGCGACGCGCAGCTTTTCGATGAAGGGGCCGCAGGATTTTCTGACGGTGACGGATGCTGCCTCGGAAGCGCATATTCGCGGCGCGATCACGGCCGCTTTCCCGGAAGACAGTTTTTTCGGGGAAGAGGGCGGCGGCGAGATCGGTGAGCGCGTCTGGGTCGTGGATCCCATCGATGGCACCGCCAATTTTGCCCGTGGCATTCCGCATTTCTGCATCTCCATCGCCTATGTCGAAAACGGCCAGACCGAAATCGGGGCGATCTATAGTCCCGCCCTTGGTGAGCTTTATTTCGCCCGTCGCGGCGAGGGAGCGACGCGCAACGGTCAGCCGATCCGGACTGCGGAAACGGAGCGCTTCGATGCCGCTTCGATCGAGATGGGGTGGTCCACCCGTATCGCGAATACGACCTATCTCGATGTCGTCAGGAACCTGCTCGACATGGGCGCCAATGTCCGCCGCGCCGGCTCCGGCGCGCTGGCGCTTGCCTATGTGGCTGATGGCCGTTCCGATGGCTATCTCGAATTGCATATGAATTCATGGGATTGTCTTGCAGGGCTGCTACTCGTCAGCGAAGCTGGCGGCGATGTGTGCCCTTTTCTGGAGATCGGCAGTCTCAGGGAGGGCGGGCTGGTGCTGGCCGCAGCCGCCGGTGTTGCCAAAGGCGTCAGCCAGGCATCGAATATAGCACTCGCCGCGCGGCAGCCGTTGGATCGTCCGCGGGCGGCATCGGCGTGATTCATGCGGAGGCCCTTTTGCAGAGGGGGCCTCGTGCTTCATGCATGTGGAGGAATGAAATGGATGGACCCGTTTATGCCCGGCCTGCAATCAGCCTGATTGCGGAAGGGCTCGGCCCGCACAATGCTGCGCTTTACATTGGCGGCAGCGATGGTGCGAGCGATCTCGGGCTCCTGCGCCGGCATGGCATCACCACCGTTGTCAATTGCGCCGTCAATCTTGATATAAATCTCGTGCAGGCGGCGGAGGAAGAGGGCGACAGGCGCGCCGTGGGTTATGGCGATATCCGTTATTACAAGCTCGGCCTTATCGATGGTGAGGGCAGCCCCGACACCATGATGCTGGGCGCCTATTACATTCTCGACGGCGCGCTTCGCCAGACCATGCCGAAGCGGGAAACCTATCCCTTTGCCGATGGCGGCAATGTGCTCGTCAATTGCCGCAGCGGCCGCAGCCGTTCCGTCTCACTGGTGGCGCTTTTCCTGCACAAGCAGCAGCCGGATCTCTATCCGACCATCGACGATGCGCTGGCCGTGATCCGCACGAAACGGGAATTGCGGCCTGACGAATGGTTCGAGACGCCGAAACCGATGCTTTACGCCGCCGCCCGCCGTGCTTCCGACTGGATCGACATGGTCGAGGGCAGAAAGACCGCTCAACCATGCTGACACGCACGCTTCCCTCCGTTGCCGTCATCGCAGACGCGCATTTCCATGACACGGCAGCCGATTTCGGATTTCCCGGCATCGAAATCGACGGTCAGCGCATCACCATGCGCAGCTGGTCGGATACGCGTGAATCCACCCGGGTTTTCAACGAAAGCGCCGATGCATTGCATGCGGCACTGGAGGAGGTGCGGCAGCGCGGCATTCGCCATGTGGTTCTGCTTGGCGACTATACCGATGAGGGCCAGCGGGTGACGACCGAAACGCTGAAGAACATCCTGCAACGCCACAGCGACGCCCACGGCACGGCCTTCTACGCATTGCCTGGAAACCACGATATTTTCGGACCGCGCGGCCGGCATCATACCAAGGAATTCCTGACGGAGAACGGCAAATGCCTTTCCGTTTCAAGCGATGCCCGGCGGGCCGGTGAGCACGTCGTCGTGAACGACGGTATGTATTGCGAAGGCTATCCTGCGGGCCTTGGCCCGATGGCGGCTTTCGGTTATTTCCGCCAGCCGGATTATCTGCATTGGGAAACCCCTTTCGGTGTTTCCGATGCGCCGGAGGACCGGCTGTACGCGGTGCGCTCACCCGATGGGCGCAATGTCTACCGCCTGATGGATGCCTCCTATCTGGTCGAACCGGAGCCGGGCCTGTGGCTGCTGATGATCGACGCCAATATTTTCGAGCCGCTCGATGGTGAGTTCGAAACGGGCGAGGAGGCGGCTTTTATCGACAGCACCTCCGGTGGCTGGAATGCGCTTTTGCGCTGCAAGCCCTTCCTCATCGACTGGATTGCTGATGTGCGCCGCAGGGCGGAGCTGCACGGCAAGACATTGCTCGGCTTTTCCCACTATCCGGCGCTCGATCCTTTCGATGGCGCAAGCGGTGCGGAAGGCGCCCTGTTCGGTGAAACCAATGTCGTGCGCCGCACGCCGCGCAAGGCGGTGGAGGATGCGCTGTTACAGGCCGGGCTTGCCGTCCATTTCAGCGGGCACCTGCACGTGGAAGGCGTGACCCGGCGCGGGGAGGGCGAAAATTCGCTCACCAATATCGCCGTGCCGTCGCTCGTCGCCTTTCCGCCCGCCTTCAAGGTCGTCCACCCGTCGCGGCAGGCAATCCTTGTCGAGACGGTGGAGATGGCCGCGCTGCCGGTCAATGGCCGCATTTGCGATGGCTATGCACAGGAAACCGCACTGGCGGGCGAGGCAAACGACCGGGCTTTTGCCGCCGGCAATTACGGTGAATTTCTGCTGGGCCACAAGCGGGCGCTGATCAGGTATCGTTATTTCCCCAAGGAATGGCCGGTCGAGGTCGTCACGGCAATCGCCGATAAAAGCGTTCGGGAGGTTCTCGATCTGCTTGGAGGTGAAGGCCGATCTTCGTCTGATGCTGCTGTCCTCTCCTTGGACTTGCCGATGTTCGAGCTGATTGCCGACTGGTATTGCCTGCGCCAGGGCGCAGGCCTGGCGCTGCCGCACATCGCGCCGCAACGGCTTTCCCTTTATCGAACGCTGGCGGAGCGCTTCGGCAGGGAGCCGGATCGTCACGATGGTTCGGTCGAAAGCTTTCTCGAAATCTTCTTCGGAGCCCTCGGCCCGTTTCTCGAGCGTGCCGCGCGATCTGGAGCTTGGGCTTGTGCCGCAGCGTAAACGGGTTGCGGTTTGATCTGAAGATTTTTGCCCGGAAGGACATTTGGTCTAGCGTGCGGTGATGCGCTCTACCATGGAAACGGGCACGACGTGAAGCCGGGTTTCCGGCTCATCGCTGTCGAGTGCGGTCAAAACCTTCTCGGTCAGCGCGTCGAAAGACTGGGCAACGGTCGTCAGCTGGTAGCTTTTCCAGCTGGCCTGCGGAATATCGTCGAAACCGACAATCGAGATATCTCCCGGCACCCGGCGGCCCATTTCCAGCCGGGCGGCGTCCATGAAACCAAGTGCCAGCAGATCAGTGACACAGAAGGCGCCGTCGATGGTCCTGTCCGCGAGCAATTCTCGGCCGGCCTGATAGCCACTGTCATAGCTGGTGGGGCCGCCGCACCATGGAATTACCTGGATACCCTCCATGGTCATGCGCTCGGTGAAAGCGTTGACGCGGCGCAACTGCGCGGGCGTCTGGCTGCCGCTGGAGACAACCGCAACCTTTCTGCACCTGGCAGCTACAAGCCGCATGGCGGCCAGGTTGGCGCCGTGAGAATCGTCGCTCAGCACCATATTCGTATCGGTGCGGTCCAGATGCTGGTTGATGAGGATGAGGCGCACGCCATTGGCGATGCATTCGTCGATAATAGAGGCCGGAGGTTCACCGGAAAGAACGATGATGGCCTGCGCGCGGAATTCGAAGAGACGCTCGATGAGCGGCGCGATGTCCTTGCGCGCATCTGCCGCATTCAGCAGCAGGCATTGCAGGCCACGGCGCAGGAGACCGATGCTGAGGAAATCGAGCTGTTTCGAAATGAAGGGAGAACTGAGATTGGCCCCGACAACACCAACGAGGTTGGAGCGGTCGTTATTGAGGCCCTGCGCCAGACGGTTGACGCGATAGCCAAGTTCCTGCGCAGCTTTCAACACCCTGCGTCGGACGGCCTTGGATACGCTGCCGCCGGGAGTGAAGGTGCGTGAAACGGCGGAACGTGAGACACCCGCCTTTTTTGCTACTTCTTCGGCCGTTACGAACCCTTTCGCCATTCAGTCCCCCGTTGCGAATCCACCTGTCTGATAGCACAGGTCAGATTGCAGCGACTATTCCAATCGAAATATTTCGGGTGCTGTGGTCGCGGTCAGTTTTGCGGTTCCAGCGCGCCTGCCGCGGCCTCGGCACGCGCGGCGGCCTCTTTTGCTTCCCGCTCGGCGCGGGAGGCCGCTTCCGGGTTGCTCGAACTGTCATAACCTCCCATGGCGCGTTCCCCGATGGCGATGTGGACATCCTTGAGCTGGACTATGACGAGGCCGGCGAGGATGGCTGCGCCGATAAGGAATACTGTTTTCCCGCTTATGGTCATTCGACTCCACGCTTCGTGTTTGCCGGCGGAGGAAACAGCCGGCAAAACCGCCGCTCAGCGGGTCAGGAGGCCGACGCCTGTTTCCGCATCGAACAAATGCATATCGGACGGGTCGATGTCGAGGCCGATCGTTTCACCTGCTTTGACTGCGCTGCGTCCCTGCACCGCGATGACCAGTTCGGTGGTGGTTCCCGTGGTGAGGAAAGTGGCCGAGCCGGTCGTTTCCACCGCGGAAACCGGCAGCGTCAATGCCGCCCCGGCTGCTGCGGCCGGCCGGATATGTTCCGGCCTGATGCCGACGATCACATCCTTGCCGGGCGGCAGGGAGGCCGGATTCCTGATCGATTGCTGCGGTTCGCCTTCGCCGAAGCTGAGCTGAAGGGATGCGCCATCCGGGCTGACGGTCGCCGGAATGAAATTCATGGCCGGCGAGCCGATGAAGCCGGCCACGAAACGATTGACCGGGCGGTCGTATAGTTCCAGTGGCGTGCCCTGCTGCTCGATCACGCCGTCACGCATGACGACGACATGATCGGCCATGGTCATCGCTTCGATCTGGTCATGGGTGACATAGACCGAAGTGGCATGCAGGCGATCGTGCAGTGCGCGGATTTCCTTGCGCATGTGGACGCGTAGCGCCGCATCGAGATTGGAAAGCGGCTCATCGAACAGAAACGCCTGCGGGTTGCGGATGATCGCCCGGCTCATGGCCACGCGCTGGCGCTGGCCGCCGGAGAGTTCGCGGGGATAGCGCTTCATAAGTTTTGAAAGTCCCGTCGTGGCCGCAACTTCTTCCGCCGCCTTGCGGGCCTCGGCCTTGGCGACGCCGCGCATACGCAGCGAATAGGTGAGATTTTCCTCCACGGTCATATGCGGGTAGAGTGCATAGGACTGGAACACCATGGCCACATCGCGCTTGCGCGGCGGCACGCCGTTCATGAGCGTGCCGGCAATGCGCATGTCGCCGGCCGATATGGTTTCCAGCCCGGCGAGCGAGCGCAGAAGGGTGGATTTGCCGCAGCCCGACGGGCCGACAAGTGCGACGAAAGTGCCCTTCTCGATGGAGAGGTTGATGTTCTTCAGCGCATGAAAGGCGCCGTAATATTTGTTGACGCCGGAAAGTTCGATCTGAAGGGTCATTTGAGCGCTCCTGAGGTCAGGCCGGATACGATACGGCGCTGCAAGAGAATGAAGAGGGCGAGAATGGGCGTCACATACATGGTTGCATAGGCCATGATGTTGTTCCATTCGCTGGTGTTGGGGCCCATGAAGGAATTGAGGCCGACGCTCGCCGGCTGCAATTCGGCCGCCTGGATCATCGATTTCGAATAGACGAACTCGCCGAAGGCCTGCATGAAAATGAGGATGGCGCTGACGAGAATGCCGTTTCGGGCAAGCGGCAGAACGATGTTGAAGAAAGCGCCGACCCGGGAATTGCCATCCACAAGTGCGGCCTCTTCCAGTTCCTGCGGCACGGCCATGAAGGTGGCGCGCACAAGCACCACGAAAAAGGGCATGCTTTTCGCCGCAATGGCGAGGATGACCGACAGGCGCGGATAATCCAGAAGCCCGAATTGCGAGAAGCCGACGAAGATTGGCGTGATCATCAGCGATGCCGGCAGAACCTGCAGCATGAGGATGAGGAACAGGCCGATATCCACCCAGACATTGCGATAGCGCGCCAGCACATAGGCACAGCCGACGCCGAGAATGGTGATCAGCAGCACCGCGCTCGAAGCGATCAGTACCGAGTTCCACAGGTATCTGCCCATGTTGCGGCTGTTCCAGACATAGGCATAGGTCTGCCATTGCGGATCGCTGGGCCAGAAGGCGGGCGGATTGGCGAACATTTCCGAGCCGCTTTTGAGCGAGGTCAGATACATCCAGTAAAGCGGGAAGAGGTAGATGATGGCGAGCAGGATGGCGATGGCCAGCATCAGACGGTTGCGGGTCGTGATGCTCATCCGCGCACCTCATGCCGTGTGGAGCGCACATAAACGATGGAGGCCAGCATGACGAAAACGATCATGATGACGGAGATCGTGGCGCCCTTGCCGAAATCATATTGCCGGAAGGACAGGTCCCACGCCCAGTATTGCGCCACGTTGGAGCTGTTGTTCGGTCCGCCATCGGTAATGGCGGCGAAAAGATCGAATTGCTGCAGCGTAAAGATCAGCCCGAGCGAGACGATTGCACCGATGGTGGAGCGCATCATCGGCAGGGTGATGGTGTGGAAGCGCTGCCAGGCATTGGCGCCGTCCAGCTCCGCGGCTTCATAGAGATCGCCGGGGATGGAGGCGAGGCCGACGGAAAGCAGGATCATGTTGAAGGACGTGCCGAGCCAGATATTGGCGATGACGACGGCCCAGAGCGAAAAATTCGCATCGGAGCGCCAGAAGATATTGCCCGATATCAGGCCGCTTTCCCGCAGGAAGAAATTCAACACGCCGAAATCGCCCGAGAGGATCCAGTTCCAGATCGCGCCCACCACGAGGCCGGGCATGACCCAGGACACGAGAAAAAGACCGCGCAGCCAGGTGGCGCCGGGAAAATTGACCCAGAAGAACAGCGCCAGACCGAAGCCGATAGCGAATTGCCCGGCAATCGAGGCCACGACAAAGGTGACGGTGTTGAAAAGGATCGGCAATGTTTCCGGCTGCCGGAACAGATCGATGTAGTTCTTGAAGCCGACGAAGGGGCGCACGAAGGTGCCCAGGCTGAACATGTCGACTTCCTGAAAACTCATGACGATGTTGTAGATGAGCGGCAGCCCCGCCATGACGAACAGGAAGCCCAAAGGAAAGGCGACAAGGACGATATCGAAACCGCGACCGTCACTGACGCTGGAAAACAGTTTTTTCATGAAACATCCTCGCAAGCTCCAGTCGGGGCCGCCGCCGCTTGTCGCGGCAGGCAGCCCCACCGGGAGGAACTCCTTGGGTGGAGGCCGGAGAACCCGGCCGCCCGCCCGGATCAGCCTTCGACCAGCTTTATCTTTTCAGCGGCCTGATCGAGCGCGGCTTTCGGCGTCATCTGGCCCGAAAGCGCACCCTGAATGGCATCCTGAATCGCCTTGGAAATCTTCGGCCATTCGGGCGAGGGGCCGCGCGGCTGCGCATATTTCAGCTGTTCCACGAAGGTCTTCAGCGCCTCATCCTTCAACGCATTGCCCGTGGGCGGAACCGGAATATCCGAGCGCGCTGGCAACTGGCCGAAGTTCTTGAACATGTCCTTGTCCTTTGAGGCGAAGAACTCGATTGCCTTGAAGGCCTCTTCCGGATGTTTCGTCTTGGAGAAGATCGCCCAGTTATAGTCGCCCATGGCCGAAGATCGCGGGGCGTCGGGTGTGGGCACCGGCAGCAAAGCGACACCCCAGTCAAACTTGGCGTCCTTCAGCATGCGGTCGATTTCCCATGGGCCGGAAATGACCATGGCGGCGTTGCCGGCGTTGAAGGTAGCGGTGGAATCCCACTGGCTGCGCGTCAGCGTATCCGGCGATGCCAGCTTTTCATCCAGCATCAGCTTCCACGTTTCGAGTGCTTTGACGGCACCCTCGGTATTGATGTTCTTGTAGGTCGCGCCCGCCATCTGCGCCCAGGGCAGGAACTGGAAGGTGCCTTCTTCATTCGCCTTGGCGCTGAAGCTGATGCCGTAAATATTCTTCGAGGGGTCGGTCAGCTTGCGCGCCGCTTCCACCAGCTCATCCCAGGTCTGCGGCGGTTTTGCCGCATCGAGCCCTGCGGCCTTGAACAGGTCCTTGTTGTAATAAAGCGCAATCGTGTTCGTGGCCTTCGGCACGCCGAAATATTTGCCGTCCCACATCACCGATTTCAGCGGTCCCGGAAAATAATTCTCCGTCTTGATGACATCCGACTTGGCGATCATGTCGGTCACATCGAGAAAGGCGCCGCGTGCGGCGAACATGGCGTGGTTGGGGTTGTCGATGGCGATGATGTCGGGCGCATTGCCGGTGGAATAGGCGCGCATGGATTCGCTCACCACATCATCGAACTGCAATTGCCGGTATTCGATCTTGATGCCGTTATTCAGCGCGTTGAACTCCTTGATGAGGTTCGGCGCCGGCTGGATATCGCGATCCAGCGACCAGAGGGTCAACGTCACATCTTCTGCCTGCGCCGCAATAGCGCCGGCGGATACGCCCGCCAGCAGAAATGCGCCGGCCATCATGCATTTCGCGATACCCATAATCTCCTCCTCTTGGTTATCGTCTCTGCAATTTTCGAAAACCTTCTCCCAAAAGGCTTCCGTTATGTCGGATCGACGACGAAATCGCCGCCGCGGCATTTTTTCAGATAGTTCAGGCCATGCACCTGGCCCGTCATTTCCAGCGCATCGCGATAGACGGGGTCATGCCAGCCCTCGATATCAATGGAGCCGGACCAGCCGGCGAGGCGCAGTTCGGAAATAATGTCCGTCCAGTTGCTGTCGCCGAAGCCCGGCGTGCGCATGAAGACGAATTTTTCCTTGCCGAAAATGCCGTGCTCGCGAATGACGTCCCAGCGGATGGTCGCGTCCTTGCCGTGCACATGAAAAATCTTGTCCGCCCATTTGCGGATCTGCGGCAGCGGATCGATCAGATAGACCATCTGATGGCAGGGTTCCCACTCGATGCCGATATGCTCGTCCGGCGTTTCGTTGAAGATCAGTTCCCATGCGTCGGGATTGTGCGCGATGTTCCAGTCGCCGGTCTGCCAGTTGCCATCCATGGCGCAGTTTTCAAAGGCGATCTTCACGCCCTTGTCGGCGGCGCGTTTTGCAAGCTCGCTCCAGATTTGCCGGTATCGGGGAAGGCTTTCCGGCAGCGGCCTGCCACGAAGCCGGCCCGTGAAACCGGCAACGCAGGTCGCGCCGAAATGGTGGGCATTGTCGATGCAGTCTTTCCAGCCCTGCAATGTCTCAAGGTCGATGTCGGTCTCCTCCAGCGGATTGCCGAACATGCCGAGCGTGCTGATGGTGATGTCGCGCTCGCCGATCGCCTCGCGGCAGCGCTTGCCGAGTTCGGCAAGGTCCTGGCCGTTGGTCGTTTGCCAGAAGAACGGCTCGAAGCTTTCAAAGCCGAGATCGGCGATCTGGCCGATGCGTTCGGCCGCCTGTCCCTTGGTGGCGCTGACCATGGTGCCGATGCGGATGGATGTTGCCGGATTGCTCACGTCTTTCAGTCCTTATGCTGCAATGGAAACACGCTGGCCGAGGCGGGCGCTTTCAATCGCGCCGATCACCATGGCAAGGCTGTTGATGTTGTCGAAGGAGGCCGTTTCCGGCATCTCGCCCGTGCGGATGGACTCAAGAAACGAGAGAATGACGCTGGCATGGCCGCGCGTATCCTTCTCGGAAACGTCTTCGGAAACGTTTACGGTCTTAAATCCACGCAGAAGCCCCTGGTCGTCACCGGCCACGGAGGCGGAGAAATTGTCTTCGCCGTCCCAGACGATCATGCCCTTGGAGCCGATCAGTCGCCAGCGCGCTTCCCAGCTGGTCCGCTCGCCTTCGGCGCACCAGGAGCCGCGATAGGTGAAGACGACATCATTCGAGAACTCGAAAATGGCGTTGGCGCTTGCGCCATGGGCATACCATGAGCCGGCCGGGTTCTTCTCCACGCAGAAGACGGAGAGGGGTTTTTCATTGGCGACAAAACGGGCCGCGTCGAAAGTGTGGATCGCCATGTCGAGAAGCAGGACGTTCTTCATCTCCTCGCGGAAGCCGCCGAAATGCGGGCCGAGGAAGAAATCGCAATGGATGGCCGTCAGATCGCCGACGATGCCGTCTTCCAGTGCACGGCGCAGGCGCCGGATACCGGCGATAAACCGCCGGTTTTGTACCACGGCATGAATTTTACCGGCTTTTTTCGCCAGTTCGACCAGCGTGGCGGCTTCCTCCATCGAGGCGGCAAGCGGCTTTTCGCTGAGCACATGGCACCCGGCCTCCAGACCGGCCTCAACCACGGCGAAGCGCGCCTGCGGGATGACGATATCAAAAAGGATGTCGGCTTTCGTTTTAGCGAGAACCTCGCGCAGATCCGTGCCGATGACCGCATCGGTAAGGGCGAATTCCTCGGCAAGCGCGCGTGCCGTGTTCTCGTTCAGATCGACCAGCCCGGCGATCCTGATCGCGCCGGCGATTTCCGGCGTGGATTGAATGGCGCGCAGCCAGCCTTTGGCCATGGCTCCGCACCCGCATAAAACGGCATTGAATGTCATCTCATCTCCCCGGACTCTTTCGCAAACTCCTCTTTGCGCAGAGTGTCGTAAACGTTTACGAGACTATGCCGATGATGTTAGATATGTCAAGACCGTTAAGGGGCGCGTCGATTGCGCGCCGGGCCTGGGAGGGGAGTGCATGAAAGGAATTCGTCAGCTTGCCGATTATCTGGAGATATCGATAGGCACTGTTTCCCGTGCCCTGAACGGCAAGCCGGATGTGAACGAAGAAACGCGGCGGCGTGTTCTGGAAGCGGCGGAAAAGCTGGGTTATGTCGCCAACCAGTCCGGCCGTAGCCTCAGGCAGGGAACCACCAATGTCATCGGCCTCATGACCGGCAGCGATGCGCAGACCGTGGAGAACTCCGACAACTTCTTCCTCGGTGTGACCGACGGTCTGCAAAGCGTGTTTTCCGGGCATAATCTCGATCTCATCGTTCTGCCCTGTCCGGGGGAAGAGGATCCGGATGAATATCTGAAGCGCATGGTGGCGCGCCGGATGGTGGATGCGATGATCATTTCCGCGACGCGGCGGATAGACAAACGTGTGGATTTCCTGAAGCAGACCCGGCTGCCTTTCGTGGCGCTCGGACGGACCGCTTCCAGCGACACTCACGCCTGGATAGACCTCGATTTCGAGGGCGTCGCGAAAAACGCGGTCGATCGCCTTGCCGCTGCCGGGCATCGTTCGATTGCGGTGGCGGTGCCAGACAGCGATATCAATCTCGGTTACGTTTTTCTCGAAGGATACAGGCGCGCGCTGGAAGACAATGGCATCGTCTACGATTCCTCGCTGGTCATCCGCGCGAAATCGAGCGAGCAGGGTGGTTATCACGCCGCCAGCGAGTGGCTGCAGATGCGGCCCCGGCCAACGGCGATCGTGCTGATCTACGAATTGATGGCGGTCGGGCTTTATCGCCGGCTTGCGGAAGTGGGGCTGAAACCGGGGCGCGATCTCGCCGTCATCGGCTTCCGCGATGGCCCGCGCGGCCAGTTTCTGGAACCTCGGCTGACCAGTTTCCGCATGTCCCTGCATGATCTCGGCGTGACGGTGGCCCAGACGCTGCTATCGACCATGCCGGCCTACGCGCCCTTTTACCCCAATCAGGCCCGCCATTGCGTGTGGCCCATGCTTCTGGTGGCCGGCGAGAGCGATCCTGCCCCATAAGGCCGCAGGCGGGCGTTAAAGCTTGAGGCCATCAACGCTCACGACGCCGAAAGGATTGAATTTATATTCGTCCTCCTCATACCGTGTGTCGTCGGCGAGGGAGGCGCGACGGCCCTTCAGAGTGGCTTCAACGCCTTCACGCGCCATTTGCTCGGCGATATCGTCTATCAAGGCGGCTATCTTCAGTTGTTGGGCGTTCGTCGATGGCTGGTCTTGGTCTTTTTTGGTGAAGCGTATCTGCACATTGGGCAGGCCGATCAGGTGAAACCCAACGCTCGTCATGCCTTCGGCATCGTCTCCTATGGGGCGGCGTGCGAAAGCCAGACGACAGGTTCTGGCAAGCGCCATCCCGTCATCGGCCGCCGCCTCGCCACGCGACTGCTCGTAAAGCTGCTTCCAGCGCCTCGCGCCATGGGCGACGCCCGCACTTTCACCCTTCACGGCGACAGCGCCGTGATCGAGCATGTGCTGTACGAATCCGAGGGCCTTTGCGGATGTCTTCACGGCTGTTTCGGCATCCATGGATGGGCTGAGCACATAAAGAACCGAGCCGTGCGCGGCGACGGCTTCCTCATCCTCCGGCTGGTAGGCATCGGGGTCGACGCGATCCCAGCAGACATTGAACGAACGTTCCATCCGGTCGTCCGCCTCATCCTGTGAATAATCCTCGTCGAGACTGAAATCGGGCGCAAAATCATCGATGGCGGCGCGGGCGCTCTTCTGCAGCGCCGCCAGCCCATTTTCCGTGCCAAGAAAGCAGAGGATATGCCGGGGTTTGTATTCGGAACGGGATTCGGCAAAGGCCGCAGGCTTGCCCGATGCTGCGCCGAGAGACGGCCTTGCCAGCACAAGGCCGCCCAGAAATGCGAGAACGCCACGACGCCCGGAATTCATTCAATACCCCCAAGGTTTCCATCGACAGGACGAGGGGGTTTTACACCGGCATATATCATTCCGGCCATATCGCCGTTGATGTTTTTTAGCGTTCCAGCAGTCGCGGTGCAGGGCAGAGGCACACTCACACTCACGGTCCGCAGGATCAGCCTTCGGACTGCGCTGCCGCGTCAGCCGCCATATTGGTCATCTGTCACCTGTTCCATCCAGTCCACCACCTTGCCATCCTTGACCTCCTGAAGTGCAATATGGGTCATGGCGACATCGGGTGCGGCCCCGTGCCAGTGCCTTTCGCCCGGCGCGAACCAGACGGTATCGCCGGGGCGGATTTCCTCCACCGGGCCGCCTTCGCGCTGCGCCCGGCCGAGGCCGGAAACCACAATCAGGGTCTGGCCGAGGGGATGGGTGTGCCAGGCGGTGCGGGCGCCGGGTTCGAAGGTGACCTGAGCGCCCTGAACCCGCTCGGCATCAAAGGGGTTGAAGAGGGGATCGATGCGGACCTGACCCGTGAACCATGCCTCCGGGCCTTTCGCCGATGCCCGTGTTCCTGCGCGCAATATTTCCATTGGTCGTTTTCCTGATGGCTGACTCGAGGCGATTTGAAGCGCGAATCCTCCCATTGTCTACAGTGAAATGAAAATCGACATGATCTGCCGGGCAAGGACATTTTCCGAATCTCCGTGCTGCGCCCGGCTCGGCGCATGTCTCGATTTTTCAAGCCTTTTCCGCCGGTCGGAACTGTTCATCCGCCGCCGTTCCGCGCCCTCGGATAAAAATCATTCTCGGGATTGACTCACTTATGAAAACGGTTACATTCGCCGATGTAAACGGTTTCATTAGTTAAAAACCGTGCTTGGAGGAGCAAATTTCATGTTTAGACATTTGATGGCTGCTGCCGCGATGGTGCTGGCGGCGGGCACGTCGGCGCATGCCCAGGAGCAGAGCTTCAAGATCGGTCTTTCCAATTCTTTCGTCGGCAGCGAATGGCGCACGCAGATGATCGAAGAGGCTCAGGCTGCCGCCAAAGCCTGGGGCGAAAAGGGCGTCAAGGTTGAGGTTGTCGTTCAGAGCGGCAATGTTGATGTGCAGGGGCAAATCGGCCATATCCGCAATTTCATGAACCAGGGCGTCGATGCGATCCTGATCAACCCCGGCAGCCCGACGGCCTTCGATCCGATCTTCGCGCAGGCCAAGGCGCGCAATATTCTCGTCATCGCCACCGACGCCGAAGTGTCCTCGAAGGATGCGATCTATGTCGGCATCGACCAGAAGGCATGGGCGGCGCAATCCGCGCAATGGCTTGCGGATGCGCTGAAGGGCAAGGGAAGCGTCGTCGCCATCAACGGCATCGCCGGCAACCCCGCCAACGAAGCCCGCGTTGCCGGTTATCGCGAAGTGTTCAAGAAATACCCTGACATCAAGGTACTGAACGAAGCCAATGCGAGCTGGGATCAGGCGCAGGGCCAGCAGGCCATGCAGAACCTTCTCGCCACCTATCCCGATATCAGCGGTGTGTGGGTGCAGGACGGCATGGCGGACGGCGCATGGCGCGCCATCGAAGCCGCCGGCAAGACCAAGGACATTGCCGCGACCGGTGAAATCCGCAAGGACTTCATGACCCGCTGGGAAAAGGAAAAGTTCAATTCCGGCGCTTCGGTCAATCCTCCGGGTGTCATGGCCAGCGCGCTCAACGTCGCTGTCCTGAAGCTGCAGGGCAAGGAATTCAAGGACGGTATTTTCGGCGGCACCTATGGTAACGCCATCTATATTCCGATCCCCTTCGTCAGCAATGACAACCTTGCCGACAACATCAAGGCTGCCGATGGCAAGCCGGGCTACTGGTCCGTCACGGCGACCGTGACGCCGGAGCAGGCTGGCGAGTTCTTCAAGTAAGAGCCGTTTCGGGTCGGCGGCGAACGCCGGCCCGAACCACAATTTCGAGTGCGGACCGGGCCTTGGCCATCCGCCTGTGACAAGCATTATTCGGGGACATGCGATGGCGAACGCTTTGGAAGCGGCCGGCATAACGAAGAATTTTGGCGCGGTGCGCGCGCTTTCCGACGGCAGGCTGACGGTTGGTCGCGGTGAAATTCACGCGCTTCTGGGCGCCAATGGCTGCGGCAAGAGCACGCTCTGCAAGATCGTTGCGGGCGCGGTCGCGCCGACCAGCGGCGCAATCAGGTTCAATGGCGAAGACGTGCGCTTCAAAAGCCCGCGGGACGCCGAAAATGCCGGTATTGCGCTGTTTTATCAGGAACTCAGCCTCGTTCCGCAGCTTTCTGTCGCCGACAATATCTTTCTCGGCCGCGAGCCGAAACGCGGCATCTTTGTCGACGGCAAGGCGCTGAAGGCCGAAGCGGCGAGGCTGATCGCGCTGTTCGACGGCGTGGCTGGCGAAGGCCTGGAGCCGGATGCAATCGTCGGCAATCTGCCGCCAGATCAGCGCCAGCTCGTCGAAATCCTCAAGGTCTTCGCGCAGAATGCAAGCCTGATGATCATGGACGAGGCGACGGCGGCGCTCGATGGCCGCCAGTCCCAGCGTTTTTTCGAGATACTCCGGGCCAAGAAGGCGGACGGTGTCTCCACCATCATGATTTCCCACCGTCTCGACGAGGTTTTCGCCGTCTGCGACCGCATCACCGTGATGCGCAACGGCGCGACGATTTCCGAACTCGATACGGCAGCCACCACCCGTGAGGCCGTCGTCCATGACATGGTCGGCGATGTTCGGGCCGCTCCTGCCCGTCAAAACGGGCGTTCGGCTGCTGCGCCGAGCCTGAAGCTTACGGATGTGGCGGGTGAGGGCGTTCGCGGTGTCACTCTCGAAGCCTATCCGGGCGAAATCGTCGGTCTGGCCGGTCTGCAGGGCCAGGGCCAGTCGGCCTTGCTGAAGGGTCTTTTCGGTGCCAACCCATTTGCCTCAGGCCAAATCCGGTTTGAGGGTCGTGAAATCACCATCGGCAAGCCTTCGCAGGCGGTTCATAGTGGTTTTGCCTATGTTTCCGGTGACCGTGGCCGTGACGCTTCCCTTCAGGGCCGGTCGATCTTCGAAAATCTCGTCGCGGCGCTGATGGTGCGCGAGAAGATGCGGCTGGTCCGTCCCGCGACGCTGAAACCGCGCGTGCAGAAGGTCGCGGATTACATGAAGACGAAGTTCGCCGGCCTCGATATGCCGATCGGCACGCTTTCGGGCGGCAACCAGCAGAAAATCTTTATCTCCCGCTGGCTCGCCACCGCACCGAAACTGCTGCTGCTCGACGATCCGACCAAGGGCATCGATCTCGGCGCGAAGGCCGATCTCTTCGCCCTGATGCGGCAACAGGCCGATGCTGGCGCGACCATCCTTCTTTATTCCTCGGAGGATGCGGAAATCCTCGAATATGCCGACCGCATTCTTGTGTTCAACGGTGGACGCATTTCTGCGGAACTGACCGGAGCCGACATGACATCCGTAAACATGACCCGCGCCGCTTATGGAGATGCCGCATGAGCGCCTCCGGTTTTCTGCGCAGGCAGCCATGGGTCATCACCCTCGTCGTACTGGCGCTTCTCATCGCCGTGAACACGTTTCTGCAACCCTCCTTCGTTCAGCCCTCCGTGCTGCAATCGAACCTGACGACGTTTCTGCCGCTGATCCTGGTCGCCATTGGCCAGACCTATGTCATTCTGGCGGGCGATATCGATTTGTCGGTTGGTAGTATTGTGGCGCTTGCCAATGTCGTCACCGTCAGTGTCATCGCAGCACTCGGCGGCACGACGGGCGCCGTCTTCGCCGGCATGGCGGCGGGTGCGGCTGTCGGGTTGCTTTGTGGGCTGGTCAATGGCCTCTTCATATCCGGCCTGCGCTTCCAGCCAATCGTCACCACCTTCGCCACCGGCATCATCTTCGCCGGGCTGGCGATCTGGGTGCTGCCGCAGGCGGGCCTTCCGGTGCCGGAAGCCTATTGGCAGACCTATTCCGGCAGCTTCATCGGCTTGCCCTTCGTGCTGTGGGTGCTGATTGGGGGTATCGCCTTCACCCTTATCGTGTCGCGTATTCCGTTTCATACGCACCTTCTCGCGGTGGGCGGCAATCGCACCGGCGCCTTCCAGACGGGGCTGCGCCTTTCGGGCATCCGCATCGGCGCATACATGATCTCCGGTTTGTTCTCGGCGCTGGCAGCGCTGTGCCTGACGGGGGAGACGGCCTCGGGCGATCCGCTGCTCGGTGCAAGTCTGGCGCTCTCCTCCATCTCGGCCGTGGTTCTGGGCGGCACCGCACTTTCGGGCGGTTTCGGCAGCTCGACAGGGTCGATTGCCGGCGCGCTGGTGCTCGGCATGATCGGCAATGTGATTTTCTTTGCGGGCCTGCCCTTCGAGTACCAGACACTGGTGCAGGGTTTGATTGTGCTGACGGCGCTGGCCGGCGGTGTTCTGGTGACGAGGCGTTGATATGACCAATCCCCGCTTGCAAATCAAAACCCTCCTTACCGACCCCCTGACCATCGCGATTGGCGCATCGGTCTTCCTGCTGCTGGTCGGGGAATTGTTGTCTCCCGGCTTCGCGCAGGGCTCGCAGATCGTGCGGCTGCTGACGATTGCCGCCATTCTCGGCATTGTCGCGGCGGGCCAGAACCTTGTCATCCTCGGCGGGCGTGAAGGCATCGACCTTTCCGTCGGCGCGATGATCTCGCTGGGCGCCGTTCTTGCCGGCAATATGATGAACGGCCAGAATGCGGGCATTCCGCTTGCCATTCTCGTTGCCGGCGGCATCCCCTTCCTGATCGGCCTCATCAACGGTCTCGGCATCACCTTCGTGCGCATTCCGCCGTTGGTTATGACGCTTGGCATGACGGCGGTTATTCAGGGTGGGCTGGTCGTTTATTCGCAGGGCGTTCCATCAGGTGCGGCCGCACCCTTGCTGGCAGGTTTCATCAACCGGCCGCTCATTTTCGGCATTCCCGGTGTGCTTTTCGTCTGGCTCGGCATTGCCGCGATCATGCTGTTCGTGCTGCGCCGCACGGCCTTCGGTTTCGCCATTTATGCCATCGGCTCGAACGAGCGGGCGGCGACGCTCACCGGATTGCCGGTTTCCCTGATCCGTACGCTGCTTTATGGGCTTTCCGGCCTGTTTGCCGGGCTGACCGGGGTTTGTGTGATCGGTTACACCGGCACGTCCTTCATCTCCGTCGGTGACCAATATGTGCTTCCGTCGATCATCGCGGTCGTCATCGGCGGCACTTCGCTTGCCGGCGGTGCGGGCGGATATGTCGGAACCATGGCCGGGGCTGTTGCGCTCACCATTCTGCAAAGCGTACTGATAACGCTCAACCTCGATGTATGGGCACGGCAGATCATATTCGGTGTCACGTTGCTAGCGCTGATGCTGCTTTATGGCCGCCAAAAGCAGTTGCGTGTGTGACAGATGAGCAAAGACCAAGGTTCGAATATCAGGGAAGTGGCAGCTCTCGCGGGCGTTTCCATCGCGACCGTATCGCGGGCGCTGCAGCAACCCGACAAGGTTCGCCCGGAAACCCGAAAGAAGGTTTTCGACGCCGTCCGGCAAGCGAACTTCGTTCCCAATGCGCAGGCGGCGAGCTTCCGGCGTCAGTCCAACAACACCGTCATCCTTCTCGTTCGCGATATCGGTAACCCGTTTTATCTCGAAATCTACAAGGGCGTTGAGGAAGCGGCGGGCGAAGCGGGCTACAAGGTGCTGATGGGCGACGCCCGCAACGATGAGAACCGCGTGGCGACCCATATCGACATGGTGCGCCAGAAACATGCCGACGGCCTGATCCTGATGACCGGCCAGTTTCCCGCCGAGCTTCTCGAACAGGGCGATGCGCTGCCGCCGATCGTGATCGCGTCGGAAACGGTGCCCGGCCTCGCTCTGCCGACCGTCAAGGTGGACAACCGCGCCGCCTCCAAAAACGCCATGTGCCACCTCATCGACGCTGGACATCAAAGGATCGTGCATCTGGCCGGTCCGGTTCCGGAAAGTCTGGCGCAGGAGCGTTTCGATGGTTATCGCGCGGCACTTGCCGAAGCCGGCATCGCTTATGACGACGAACTTGTCGTGACGGGCGATTACAGCATCGAGGCCGGCCGTCAGGCGATTGCGTCTCTTCTCGAAGGTCGCATCGCCTTCACCGCGATTTTCGCATCGAGCGACCAGATGGCGATTGGCGCGATCAGCGAATTGCGTGCGCGCGGCGTTTCGGTTCCGGCCGATGTCTCCGTCATCGGCTTCGATGACATCATTTTCGCCAATGCGTTTGAGCCGCCGCTGACGACGGTGCGCCAGCCTCGCCAGGAGATGGGCCGCAAGGCCATGGCGCTGATGGTGGACCGGCTGAACGGAAAGCGGACGGCCGAGACCATCGTGCTGGATACGGAACTGGTGGTGCGCGGCTCGGTCGCGCCCTGCCGCCCGCCGCATCGGTAGCGGCCAGACTGTGAATGCAAGGAGTGTAAGGACATGAAGACGATCAAAGGCCCGGCGATTTTCCTCGCGCAATTTGCCGGAGACGAGGCCCCTTTCGACACGCTCGACAATCTCGGCCAATGGGCGGCTTCCCTCGGTTACAAGGGCATTCAGGTGCCGACCGATCCCAGACTCTTCGATCTTGAGAAAGCCGCTGCATCCAAGACCTATTGCGACGATATCAAGGGCCGGCTGGCGCAAATGGGTATCGAGATCACCGAGCTTTCGACCCATATTCAGGGCCAGCTCGTGGCCGTTCACCCGGCCTATGACGAAATGTTCGACGGTTTTGCGCCCGCTGAACTGCGCGGCAAACCGCAGGCGCGGCAGGAATGGGCGGTCAACCAGCTGAAATACGCGGCGAAAGCCTCGCAGCATCTCGGCCTCAAAAGCCACGCCAGTTTCTCCGGCGCGCTTGCCTGGCCGTTCGTTTACCCTTGGCCGCAGCGCCCGGCGGGCCTCGTTGAACTGGCTTTTGCGGAGCTGGGCAAACGCTGGACCCCCATTCTCGATGCCTTCGAGGAGAATGGCGTCGATCTCTGCTATGAGCTGCATCCGGGTGAGGATCTGCACGACGGCGTCACTTTCGAGCGTTTCCTCGAGGCTACCGGCAATCACCCGCGCGCCAACATCCTCTATGATCCCTCCCACTTCGTGCTTCAGGCGATGGATTATCTCGATTTCATCGACATCTACCACGAGCGCATCCGCGCCTTTCACGTCAAGGACGCCGAGTTCAATCCGACTGGCCGTTCCGGCGTTTATGGCGGTTATCAAGGCTGGGTCGACCGGCCGGGGCGGTTCCGCTCGCTTGGCGACGGGCATGTCGATTTCGGCGCGGTTTTTTCCAAGCTCACCCAATATGACTTCGATGGCTGGGCGGTGCTGGAGTGGGAATGCGCGCTGAAGCATCCGGAAGACGGCGCGCGCGAAGGTGCCGGCTTCATTGAAAACCATATCATCCGCGTGACCGAGCGGGCCTTCGACGATTTCGCCAAGAGTGGCATCGATGATGCCGCCAATCGCCGCCTTCTCGGACTTTGAAAGGGATAGCCATGTCCTCCGCTACAAAGAAATTCGATAGCCGCCGTATCCGTCTCGGAATGGTGGGTGGTGGTCAGGGCGCCTTTATCGGTGCGGTGCACCGTATTGCGGCCCGGCTGGATGACCGTTATGAGCTGGTGGCCGGCGCGCTCTCCTCCGATCCCGCGCGTGCAGCCGCTTCGGCGACCCTGCTCGGCATTGCACCGGAGCGGTCCTATGCTTCGTTTGAGGACATGGCGGCGGCCGAGGCTGGACGAGAGGACGGTATCGAGGCGGTCGCCATCGTCACGCCGAACCATCTGCATTTCGCCCCGTCCAAGGCCTTTCTCGACGCCGGTATCCACGTCATCTGCGACAAGCCGGTTACCGCGACGCTGGAGGAAGCGAAGGCACTGGCCGAGATCGTCAGGGCATCCGACAGCCTGTTCATCCTGACGCATAATTACACCGGCTACGCGATGCTGCGGCAGATGCGGGAAATGGTGGCGCGTGGCGACATCGGCAAGCTACGCCACGTTCAGGCCGAATATGCGCAGGACTGGCTGACCGAAGCCGTTGAAAAGACAGGCGCAAAGGGAGCGGAATGGCGCACGGACCCCAGCCGTTCCGGCGCTGGCGGGGCAATCGGCGATATCGGCACGCACGCTTTCAACGCCGCCGCCTTTGTGACGGGTGAAATCCCGACAAGCCTTTATGCCGATCTGACGTCGTTCGTTCCGGGCCGGCAGCTGGATGACAGCGCCAATATTCTGCTTCGTTATGCAAGCGGCGCAAAAGGCATGCTCTGGGCGAGCCAGATCGCGGTCGGCAACGAAAACGCCCTGTCGCTCCGGGTCTATGGCGACAAGGGCGGGCTGGAATGGCACCACCGGGTGCCGGATGAGCTGTGGTTCACACCTTACGGCGAGCCGAAGCGTCTGATCACCCGCAATGGCGCGGGTGCAGGTGCTGCCGCCAACCGTGTCAGCCGTGTGCCGTCAGGGCATCCGGAAGGATATCTCGAGGGTTTTGCGACGATCTACCGCGAAGCCGCAGATGCAATCATCGCAAAGAGGGAGGGAAAAACGGCCGCCGGGGATGTGATTTATCCCGGCATAGAGGACGGCCTTGCGGGTCTCGCATTCATCGATGCGGCCGTCCGGTCCAGTCGGACCTCGTCCTGGGTCGGGATCGACATCTAGCTCGCCCGATATCGGGCACGGACGACGCAGGGCACAGGAGGCGGTGCCCGGCATGACCCGGCCAGGCGGCCGGGAAAGGCGAGGGCACGCGTGTCGTCACATTGATCAAACGGAAAGGGAGTTACGCGTTTGAAAACGTTCAAGTCAAAATTCGCTGGCATGGCATTCGTGGTTGGACTGGCGGCCGGTTTCGCAAATCCGGTTTTTGCCGATGACAGCAAGGTGCTGCCGATAGCCGCGCAGATGTACACGCTGCGCAATTCCGGAACGCTGGAGGAGCAGCTTGCCATTCTCAACCGCGCTGGCGTCTCCGCCGTTGAAACGGTGGATATGCAGAAGGTCAGCGCCGGCGAACTGAACACGCTGCTGGAAAAGCACAAGATCAAGGTCATTTCCTCGCATGTGCCGATCGACAAGCTGCGCGGCAATCTTGATGCGGTCATCACCGAGCAGAAGGCTGTCGGCAACGCGGTCGTTACCGTGCCGTTCCTGAAGCCGGAAGACCGCCCGAAGGACGCCGCCGGCTGGACCGCCTTCGGCAAGGAGCTTGGCGGTTACGCGGACAAGCTTTCCGCAGCAGGCCTCTCCATGGCCTATCACAACCACGACTTCGAGATGGTCAAATTCGATGGCAAGACGGCGCTTGAGCTGCTGCTCGATGCCGCCGGCCCGAAACTGCAGGCCGAAGTCGATGTCGCCTGGGTGGCGCGCAGCGGCAATGATCCGGCCGAATTCCTCGGTACGTTGAAGGGCAAGGTTTTCGCCATCCACGCCAAGGATAATGCACCGGCCGGCACGGCGGAAGACGAGCGCGGCTTCGCCACACTCGGCACCGGCGTTCTCGACTGGAAAACGATCCTGCCGGCGGCCAAACATGCCGGCGCAAAATGGTTCATCCTTGAGCACGACCTTCCGCTCGATGCCGAAGCGGTGGTGACCAAGGGCAACGCGTTCCTCAATGAACGCCTTCCGACCATTCAGTAAACACTGCCAGTAAAAACCAGAACCGCTCCCCGGCGGCCGGTTTCGGCGGGGAGCATGAGGTTCGACAGACGCATGACCATTTTCCGCCGCGTCGCGACGGGAAGCGCTTTGTCCTGTCGTTTTTTCCAAGCTCACATCGGAGGAGTTATCATGGCAAACAATCATTATGATGCGATTGTTGTCGGCTCGGGCATCAGTGGAGGCTGGGCCGCAAAGGAACTTACGCAAAAGGGCCTGAAGGTCCTGATGCTGGAGCGCGGCCGCAATATCGAGCACATCACCGACTATCAGAATGCCGACAAGGAAGCCTGGGATTACCCCCATCGCAACCGCGCCACGCAGGAGATGAAGGCGAAATACCCCGTTCTCAGCCGCGACTACCTGCTGGAAGAGGCGACGCTCGGCATGTGGGCCGATGAGCAGGAAACGCCCTATGTCGAGGAAAAGCGCTTCGACTGGTTCCGTGGTTACCATGTCGGCGGTCGCTCGCTGCTCTGGGGCCGCCAGACCTATCGCTGGTCGCAGACCGATTTCGAGGCCAATGCGAAAGAAGGCATCGCCGTTGATTGGCCAATCCGCTATGAGGACGTCTCTCCCTGGTATGACTATGTCGAGCGCTTCGCAGGCATTTCCGGCAGCCGCGAAGGGCTGGATATTCTCCCTGATGGCGAATTCCTGCCGCCCATTCCGCTCAATTTCGTGGAGCAGGATGTGGCCAGCCGGCTGAAGAAGGCGTTCAAGGGCACGCGCCACCTCATCAATTCGCGCTGCGCCAACATCACCCAGGAACTTCCCGATCAGGAGCGCACGCGCTGTCAGTTCCGCAACAAATGTCGGTTGGGCTGTCCCTTCGGCGGCTATTTCAGCACGCAGGCCTCGACCCTGCCTGCGGCGGTCGCCACCGGCAATCTGACGCTCAGGCCTTTCTCCATCGTCAAGGAAATCCTTTACGACAAGGACAAGAAGAAGGCGCGTGGCGTCGAGATCATCGATGCCGAAACCAACCTGACCTACGAATACACCGCCGACATCATCTTCCTGAACGCCTCGACGCTGAACTCGACATGGGTGCTGATGAACTCGGCCACCGATGTCTGGGAGGGCGGTCTCGGCAGCAGCTCCGGCGAGCTCGGCCATAACGTGATGGACCACCATTTCCGCATGGGCGCCACCGGTCAGGTGGAAGGTTTCGAGGATTTCTATTTCAAGGGCCGCCGTCCGGCGGGCTTCTACATTCCACGTTTCCGCAATACCGGTGACGACAAGCGTAAATATCTGCGCGGTTTCGGGTATCAGGGCTCCGCCAGCCGCTCGCGCTGGGAACGGGAGATCGCCGAACTCAATATCGGCGCCGACTACAAGGAGGCCCTGACCGATCCGGGTGGCTGGATCATCGGCATGACCGCCTTCGGTGAAATGCTTCCCTATCACGACAACCGCGTGAAGCTCGATCATGACAAGAAGGACAAGTGGGGCCTTCCGGTCCTCTCCATGAATGTCGAGATGAAGCAGAACGAACTCGACATGCGCGAAGACATGGTCAATGACGCCGTCGAAATGTTCGAGGCGGTCGGCATCAAGAACGTCAAACCGTCGCGGGGCAGTTATGCCCCCGGCATGGGCATTCACGAAATGGGAACGGCCCGCATGGGGCGCGACCCGAAAACCTCCGTCCTCAACGGCAACAACCAGGTCTGGGATGCGCCCAACGTCTTTGTGACGGACGGCGCCTGCATGACCTCGGCCTCCTGCGTCAACCCGTCTCTGACCTATATGGCGCTGACGGCGCGTGCCGCCGATTTTGCCGTTTCCGAACGCAAGAAGGGGAACCTGTGATGAACAGACGCGAACTGCTGAAACTGATATCCATTGCCACCGGCCTTCCGCTGATCGGCGCGGATGTCCTCACGGCTGCCGAAAACGCCGCCAAGCCCGCCGGCGCTACCCACGTCTTCACCCCGGAGGAAATCCGCTTTCTGGACGAGGTGGCGGAAACCATCATTCCCCGCACCTCCACGCCGGGCGCCAAGGATGCTGAAGTGGGAGCATTCATGGCCGTCTATGCGGCCGATTGTTATACCGACGAACAGCGGACACTTTTCCTCTCGGCGATTTCCGACATCGAAAAGCGTAGTCAGGCCGAACACAAGAAGGGCTTTCTGGAGCTGACGCCGGAACAGCGGCAGGCATTGCTTGCCGCTCTGGACAAGCAGGCCAAGGCGGAACAGACGCCGGCAAAGCCGCACGCCTTCACGCTGGTCAAGCAACTGACGCTGCTTGGTTTCTTCACCTCGAAGATCGGGGCCACGGAAGTTCTCGTCTACGACGAGATTCCCGGCGGTTTCGAAGATCGTGTTCCCTACAAGAAGGGCACGCCCGCCTGGGGCACGACCTGAAGAGAGAACTGTTGGCCCGTCCGCATTTGCAGACGGGCCACACTCAAGCGGCAAGACAAGGATGACACGATGCGCAAGACAGTAATCATCGCGGCGGCTATGCTGACCGCAAGCACCGTTCCCGCTCTTTCGGAGGGCGATGTTGCCAAAGGGGAGGCGGTCTTCAAGCGCTGTTCCGCCTGCCACGCCATCGGCGAGGGCGCGAAAAACAGGGTCGGCCCGCAGCTTAACAGTATCATTGGCCGTGCGGCAGGCGGCGTGCCTGACTATACTTATTCGGCTGCGATGAAAAAAGCGGGCGAGGACGGTCTCGTCTGGACACCGGATGAATTGCGGGATTTCCTGAGCGCGCCGAAAAAGAAAATACCCGGCAACAAGATGGCGCTGGCCGGCATCAGCAAGCCGGAAGATCTGGACAATCTCATCGCCTATATCGAAAGCGCCGCTTCGAAGCCCGCTGAGTGAGAGCAGCACGGCTACGCGGTGGAAGTAAAACTCCTGGCGAAGGTCAGGCGCCTGCGCGCTAGACCTGGCTCACTTCGCCCTCTGCCAGCTGCGCGAGGCCCGGCAGATTGCAGACCAGAAGCTTCTGCCGCCCGCCCTGCACCAGCCCCTTGCTCTCCCAACTGCTGAGGATGCGGGAAACGGTGTGCAGTGTTGTGCCGGTCATTTCGGCTATATCCTGTCGCGAGATTGGAAAGTCGATGCGGATACCGTCCAGCTCCTTGCGGCCCGCCTGTTGGGAGAGGCGCAGCACGGCGTGGGCTACCCGGCGCTCCACTTCCTGCGTCGACATTTCGCGGATACGTGTATGGGCTTCCTCGAGACGCTGGCCGATGGTCTGCATGGCGGAGACGGCGAGGTGCGGGTTCTGTTCGACGAATTGCGGCCATAGATCGGTTTGCCAGGAGAGTATCACGCTTTCGGCAGCCGTCGTGGCGGTGCCGGGATAATCGGACCTTTGCAGCGCCCGGGCAAAACCGAAGAGATCGCCGGGATGCACCACGCGCACGATGATCTGCTGGCCGTCATGGGTCACCTGCGTCACCTTCAGGCGGCCGTGAATGAGCAGGAAAAAATGCGTGGCCGGCTGGCCCTGCTCGAAAATGGCTTCGCCCGGCGGCACCAGCCGGGATGTGGCGTGGGTCAGCAGCCCGTCCAGCTCATCGTCGGCCATCTTGGCAAACAAGGCCAGCGACCGGATGACGCTTCGGTCAATCTTCACTTGCACCCTCTCCGGTGATTGGCCGCCGCCCTGGTTCCCGCAATGGGCACCCGGGTGTCGGCCTCTTCTGTATCCTCACAATACAGCACTATCACGGGCTGAAGAAGATCAAATGATATGAATCAACCGATTGTTTTTATTGACGATTATCAAGAAAATAGAGCGGTTGCGCCAAGCTTTTCGAGAAGCGGCGCATACCAGCGCGTATCCCTCACCAGCCGGAAACCCAGATTATCCGGCGGCACGCCGACGGCGCAGCCGCCGCTCTTCGGGTTCTTGACGAAGGCGCTCATCGCCGCCCGGTGTTTTCCCGAGGCGACGGGAATGCCGCAGGAGGCGACGGTATCGACTACCTCGCCATCCTTGCCGAGTGTCACGCGGCGGCTGCAACTCGAGGTCCATTCCCAGACATTGCCGCCGAAATCAGCAAGGCCATATTCGTTTTCGCCGAAGCTGCCATAGGATTGCGGAACGGGATTGCCCGAGGCCTTGCGGCTGGTCTGCCGCTCGTAATCCGCCAGCCAGCGCAAAGCGGGGTTTTCAGTGTCCGCAGCCACACCGAGCGTCTCATCCGGGAAAAGCGACCCGGCGGCGAAGGCCAGTTCAGCGTCACTCGGCAGGCGCCAGACCTCGCCTGTCCGCTCGCTCAGCCACTTTGCATAGGCGCGGGCGTCATCCTGGCTGATGCCGGTTGCCGGTATCGCGCCACCGACCGGAGCGGCAAAGCCGGGTTCCGGCTGTTGACAGCCGCCGTCTGCGACGCAGCGCGCATAATCCGCGCTCGATACCTGATATTTCATGATCGTCAGATTTTGCCGCATCGTTACGTCAACCATCGGCGCATCGACAGCATACCCATTGCGGAAATATTCGCCCTCCGCCCGGTAGGTGAAATGTCCGGCGGGCACTGTAACGACCTGTGGTGCCGTCATGGCGGCGCGTGGATCGGCGCCGCTGCGGATGATCCCGGACTGGAAACCGATGGCCGTTGCCAGCAGCGTGGCAAGCGAGAGCGGGAGAAGAAGCGAGACGGCATTTGGGAAATGGCTGTTGCCGGGAATGCCCATGGGAACCTGCCTGCGTCGAGAAGACGCCAGAGTTCGGGCCTGCTTTCAGGCCGCAAAGCAGAAGGGGGAGCGCGCCGCACCTGCTCGCGGCGCGCTCCGGTTTGCGTCAGATGCTCGACGGGGCGAGCACCGCCTGCATCAGGTTGTTGTTCCACTCACCCGTCACCTTGAAGTGGGCGGCCGCGCCCAGTTCGAAGGCTTCGATGAGGTTGTGGTTGACATAGGCATAGATGCCGGGCTGCTCAAAGGTATAGAAGGCCGCACCCGCCGTGCCGCCGGGGATGAACCAGGTTTCCTGGTCAAGATCCGGCGGGTTGCGGAACTTGCCCGTCGCCCAGACATAATCGCCATGGCCGCCGATGAGGTGCGGACGGGTATCACGGTTTGCCTGCGAATGGACGATCAGCACCTTCTCGCCAACGGCGGCCTGAAGAGCATGTTCCCCCGTCAGGGCGCCGACTGCGCCGTTGAAGACGATGTGGCTCGGCGTCAGCTTGCGCATCACCTCCAGCGTGTCGGCCATGGCGTCGCCGGCGCTTTCATATTTCTTGAAATTGCCGTTCTCGTCGCGCGGGATGTAGAAGTCCTGCTCGCCGACATAATAAACCTTGTCATAAACAAGTTCCTTGCCGTGGCCGTCCGTCAGGCCCTCTCGCGGCAACACCATGATCGCGCCATTCATGCCCGAGGTGACGTGCCAGGGCACCATGCCGGGAGGTGCGCAGTGATAGACAAAGACGCCGGCCTTGGTGGCCTTGAAGCGCAGGATCGCTTTTTCACCGGGGTTGACGATGGTGAGCCCGCCGCCGCCGAGCGCGCCGGTGGCCGAGTGGAAATCGATATTGTGCTGCAGCTCGTTGCTATCAGGGTTGATGAGGGTCAGTTCGACATAGTCGTCCTGATGCACCACCATCAGAGGCCCGGGAACCGAACCGTTGAAGGTCATAGCGTGGACCTCGGTGCCCTTGTCGTCAAGGACCATCTTCTGCTCTTTGATCGTCAGCGTGAACTCGACGATCTTCGGTCCACCTTCGGCTTTCTGCGTGTGGGCGTGCACGAAGGGCGGTTTGACGAGATCAACCTTTACGCGAGGTAGCGCTGCAATCTCCGCGCTCGTCAATGGCTTGGCTGCGGCCTTCTTTTCCTCTGCCGCGCTCGCTGCCGATGGCATGATGACGGGAGCTATAGCCCCTGCAAATGCTGCGCCTGCGAGAATATTACGCCGTGTGATGTGGAAGGTTTCCGTCATCATTCTTCTCCTATCCCTCTTGGGGCAGAGCATGTTTCGCTCTGTCACCGCATTTGTAGCGGAGGGGCGGAAATACAATTTGAGATGGAGCAAACTTCGCTTTCGGCACCCTGCGACATTTTGGCAGGCGGCTGAAGGCCGGTGAGGAAGCGTCGCACCGCCTCTTTGCCTGTTCGCAAAGAAGCCGGACGGGCTTGCGTCTAGACATATGTCAAGACCAAGCAAGGAGCATTATAATGAGTGGCAGCGAAACCGTTCTCACCCAAGGGCGCAGCCGGCCAAAGGGCGGCATTCCAAGAGGGCTGGCGCGCACCGGCCCGGTTATCTTTTCTTACGGCTTCCGGCCGTTTTTCCTCGGCGGCGCCCTCTGGGCCATCGTGGCGATGGTGTTGTGGATCGCAGCCCTTTCGGGCTTCATCGACCTCGGCGGGGATTATGGCGCACCGAACTGGCATGCCCATGAGATGCTGTTCGGTTTCGCTTCGGCAGTGCTGGCGGGCTTTCTTCTGACCGCTGTGCCGAACTGGACGGGGCGGCTGCCGGTATCGGGCAAACCGCTGGTGTGGCTGTTTGCGCTCTGGTGCGCCGGCCGGCTTTTCCTGCTTGTGCCGGACCAGGTGGGCGTGGTCACCGCCGCAGCCGTGGACGGGCTTTTCCTGCCGGCGCTTCTGGCGATCTGCGCGCGTGAGGTCATTGCCGGGCGCAAATGGAAGGACCTGAAGGTGCTGGGCGGGCTGCTGGCGCTTTCCGTCGCCAACATCGTATTCCACGTTGCAGCGATTGGGGGCGATCATAGCCAGATCGCGACCCGCCTTGCGGTCTCTGCCTATACCGTGCTTGTCATCATCGTCGGCGGCCGCATCGTGCCGAGTTTTACCCGCAACTGGCTGAACCGTTTCGGCCGCACGGATTTTCCAGTCCCCTATAACGGTTTCGACACCGCAGCCATCCTGACCGGTATCGCGGCGCTGGCCGTCTGGACAATAGAGCCAGGGAGCATCGTGGCCGTACCAACGGCGCTTCTGGCGGCTTTCATGCACGCCGTGCGTCTTATCCGCTGGCGCGGCTGGACGACGTGGCCGGAGCAGGTGCTGGTGGTGCTGCATGTCGCCTATGCCTTCATTCCCGCCGGTTTCATCACCATAGCGCTGGCCGCGATTGACGTGATGGATACGCGCTCGGTCCTGCATGTCTTCACCGTAGGCGTTATCGGCTGCATGATGCTTGCGGTGATGACAAGAGCGAGCCTTGGCCATACCGGGCGCAAGCTCGCGGCCAGCAGGGTCACCATCGCCGCTTACGTGGCGCTGATCGCCTGCGCGCTGCTGAGACCGGCAGCCGAGTTCTTCCCTGATGCGATGATGCATCTCTACGCTTGCTCGGCGCTCTTCTGGATCGTGGGTTTCGGTCTCTTCTGCGTTGAATATGGGCCGATCCTGATGCGCGAGCGCAAACCGCTGAAAGCCTAGATTGCTTGCGACGCCGCCAAAACGAAACGCCCCGGAAGCAATTTCCGGGGCGTTTCGTTATCGAGGGATTTGATATCCGGCTTAATGCGCGCCGGCACCGGCGCGGATGAAGATGCGAAACGCCGTGCGCGCCTCGTCGAAATTGCCGGCCCATTGATGACCCCGTGCCAGAAGCTCCGGGTAAAGAAAGGTCGGCTCCTGCGGCATCAGCACGAAGATCACGGCGCCCGGCGGAAGGCGGTCGAGTGCTGTAAGCGTGCGGCTCGCCTGGCCTTCGGCCGTTTCGTCGCTGAGATCGAGATAGATGACCGGGTCTGGCCATATCTGCGGCTCCTCAGCATTGCCCGCAAGCGCCGGTGAAACAGAAATCTGCTCCGCTTCAGTGGATTGTGGTGTGAACAGCACTTCCCAGTCGCCGCCGCCGATTTCCCTCACCTGATGGTCGAAACCGCGCTCTGCCATCACCTTGAACAGCGGAACGGGCCGGAAGGTGGCGTATAATCGCAGCGCCTCACCCGGCGCAAGTCCGGCCACGGCTTCCATGATGGCCGGAAAGGGCTCGCCTCCGCTCAGCAAAAGCGGCCGGACATCGAGTTCCCTGATCATTTCCGTCATTGCATCACCTCATCTGTCGGCTGGCGGCGGCAAGGGCCGGCCGCCAGAGGTCTTTTCACCACACGGCCGGGGCAGGGGTCAATGTTCGGATCCGCAGCAGCATTCGCAGCCGGACATATCGTCCTCGGAACCTTCGGCCTGTTCTTCCAGGCGGCCGATATCGAGGCGCCAGACTTCCGGGCCCTGTTCGAGATATTCCCAGCCGAACTGACCGGGAAAATTGGTGGCCAGCTGGTAAAGCAGCGGACGGGGGTCGTGATCGCTGGTGATCTGCAGCGATTGACCCTCGGTCAACGCGCCGAGCGCACCGAAAATGCGCGGATGACGTTCGCGATGCGGAATGATGCGCACATCTATATTGGTTGCGGTTTGGGCTTCGGACATAGGCTGGCTCCATGGCCGCGGATGGAATGATGTCCGGCGGTGCGGCCGGCCGGCGGACTGGAAAAACCTATCCGCCGTGCCGTCGAGAGACATTGTCGCCGCGCAAACAAACCTGAGATTCGTCAGGTCTGTCTGCGCGACATGCGTCAGCCGGCAAGGCTGCGATAGATTGCCGGCAGCGCCGATGGCAGCTTGGCGATCCTGTTGACGATGGCATAACCGTTCTGGCCGAACATGGCCGGAATATAGGACTGCGCCTTGCTGTCGACCGTTACGCCGAAGACGCTGACGCCCGAGCGTCGCGCTTCGGAGACCGCGCGGCGGCTGTCCTCGATGGCGAAGCGGCCTTCATAGTGGTCGACATCGTTCGGTTTCCCGTCCGTCAGCAGCAGAAGCAGCTTGCGGCGCTCCGGCCTCTCACGCAGCTTGGCGCTGGCATGGCGGATGGCGGGGCCGATGCGGGTGTAGAAGCCGGGCTTCAGCGCCGCAATGCGCCGCTCGACAGCGTGGCCCATCGGCTCATCGAAATCCTTCACCGTTTCCACCCGCACCCAGGAACGGCGGCGGGAGGTGAAGGTCAGGATGGAGTGACTGTCACCACAGGCGGAAAGCCCGTGCGCAAGCACCAGCAGGGCTTCCTTTTCCACATCGAGCACCCGGCGATTGTCGAACCAGGCATCGGTCGAAAGCGATACGTCAACGAGGATCGTTACGGCGAGATCATGCGCCTGCGGGCGGCTGGCCATATGGAGGCGGTCGCTGCCCTGTCCGCCGGCGGCGATATCGCTTCTGGCGCGAACCACGGCGTCAAGATCGAGATCGTTGCCGTCAAGCTGGGCGCGCAGCATCTCGTGGCGTGGCCGCAGCACCTCGAATTGCCGCCTGACCCGGCGGATGAGGCTTTTGGTGTGCGGGTCGGGTTCCGGTACCGTCTCCGCGTCTTTCGCCGGACCGGTGATGACCCGGCAATGATCGGCGAGATAGGTAACGCTGCGATAATCCCATTCGGGATAGGTGAGCTCTGCCGTCAGCGCGGTATGGTTCAGTGCTTCGGGCGGCAGGTCCAGATCGAAGCGGAAGCGGGCGGAAGGCCGCCCTTTTCTTTCACCCAGCGTCATGTCATCCAGCTCGTCGGCTGCACTGCCATCGGCATCGTCGCTGTCGTCCCCGGGACGGTCGACATTGACCATCTCCGCCATGGCTAGGATTTTTTCGAAACGGTTGAGGATGAAGGGGCTGCGTTCGGTCTGGCGGTTCTCTGTCTTTTCGCGCACGGCGATATGACGGGCCGCTTCCGCTCCCTGTGGTGCTGCGCTCACCGCCGGCTGGTCTTCGCTTTGCCTGGCCTCGGATGTTTCGCGCAGCAGCGTGTCCGGCCAGAGCGGAACAGGCAGCATCGGCAGATAACGCGGCGGCGCTTTGGCTAGAAGACCGACGGGCGGCGGATAGCCTTCAATCCCTGCTGCATCGGCCAGCATGGAAAGCACCCGCTGTTCCACCTGCTGTTCCGCCTGCGGCAGCGGCCGCTTCTGCCGCACCGCGAGCATGGCGGCGCAAAGCCGGCGATAGCGGGTCTTCATGCCGGGAAAAGTACGGGTTACGGTCTCGGCCAGTTCCGCGGCGCGGTTGAGCCGGGCAAGATCGTTGCGCAACGGGTCGGCAGCCATGACTGGTTCAAGCGGCATCAACGCCATGGCGGCGGCGAGCCAGAGATAAAGATCGCGATTGAGGTGGCGGTCGGGAAATAGATCGAGCACTGGCGGCAGCATCAGCGTGGCATGATCGCGGCCGGGCTGAGCAAGCTTTTCTTCGCCGAGACCCATGCGCTGGCGAAGCCTCAGCCGGTGTGTGGAGGTGCGGGCGCGCGCCGGGGCGATCTGCACCGCGTGTTCACCGCCAAAACCGCGGAAACATATGGCCAGCACGGTCTGCATGTCTTCCAGCCTGACGGCGTGATCGGGAAAGCGCAGCCATGTGCCGGTTTCGCCGATCAGCCTGTGCCAGGCGCGGCCGACGGTTTCTTCCAGTTCCAGAAAATCCAGCATGGTTTATCCTCATGGCATCGAGCCGGAATGCGCGGGTAATACCGCGCATTCAGATATGGATATAAATGTGCCTTATCGGATGACCGCATCCGCGACTTCATGCAGCGCGGCCTTCACATCCGGCTCGTCGGTCAGCGGTTCGATCATCGCCGCGCGCACGGCCTGACGGGCGGGAAGGCCGGTATCGATGAGGCTGGCGCAATAAACGAGCAGGCGGGTGGAGACGCCTTCTTCCAGATCGTGGCCTTTCAGGCCGCGCAGCCGGTGGGCGAGATCGACGAGCGGCTCGACATCGCGCGCATCCAGCCCGCTTTCATGCGAAACGACGGCAATCTCCTGCTCCTTCGGCAAAAAATCGAATTCAATGGCGACGAAGCGCTGGCGGGTGCTGGGTTTCAGGCTCTTTAAAAGGTTCTGATAGCCGGGATTATAGGACACGACGAGCATGAAGCCGGAGGGCGCTTCCAGAACCTCGCCGGTGCGCTCCAGCGGCAGGATACGGCGGTCGTCGGTGAGCGGATGCAGCACAACGGCCACATCCTTGCGCGCTTCCACAATCTCGTCGAGGTAACATATGCCGCCCTGGCGCACGGATCGTGTCAGCGGGCCGTCCATCCACACGGTTTCGCCGCCTTTCAGCAGGTAACGGCCGGTCAGATCAGCGGCGGCAAGATCGTCGTGGCATGAAACGGTGGAAAGCGGCAGGCCGAGTTTCGCTGCCATATGGCTGACGAAACGGGTCTTGCCGCAACCGGTCGGACCTTTTAGCAGAAGCGGCAATTGCCGCACCCAGGCGCTTTCGAACAGCGTGCATTCATTGCCGAGCGGTGTGTAGAACGGCGCGTCCGGCAAAGGCTGCGGCGCGGGGCGGAAAATCGTATTCATCGTCATCTCCATGGTTGATGGTAAGGACCGGCTCTCCGGGGGAAAAGGAGAGCCGGTCCGTTTCTCATTCGGCGGGCTGCACGAGGCGGGCAACGTCGCCCTGTTTCTGCTTGCCCGGCACCAGGACTGCCCAGATGAACATGATTGCCGAAATGAGAACTGCGAAACCGGAGCCGAGGCGGATCCAGTAGAAGATCGCCAGCTGGTCCTGCACATCCATGAAGCTTTCGCCCATGACCCGCTGAAGCTGGATCTGCACCACGCCGGCAAAGGTCAGCGCGAAGGTCATGACCGACATGGCCGTGCACATGACCCAGAAGCTCGTCATCGAAAGCCACTGATTATACGGCGCACGTTTCTTCATTTCCGGCACGGCATAGGCCATCATGGCAAGGTTCAGCATCACATAAGCGCCGAAGAAGGCGAGGTGGCCGTGGGCGGCGGTGAGCTGCGTGCCGTGGCTGTAATAGTTCACCGAAGACAGCGTGTGCAGGAAACCCCAGACGCCGGCGCCGAAGAAGGCCATGACCGAGCAGCCGATCGACCACAGAAGCGCTGCGCGGTTCTCATGCTTGCGGCCGGCCTTCCAGGTCATGACGAAGGTGAAGATGACCATGGTGAAGAAGGGGGCCACTTCCAGCGTCGAGAACAGCGAGCCGATCCACTGCCAGTAACCCGGCGCGCCGATCCAGTAATAATGGTGGCCGGTGCCGAGAATGCCCGAGAAGAGGGCAAGGCCGACGATGACATAGAGCCATTTTTCCACCACTTCGCGGTCAATGCCGTTGAGCTTGATCATCAGGAAGGCGAGGATCGAGGCCATGATCAGTTCCCACACGCCTTCCACCCACAGATGGATGACGTACCACCAGTACATCTTGTCGAGCGCCAGGTTCATGGGGTTGTAGAAGGCGAAGAGGAAGAAGATCGCCAGACCCCAGAGACCGAAGAGCAGGATATTGATGACGGTGGTCTTGCGGCCCTTCAGCGCCGTCATGGTGATGTTGAACAGGAACATCAGCACGACAAGCACGATGCCGACCTTGATCGCAAAGGGCTGTTCGAGGAATTCGCGGCCTTCGTGGATGCGGAACATATATCCGACCACGGCAACGGCGGCGGCCACCAGGAAGATCCAGAACTGCGCGATGGCGAGTTTCGGGCTGTAAAGCTCGGTTTCCGTTTCTTCCGGCAGAAGATAGAAGGTCGAGCCCATGAAGCCCATCAACAGCCACACGACCAGTGCATTGGTGTGGATCATACGCACGATGTTGAAGGGCAGAAGCTCGGAAAGCGTATTGGGCAGTACGTAGATCGTGGCGGCGACGACGCCGAACAGGATCTGCGCCACGAACAGCCCGATTGCGCCGTAAAAATACAGCATGGCGACTTTTTGCGTCTGGTATTTCATCTCGTCATCTCCTTGCCGTCAGCCTCAACCCGCATCGTTCGGCGGCCAGTTCTGTGTCTTGATCCGGCTCGTCCATTCGAGGAAGTCGACCAGATCATCGAGTTCCTGTTCGGTGAGATTGAACTGCGGCATCTGGCGGCGGCCTTCGATGCCGGTGGGCTGGGCGGCCATCCACGCCTTGATGGAATCGCGCGCCGCCTCCTTGTCTTCCACGCCGCCATAGCGCTTCCAGACATTGCCGAGTTCGGGCGCGAAATAGGCGCCTTCGCCGAGCAGCGTGTGACAGTTGATGCAGGAGTTTTTCTCCCACACATGTTTGCCGCGCGCGACGCTTTCCGTCAGCGTGCTTTCATCCGTCGAGGTGGTGCGCATGTAATAATGGCTATGGGCCGTCAGCCCGACGAATATGGCGAAGAAGAAGATGGAGCCGCCGTAAAAGACGTTTCGCGCTCCTGTTTTGGTCAGGCGTTCTGCCATGCCAATGGTCCTTTCCATCCGGAAGACCGCTTATGCGGACTGGCTTGATCGAACCCTCTTGCCGGGATTTGCCAGCATGCTTCGGGTCTCGCCCCTTTCTAGCCGCTGGCCGCCGGCGTTCTTTGCCATTTGGCAAACAAGTGGAGAGGTGGTGTGGTCCGCCTTTTCAGAGCGACAAAATGCCCTGCAGAAACGCCCGCAACAGGGCTGCGGCGGCAAAGATGGCCGGCCATGCCAGAAGTGCTGTGCGCAGCAGGCCTCGCTCTTCGCCAAAACCCAGAAAATCGTCGATGACGCGTCTGGATTTCAGGAGCGCGAAAAGCAGCATCAGGCAGGCGGCGGCGACCGGCGGCAGAAGCGCCGCTTTCCAAGATGTCACGACGGCCGTACCGGCAAGAACAAGAATGGCGAGTGCTGCAAAACTTCTTGCAAGCTGGCGGGAGGTGCGGTGGATCATGATTGTCAAACCAGATAGACGATGGGAAAAATGACGATCCAGACCAGATCGATCACATGCCACAGCGTCGTCACCAGCGTGACGTTCTCGTTTTTGGGGAAGACTGCGACGAGAAACAGCAGCGCGGCCACGAAGACGACATGCAGCAGGTGGAAGCCGGTGAGCAGAAAATAGAGCTCGAAGAAAGCGCCATAGGCGGGATCGGAGGCGAAGGCGATTTCGGTGGAATATTCATAGAGTTTTACACCGACGAAAGCGAAGCCCAGCAGGCCGGCAAGCACAAGTGCCCGTCTTTTGCCCGCCAGCGCGGTGTAGCGGCTGGCCGCAACGGCCGCCTGCCAGCCGCTCGCCAGCAAAATCAGCGTATTGAGACCGGCAAGCTGCGGCTGCAGATGTTGGCGCGCGGCGGCGAAGGCCTCGGGATTGAGGGCGAAGGCAATGATGAAGGCGCCGGTCAGCGCGCCGAAAGCGGCAAGTTCGCTCCAGACCAGAATCCACAAAAGCAGGTTTCCGCTTTCCTCTTCCGTATTTATCGCCATGGTCTTGTCCGTAATTGTAAAACAGCAAGCCACGCTTAGGCGTCCTCAAACCCCGCTTCTTTGCGGTCGGTCAAAGAAGGGAGCGTGCAAAGCCCTATTGTCATGACAAAGCGCAACTCTCAAAAAATGGAGCTTCCCATGAACGACGCGCAGGTCGGGCTGATTGTCGCAACCCCTATTATCATTGGCTTTGCGGTGCTGTTGTACCGTATGGGAGTATTGCAGCGCATGGGCGCGGTCTCCGCCGTGCTTGCCTCCGTGGCCATTGCTTCTGTGCTGTTCCTGAACCAGTGAGAAGGCAGTCGCATGCTTGAACTTGTCGCCGCTCTTTCGCTTTTCGTGGCGCTGCATTCCATTCCCGCCGTCCCTGCCGTGCGCGGCCGTCTGATCGCGGCACTCGGCAGGCCCGCCTATTTCGGGGCTTATTCCGTGGTCTCGCTTCTGACGCTGGGCTGGGTATTTTATGCCGCGCTGTCGGTCGATTATATTCCGCTTTGGGATGTCGCGCCCTGGCAGGCGCATGTCACCTTTCTGGCGGCGCCGATTGGGCTGTTTTTCGTGCTGGCCGGTCTTCTCAGTGTCAATCCGCTCTCCATTTCCGTGCGGCAGGGAGATAGACCGGGGGCAATCGTGCGCATCACGCGGCACCCGGTACTCGTCGGCTTTCTATGCTGGTCGTTGGGGCATGTCGTGCCGAATGGCGATCTGCGCTCCGTCATCCTGTTCGGCGGCTTTGCACTGTTTTCGCTCGGCGGAATGGCCATGACCGCGAAACGCGCCCGGAAAAGGTTGGGGAATGCGTGGAACTTGGCGGCTGCCGGAAGCGGTACGATTCCCTTCGCGGCGGCTCTCACAGGCAAAACGCGCCTCGCCGTGGACGGGCCGATGCTGTTAGCCGCAGCGCTGACAGGGTTGACGGTGTGGTGGCTGCTGGCCGGCGGCCATGCCGCGCTCTTTGGTGCTGACCCGATGGCCTATCTTTGATGGCTCACGACGTCTTCACCACTTACGGCTGCCATATCGGCGCCTGCGGCGCGGAAGCGATGCCGAGCTGGTCGATGGCGCGGGCGGCGAGCTGGTCGACAATATCGTCGACGCTTTGCGGCCTGTTATAAAAGGCCGGCACCGGCGGCATGACGATCGCACCTGCCTCCGTCACCGTGCACATGTTGCGCAGATGGATGAGATGCAGCGGCGTCTCGCGCGTCATCAGCACAAGTTTCCGACGTTCTTTCAAATGCACATCGGCGGCGCGGGTAAGGAGATTGTCCGAAAGCCCGGTTGCAATGGACGCAAGTGTGCGCATGGAGCAGGGGGCGACGATCATGCCGGCCGTCGGGAAAGAGCCGCTGGCAATCGCAGCGCCGATATCGTCGACGGCATGATTGACGCTGGCGAGCGAAAACATCCGCCCCATGGCTTGCGCCCCTTCCTCGTGGAACACGGTGCGTCTGGCGGATTGCGACAGGACGAGATGGATTTCGACGCTTTTCATCCCGGCAAGGCGCTCGATAATGCGCAGGGCGATGCCGGCACCCGAGGCGCCGGTGACGCCGACCACGACGCGGCACGGGATCATGGCCGTTCTCCAAGGCCGAGATCACGCCACATCAGATCCACCTGTGCGATGACGTCAGGTGTCATGGAGAGCGCGCGGCCCCATTCGCGCTCCGTTTCCGGCGGCAGCTTGCGGGTGGCGTCCAGCCCCATCTTGCCGCCGAGGCCGGTTTTCGGTGAGGCGAAGTCGAGATAATCGATCGGCGTATCGTTGATGATCGTTGCATCGCGCGAGGCGTCGAAGCGGGTCGAAAGCGCCCAGATGACATCCGCCCAGCTGCGTACATTGATGTCGTGATCGACCAGAATGATGAGCTTCACATAGCTGAACTGCGGCAGCATCGACCAGAGCCCCATCATCACCCGCTTTGCCTGACCGGGATAACGCTTGTCGATGGAGGCAACCATGACGCGGTAGGAACAGGCCTCCGGCGGCATCCACAGATCGACGATTTCCGTAAACTGCTTTTTCACGAGCGGCAGGAAAATCTCGAGCATGGCTTCGCCGAGAACCGAAGGCTCATCCGGCGGCCGGCCGGTATAGGTGGAAAGATAGATCGGATCGCGACGCATGGTGATGGCCGAGAGCGTCATGACCGGAAAGGATTCGACCGAATTATAGTAGCCGGTATGGTCGCCATAGGGGCCTTCGAGTGCCGTTTCCGTTGCCGAAACGGTGCCCTCCAGTACGATCTCGGCATTGGCCGGCACCGGCATCGGCACGGTTAAAGCTTTTGCGATGCGGCTTTTCGAGCCGCGCAGCAGGCCGGAGAAGCCAAGCTCGCTGATTTGGTCGGGAAGCGGCATCACGGCGGAAAGAATGGTGGCAGGGTCGGCCCCAATGGCGACGGTAACGGGCATATCCAGCCCGCGCGCCTGCCACAGCCGGTGGTGATGCGCCCCGCCGCGATGCGCCAGCCAGCGCATGATCACCCTGTCCGGCCCCAGCACCTGCATGCGATAGATGCCGACATTGATATCGTCGGGATCGTCAGGCGCACGGGTGATGACCAGCGGCCAGGTGATGAGCGGGGCCGGCTCGCCCGGCCAGCACCATTGCACCGGCAGGCAGGCAAGGTCGATTGAGTCACCCGTCAGTACCCTTTCCTGCACCGGCGCGCGCGAGACGTTTCGTGGCCGCATGGAAAGTGCTGCTCTCAGAAGAGGCAGCTTACCCCACGCTTCGGCCATGGATTTCGGCGGTCGCGGCTCGCGCAATTCGGCGAGCTTTCGTCCAAGTGCGGGCAGGCCGTCGGTCTCAAGCCCCAGCCCCCATTCGATACGTTGACGCGTGCCGAAAAGATTGGCAAGCAGCGGTATCGCCCGCACCTTGCCCTCATGGTCGACGGGTTGCTCGAACAGCAGCGCCGGCCCGCCACCGGCAAGCACGCGGCGGTGGATTTCGGTGATTTCGTGCACCAGCGAGACCGGCTGGCGAATTCGCCGCAGCTGCCCACGTTCTTCCAGCAGCCGGATGAAACCGTGCAGATCGGCGGTGCGGATGGGTCTCGTTTCTGTTTCTTCGTCTCTCATGCCGCCTGTTTGCAGGCGGCAATGCGGCATGTCCTTGCGCTGCCGCAAATGCGGCTTCAGTGCAAACGAAGATAGTCGGCGAGAACGATGGCGTGGTTGTGTTCGGTATCATGGGCGGCATAAAGCAGCGTGACGCGGCCTTTCGCCATCAGCTCCTTCATGCGCGCCACGGCATCGGGATTGGCGGCCAGCTCTTCATGATAGTGTTGGGTGAATTCCGCAAAACGTGACGGCATATGCGAGAAACTCTTGCGCAATACGTTGCTGGGCGCGATTTCCTTCATCCATAGGGAAAGCTGTGCGGTTTCCTTGCGCATGCCGCGTGGCCACAGCCGGTCCACCAGAACGCGCGTGCCGTCATCGTCGCTGGCGGGTTCGTAAATCCGTTTGATCCTTATATCGGACATGGGCGGCCTCCTTCGCTTCGCAAGTGAATGATTTATAGCGGCTTTTGTGAAGCCGCACCCGAAAATCTCTCTGTCTTTGCGTTCGCTCAAACCGGTGCCGGCGTGCTGCGGTTAGGTTCCTGCCCGCAACTGACCTGACAGGACCATCTATGAGACCGTTTCCCGCCGCCATCGCTACCCCCATGAATTTTCTGCCCCTTGCCGTGGTGCAGCGAGCGACGGCGGCGATGCTGGCGCAGATCATGAAACGGCACCCGGATATGTTCGGCCGGCTCGGTGAACATAACGGCAAACGCTATGCCTTTCTGCCGGTCGATCTGCCCTTCGCCTTCATGGTCGAGCCGGCGCGCCCGGCCATCACCGTCAGCAGAAAGGGCCGCCTGCCGAAGGTGGATGCGGCGGTGGAAGGGCCGCTTTTCATGTTGCTGGCGCTGATGGAGGGGCGGCAGGATGCCGATGCGCTGTTCTTCTCGCGTGATCTCATCGTGACCGGCGACATGGAGGCGATGCTGGCGCTGCGCAACGCACTTGATGATAGCGGCATTGATCTGCCGCGCGATCTCGGTGCCTTTGGCGGGCCTTTCGCGCCAATGGTAACGGGCCTTGCGAACCGCCTGCGCGGCCATGTTCTATCCGAAACGCGTGGAGGTGCGGCATGGAACTGATCTGTCCTGCGGGAACGCCCGCCGCCTTCCGAGAGGCCGTGGATGCCGGGGCGGATGCCGTTTATTGCGGCTTTCGTGATGAAACCAATGCCCGCAATTTCCCCGGCCTCAATTTTTCCCGCGAAGAGCTGGCCGACGCCATAGCCTACGCGAAAAAACGCGATGTCCAGACCTTTGTGGCGCTCAACACCTTCATGCGTGCTGGCAATGAGGATATCTGGTATCGCGGTGCGGCCGATGCGGTGAAGGCAGGTGCCGACGCGTTAATCCTTGCCGATTTCGGCCTGATGGCGCATGTGGCGGAACACCATCCGCAGCAGCGCATCCACGTCTCCGTACAGGCCTCTGCCTCCAATGCGGACGCGGTGAATTTCCTCGTCGATGCCTTCGGCGCGAAACGCGTGGTGCTGCCGCGCACCCTGACTATCCCCGACATCGCCCGGCTGGCGCGGCAAATCCGCTGTGAGATCGAAATCTTCGTGTTCGGCGGTCTCTGCGTCATGGCGGAGGGGCGCTGCTCGCTATCTTCCTACGCCACAGGCAAGTCACCCAACATGAACGGCGTCTGCTCGCCGGCAAGCCACGTCCGCTACCGGCAGGACGGGCAGGCGCTGGTGTCGGAACTTGGCGATTACACCATCAACCGTTTTCCGGCCGGCGAGGCGGCGGGTTACCCCACGCTGTGCAAGGGCCGTTTCGAGATCGCCGATGACAGGTCCTATGCCTTCGAGGATCCGGTGTCGCTTGATGTGATGGACCAGATCGATGCCTTGCGCGAGGCAGGGGTCAGCGCGCTGAAGATCGAGGGCCGCCAGCGCGGCAAGGCCTATGTGGCGGAAGTGGTTTCCACCCTGCACCGGGCGCTTGCCGCCGGTGCTGAGGAGCGCGGCAGAATGCTTTCCCGCCTGCGGCTCCTGAGCGAAGGCCAGCGCACTACCGTCGGCGCTTATGAGAAACGCTGGAGATGACGCCGATGGCAAAACCCGCAAAAGCCACATTGGCGCTCGGCCCGGTCCTCTATCTCTGGCAGGGGGAGAAATGGCGCGATTTCTATTTCCGCATCGCCGATGAAGCGCCCGTCAGCCATGTCTATCTCGGTGAAACCGTCTGCTCCAAACGGTTTCATTTCACCGAGCCGCATCTGGCAGAGGTGATCGAGCGGCTGGAAAGTGCGGGAAAACAGGTGATCCTCTCGACGCTTTCGCTGGTGACGCTGGAGCGGGAAAGCCGCCACCTGCGAGGCCTGATCGCCGATAGTCCCTATCCCGTCGAGGCGAACGATCTTTCCGCGCTCGGCATGTTGCACGGCACGCCGCATGTCGTCGGGCCGATGGTGAATGTCTATAATGCCGCGACCGCGCGGTTGCTGTCGTCTCGCGGCGCGAGCGCCATATGCCTGCCGCCGGAACTGCCGATGACCTCGGTGGAGCGCATCGTGGCGCAGACGCCGGATGTGGACTTCGAAATCTTCGCCTTCGGCCGCCTGCCGCTCGCCATTTCGGCGCGCTGCGCCCATGCCCGCGCCAAGGGCAATATCAAGGATAATTGCCAGTTCGTCTGCGGGGACGATCCGGATGGATTGCCGGTACGCACGCTCGACCGGCAGTCGTTTCTGGCGCTGAACGGCGTACAGACGGTGTCGCATACCTGCCAGTCGCTGCTTGGCGAATTGCAGGATCTGGCCGCCGCCGGCATTTCCCGCTTCCGGCTGTCGCCGCAGGACTGCGACATGGTCGCGGTGGCGCAAATCCATGACGATGTCCTGGCCGGCAGGCGGGAGGCGGAAGACGGTCTTGCACGTCTCGGGCACATCTATCCGGACGTGCCCTTTTCCAATGGTTTTCACCACGGGCAGGAGGGGGCGGCCTGGATCGCCCGTGCCCGCAACACGGCGCATGGGGTGAATGCATGACGACGAACGGGCAAAGCGAGCAAAAGCTGCCCGCAGCCGCACCGGGCGGAGCGGATATCGCGGCGGCAATCCATCTGGTGCGCGATATTGTCTTGCAGAGCGCGCTTGATTGCAGCTGCCGCGACAGGGTGCACGAGGCGCTGCGCGAACTCGAAGATTTCGAGCGCCAGCGCAATATCGTCAAGCTTCTGGCCGCCGCCCGCGAGGAGCGTCGCAAGATCGCGCTCTTGACCGAGATGCTCTGCGATTTCGCCGAAGACGACACGGTGGATCAAGGCGTGGTTGAAACCGCAAGCCTGATGTTTCTCGATATCGCCGCCGCCGCTCAGGAGGGCTCGCGGCTCCTGCGGGACGCGCGCTCACTCAAGAAGGGTGAATAATCCCTGTTTTTGGCCCTGTTTGATCCTGCGCAAAGAGCGGGCGCTTGCAAAATGTCATTTCCGGGGTGGTGACGCGCCGGGATCGGAAAACGGTCTGAGCGGGCGTCACGCGCATCATGGCGCTTCCGGCGCGAAAGGATCAGGACCATGGCCCATCTCACCCGTCGTCAGGCTCTTTCGGCCTTTTCCGGGCTCGCGGTCGCGACACTTGCCGCACCGCATGTTGCGAAGGCGGAAGCGCCGCTCACCTTTTATGGCCCTCCGGCCGCACCGTCGGCCGTGCTGGCCCATGCGGTAAAGGGCGGGTTCCTGAAGGATGTCGCACCCGGCGCGGTTTTCAAAGCCTGGAAAACGCCGGACGAAATGCGCGCCGCCGTCGCCTCCGGCTCCATGGGAGCGGTGGTGATGCCGAGCTACGGCGTCGCCAATCTCCATAATCGCGGTCTCGGCCTTGGGCTGTTGAACGTGCTGACCACGGGCCTGCTCTATATCGTTTCGAAAGACGGGACGCTGAACTCCCTGCAGAGCCTTTCCGGCAAGACGCTCGCTTTGCCGTTCAAGAACGACATGCCCGATTTCGTGCTACGCCGCCTTGTTGCCGAAAACGGCCTGAAGCCCGGCGACATCACGCTGGAATATGCCGCCTCGCCGCCGGAAGCCGTGCAATTGCTGCTGACGGGACGGGTGGATGCCGCCCTGCTGAGCGAGCCGGCCGCGACCGCCGTGCTCATCAAGGCGAAGTCTTTTTTCATGACCGTCCATCGCACCATCGATATTCAGCGGGAATGGGCGAAGGTGGCCGGCAAGGCTGAAATTCCGCAGGCTGGCCTCGCCTTGACATCGCCGGTCCAGCAAAAACTCGGCAGGGCCGGCATCGAGGCTTTGCAGGACGCCATGGAGACGGCGCTTGCCAGCGCCATGGCCGATCCGAAGACGGCGGCTGATGCGGCCGCCGATGCCTTGGGTTTCCCGCCGGAAATCATCGCCGCTTCCTTTCCGACAAGTCATCTTTGCGCCCTTAAGGCGAGCGCTGCGCGCGCCGATCTCGAGGCGTTTTACGATGAGCTTGCCAGGGCCGACCCGGCAATTATCGGCGGCCGGCGGCCGGATGACGGGTTTTATCTGGTGTAGCAGGCATGAACCGCATTCTCGAAAGTCTTGGCTGGATGGGCCGCTATCTCTGGGCGGGCTGGGCCGGGCTTTCAGGCATTTTCTGTTTTCTCGCCGCCTGGCAGGCCGGGCATGAGATTTATGGCTCCTTCATCCTGCCTTCGCCGGGAGAGACCTTCGCGGCAATGGGGCTTCTGGCGGCGCGGCCGGATTTCTTCGCCATCCTGTCGCAGAGCGCCGTCAGGGCCCTGACCGGTTTCGCCATCGCCGCCGGCATCGGCACGGTGGCGGGCGTGCTGGCGGGCTATTCCTTCGCGGCCATGCGTTTGATGAAGCCTGTCGTCACCGTTCTGCTCGGCGTGCCGCCCATCGGCTGGATCGTCCTTGCGCTCATCTGGTTCGGCTCGTCGGGGGGCACGGCTGTCATGACCGTCATCATCGCCTCGGCTCCCGTGTCTTTCGCCGGTGCGCTGGAAGGTGTCGCCAAGCGGGACCGTCAGCTGGAGGTGATGGCGCAGGCCTTCGGCGCTCCGTGGTTTTACCGGCTGCGCACCGTCACCATGCCGCATGTGCTCTCCTACCTCTTCCCCGCCTGGACGACGACGGCGGGAAGCGCGTGGAAAGTAACCGTCATGGCCGAGCTCCTTTCGAATTCCGGCGGCATTGGCGGCGAACTGGCCACCGCACGCGCGCTGTTCGATATCGCACAGGTCAGCGCATGGCTCACCATCACCGTCGCGCTGGCGCTGCTGACCGATTACGGCCTGCTGCATCTGCTGCGCGAGGCGCTGGAACGCTGGCGCGCCGCCGGGCTGCCATGGGGTGTCAAACGATGAGCGACCGTTCCATCCTGCGTTTCGAGCATGTTGGCCACGCCTTTCTCGGCCGCAGCCTGTTCGAGAATTTCGATCTCGGCATAGCGCCGGGGGAAACCGTTGCGCTGCTCGGCCCCTCCGGCAGCGGCAAGACGACGATTTTACAGATCGCGGCTGGTATCATCGATCCTGTTCGCGGCCGCGTGCACCGCCATTATCGCCGGCAGGGTCTGGTGTTTCAGGAGCCGAGGCTGCTGCCGTGGATGACATTGATCGACAATATTGCCTACGGCCTTGCGGCGGCCGGCATGCCAAAACGGGAGCGGCGCGAAAGGGCGGGCCTTTTTGCGCTGGAGGTCGGTCTGGAGGCGGCTGATTTCGGCAAATATCCGGTGGAACTCTCCGGCGGCATGCGCCAGCGCGCCGGCGTGGCGCGGGCGCTCGCCGTGGAGCCGGACATGCTGTTTCTGGATGAGCCCTTCAGCGCCGTCGATGTCGGCCTGCGCCGTCATTTGCAGGAGCTTCTGGTGGGCGCCGCCCGTCGGCGCGGTTTTTCCACGCTTCTCGTCACCCATGATCTTCATGAGGCGTTGCTTGTTGCCGACAGGCTGATCGTGCTCTCCGGCGTCGATGGCCGAGTCGTTGCCGCGCATAAGCCCGCGGGTTCGCCGGGCCGGCGCATGGCGCGTGCGGTTTTCGACGAAGCGGAACGCCTGTCCGAGAGCCCGGCCTTCGCCGAACTGTTTTCAGCAAGGGAGCGGGTGCGATGAGGCAGCCCCCCATCCTTTCCGAAGCCCTGCGGCTGTTTTTCCCTCTGGCCGCCCTGCACGGCGCGGGCTGGCCCTTCCTGTGGATCGTCATCGGTGGTTATGCACTGCCTTTCGCCGATACGGTGCCTGCATCGCAATGGCACGCCCATGAAATGATCTTCGGCACCTATGGCATGGCGCTTGCCGGTTTTCTTGGCTCGGCGGTGCCGGAATGGACGGATACGAAGCCCGCGCAGGGACGAACGCTGCTTCATCTCGCCGGTCTCTGGCTGCCGGGCCGCCTTATCGGCCTTCTCGGGATGGAGGCATGGAGCCTGTTTGCAGGTTTTTTCGATCTCGCCTTTCTGCTCGCGCTCTCTGTTCTCATCGGCAGGGCGATGCTGGCGCGGCGCACGATGAAACACCTGGCATTCCTTATCTGGCTTCTTCTGTTTACGGCGGCTGAAGCGGGTGTGCGTTATGCCTGGTGGAGCGGCGATCTCGAACTTGCATCCCGCTTGCTGGAGGCGGCGCTGTGCATTTTCACCGTGCTGTTTTCGCTTTCCGCCGCGCGTATCAATGTGGTTGTCATCAATCTGGCGCTCGATCCGAGCGGCGAGACCACGCCTTACCGGCCCCATCCCGGCCGCCAGCATATGGCGGGCGCCATGGTGACGCTTTACATGGCGGCGAAACTTTTCTTTCCGCAGAGCGATGTCTGCGCCTGGCTTTCGCTTGCGGCCGGCGCCGCCTTTTTCGACCGGCTGGCCGAATGGTTCATCGGGCGTGCCGTCTTTAAGACCGAGGTGCTGTTGCTTGGCCTCGGCAACGCCTTTGCGGGCGCGGGTTTTCTGGCGCTCGGCGCGACACGGCTCGGTTTTTCCGTCACGCCCGCCGCAGGGCTGCATCTGCTGTCGGTCGGGGCGCTGGGATGCGCCATCATGGCCGTCTTCATCATTGCCGGGCTGCGGCATACGGGCCGCAATCTGACGCATCTGCCATGGCAGGCGCATGTGGCCGCCCTTCTGATGGCGATGGCCGGGCTGGTGCGCATCCTGCCGGAATTCGATTTTGCCGCAACATTATCGCCCTATCACCATGGCCTCAGCGCCGCTTTGTGGGCGGCGAGCTTCTGGGTCTGGTTGCAGGGCTTCCTGCCTTTCATGCGCGCGCCAGGCGTCGATGAGGCGGGCGCATGCGGATGAGACAGACCTTGCCCCGCTGCGTCGACATCACTGTTCCGACGATTTTGTTTATTTTTTCGGCAAAAGCACAATGTGAAATCAGTGGCTTAGAGAAGGGATATTGATGAATGTTAGTTTTAATAAATAATCAATAAAATCAAGTGGTTGAACATATTTTCTTTTTGGTCGATTATAACTCCAACCGAATAGGGAACCGCGAATATGCCTAAAATAGTCGCGCCTCAACACGCAGATGAAAAGCCAAGCCGGACGAGGGAACTTGTGACCTTCGCCGTTCTGGCCTTCGGAATCTGGCCCATTCTGGCGGTCGGATTTGTCGGAGCCTATGGTTTTATTGTCTGGATGTTCCAGATCATTTACGGCCCGCCGGGGCCGCCCGGCCATTGAGGGCGAGATGATGATGGAAATCTCTCTCAGCCGGCGCGATTTCCTGCGCGGCGGGCAAAAAAATAGACCACGCATCTGTCCCCCCGGGGTCGCGTTGAGCGACCTCGCCGCGTGCAGCGGTTGCGCAAAATGCGTGGAGGCCTGTCCCACCGGCATCATTGCCATGGCGGACGGTTTGCCTTGCGTGGATTTCTCCGCCGGGGAATGTACCTTCTGCGGCAAATGCGCGGAGGCCTGTCCCGAACCGGTCTTTGCCGCCCCCGCGGCGCAGCGCTTCGATCATGTCATGGCGATCGGTGAGGGGTGTCTCGCCTTCGGCAATATCGATTGTCAGGCCTGCCGCGATGCCTGCCCGACCGAGGCTATCCGGTTTCGGCCCCGCCGTGGCGGCCCCTTCGTTCCGGAACTGCGGGAAGATGCCTGCACCGGTTGCGGAGCTTGTGTGTCCGTCTGTCCCGCCAGTGTGATCGAGATCAAAGAGAGAGCCACGGAGATGCAATATGCCTGAAAATACAGGCCGGTATCATGTTTCAAGCGCCGTGGTGGCGGTGATGCCCCAGATGCGGGACGCCGTGCTGGCAACGCTTTCAACGCTCGACAATGTCGAGGTTCATGGCGAGGGCAACGGCAAGATTGTCATTGTCATAGACGGCACGAGCACCGGCATGCTGGGCGATACGCTCACTTATATTTCGACACTCGACGGTGTGATTGCCGCCAACATGGTTTTCGAACACGTCGACACAGAGGAGACAAGCGGCGATGAGCAGCGAACTGACGCGGCGTGATCTATTGAAGGCCCATGCCGCCGGCATTGCGGCGGCAACGGCGGGCATTGCGCTGCCGGCCGCCGCCCAGCCGGTGCCGGGCGGGGTTTCCGCATTGCAGATCAAGTGGTCCAAGGCGCCCTGTCGTTTCTGCGGCACGGGCTGCGGCGTCATGGTCGGCGTCAAGGAAGGCAAGGTCGTCGCCACCCATGGCGACATGCAGGCGGAGGTCAATCGCGGTCTCAACTGCATCAAGGGCTATTTCCTGTCCAAGATCATGTATGGCAAGGACCGCCTGCAAACCCCGCTTCTGCGCAAAAAAGGCGGCGTCTACGCCAAGGACGGCGAGTTCGAGCCGGTGAGCTGGGATGAGGCTTTCGACGTGATGGCGCAGCAGTGCAAGCGCGTGCTGAAAGAGAAGGGGCCGACGGCCGTGGGCATGTTCGGCTCCGGCCAATGGACGATCTTCGAGGGCTATGCGGCCACCAAGCTGATGCGCGCCGGCTTCCGCTCCAACAATCTCGATCCCAATGCCCGCCACTGCATGGCATCCGCCGCTTACGCCTTCATGCGCACCTTCGGCATGGACGAGCCGATGGGCTGTTACGATGATTTCGAACATGCCGATGCCTTCGTGCTCTGGGGCTCGAACATGGCGGAGATGCATCCCATTCTGTGGACGCGCATTGCCGACCGGCGTCTGGGCTTCGACCATGTGAAGGTGGCGGTACTTTCGACCTTCACCCATCGCAGCATGGACCTTGCCGATATTCCGATGGTCTTCAAGCCGGGCACGGATCTCGTCATCCTCAATTACATTGCCAACCACATCATCAAGACCGGGCGCGTCAACGAAGACTTCGTGAAGAACCACACGAAATTCGTGCGCGGTGTCACCGATATCGGTTATGGCCTGCGGCCCGACAATCCGGTGGAAGTGAATGCCGCCAATTCCGCCGATCCGACCAAGACCGAAGCGATCGATTTCGAGACCTTCAAGGAATTCGTCTCCGAATACACACTGGAAAAGACCGCCGCTATGACCGGCGTGGAAGCCGGTTTCCTGGAGGAGCTGGCCGAGCTTTATGCGGACCCGAACCGCAAGGTCATGTCGCTGTGGACCATGGGTTTCAACCAGCATGTGCGCGGCGTCTGGGCCAACCAGATGGTCTACAACATCCATCTTTTGACCGGCAAGATTTCCGAGCCTGGCAACAGCCCGTTCTCGCTCACCGGCCAGCCCTCGGCCTGCGGCACGGCGCGCGAGGTGGGCACCTTCGCCCATCGCCTGCCGGCCGACATGACGGTGACCAACCCGGAACACCGCAAACATGCCGAGGAAATCTGGCGCATTCCGCACGGCATTATCCCGGAAAAGCCGGGTTACCACGCCGTGCAGCAGGACCGCATGCTGCATGACGGCAAGCTGAATTTCTACTGGGTGCAGGTCAACAACAACGTCCAAGCCGGTCCCAACACCAAGAACGAGACCTATCAGGGCTATCGCAACCCGGAAAACTTCATCGTTGTTTCGGATGCCTATCCGACCATCACGGCCATGAGCGCCGACCTTATCCTGCCCGCCGCCATGTGGGTGGAGAAGGAGGGGGCCTATGGCAATGCCGAGCGGCGCACCCATGTCTGGCACCAGCTTGTCGAGGCCTCGGGCGAGGCGCGCTCCGACCTCTGGCAGCTGGTGGAATTTTCCAAACGCTTCACCACGGATGAGGTGTGGCCGGCGGAGATACTGGACGCCAATCCCGCCTATCGCGGCAAGACGCTGTACGAGGTGCTCTTCAAGGACAGCGATGTCGGCAAATTCCCGTTAAGCGAGATCAACGGCGAATACGAAAACCAGGAAGCAAAACACTTCGGTTTCTATCTGCAAAAGGGTCTCTTCGAGGAATATGCCGCCTTCGGGCGCGGCCACGGCCACGATCTGGCGCCTTACGATGCCTATCACGAGGTGCGCGGCATGCGCTGGCCTGTGGTGGATGGCAAGGAAACGTTGTGGCGTTACCGCGAAGGTTATGACCCCTATGTCAAACCGGGCGAGGGCGTGAAATTCTACGGCAACAAGGACGGCAAGGCGGTCATCATCGCCGTGCCCTACGAGCCGCCGGCGGAATCCCCGGATGCGGAATTCGATACCTGGCTGGTGACGGGCCGCGTGCTGGAGCACTGGCATTCCGGCTCCATGACCATGCGCGTGCCGGAACTCTACAAGGCCTTCCCCGGCGCCCGCTGTTTCATGAATGCCGACGATGCGCGCAAGCGCGGGCTCAATCAGGGCGCGGAAATCCGCATCGTTTCGCGCCGTGGCGAAATACGCTCCCGCGTGGAAACGCGCGGCCGCAACCGCATGCCGCCCGGTGTCATCTTCGTTCCCTGGTTCGATGCCAGCCAGCTCATCAACAAGGTGACGCTCGACGCAACCGATCCCATCTCCAAGCAGACGGATTTCAAGAAATGCGCAGTCAAGATAGAGCCGGTCGCATGATCAGGAAACACGGATGGATGATCGCCGCTTTCGTCGTTGCGACGGTGGCGACGGGGGCCGTTGCGCAGATGGTGGCGGAATTGTCCGGTCCGCGCGGTGACGCCATGCAGACCGAACCTGCGAAACCCCTGCCGAAATGGGTGATCGACGATTTCAGGCGCATGCGCGCCTATCCGGAGCAGCCGCCGGTCATCCCGCATTCGATCGACGGTTACCAGCTTTCGGTCAATGCCAATCGCTGTCTCTCCTGTCACAAGCGCGAATTCACGCAGGATTCCGGCGCGCCGATGATCAGCGTCACCCATTACATGACGCGCGAAGGCCAGATGCTGGCGGATGTTTCACCGCGCCGCTATTTCTGCACCGCCTGCCATGTGCCGCAGGCCGACACACGGCCGCTCGTGCCCAACACCTTTCAGGACATGAGCGAAATGGGCGTCAAACCGGCGGGTAGCGAATGATGATCGCCCGTGTGAAAAAACTTCTCGCCTGGCTCTGGGCGGTTCTGACGACGCCGGCCGGCACGCTCAGCCTCGCCTTTCTCACCCTCGGCGGTTTCGTCGGCGGGGTCATGTTCTGGGGCGCCTTCAACACCGCACTCGAAATGACCAACAAGGAAGCCTTCTGCATTTCATGCCACGAGATGAGGGCGAATGTTTATGAGGAACTGACCCGGACGGTGCATTTCTCCAACCGCTCCGGCGTGCGCGCCTCCTGTCCGGATTGCCATGTGCCGCATGAGTGGACGGACAAGATCGCCCGCAAGATGCAGGCCTCGAAGGAGGTCTGGGGCAAGATTTTCGGCACCATCGATACGCGCAAGAAGTTCCTCGACAAGCGGCTGGAGCTTGCCCAGCACGAATGGTCGCGCCTGAAGGCCAATGACAGCCTGGAATGCCGCAATTGCCATTCCTCCGCCGCCATGGACTTTACCAAACAGACACAGCGCGCCGCCGATATTCATTCCAAATATCTGCTGACGGGCAAGGCCACCTGCATCGATTGCCATAAAGGCATCGCTCATGAATTGCCCAATATGGAAGGCATAGACCCCGGCTGGAAAATGCCGCCGGCGCTCAACGACCAGCCGGGGCCGACGGCCTCTGCCGTCGACGACCTTAGGCGTGCGATGACGGATGTGCACCGGAACGTTTTCTGATCGCCTGAAAAAACGCCGTGCATCCCTTCGGGCGCACGGCGTTTTCGTCAGTAGAACCGGATCGCGGCTGTCGTGACGATCCGGTTGCCAATATGTCTGTGGCTTAGCCGATCTTCACATTGTCATCGCGCTTGATGGCGATGATGGTCGAGCGCGGCAGTTTGCCTTCGCCATCCGGGAAGGGGGCGTCGGGGTGCTGGATGCCGACGAAGTGGGTGCGCTTGTCGCCGGACCATGTCTGGCCGGTGACTTCGGAACCCTTCGGGGCGGTGAGGAAGCGCTCGATACGGCCGGTGGCCGGGTCGCCCGCCAGCATCTGGTTGTTGCCCTGGCCGGCGAAGTTGCCTTCATTGGTGTCCTCGCCATCGGTCTGGATCCAGAGCAGACCGGTGCTATCGAACATCATGCCGTCAGGCGAATTGAACATGTTGCCTTCGTTGATGTTCGAAGAACCCGCATAGGCGTCCTTGTGAACGGAAGGGTTGCCGGCCATGCAGAACAGGTCCCACTTGAACTTGCCGTCCGCGTGGTCGTCATTTTCCGGATACCAGCGCACGATCTGGCCGTATTCGTTCTTTTCGCGCGGGTTGGCGGCATTGATCGTCATGGCGTCGCCGCCGGCATTGGCGCGCAGCTTGCCGTCCTTCATTTCGCCACGGCGGCTGTTGTTAGTCAGCGCGCAATAGGCTTCGATGGCGACCGGGTTGATGGCGACCCATTCCGGTCGGTCCATCGTCGTTGCGCCCACCTTGGAAGCGGCCTGACGGGTGAAGACGCAGATTTCGTCGATCTTCATGCCGGTGGTTTCAGGCGTCAGGGCGAGCCATTCGCCGGCGCCGTCGTCGGAAAACTTCGCGACGTAGAGCGTGCCTTCGTCGAGTAGCTTCGAGGTGTCGCCGCCCGGCACGTAGATGCCGTTGGAGACGAATTTGTAGAGGAATTCGCCACGCTCGTCGTCACCCATGTAAACGACGACGCGGCCATCGCGGGCGATCACCACGGCGGCGTTTTCGTGCTTGATGCGGCCAAGCGCGGTGCGCTTGATCGGGGTGGAGGAGGCGTCCGAAGGATCGATCTCGACCACGTAACCGGCGCGGCGCGGTTCGTTGGGGTTCTTGGCGACGTCGAAACGCGCGTCGAACTTCTCATAGGCGTAGCGCGTCTCGGCGACGATGCCGTAACGCTTGTAGTCGTCAGGCAGCTTGAAGGCGGCATCGGTGGTGCCGAAATAGCCGTTGAAGTTTTCTTCGCAGGTGAGATAGGTGCCCCACGGCGTGCGGCCGGCGCCGCAATTGTTGAAGGTCCCGAGACAGTCGACACCCTTCGGGTCGGCGGCGGTCTTGACGAGATCGGAGCCTGCGGCCGGGCCGGAAAGCTTCATCGGCGTATTGTGGTGGATACGGCGGTTGAAGGGGCTGTCGAGAACGATCTTCCAGCCATCCTTGTCTTCCGCGACTTCCATGACGGTGACGCCCTGCATGTTCTGCAGGATCTTCACATCGTCAGCCGTCTTCGGATTGCCTTTGTCAGTGTGCGGCAGGTTGATTTCGGGGTTCACATATTCATGGTTGACGGCGATTAGCTGGTGGCTGCCGACCACGAAGAGTTCCATGCCGTCGGTGTTTTCGCCGAAGACCTTGTCGGAGTTTTCAACGCTGACGCCCTTGGCGGGGTCGAGATCGGGAACGTTGGAGAACAGCGGCTGGCCCCATTTCGCCAGCGGCTTCCAGTTATAACCTTCCGGGACATGGATGGTGTTGTCGGTGGCGGCGGCAATCGGCTTGAACGGGAAACGGCCAACGGCGGCTTCCTGCGCTTCGGCCGAGGTGCTGCTCATCAGGTTGCCGAGCGTGCCCATGGCGGCCGCGGCCGAACCGAAGGCAAGCACGCCGCCGAGAAAGCCGCGGCGGGAAATCGCGGTTTCGACAACGCGGTCGAAATCGGTTTCGGCCGGCGGCGGGTTCTGCAGTTCGTCCCACTCGTCCCAGGACAATTTGCTCGTATCGATGTCGGTCATAGTCTGTCTCCACCGTTGCTTGTTTGGAATCATTCCAGCAAGGTGCCTACCGTCCCAATATTTCATTCGGATGACGGAAAGGGCAGTATCGGCGGTCATTTTCCCTGCGCCGGGGCGGCGTTTTTCGTCAGCGCCCGATCAGGATGCGGGTGACAAGGAAGCCGTCGAAGCGGCAGAAGCGGAAGGGGATCTCCGTTCCCCTGCGCCATTCGCCTATGTCGGCGGTCAGCCGCAGCGAGGCCGAACCGTTGTCGTCGAAGCCGGATAATTCCGCCGCCTCGAAAAAGAAAAACCGTTTCACTGTCGGATAAAGCGCCTTGAACAGGCTTTCCTTGGCTGAAAAAATCAGGCCGGTCATGAAGGGGTCGATGGCGTTGCCGAGGTTGTGGCGTTCATGCGCCGTCAGGGCCTGCGCGGCGATATCGCAGGCCTCTTCCTCGGTCAGAAGCCTTTCAATATCGATGCCGATGCCGTGGAACCGCCCCGAAGAGCCGGCAAGGGCAATCGCCCGCTCATGGCTGTGGGAAATCGCGCCGATCACGCCTTCGGGCCAGATCGGCGCGCGGTCCTCACCCATACCGGGAAAGCTGGAGCGGCCGGTGAGACGGCGGATGGCTTCGGCCGCGCATCTGCGCCCGGCGATGAACTCCGCCTTGCGTTTGGGCAGGGCGTGTAAAAGCTGCGGCGGCAAGGGAGGGACCTCGCCGCCGCAACCCTCATCGGCGCTGTAATGAAGGGTGAGGCAATGGCAATCGCAGCTGTCGTCCGGCCAAGGCCAGATGGCCTCCGGTGGATCGCCGGAGACGGCTTTGCGATGAAACGCCGTTGCAATGGCCATGTCCGTCACCTTCATCCAGCGGCCTAGATCATGCGCTCACGCTTTTCGCCATCCCGCGTCTGTTCAGGCCGCAAGCGTTGCGCCGCCATCGACGACGATCTGCTGCATCGTCACGTGGCCTGCCTGATCGGAGGCGAGGAACAGCACCGTATCGGCGATATCGTCCGGCCTCGCGATCTTGCCGAGCGGAATGCCGAGCTTGAACTGATCGGGCAGGCCGGCGACCAGCCGGTCCTTGCCGGAAGGATCGCTCAACATGCCGGCAAGCATCGGCGTATCGGTGGAGCCGGGGGAAACGACATTGCAGCGCACGCCATAAGGCGCAAGCTCAAGGGCGGCGCAATGGCTGAGGCTGACCAGCGCCGCCTTGGAAGCGCAATAGGCCATCATGCCGATGCGCGGCACGACGGCGGCATTGGAGCCGACATTGACGATGGCGCCGCGCCCCTGCCGCTTGAAGGTGCCGCTCCATTGCCGCAGCATATAGAACGGCCCGGCGGCATTGACATCCATGCAGGCCTTCCAGTCCTCTGGCGTCAGGCTTTCGCTGTCGCCGAGCCGTAAAATTCCGGCGGCATTGACCAGAATATCGAGCCCGCCCCATTCGCTCTCTATCGCCTTGCAGGCCGTCTCCACCGCCGCCGCGTCAGTGATGTCGAGCGCGATCTGGCGGAAGGGGGCCTCCGCCGTGTCAGCCAGAAGGTCGAGGCCGATGACCTCGGCCCCTTCCTCGATGAAACGTTCGGCGATGCGGCGGCCGATGCCCTGGGCCGTGCCCGTCACCAGCACGCGCCGTCCGGTAAATCTCTGTTGCGTCATCTTGTCCGTCCGCTCAGGCTGCGAGCCGCTTTTCTTCGATCAGCGTCCACCAGGCGGAAAGTGTCGGCACACGGGCCAGCTCATCGAAGCCGACGGTGACACCGCGCTCCTTCAATTCGCCGGCGAGCTTCATCACCTGCAGCGAATCCAGCCCGTAGAAGATCAGGTTTTCATCGGGGTCGATATCGCTTTCATCCTCCACCATCTGCAGGACGCGGGCTTTCAGCCATTCGCGGGTGCCGGTGGCCTCGCCTGCGCCGACAAGGCTTGCGGTGTCGATCACCACGCCGCAGCGCGTCGCCACATATTGCAGCGCCATGCGGTGTTCGGCCTCGGAAAAATCGGCGACACCGTCACCGATCATGAAGGGCTGAATATCCTTCATGAAGGCTTCAACCGCCGTCATCATGCAGCCGATATGGGCGTAAACGCCGCCGACGATGATCTGGTCGCGGCCCCAGCCTTTCATGCGCTCAGCAAGATCGGAACGCTGGAAGGCGCTGTAGCGCCATTTGGTCAAAACCACGTCGTCGGGCGTCGGCGCGAGCTTGTCGACCACCTTCTGCAATTCGGGATCGACGACAGTAAGACCCGGTCCCCACATGTCGTTCAGCAGCGCGCGGTCGCCGGGCGGCTGGTTATGCGGCTGGGCGGTATAGATGACCGGCACGCCGTTCTGAACGGCCCATGCCTTCACCTTGGCGAGATTGTCGATGAGGGCCGTGATCAACTTGCCGTCCGCCTCGTAGAACCGCAGGAAATAACGCTGCATGTCGTGGATGAGAAGCACGGCGCGTTTCGCATCGGGCTGCCATTTTGTCTTGTTGGCCGGAAAGCTCGCGGCGACCGGCATCGGATAGTCGGAAATGGTGGGGATCGTCATGATGACCTCGGTTTTTTGCTGCGCCGGCTCGGGCGGCGCGTAATCTTTGGAATTGGGGACGCCCTTTTGAGCGTCCCTTTCGGTTGGCGCTGCCTGTCAGGCGCTGATGGCGACGGGGGCCATCAGCAGGTCGCGCAGGCGCTTCTTGTCGATCTTGCCGACGGCGGTGAGCGGCATGGCCTCGATGAAGCGCACGCGGTCCGGCAGCTTGTAATCCGCGACGCCGAGACCGGCGAGATGCTGGCGGATGGCCGGCGCCCTAAGCGCGGGATTGCGCGACACGACGAAGACGCAGCTTTTTTCGCCGAGAAGTTCGTCCTGCATCGCCACCAACGCCGCGTGCGTCACATCCGGATGCCGCAGGATCAGGTTTTCCACCTCTTCCGAGGCGACCTTTTCGCCGCCGCGATTGATCTGGTCCTTCACCCGGCCAACGACCCGCAGATAACCTTCGGGCGTGCGCTGCACGACGTCGCCGGAATAATAGAAGCCGTCCTTATCGAAGACCCGGGCGCTGTGTTCGGGGGCGCGGTAATAGCCCCGGAACGTGTAGGGACCACGGGTCGCCAGCATGCCGGCTTCGCCCTCGGGCACGTCGTTGCCGTCCTCGTCAACGATGCGGATTTCGTCGTCCGGGCTGATCGGCCTGCCTTGCGTGGTGAAGACGATATGGTCGGGGTCACCGAAGCGGGTGTAGTTCACCAGACCTTCCGCCATGCCGAACACCTGCTGCAGATCGCAGCCCAGCACCTCCGGCACCTGGCGGGCGAGCGCTTCGGCGAAGCTTGCGCCCCCAACTTGCAGGAGCTTGAGGGATTTCAGCCGTTCGCGATGGGCGGGAGCCGCCTGCAGCCACAGCGCCACCGCCGGCGGCACCAGCGGCACAATGTCAACGCGATGTTTTTCGATCAGATCGAAGCAGGCAAGCGGCTCCGGATTGGCGGCCATGACCACGGCACCGCCGGCGTGGAACACCCCAAGCGCGCCGGGTGAGCTCATCGGGTAATTATGCGCCACCGGAATGGCGCAGAGGAAGCGGGTCTGCGGCGACAGTTCGCAAATCTCCGCGCTGGCCCGGGCGCTGTAGTCGTAGTCGTTATGCGTCCGGGGGATCAGTTTCGGCGTTCCGGTGCTGCCGCCGGAAAGCTGGAACAATGCCACCTCATCGGCGGCGGAAGGGGCGTAAGCCGGTGGATTTTCGGCCGGGGCGGCCAGCTTCTGCTCCAGGCTGCGCTGCGGATCGGTTTCGCCGAGCAGCAGGGTCACGGCAAGCTTTGGAGAGACCGCCTTCAGCGCCTCCACAAATGTGTCATCGGCGAAAAGCTCGTGGCTGCGTGAGGCGATCACCAGCTTCGGCGCGATCTGCTCCGCATAGGAGGTCATTTCCAGTCGGCGATGGCTGAAAAGCGCATTGACGGGGGCGGCGCCGATTTTGATGAGCGCGAAAAAGACGAGATAGAACTCGGCTATGTTCGGCAATTGCACCAGCGCCGTATCACCCCTGCCGATGCCTGCGGCGGAGAGATGTCCGGCCAGATTGGAGGATTGCCGGTCGAGGTCGGCGTAGCTGAAACGACGGTCGCCGCAGATCAGCGCTGTGGCGTCCGGCCGGCGCTCCACCTGTTCGGCGAGAATGCCGCTCAGCGGCCGGTCGATCCAGTAGCCGCGTTCGCGGTATCGGCGAACGAAATCCTCGGGCCAGCGTTGGAATTCGATTGTCATGGTTTGTCCCTGGAAAAATTAGGCCGCAAGACCGCAGGCGTTCAGCATGGTCTTGAGCTTGGTCTGCACCTCGGCCCATTCGGATTCGGGCTCCGAGGCCTCCACGATGCCCGCGCCGGCGAAGAGCCGCACGGTTTCCCGCTGCACGGTGCCGCAACGGATCGTCACCACCCATTCGCCATTCCCTTGCGAATCCGTCCAGCCGACCATGCCGGTGAAGAGGCCGCGCTCGAAAGGCTCGACGAAGCGGATGAGGCGATGGGCGCGCTCGGTGGGGAAGCCGCAGACGGCTGGCGTCGGGTGCAGCAGGCAGGCAAGCTGCAGCGCATTGGTTTCCGGATCGGCGAGACGGCCTTCGATGCGGGTCGAAAGATGCCAGAGCGCCGCCGTATTGATGAGGGAGGGTTTTTCGGGAACATCGAGTTCCGCGCAGACCGGCGAAAGCAGCGAGCGGATATCCTCGATGACGAGGCTATGCTCGTAATGATCCTTTTCCGAGGCCGAGAGCCGATGCGCATTGGCCTTGTCCGCCGCCGGATCGACCATGCGTTTTGCCGATCCCGCCAGCGGGTTCGAGGTGATTTTCTCGCCCTGCTTGCGAATAAGAAGTTCCGGGCTGACGCCGATCAGGTCGCCGCCATCGGGCAGCGGAATGCGGAACTGGTAACCTTCGCGGTTCTGTTTGGCCAGACTCGCCAGCAATCTTTCGACATTGACCTCGGAGGCGAAAGTCAGTTCACGCATGACGGAAAGCACCGCCTTGCGGACTTCGGAATGGCGGAAATTGACGATGGCATGTTCGACGGCATGCTTGAAACCGCTCTCGTCCGGCAGGCTGTTCTGGCCGACAAGTGCAGGCATGGCCGAATCGGCGACGATCGGCTCCGCATCCTTGGAATTCCATTCATAGTTGTATGGGATATATAGGCATGAGGGTTCGCTGACATCGAAGGGGATCGCGCCGATGGCGATTGGGTTCTCCTGTCCCTCCCGCTGCGCACGCTCGAACGCGCCGGCCAGTGCCTGCTGCAGCGGGCTGGCAATGTCTTCGCCGCCGCGGGCAGGAATCGCTATCTTTTCGCGAATGCCCTTGGCGCGCAATTGCCCGTTGCCGGACGTAAACAGAAATTCTCTATTAAATTCAGTAATTTCGTCGGATTCGACGTCATTCGTCCTGAGTGCTCCCGTTTTCATGGGATGCCTCCTGTGCGAGTGGTTGACGATGGCTTATACTTGAGTATGCTAATCATGTTTTGTCAACCGGTACAAACTCACATGCTAAATTTAACCCCGATGCAGGTGGCCTATTGGGTCGGCCGCGAGGCGGATGGAATACTCGGGAAAGTTACGCCGCATCTTTACCTCGAATTCGACGGGCAGGCGGTGGATGCGGAAAAACTGGCCGTTGCCGTGGAAAGGCTCTGCCGGCGTCACCCCATGCTGAGCCTCAGGATCGATGCTGAAGGGCTTCAGTCCGTCGATCCTGCCGGCCGGCCGCTCCGCCTCGATGTGGAGGACATGGCCGCGCTTGATTCGGAGGCGCTTGCACGCCGTCTTGAGGCGAAGCGCGAGGAATGGAGCCATCGCCGGGCCGATTTACGCATTGCCGCACCGGCGGCGATCTCGCTCAGCCTGTTGCCGGGGGGACGTTGCCGTCTGCATGTGGACACAGACATGCTGGCCGTCGATCCGGCCAGCGTGCGGATGGTGATGGAAGACCTTGCCCGTTTTTACGAGACGGCGTCAGGCGCAGCCGAAACCCGGACTTTCGAACCGGTAACCCCGTCGTTTTTCGACTGGGCGGAACGTCTAATGTCCGATCCGGACTTGAGGGGCCTGCGCGAAAGGGACCGCCTGTGGTGGCGGCAACGGCTTGCCGATGTTCCGGACGCGCCGCCGCTGCCGTTTCTGTCCGATGACCCCTTGCGCGCCGTTCACACGGACCGGATCGCCACGCTGCTTTCAGCGGCGGAGCGCGGCAGTCTGGAGCGGACAGCGCGGCGTTTTTCCGTGACGACGTCGACCCTTCTGCTCGGTGTTTTCGCACTGGCGCTGTCGCAGGCGTCGGGCGCGGAAAAATTCCGGCTTTCCGTGCCGGGTTTCTGGCGCGCGCCGCTGGTGGAAAGGGTCGATGAGATCGTCGGCGAGTTTTCCAACGTGCTCGTGCTCGGCGTCGATATCAGGCCTGAAGAAATGCTTGAAGCGCTGCTTGGTCGGCTGTTCGATGAGATGAACGGGCTTCTCGCACACCAGTCCTATCCGGGTGTCAGCGTGATGCGCGATCTCTCCCGCCAGCGCGGTGGTTTGCAGACCTCGCCGGTGGTTTTCACCGCCGGGGTCGATCTTCCGGGCGGGGAGCTGTTTTCGGAACGGGTCGGGCGGGTGTTCGGTCCGATGGTCCACACCGTCTCGCAGGGGCCGGGGGTGGCGCTGGATGCGCAGGTGGCGGCGTTGGATGGCGGGTTGCTGATCAACTGGGATGTGCGGCTCGATGCGCTGCCGGAACGCTGGCTGCGCGCCCTGTTCGAAACCTACGTCACTCTTCTCCGCCGGATTGCGGAAAGCCCCGATCTCGCTTGCGAAAGCGTGGAGCGATTGGTCGCGCAGCGGTCGGAAACGGCAGCCGAGGCAAAAGGAAAACCCATGGAACGTCCCCTCTCACCCCTGCAACAGGCCTATCTGCTCGGGCGTGGCACCCATCTGCCGCTGAGCGGCGTGGCGATGCAGGAGTTCCGCGAATATCGCGGCGATATCGACCCGGAACTGCTGCGGTCGCGGCTTGCCGCGATGGTCGCGAGACATGAAAGCCTGCGCACCCGCATCGATGAGCGACGGCTGGTGCAGATGGTTGCCGATGAGCCGAAGATCAATCTCGATCTCGTCGATCTTTCGGCCCTGTCTCTTTCGCAAGCCGAGGCAAGGATCGACACGGTGCGACGGGATTTTTCCCATGCACATTTCGATCTCGCAGCCTCGCCATGGCAAGTCACGGTGTTTCTTATGCCGGATGGAGGGCCGACGGGGCATAAGATCGTGGTCTTCCTGCGTTTCGACGCGCTTATACTTGATGGACGGGCCATTGCCAGCCTCGCGGCGGAACTCTTCGATGGCGTCGTGCCGCCGGAAGCCGCCGCAACGGCCGAAACGCCGAAGGAGGATATTTCGGCGGCCCGTTCCGGGGATGCCGCCTATTGGGCTGAAAAGTTGAAAGATGCCGAGGTGCCCTCGCAACTGCCGTGGAAAGCACCGCTCGAAACCATTCCCACCTCGCGTTACAGCCGCCAGAGCCTGACTGTCGAAAAACAGCGTTTCACCGCCTTTTCACGCATCGGTGCGAAAGAGCGGCTGTTCAAAAATTCGGCGCTGACGGCCGTTATCCTCGATGTGCTCTCGCTCTGGCTCAACGAAGGCGCGCTCGTCGTCGGCATTCCCGTCGCGCCGCAGGTGGAAGGCGCCTTCGCCAACCGCTCCAGCTTCATCGCCGTCCAATGGGATGCGGCCAGGAATAGCTTTGCGGAGCGGGCGGCGGGCCTCCAGACGGATGTGCTGGAAGGGCTGAACCATCTCGCCTTTTCGGGTATCGATCTCAATCGTGTACTTCTCAATGCCAATCCGGGCGGGCTCGCCTTGCCGGTGGTGATCACCAACGGTCTGACCTGGCCGACGCTTTCATCCGAATCGACGATGCAATGGACCGGCGGGCTTACCCAGACGCCACAGGTGGCGCTGGATTTCCGCTTTTCGCAGAATCCGCAGGGCGATCCCGTGCTCGATATCGACTATGCCGAGCAGGCGATCGATGCGGCGATGGTGGCGGATATTCTCGCCGCCATCGAGCGTGCGATTGCCTGGATCGCCAATAACGGCGCTTTCTCCTTCAACGCACGCGATATTGTCGACCTGTCCCACTACCGGCTGAACGGCGACGAGAGAAACTTCGCCTGCCCGCCATTTCTGGAACGGATCGCCGGCCATCTTTTCGAGGGCGACCCGTCGCGCACGGCGCTCGTCAGCGGCAAGCGACGTATCTCCTATGGCGAACTCGGTCAGATGGTGGCAGGGGCGATGGCGGGCCTTAAGGCGCGCGGCATCGGCCGCGGTGATGTCGTGGCCGTGTGCCTGCCGCGCAGCCCGGAACATACGGCCATCACGCTCGCCGTAGCGCTGATGGGTGCGGTCTGGGTGCCGGTCGATGCCGGCTCGCCGGAAGATCGCCTGCGCTATCTGCTGACCAATTGCCGCCCGGCGATCATCGTCGCCCGCAGCGTTCCGCAGGGTTTCGACGCTGTCGATCCGGCGGCGCTTCTGTCCGCGCCCGCACCGGCTGGCGCACCCGTTACCATGGCGGAGGTGGCGGCGCTCTCCCAAAGCGAGGAGCCTGCTTACTATCTCTATACCTCCGGCACGACAGGCAAACCGAAATGCGTCGTGCTTTCCAACCGCGCCACGGCCAATGTCATCGGCAGCACGCTTGCGGAATGGGCGGTGACGGATAGCGATGTGTTCATCTCCGTCACGCCACTTCATCACGACATGTCCGTCTTCGATGTTTTCGGTGCGCTCGTCGCAGGAGCGACGCTGGTGCTGCCGGAACCGGGCGAGGAAAAGGATGCTGTGCGCTGGAACGAGCTGGTGGCCGAACATGGCGTCACCCTCTGGTGCTCGGTGCCGGCCATCCTGGAAATGCTTCTCGCCTGCCGCCGTGGCGACCAGCTTGCGTCGCTGCGGCTCGTGGCGCAGGGCGGCGATTACATCAAGCCGATGATTATCGAAGAACTTCGCCGGCTGAAGCCCGGCCTGCGGCTGATATCGCTCGGCGGCCCGACGGAAACCACGATCTGGAGCATCTGGCACGAGATCGTTGCGGAAGATGTGGCGGCCGTGCCCTATGGCCAACCGCTGCCCGCCAATCGTTACTTCGTCCTCAACGATCAGGGCGGCCATTGCCCGGCCGGTGTCGTTGGCCGCATCCATACGGCCGGCGTGAATGTCGCCATCGGTTATCTCGAAGATGGCGCGATTACCCAGACGGATTTCGTGACGGTTGCCGATCCGGAAGGAAACCCCGTGCGGGCCTTCCGCACCGGAGACCGGGGCCGTTACCGGCCGGATGGCAAGATCATGTTTGCCAGCCGCGTCAATGGTTACGTCAAGGTGCGCGGCGTGCGCGTTTCTCTGCCGGATGTGGAAAACGAGCTTATCCGCCATCCTTCCATCCAGCGCGTTCTGGTGGTGGATTACGGCGTCGAACAAAAGGGCGAGGCGGCCATCGGCGTGCTTTACGTCGTTGCACCGGGCCTTGATCTGTCGACCGCCGATCTGCGCAATTTTGCCCGCCAGCATCTGCCGGAATCGCATGTGCCCGGCCGGTTTCTCAAGGTCGACGATCTGCCGCTCTCGGCCAATGGCAAGCCGGATCGCCGTCGCGCCCGTGAATTGCTGACCGGTGCTGCGGAAGCGGCAAAAATCTCCGCCCCTGCGGCTCCCGCCGTCGATCAGGGCGACCGCCGGGTGCTGGATATCTATCTCGGCGTGCTGGGTAAAAAACCGGCTAATGTGGATGCGAACAGCGACCTGCTGGCGCTCGGTCTTCTGCCTTCGCATCTGAAAACCGTCTCGGCTGAAATCCGCACTGCCTTCGGCGTGGAGCTCACACCGCAGCAGCTTTTGCGGTGCCGCAACGCCAGACAGGTGACTTCGCTCCTGGCCGCCCGGGCGGCGTGAACCCAATCATTTCGGGCGGCACTTCGCGCCCGATAACGGAAATTGTGCAAGGAAAAACAGATGGCGCATATCGATCCTGCCGGCGGCTGGCTTCCACTGACGCAGCCGCAACTCGATTTCTGGGAGGAGTTTTCCTTCCATCCCGACGAACCGGTTTCCACCGTCGCCCATTACATCGATCTTTCCGGTGCGGTGAATGAAAGCGCGCTCATCGAGGCGATCAAACGCACCATGCGCGAATCCGAAGTCCTGTCGATCCGTTTCCGCATCGGCGAGGACGGCGAGACGCCGCAGCAATGCTGCGACCCAAACCGTACCCCGGTGGTGGAACTTGTCGATCTCCGCGGCGATTCCGCTCCTCTGGAAGAGGCGCTGCGGCGCATGAACGCGGATGTGGAAGCAAGGCTCGATCTCAGAACCGACAGGCTTTCGGCGCAGCTGCTCTACCGTATCGCCGACGATCGTTATCTCTGGTACATCCGCGCCCATCATATCGTCGTTGATGGTTATGGCCTGACGCTGGTGGAGCAGCGCTGCGGCCAGCTTTACGGGCACTATTGCGGCAAAGGCGAAGCGGGTCCGGATTTCCACCCCTTCGGCGATTTCCTTGCCGAAGAGGATGCCTACAAGCAAAGCCGGCGTTTTGAAAAGGACCGCGATTTCTGGGCGGCCTATCTTGCCGCACCCGCCGATCTGCCGGTGCTGGACAAGGATTGCGAGGACTATGGCGGCGGTGGCCTGCATACGGACGCGGCCTTGCCGCAGGGTTTCAGCACGCGGTTGCAACAGGTGGCCGGCGCAACGGAGATAGGCTGGCCGGACCTTCTGGTGCTGCTATCCGGCCTTTATCTCCACCGTGTCCTGCCGCGGCCGGATCGCGATGTGCTGACCTTGTGGCTGCCCTTCATGAGCCGTTGGGGCAGCGTCGGCGCGCATATGCCGGCCATGCTCGTCAATATTTTGCCCTTCCATCTCACCATCGAGCCGGGAGAGAGCCTCGGCGCATTTCTCACGCGCAACGCCGCCAATCTGCGAAAGCAGCGCCTGCATGGCCGCTACCGCATCGAGCAGATCGCCGCCGACCGGGAAATCCCGAAGGGCCGGCGCTTCTTCTTCTCGCCGCTCATCAATGTCCTGCCTTTCAGCGCGCCGGTCTTTGCCGGGCTTACCGTTGTCAGGCACATCCTCGCCAACGGTCCCGGCGACGGTTTCAACCTGACCTTCCGTGGCGAAGATGACGGCAGCGAGCTGAACCTGCATATCGATGCGGATTCAGCACTGACGCAAGCGCAGGATTTCGCCCGTTACCGCGAGGAACTGCCATTGTTCCTCGATGCCATGCTGCGCGAGGAGGCGCGGACGCTTGCGGCGGCTGAGGCGTCCATGGCGTTCCGTCTGGCGGTTTGAGGGGGGTGACGACTGTGGGTGAATGCCAGGCCGGCTTCAGAGTGTGAGGCCGGGCATATGTTGCCGATAAAGACGGACAATCCCTTTTCCGTCATGCCGGACTAGATCCGGCATCCAGCGACGGCGCGTCTGCGCCGCGAAAGGACTCTCTCGCGATCAAGGACTTGATCGCACTTGACCCCGGACCAAGCCCGGGGTGACGGCGTGCGGATGCAGCGGCCGCGGCAATACATTCTCATCAGCATTCACAGGCAAAAATAACCCGGCTCTGCTAAGGCGAAGCCGGGTTTTTCCTGCCCAAGTCCAGCTCAGGCGAGTGTCGTCAGCACGCGGCTCGAAGCGCCGGCTTCGGCAAAGCGGCTGAAGACGCCGCTGGTGGTGTTGCGCAGCCGCTCGACGTCCTGCGGACCGTAGCGGTCCGAACGGTAGCTCATCAGCACACGAATGGAGCGCTCGCCGCCGATCGTCTCTTCCATCACCTCGAATTGCAGCCCCAGCATGGATTCATGCTTGTCGGGGTCGATCTGGCGGAACTCCACCGGTTTGCCATCCGGCCCGGCAAGGGTGCCGTTCAGCTTGTTCTTGGCGTGGATCTGGATGAATACCTCGAACAGATGGTCGCGGCCGGGCGTCATGCCCAGCGCTTCCTCGACGAGATCGATCGGGATTTCGCTATGTTCCAGCGAGCCGTTGATCGTGTTCTTCACCGAAGAAATCAGGTCGCCGACGGTCATGGTCTCACCGAAACGCACGCGATGGGCGACAACCGTGGTGAAGTAACCGATCGTATCGAAATAACCGCTATCGGTGCGGCCTGAAGCCGAGGTGCCGACCACGAGATCGCTCAGCCCGCCGAGATGGCGCAGCGATGCGGCAATGGCGGCGTAAACCACGTTGAACAGCGAGGCGCTGTTCTGCTTGGCAATGGCGTAAAGCCCGTCGCTGACATTTTTTTCCAGCTTGAATTCGATCCAGCCGCCTGCCGGTGCTTCGTCCTGCGATGCCTCGTGCGGCGTGCCATCCTGTCCGTTGAGGGTAAGGCCTTTCGGCCCATCCCGCAGCATATCGGTCCAATAGGCAAGGTGGCCGGCATTGACGCCTGACGCGACCTGTTTTCTCGCAAATTCATGGAAGGGCGCCGGCTTGGTGGCAAAGACCGGAGCCTTGCCCGCCGCCCTTGCCCGGTAGGCTTCGGTCAGCTCGTCCATCATCAGGTTCACCGACCATTCGTCGAGTACGATGTGATGGAAGAGGAAGGAAAGCACCTGGCGGCCGGTCTGCGCATCCTTAAGGAAGCGCAGCCGCATCGGCAGTTCACGCGCAAGATCGAACCGCCAGCCGGCCTCCGCGTGCCGGTCCACACCTTCGCTTTCTTCGCTGGTCCAGAACCATTTGTAACCGGGCAGGTCGTGCATCGGCACGATCTTCTGCAGAACCGTATCGTCTTCGACGTAGAAATGGGTCCGCAGGCCGGGATGGCGCTCGATGATATCGAGGAAGGCGCATTCGAAGGCATTCTCATCCACCGGATCGAGGAAATCGAGCGCGAAGGGAATGTTGAAGATTTCGCCGAAGCCGAAGGCGGCATAGGCCTTCCAGAGCGACATCTGCGCCAGCGAAAGCGGCGCGGTGAGCGAGCCGCTAGCGGTCGCCTCGGCCTGCGCGGGTGCTGCGGTTTCGAGCCGGGTCGCCTGTTTTGCGAGCGAAGCGGCGGTCGGGTAGCTGAACAGGTCGTTGAAGCGCAGCTCGATGCCGTGGTTGCTGAGAAGACGTCCGATGATGCGCGTCGCAATCAGCGAATGGCCGCCGAAATCGAAGAAATCGTCATCCGGCCCCATCTCGGGCGAGACGAGCGCTTCACGGAATTCCGCAAGGATCGTTGCGACGGTGTCGTCGTCGTTTTCACCGGAAGCAGCGGTCGAAAGGGCTGCCTGCTGCGTTGCTGCCACGGTGTTTTGAGGGACGATGCCAGAAAAATCCGCGCCGCCTTCGAGATGGCTGACGAATCGTTCCAGCAGGAAGGCCGTAGCATGCGGCGATGTCTCCCTGCCGCCCGTCAATTCGAGGCGGATATCGCCGGCGGCTGTCGGACCGGCGGCAAGCGTCAGGCCGAGACCGGATTGCAGGGAGGGCAGGGGCAGGTGCTCAAACTGGAGCCCATGCTCTGATATGGCCTGAACGGGTGTCGCAAGCGCCTGCAGCGTGAAGGTGGCGGTTCCGCCTTCATTGTCGTTTCGCTGCTCCAGACCGGACAGCACGGCTTTTTCAGCCTGTTCGGGCGATTGGTCGCGGGAGATCGCTACCCGTGCCGCAGCTTCGGCTGACATCGGCATCGAAGCGCCGACACCGGGCTGCAGGCGCAGGGTTACGGTCTCGGGACCGCCGTTTTTCGCCAGAAAAAGGGCAAAACGCGATCCGGCGCGGGCCAGAAGCGCATTCGTCGCCGTGGAGCTGTTGAGGCCGAGCAGGGTGGCGGGAAGATCGACGCCGTGGCTGTGGCTCGCCGGCCTGTCGATTCCGTTTTGCCGCAGTGCCACGACGGTCGAGCCGGAGGCCGGACGTTGCAGCCAGCCGAGCGGAAGCGGGTCGACACTGTTACTTTCGACCGCGCGCGGCGAAAGCGGTTTCGGTGTCTCACCGGCATAGGCCGCCGTAATGCCTTCCAGCAGGATTTGCGGCGAGAGGACTTCGCCGAGCAGGCCGTGGACCAGAAATGCCAGCAGGATTTCTCCCTCGCTCAAAAGCACGACGGCCTGAAACGGCGGGTCGGTTTCGGCATCGAAGGGCCTTGCCTGCAGGTCGTGCAGCAAGGTCAGGGCCTCGCCCGCCGATGGAACATGCAGCAGTTGCACGATGGATGCTGACGGGGCCTCGATGCTCTTGGCAAGCGTGCCGTCCTCGCCGAAGGCAAAGCGCGCACGAAGCTCGGGCCAGACCTCGCAAACCGTCTTCAGCGCCGAGGTCAGACGCAGCAGATCGCATTCTTCACCGATGCGATAGGCGAGAAGGGCGCGGAAGACCTGATCGGGATCCTGAAACTGCTCGAACCAGACCCGTTCTTCGTATTGGCTCGGCGGGGCTGCATCTCCCCTGTCGAAAGTTTCTTCGATGCGACGTGCGAGCATACGCGTATTGTCTGCTGCCATGGTCCTCTCCTTGGAAATATTCGGGAATCGCGCTCCGGCGCGAAAAGTGCTGTGTCGTGGGATCAATGTCCCGCGCGCGACCGTTCTATGAGCGCCTGCCAGGCGGCAAGCGTGGGCTGCCGGGCCAGATCCTCATAATCGAGCCGCGTCCCGGCAAGCTGGGAAAGCGGTGGCATCAGCCGCATGAGGGCAAGCGAATGAAGCCCGCGACCGAACAGGTTGTCCCCCGGTTCGATGTCGCGCACTTCATCGTCGAGAACCCTGGCGATAAGGGCCTTGAGTTCCGTCATCATCGTTTCCGCCTCCGGCATGGTGTCCGCCGCGATTGCCGGTTCACTCATCGAAATGATCGTGAACGCCGCTGGCGCCGCGCCGCCAGTAACCGGAAGCGCGAGTCCATTTGGGGTTGGCGCCGAATTCTTCGACCAGAAGGGCGCGAACCTCCTTTGCAGCCTTCGATTCGCAGGCGACCCAGCTGAAGAAATCGCCCTTCGGCAGTTCGAGCTTGCGCAGGGCGCCCACCAGCGCGTCGTGGTCGGTTCCGTTTTCCGTCTTCTGCGTCACCCAGACAATAGACGCATCCGCCTTCGTCGTGAGTTCCAGCCGGTCGGCATCCGTCTCTACCTCGATCAGCGCCACGACGCGGGTGCCCTCAGGCATTTCCTGCAGCCGCCGCGCCAGCGCGGGAAGGCCGGTATCGTCGGCAATCAGCAGATGCCAGTCGTAGGTGAAGGGGACGGTGAAAGAGCCGCGCGGACCGGCGATCCACGCTTTGTCACCCGCTTTGGCGGCTTTCGCCCAGTTGCTGGCGGGGCCGTCGTGATGGGTGGCGAAATCGATGGCGAGTTCGCCCTTTTCGGCGTCGAAGCTGCGCGGCGTGTAGTCGCGCGCCAGCGGGCGTGGTGCGCCTTCCGGGAATTCAATGCCGTTCGGGCCGATCACCGGCAGGCTCGGTTCCGTTTCGCCGGACTGGGCAAAGAACATCTTGACGTGGTCGTCGAAACCGAGGCTCGCAAAGCCCTCCAGTTCCGGCCCGGTCAGGACGATGCGGACCATGGACCGGCTGAGCTTTTCGACGCGCGCGACATTGAGCGCGCGCAGCGCGACGGGGTGGCGATGGCGTTTGGGAGTGCGGTCCGGAATGGGGGAATCTATGGTTTCTGGCATGCTCATGCTGTTGTCTTTCCTGGGATATCGCCGACGGGTTCGGCGGTTTCGCTGTCCCGGGTCGGCGTGCCGGACGATCGCGCGTTGGGAATCTCATCCGGCGCGATATTCCGGCGTCGTTGCGTCAAGATGCGCGAACCATAACAGGCGGTTTCGGCCCCGGCAATATAACTTTCTCCAAAAACTCAAGTTTATACCCGGCACATAAATCGTGCCGGGATTGGCTTGGGAGAACGCCGTTCAGCGGCGGCCTGCCCAGCTTTCCACCTCATTCAATGTGTGCAGGGCGCTCGGGATTGAAGGCGTCGTGACCCTGGTGGAATCGAGGAAAACGATCCTTTTCTCGCGCGCCGGTTTTACGAAACGCTCCCAGCCGGGAATGATCTTTTCAAGTGCGGCGCGCGTTCCGGCCTGGCCGCGGGCTGTGCTGGTATAGCTGTTCATCACCACCAGCAGATCGGGATTGAGCTTGCCGAAGGCATCGGCGCTCAGCGGCATCATCAGGGTCGAGCCCATGCCGCCCGAAGAGGCAGCGTTGTCGATCTTCAGGCGGGTATAACCCAGATCCTCCAATGCCTGCACCGCGCCGGACATGTCACCCACCGCATTGATCTGGTCGGTCAGCAGGATCGCGAGATAAGTCTTGCCCTTGATATCGTCGCCCAGCGTCTTTTTGACGGCGGCGAGCTTCGTGTCATAGGTCTTCCGGCGCTCGGCAAAGACATCGCTTCGCCCGACCAGGGCGGCAAGGTTTTCTTCGACGCTGAAACCGTAGGCATGGCCGGTGCTGACTTTTTGCAGATAGACGGGGGCGACGGTGGAGAGTTGTTCGGCCTTGCCGCCATCCATTTCCGTGGCGACGATCAGGTCCGGTTGCAGCGCCCGCAGTTTTTCAAGGTCGATCTGGCCGACCGCGCCGAAACCCTTCGGTTTCGTGCGGCCTTCACCGAGAACGGTGTCGACGAAATCGACGGCGGTGGCGAATTTGCCGTCGCTGTTGCGGCCATAGGCGCCGACCACATTGGCGTCGAGATCCATCAGCGGCACGCCGAGCAGCGGCTCGTGCATGACGACGATGCGTTGCGGCTTTTCCGGAACGGAGACGGTGCGGCCGGCGGCATCGGTCACGCTGCGCTCGGCGGCGAGGCTCGTTCCGGCGGCCAGAAGTGCGGCGATGAGGATGGCAATTCGCATGGCATTCCCTTTATTCGATGTCTTCAGTGGCTGTTGGTTCTGCGCAGCGCCTGAAGGCGCAGCGTGAGGATGAAAAGCGGAACGCCGATCAGCGTCAGCGCAAGGCCGATCGGCATCGGCGTATCGGCCACCAGCCCGCGCGACAGCGTATCGGCCGTGACGACCAGAATGCCGCCGGTAAGCCCCGACAGGAAAAGCCTGGCGCGCCCGACGGCGGGGGAAACGAAGGTGGCCAGATGCGGGGCGATAACGCCGAGAAAGGTCAGCGGGCCGACGGCGGTAACCGAGGAGGCGCTGAGGATGACCGCAAAAACAATGACGAGCGGGCGCGAATGCCTGACGGTTTCACCGAGCGCCATGGCCATTTCATTGCCGAGATCGAAGACCGCGAGCGCCCGGCCGATGAGAAAAATACCCACGAGGCTTGCGCCAAAGAGGGGCGCGAAAACGAGGATGGTCGACCAGCTTGCCTGAAACAGCGAACCCGCCATCCAGTCGGCCAGCGACAGCGAGGTTTCGGCCGGCGTGTAGAGCAAAAGGACGGAGGAGACGGAGGAAAGCGCCGATTCAATTGCGATGCCCATCAGCAATATGGCAAGGCCGCTCGAGCGTTCCCTTCCGACGAGGGCGATGAGAAGGAAGGCGACGGCCAGACCGCCGCCGACGGCCGCAAGCGCCACCAGTGTCTTGGGTGCGGCCGGCACCAGCACCAGAAGCAGCATGATGGTGGTCATCGACCCCTGGCTCAGACCGAACAGGCCGGGATCGGCGAGCGGATTGCGGGCGACGGATTGCAGCATGGCGCCTGCCAGCGCCACGCTCCAGCCGGCCATGAAACCGATGAGGATGCGCGGCAGCCGCACCGTCCACAGCGCATAGGCCTGATCGTCGCCGAGGTGCCCGCCCACCAAGCCGCGCAGGAGATCGGCGAGGCCCGTTTCGGTATTGCCGAGGCTGACGGACAGGGCGGCGAGCGCCAGCGCCAGCACAAGCAGCGCAAGGCCGGCCTTCAGATTGCCGATGCCGATCTGCAGGCCGCTCGGAAGCCGGAGGACGGCTTTGCCGTCGGTAGCGAAATGCCGTTTCATGAAAGCCCCCTTCATGACAGCCCCCTCGCCGAAGGCGACAGATAGAAGCGCTTGACGATGACGATGAAGACGAGGCCCCCGAGCAGGTCCATGAACAGCCCGGTATTGACCACATAGGGCGCAAACAGGGTTTGGGCGCCAAGATCGGCCAGCACGCAGAGGCCCGCGCCGACAAGCGCGGAGGCCGGCAGGGCAAGCGTGAAGTTCACCCCGACCAGCGGCCGGATCATATGCGGCACGATGAGGCCGACGAAGCCGATGGGGCCGCAGATCGCCACCGCCGAACCCGAGGCCAGCATGGTGGCGAAGAGCGCGACCCGGGAAATACGCGCGACATTCACACCGGCGGAGGCGGCCTTTTCCGCGCCCAGCAGAACCAGCGTCAGCGGCCGGGCGACCGCCCACAACATGACGAGCGCAATTGCGCCGATCCACCAGAAATCGGTGAGGCGCTCGGCATAGACGTGGTTGATATTGCCGCCCACCCAGCTGAGGAACTCGGCGCGGCGTGTGGGGTTGGAGAGAAGCAGGGCGTTGGTCACGCCGATCAGCAGCATGGAAACCAGCGCGCCGGAAAGGATGAGCGACAGACCGCGCGGATCGTTCGCCCGCCCGGCGAGACGCGCGACGACGAAGCAGGCGGTAAAACCGAAGCCGGCGCCCGCGAGCGCGGCAAGGCCCTGTATTTCCGGAGAGAAATCGAACACCAGCGCGCCGGCAATCACAAAAAGCGTCGCGCCGGCATTCAGCCCCAGGGTGGAGGGCGAGGCGAGGGGATTGCGCACAAGCCCCTGCAGCACACAACCGCTGACGGCCGTCGTCGCCCCCACATAGATCGCAATCAGCGAGCGTGGGATTTGCTGATAGAGAAGCACCGACTGCTCATAGCTGTCGGCCTCGCTGCGCCAGAGCGTCGACAGGATTTCGGCAGGCGGCATGTCGCCTGACATTACCAGCAGATTGATGGCGAGGATGGCAGCCAGCAGCAGCGCGGCGGCGAAAATCAGCGTTATCTTCGGGGTCATGCCGGGATGGCCTGTTCCTGCCGCTCCAGCCGGGGCACGCAGATGAGCCGCCCCTGCCGGGAGAAGATATCGGCTTCGAGATCGAAGACCTCGGCGACATTTTCGGGCGTTACCGTTGTTTTCACCGGCCCGGACGCCAGAACCCGCCCGGCTTTCAGCATGATGACATCATCGGCGAAGGTGGAGGCGAGGTTGAGATCGTGCAGCACGACGATGACAGTCTTGCCATGCCTGTCCGTCAGTTCGCGCACGAGGCTGAGAACGGCATATTGATATTTCATGTCGAGATGATTGACCGGCTCGTCCATCAGGATCATGTCCGTATCCTGCGCCAGCACCATGGCGATGAAGGCGCGCTGGCGCTGGCCGCCGGAAAGCGTGTTGACCTGCGCTCTCGCCTTGTCTTCCAGCCCGACGGTCTTCATCGCCTCGGCAAAAAGCGCGCGGTCGCGTTCGGTCGGGCCGCCCGCAAGACCGTAGCGGGCATAACCGGCAAGCTCGATCAGCTCACCGAGCGTCATATAGTCGGGGCAATGGCACTCCTGCGGCAGATAGGCGATGCGCCGCGCCAGTTCGCGGCGTCCGATCTCGCCGATCGAACGCTCGCCGAGCCTTATCGCGCCCGATGACAAAGGCACGAAACCCATGATGGTCTTCAACAGCGTCGACTTGCCGCAGCCATTGGGGCCGACCAGCGCGGTGACGCGGCCTGATCTGAAACGGGCGGAAAGCCCCCGCAGGACGGGAACATGTCCATAGCTGGCGTGAAGGTCCGTGGCGTCAAGCACCGGATACAACTCCTGTTATTCATACGTCCATGCGTCGAGACGCCGCACGGTCTTTATAAGTATTTGAATTTAAAAGTCTAACCCGTGGAAAAAGCATTTCTTTCCGGCAGGCGCGACGGTGTGGTCTTGAAGCGACACTAAACTATAGTAAAACTCTCCACAAATCGAAATTTGCCGATTCAACGTGCAGATTTCCTGCCGGTTATTTCAGTCGAGGTGCATCATGTCAGTCGCAGCCAAGCTTCATATCGGCATGTCGCTGGCCCCAACCTGGCTCAGCGGCGAGGCATGGCGGCGCGCGGACAGCGATATAAACATGGTGTTTTCCAGCGACTATTTCGTCGATCTGGCGCAGCTTGCGGAAGCTGCCCATGTGGATTTTGTGTTTCGGCCGGATACACTTTTCCTGCGCAGCGAGGGGCTGGAGACCGGCGGCGGATTTGCCAGCATGGACCCGACGATGCTTCTTGCGGCCATTGCGCGGGAAACCAGCCATGTCGGGCTGTTGTCCACCGTTTCGACCACATTTCTGCCGCCCTATGTGGTGGCCCGCCAGATCCAGTCGCTGAACTGGCTGAGCAATGGCAGGGCGGGGTGGAATATCGTGACGGCGCTTGAGGGGCACGAAAATTTCGGCCTGAAAGAGATGCCTTCGCCGCAGGAGCGTTACGAGCGCGCCGCCGAATTCACGCAGGTAGTACAGCGGCTCTGGGCGAGCTTTCCGAACGAAGCTCTCAAACTCGACCGGGAAAGCGGTCGGTTCGCGGATTCCTCGTTGGTGCGGCCGGTGGCGCATGAGGGTAGGCATTTCAGCGTCAAAGGCCCGCTCAACCTGCCGTCCCATGCCAGCCGCATTCCGCTGGTGCAGGCGGGCGCTTCTCCCGAGGGCCGTGATTTCGCCTCGTCGGTGGCCGATGCTGTCTTTGCCTCGACGCCGGATATGCAGGCGGCCATCGAACTCAGGGCGGATTTGCGGCGGCGTGCCGAGGGGCATGGCCGAGACCCCAACGGCGTGAAGCTGATGCCGGGCCTCAGCCTCTATCTCGCGGAGACCGGCAGGGAGGCGCTGGAACTCTTCGCGGAGACCCATGCCCGCGCCAACCGCGCCCGCGCTTTTGCCTCCATCCGCGATATGACGGGTCTTGATCTCACGGACTGGCCGCTCACGCGGATCGTTACCGCCTCCGACCTGCCGCCGCCGCCGGAGACACCGAGAAGCCGCACCCATGCCGGCCTGCTACGCCGGCTGATCGAGCGGGAGACGCTGAGTGTTGCGGAATTATTGCGGCGTCCGGAAGTGATGGGGTCGGGCCATTGGCAGATCATCGGCACCGTTGAAGATGCCCTTGAGGCCATCCGCGAATGGGCGGCTGCCGGTGCGATCGACGGTTTCGTCGCGGTGCCCGGCGGTTCGGTGGCGTCCATGCGGCTGGTGCCGGAGCGGCTGTTGCCGAAGCTCGCCGATGCCGGGCTTTTCCGCACGGCCTATTCCGGCCGCACCTTTGCGGAGCATCTGGCCGAATAGGCTTACGCTCCGCCGGATTCGGCCGTCGCCTGTCTAGCTGCTTCGATCAGTCGGGAAAAATGCCGTTCGGTCTCGGCGGTGGCCACGAAGGATACGGTGGTGACGACACAACAGAGTTCGCCCTGGGCGTCGAAAACCGGCGCGGCCTTGCCGGTCAGGGCGGAGAACAGATGTTCATTGAGTTCCGCGCCACCCGCTTCGCGGATGGTTTCCAGAATGCCGGCATCGGGACGGGAGCCGCGAAAGGCGGCCGGTTGCAGCCTGCGCACGGCGGCTATCCTGTCCGGTGGCAGGTAGGCCTGAAAAACTAGCCCGCAAGCGCTGTTGTCCAGCGGCAGAACATCGCCGAGCGCGACGGTGCTGATGGAAAAGCTGGCGCTTCTCGCCCACCGCACCACGGTCGGGCCGCGTTCGGTCCAGATCGCCACGCCGCAGCTGGCGCCGATCTCGGAGGCAAGCGCATTCATCTGGCGGCCGGCGGTTTCGACCGGATTGATTCGCCTGAGCGCGCTGATGCCTATGCCCAGCGCCGCAGGTCCGAGATCGTAACTGCCGCTTGCAGGGTCCTGTATCACCAGCCCCTCCCGCACGAGGCTTTGCATGTAGCGATGCGCCGTGGAGCGGCCGGTGCCGGCGCGTTTGGCCAGTTCGCCAAGTGCCAGCGCCCTGTCCGATCTGGCGAGAAGATTGAGGAAACGCGCCGCGATCGACACCGATTGAATGAGGGCAGAGCGCTTTTCGCCCTCGTTTTCCGGCAGATTGTCAGAATCGTCATCCATGGCGTTCAAGCGCGTTCCCCCGTTTTGTTGAGCATGCCTAACGCATCGCACCGGAAATCGGAATGGATTTCTGCGGACGGAACTATGCTGTTTCCTTTCGAAACGCTGCGGGTGAGCAAATGGCGGTCGGTAAACTTTGTTGTAAATATGGCACATCCCGTTACGGAAGCCTTTTTGTCCGCAATACAGAACGCATTCTCTATTGCGAAACGGATAACGCTTCCGTTACTTGAATATGACTTTAATACTCATGTTTATTAGGGGTGTGTGATGGGGTTTAGCTCTAACGGTCGTTTGATGAGCGGGGTCAGCGCTCTGACGCTGGCGACAATGTTTGTGACGCCGGTTCTCGGTCAGGATCAGCAGGCAACGACGGCGGGCACCACCGTCCTGAAGCCGATCGTCGTGACCGGTGAAAAAGTGGCGCGCGACATGAAGAACACGGCGTCGTCCGTTTCGGTCATATCCGGGGATAAAATCAAGAAGGAAAAGACCGGCGACCCGACCGTATCGGAAGCGATCAAGGATATTCCGAACGTCGTTTACACCGACAATGTCAGCGCCCCGATTATTCGCGGACAGGACACGCAGGGACCGAATACCGGCTCCATCGCCTTCTTCACCGGCACGGTGCCGCGCGCGACGATCAATGTCGACGGCCATTATCTCGGTTATAACGAGTTCATCTATGGCGCGAGCTCCATCTGGGATGTCGAAAGCATCGAGGTGTTCCGCGGCCCGCAGACCACCTCGCAGGGCGCCAACGCCATTGCCGGCGCGATCCTCGTCAACACCAAGGACCCGACCTTTACGCCGGAAGCCAGCTATCAGGCGGAAATCGGCAATTATCACCAGAAGCGCGGTTCCTTCGCCTTTTCCGGTCCGCTGATCGAGGATGAACTGGCGGCGCGTGTGGCAATCGATTATTCCGGCCGCGACACCTTCATCGACTACATCAATTCCGCCTTCGCCCATACCGGTACGGACCAGAATTTCAAGGAGTTCAACGGTCGCTTCAAGCTTCTGTGGGAGCCTTCGGAAATACCTGGTCTTTCGACAAAGCTAACCTATTCCTACAATGCCTCTAACCGGCCGAGCCAGGAAGCGGCTTCGCGCCCATTCGAGGACCTGAACCACGTCACCACAACCATGCCAAGTTTCGGCCAATACACCAATACTGGCATCCTCGACGTCAATTACGATTTCGAGAACGGTGTGAAGCTGTTCAACCAGACGCAGTTCTCCTCTTCCTCCGCCGAGCGCCGGGTTGGCATTGCGAATAATGGTGACGCCGAAATCGATCTGAAGAACACGTCTCACGAAACACGCGTGACCTTCGGTGATCAGGAAGACGTGCTGAGCGGTGTCGCGGGTATTTATTACGCGCATACGAAAGCCGACGAGGTGCTTTATCTGCGCGGAACCTCGCGCTTCAACGATACCAAGGATAATCTCGGCCTCTTCAGCGAATTGAGCTATCGCCTGACCGATCAATGGACCCTGACCGGCGGCCTGCGCTACCAGCAGGACCAGATTCAGCGCGCCGGCTACCGGACGCTCTCCGCCACCAGCAGAAGCTCGGTCAATTATGACGAAACCTTCTCGGAAATCCTGCCCAAGGCGTCGCTGGCCTACGCCATCAATGACGACTGGACGGTGGGCGGCCTGATCAGCCGCGGTTACAATCCCGGCGGCGTCGCATTCGACCTGACGACCAGCAAATGGCGCAGCTTCGACAAGGAAACCATCTGGAACTACGAGCTGTTCACCCGCGCCAGCCTGCTGGACGATACGCTGACAGTGAACGGTAACCTGTTCTACATGGACATGAAGGACGCCCAGTTTAACGTGCCGGTCGTCGTCTCCACGGGCATCAGCGAGTCCTACACCGTCAATGCCGAAGAAGCTCATGCTTACGGTCTGGAAATCGGCGTGGATTATCAGGTCCTCGACAATCTGACACTGAAGGCCAGCGCCGGTCTGCTGAAGACGAAGATCGACGAGATTTCCAGCAATGCCGCCTATGTCGGCAAGGAATTCGCCAAGTCGCCGGGTTACAGCTTCACCGTCGGAGCAAGCTGGGACGTGACGGATAAATTTACCGTTTCGGGGCAGGTGCGCCATCTCGACGGCTATTATTCCGACACGGATAACAAGGCCGTTTATGCCATCGATCCTTATACGATTGCAGATGTGCGGGCGAGCTACAAGTTCCAGGAGGAGCTTGAATTCTACGCTTACGTCAAGAACGTCTTCGATGAGCGCGCACCGACGCTGATGAAGGAAAACCGCGGCATTGGCGGCATCGAGGCAAGCATGACCGAACCGCGCATGTTTGGCGTCGGTATTCGCGGCACGTTCTGAGCGATTGCCGGATTTGAAAAGCAAAAGGCCTTCGAAGTGATCTTCGAAGGCCTTTTTGATGAAACGACGCGGATAAAGTCTCAGAAAAACGCCTGAATGCCCGTCTGCGCCCGGCCGAGGATCAGCGCATGGACGTCGTGCGTGCCCTCATAAGTGTTGACCGTCTCAAGGTTCTGGGCGTGGCGCATGACGTGATATTCGATCTGGATGCCGTTGCCGCCATGCATGTCGCGGGCCTGGCGGGCGATATCCAGCGCCTTGCCGCAATTGTTGCGCTTGATGATGGAGATCATTTCCGGCGCCATCTTCTGGTCGTCCATCAGTTGGCCGACGCGGAGCGATGCCTGTAGGCCGAGCGCGATTTCGGTCTGCATGTCGGCGAGCTTCTTCTGGTAAAGCTGCATGCCGGCGAGCGGCTTGCCGAACTGCTTGCGGTCGAGACCATATTGCCGGGCGCGGAGCCAGCAATCTTCCGCAGCCCCCATGACCCCCCAGGAAATGCCGTAACGGGCGCGGTTGAGGCAGCCGAACGGGCCTTTCAGGCCGGAAACATTGGGCAGCAGCGCGTCTTCGCCCACTTCCACACCGTCCAGAACGATCTCACCGGTGATGGAGGCGCGCAGCGACAGCTTGCCGCCGATTTTGGGAGCGGAGAGGCCCTTCATGCCCTTTTCCAGCACGAAGCCGCGGATCTGGTTGTCATGCGCTTCCGATTTCGCCCACACGACGAAGACATCGGCGATTGGCGCATTGGAAATCCACATTTTCGAACCGCGCAGGCGATAGCCGCCGGCAATTTTCTCGGCGCGCGTCTTCATGCCACCGGGATCGGAGCCGGCATCCGGCTCGGTCAGGCCGAAACAGCCGATCAGCTCGCCGGAGACGAGGCCGGGCAGGTATTTCTTCTTCTGCTCGTCAGAGCCATAGGCGAAGATCGGATGGATGACGAGCGAGGACTGCACGCTCATCATCGAGCGGTAACCGCTGTCGATCCGCTCCACCTCGCGGGCGACGAGGCCGTAAGCCACATAGCTGGCATTGGCCGCGCCATATTCTTCCGGCAGGGTGACGCCGAGCAGGCCGGTGCGGCCCATCAGGCGGAACAGTTCCGGCTCGGTGGTCTCGGAAAGATAGGCTTCGGAGACACGCGGCAAGAGTTCGGATTTGCCAAAGGCGGCGGCGGCGTCGCGGATCATCCGCTCGTCGTCGGTCAGTTGGTCTTCGAGCAGAAAAGGGTCCTGCCAATTGAATGCTGCGTGTTCGCTCACGTGATGCCTCCGGATTTGGTGGCCGGATTATTGGTATTCGAGCCAGTCGGCACAAGCCATGTTTACTCATTTTTGCATTACATATAGTAATGGCTGATGACGTCTCTCAGCCGCAAACTCCTGCCTTCCACCAGTGCGCTCGCCGCCTTCGATTCCGTGGCCCGGCTCGGCAGCTTTTCCGCGGCCGCCGATGAGCTTGCCCTGACGCAGGGGGCGATCAGCCGGCAGGTTATGTCACTGGAAGAACAGCTTGGCGTGCGCCTTTTCGAACGCGGCGCACGCGGCGTGGCGCTGACGGCGGAAGGCCGTGTCTATGCAAAATCGATTGCCTCCGCCCTTGGCGAGATACGCTCTGCGTCGCTGCAGATCATGACCAAAACGCATGGCAATACCTTGAACCTCGCCATGCTGCCCACCTTCGGCACCCGCTGGCTTCTGCCGCGTATCCCGGATTTCGTGGCGAACCACCCCGAAATCACCATCAATTTCGCCACCCGCATCGGGCAATTCGATTTTGAGCGTGAGCAGCTGGATATGGCGATCCATATCGGCCAGGCCGATTGGCCGGGGGCGGAAAGCACCTTTCTCATGCATGAAATGGTCGCGCCGGTGTGCAGCCCGCAATTCCTCAGCGCCCACCCGGTGGAAAGGGGCGAGGATATCGCCGCCCTGCCGTTGCTGCACATGGCCTCGCGGCCCGGAGCATGGGGCCACTGGTTCGAAAGCCTGGGACTGTCGCTCGCCTTGCCGCAGGGCATGCGCTTCGAGCAGTTCTCCAGCGTGGCGCAGGCCTGCATCGCCGGGCTCGGTGTGGCGCTGATGCCGCTGTTTCTGATCGATAACGAGCTGAAATCCAAGCAGCTGGTCAAAGCCTTCGATCATCAGGCGAGAAGCCCCAGTTCCTATTATGCGGTGGCGCCGCTTTCGCGTGCCAATCACGTCCCGGTCGTGCTGTTTCGCGATTGGCTGGTGCGCCAGGTTGAGGCTTATCGCGCCGCCAGCACTCAGGCCCTGTAAAAAATAATCGCTCTTTTTTCGGGCATTTAACCTTTGTGCCCAGCTTTTCGCCGTATTTCGCCGGCGCAGGACTCGACAGCGGGCCGCGCCTCGCTTATTCTGATTAAACGTTTAATCAGCCTTCCCGGACCATCCATGGCGTCGTCACGGCCTGCCACCAATCTGAGCGCGATAGCAGCGGCACTAGGCGTGTCGGTTGCAACCGTGTCCAATGCGCTGTCGGGTAAAGGCCGTGTTTCACCTGATCTGGTAGAGCGTATCCGCAAGACGGCAAGTGAACTGGGTTATGTGCCGAGTTCGGCGGGCAGGGCGTTGCGCACCGGCAGAAGCGGTGTTCTGGGGCTGGTTCTGCCTGACATTGCTAACCCGCTCTTCCCGCAGATCGCGCAGGCCATTGAAAAGGCTGCCGTTACTGCCGGTTACGGCGTGCTGATCGCCGACTCCCGCGGCGATATCGCCATGCAGACGGATGCGATCAACCGGCTGATCGAGCGCGGGGTGGATGGTATGGTGGTCGTTCCCCGCCGTGGCACGCGCATTTCCGATGTCGATTGCCCGGTCGCCGTCATCGACAGCCCGTCAACACCGGGCAATACTGTCGCCGCCGACCATTGGGATGGCGGCCGGCAGGTGGGTGACTATCTGGCAGGCCTTGGCCACCGCAAGGTGGTGCTGGTGGGCAAGAACCGCGATTCCAATGTGCAGAACGACCGTCTCGGCGGCATTCGGGATGGTCTTGGCAAGGCCTGCGTGACCCGGACGCTCTGGATCGACAGCATCGAAGAGTCTGACGGTGCGGGTTGCCGGCTGGGGCTTGCCGATCTGGTGGCGGATGGTTTTACCGGCTTTGCCGCCATTTCCGACCTGCATGCGCTGCGGGCGCTGACCGAGTTGCAGCGCGAGGGCATCGAGGTGCCGGAAGAAGCAAGCGTCACCGGTTTCGACGATCTCATCTTTTCCGCCGTGGTCACCCCACCCTTGACGACCATGCGCATGGATATGGGCCGTATCGCCGATCTCGCCGTGGCCGCGCTGCTGCGCGCGATAGACGGCGCCACTGAAAATGGCATCGCGGGCGAAGTGACCGCGGATATTTCGAAAGTACCGATGGCGCTGATCATGCGCGGTTCCACCGGCAAGGCAAAGCATGATGCGATTGAAGCCAAAAAAACGACAGCAGGAGAACTCACACCATGAAAAAGATCATTCTCGCATCGGGCAGCGCCCTGATGCTGACGATGGGGGCCGCTGAGGCGCAGGACAAGACGCTGACGATTTCCGTCTATGCCTTCGCGCAGGACGAATTCAAGGAACTGGTCTATACGCCGTTTGAGCAGAAATGCGGTTGCAAGCTGGTCGTCGAGACCGGCAACAGCGTCGAGCGTCTGGCCAAGATGGAGGCCAACAAGGCCAATCCGGTGGTCGATCTCGCCATCGTCTCCATGGCGGATGCGCTTTCGGCCACCCGCAAGGATCTGATCCAGAAGATCGATGCTTCCAAGGTTCCGAATATCGAAAAGCTCTATGACATCGCCAAGGATCCGAATGGCGACGGCATGAGCGTCGGCGTCAATTTCTACGCCACCTCAATTGTTTACCGCACCGACAAGATGAAGATCGACAGCTGGGCCGATCTTTTGAAGGACGATATCGTCGACCACGTCGCCTTCCCGAATGTTACCACCAATCAGGGCCCGCCGGCGCTTTATATGCTCGGCAAAGCTATCGGCAAGGACACGCCCGATCTTTCCGGCGCCATCGAGGCCGTGGGCGAAAAGAAGGACGACATCGTCACTTTCTACGTCAAATCCTCGCAGTTGGTGCAGTTGATGCAGCAGGAAGAAATCTGGGCAGCCCCGATCGGCCGCTTCTCCTGGGCGCCTTTCACCAAGCTCGACCTGCCGCTTGCCTGGGCGACGCCCAAGGAAGGCCAGACCGGCGGCATGAACGTGCTCGTGGTGCCGAAGGGCACGAAAAACGAAGATCTGGCGTTGCAGTTCATGGATTTCTGGCTATCGACCGACGTTCAGAAGGCGCTGGCCGAAAAGCTGGTGGACAGCCCGACCAACAGGGAAGTCAAGGTTTCCGATGAGGTGGCGAATAACATCACCTATGGCGACGAAACCGCAAAAAGCCTCCAGCTCATTCCGTCCGACGTGACGCTTGATAACCGCGACAAGTGGCTGTCGGAGTGGAACGCGAAGGTGGGCCAGTAAGCCCATTCACCGTTTGGAATGGGGCATTTAAATGTCCGCAAGGGCGGCTCCATTCCCGGAAAAGCGGTTCGGTCGTCCCCTGACCGCTTTTCCACCCTTTTTGATCGTAGGCCGGCGCGTCTGGCTGCCGTAACAACCGGCCCTCAGGCCGTTCAGGGAATAAACCCATGTTTCAGAACCGGGCCGAAGCGCTGGCGCTTGCCTTGCCTGCCGCAATTTTCGCGGCGGCGGTCTTTCTTGTGCCGGTCTTCATCCTGCTGTCGGAGGGCTTCCGCACCGCCGACGGCTGGACGTTGTCGGCTTATGCCGATTTCTTCACCGATCCGCTGAACCAGACGGTTTTCCTGCGCACCCTGAAGCTCGGCGCGCTTGTCACCATCGTCTCGGCGGTGGTGGGTTATGCGGCGGCCTTCGCCATCGTCAACCTGTCGCAGGGCGCGAAGGGGCACGTCGTCAATCTGGTCGTGCTGCCGCTGATGATTTCGCCTGTCGCCCGCACCTATGCCTGGATCGTCATTCTGGGTCGAACCGGCATCGTCAATCAGGCGCTGCAGGCTGTCGGCCTGAGTGACGGGCCGATCCGTATCCTGTTTTCCGAAACAGCCGTCTTCATCGGCCTTCTGCAATTGTTCCTGCCATTGATGATCATCTCGCTCATCAGTGCGCTTGAGAATATGCCGAAGGATACGATTGCGGCTGCCCGAGTGCTCGGCGCAAGCTGGCTGCAGGTGTTCTGGAAGGTCATCCTGCCGCTCACCAAGGAAGGGTTGGTCGTCGGTGGCACGCTGGTCTTCACCGGTTCGCTCACGGCCTATATCACGCCCGCCATTCTCGGCGGCTCGAAGGTGCTGATGCTGGAAACCCTGCTTTACCAGCAGGTGACGGTTTCCAACAATTTCGTCTCCGCGAGCGTCATCGCCTTCATCCTGATCGTCATGAGCTTTGCCGCCAATATTCTGCTGAAGCGCATCGCCACCGCAAGGAACAAGAAATGACCCGGCAGCTCTTCATTCCGCTCACGCTTCTGCTTGTCGTCGGTTTCCTGATCGGGCCGTTCCTCATCATCGTCGCGGCCTCGTTTTCGGCCGGCGATACGCTCGCCTTTCCGCCGCAGGGCTTTTCGCTGAAGTGGATCGCCAAGGTCTTTACCGTTGAGAGCTTCCGGGAAAGCTTTGCCATGTCGATGTTCCTCGCCATCGGCGGCACGTTTGCGGCGCTCATCCTCGGCATCCCCGCTTCTTACGCCATGTCGCGCTACAAGCTACCTTTTGCCGAGACGGTGCGCACCATCGTTTCCGCGCCGATCATCGTGCCCGGCATCATCGTGGGTCTCGCGCTGCTGCGTTATTTCGTCGTGCCTTTCGGCATCGGCATCACGCTTGCGTTGTTCCTCGCCCACACCGCGCTCATCCTGCCCTATGCGGTGCGGGTGGTGTCGGCCAGCCTCAACAATCTGCGCTCGGATATCGAGGAGGCGGCGGTGCTGCTCGGCTCGTCGCGGGTCGGGGCGTTTTTCCGCGTCGTGTTGCCGAATATTCGCGGCGGCATTCTCTCAGCCTTCATTCTCGGTTTCGTAACGAGCTTCAACCAGGTGCCGGTGTCGCTGTTCCTGTCAGGCCCCGGCGTTCGCACGCTGCCCATCGACATGCTGGGTTACATGGAAATCGTCTTCGATCCTTCCGTGGCCGCACTCTCCTCGCTGCTCGCCTTCCTTTCCATCGGCATCGTCTTCATGGCCGAACGTTTTCTGGGGTTCTCCCGTTATGTCTGACGCAAATTACCTTTCGCTCAACAAAGTCTCGCTCGCCTATGGCGGCAATGTCGCCGTCAAGGACCTCGATCTCGATATCCGCAAGGGCGAGCTGCTCGCGCTTCTCGGGCCTTCCGGCTGCGGCAAGACCACGACGATGCGCGCCATTGCCGGGCTGATGCCGGTGGCGGGAGGACGTATCGATCTCGATGGGGCAGACATTACCCGGGTGGCCGCGAACAAGCGTGCCGTGGGTCTGGTGTTCCAGTCCTATGCGCTCTTCCCGCATCTGACGGTCTATGAAAACGTCGCCTTCGGCCTGAAGCTCAAGGGCATGAACGGCAAGGCGCTGGAAGACAAGGTCGCCTCCGGCCTGAAATCGGTGGGCTTGTCCAGCTTCGCCTCGCGAAAGCCTGCGGAGCTTTCCGGCGGCCAGCAGCAGCGCGTGGCGCTGGCGCGCTCCATGGTCATGGAGCCGAAGGTGCTCTTGCTCGATGAGCCGCTCTCCAACCTCGATGCCCGCCTGCGCCTTGAAATGCGCACCGAATTGCAGCGCGTGCAGAAGGAAACCGGCGTGACGATGATCTTCGTCACCCATGACCAGATCGAGGCTTTGGCGCTCGCCGACCGCATTGTCGTCATGAAGGGCGGCAAGATTGAGCAGATCGGTACGCCGGAAGAGATCTACAACGCGCCGGTTTCATCCTTCGTGGCGGATTTCGTCGGCTTCGAAAACATCTTCGCGCTGGAAGGCGGCGCGCTCAAAACCGCAAACGGCGCAACACCGCTTCCCGGACCAGTCCTTTCAGCATCCGGACTGGCCTGGCGGCCGCGCATGGTCACCCTCGGTTCAGGTCCTTTCCAGGGAACCGTGCGCGGCACCTCCTTTGCCGGCAACAGCCGCGAATATCTGCTCGATACGCCGCTTGGCCCCATCAAGGCGGAAACGGACGCCGCCCTGACCTCCCACGCAATCGGCGATACGCTCGCCTTCGACCTGCCGGTCGAAAAAGCGGCGAGCCTCAAGGTGTTCAACTGACCATGGGTGTATGGATCGATACCGATATGGGCTTCGACGATATCGCCGCCATCATGGTGGTGCAATCGTCGGGCCTTGCCATCGACGGCATTTCGCTGGTCTTCGGCAACGCGACACTTCAGGCCGTCTGCCGCAATGCCGCAGGCGCCGTCTCAGCCTTCGGCTGGTCGATGCCGATCCATCAGGGCCGCACCATGCCGGTGCTCGGTGCACTCGAAACCGCGCAATGCATTCTGGGCGATAACGGCATTCCGACCGTCGGCCAAAACTTGCCGGATGCGCCGATCTTGCCGAAAAGCGATGCCTTTGCCGCCCTGTGCAACTGGCTTGAGGGTGATGGTGAGAAGCGCATTCTGGCACTCGGCCCACTCACCAATATCGCCGCGCTTTGCCTTGCCCGGCCTGATCTTGCCGCCAGAATTTCCGATCTCACCTGGATGGGTGGTGGCGTGACCAGCGGCAACCACACGGCCTCGGCCGAATTCAACGCCTTTGCCGATCCGGAAGCGCTGGCCATCGTGCTCTCCCACGGCCTGCCGTTGCGCATGGTCGATCTGGACGCCTGCCGCAAAGTCACCGCCTCGCCGGCCGATGTGCTGCCGATCCGTAATGCCGGCGGCAAGAATGCCGGGCTGATCGCCGATCTGCTGGAAGGTTTCATCGGCATCGCCACCAGCCGTGGCAGAGCTGCCATGGCGCTTTACGATCCCGTTGCCGCCGTCGCATTCGTCTCCGGTCTCATCGGTTGGCGTCATGCGCGGATCGATGTCGAGCTTCAGGCGACGCTGACGCGCGGGCGAACCGTGGTCGAGACGCGCGCTGAGAAAGCTCACGCCTTCAACGCGCATTTCGCCGAAACGGTGGATGCCGAAGGTGCGAAGACGGCGATTCTCGAGGCGTTGCGCCGGGAGGCCGCCCGATGAGCGCGAACTTTCCGACACGCGAGCCTGCCGATCTCACCGATGATGCGCTGCGCAGCCGCGCGGTCGCCGCCGCACGCGGCGATGCACCTTTCGATGTTCTCGTCAGCGGCGGAACATTGGTGGATGTGGTGACGGGAGAGCTTCGCGCCGCCGATATCGGCATTGTCGGCGCTTTGATCGCCAGCGTGCACGAGCGAGCAAGCCGCAGCGACGCTGCACGGATCATCGATGCGGCAGGCGCCTATGTCTCGCCCGGCCTCATCGACACACATATGCATATCGAAAGCTCGATGGTCACGCCGGCCGCCTATGCGGCAGCCGTGGTTGCCCGTGGCGTCACCACCATCGTCTGGGACCCGCATGAATTCGGCAATGTGCATGGGGTGGAAGGGGTGCGCTGGGCGGCGAAATCCATCCAGAACCTGCCCCTGCGCGCCATTCTGCTCGCGCCCTCCTGCGTGCCTTCCGCACCGGGGCTGGAGCGCGGCGGGGCGGATTTCGACGCTGCCACTCTCGCCGATATCCTGTCGTGGCCGCAGGTCGGCGGTGTCGCGGAAATCATGAATATGCGCGGCGTCATCGAGCGCGATCCGCGCATGAGCGGCATCGTGCAGGCCGGGCTTGCCTCGGAAAAGCTGGTCTGCGGCCATGCACGCGGCCTGAAGGGCGCCGATCTCAACGCCTTCATGGCGGCGGGCGTTTCTTCCGATCACGAGCTGGTCTCGGGCGAAGACCTGATGGCGAAACTGCGGGCAGGAATGACGATTGAGTTGCGCGGCTCGCACGATCACCTGCTACCGGAATTCGTGGAAGCGCTGAACGCCCTCGGCCACCTGCCGCAGACGGTGACACTCTGTACCGACGACGTCTTCCCCGATGATCTGCTACGAGGCGGTGGGCTTGACGATGTGGTGCGCCGCCTCGTCCGTTATGGCCTGAAGCCCGAATGGGCGCTGCGCGCCGCAACGCTCAATGCCGCGCAAAGGCTCGGCCGTGCCGATCTCGGCCTCATCGCCGCCGGCCGTCGCGCCGATATCGTCGTCTTTGAGGATTTGAGCGGTTTTGCCGCCCGCCACGTTCTGGCCGAGGGCAGGGCGGTTGCGGAAGGCGGGCATATGCTCGTCGACGTTCAGGCCTGCGATGCGGCGGCGCTCGAAGGCTCGATGAAGCTGCCGCTGCGCGCAGCCGATGATTTCCGGGTTGCCTGCGAAGGGGCAAAGGTACGCCTCGCCACCATCGACCGCCCGCGCTTCACGCAATGGGGCGAGGCGGAAGCCGAGGTGAAGGACGGTTTCGTCGTTCCCCCTGAGGGCGCCACGATGATTTCCGTCACCCATCGCCACGGCATGGCCGAGCCGATCACCAGAACCGGCTTTCTCACCGGCTGGGGAAACTGGAACGGCGCCTTCGCCACCACCGTCTCGCATGACAGCCACAACCTCACCGTTTTCGGCGGTAATGCGGAGGACATGGCGCTCGCCGCAAATGCGGTGATAAAGGCCGGCGGCGGCATGGCTGTCGCTTCCGAAGGCAGGGTGACCGCACTTCTCCCGTTGCCGCTTTCCGGCCTCGTTTCCGATGCCCCGCTTGACGACGTGGCAAAGGCTTTCGAAGAATTGCGCGAAGCCGTCGGCAGGCTGGTGGAATGGCAGCCGCCCTATCTCGTCTTCAAGGCCTGCTTCGGCGCCACACTCGCCTGCAATATCGGCCCGCACCAGACAGATATGGGCATTGCCGATGTGTTGACGGGCAGGGTGATGGAAAGCCCGGTGATTTCGGTGGTGGGGTGAGCGCAGGCGTTTACTGCGCGCTCTTTTCCGACCCTGTGAATGGGTTCAGGCGAGCGGCGGTTAAACAGAGAGGGAGCCGCCTACCTGCTTTTCGGCCCAGTCATGCGCCCAGCTGGCGCGCGAGCAATAACCCCGGCTGCCATCCTCGCCGAAAAACACGCCGGCCCAGAGCGGTGTCGCATCGTCCGTCAGAACCCAGCCGCCTGAATCGCCCTGCGTCGGCATGGGCGTGACGAGATGCCCGAGCGCGCCGCCGATCGGGATGACGGGCTGCGGCTTGAGTTCGATCTGGTCGCGAAAACAATAGGTCGAGGTGCCGTCCGTGAAGGCGTAGCTGATCGCCAGCGAGCCGAGCTTGCACTTATAGGTGCCGCTTTTGCCCCTGAGGGTCACGTTTTGCCCCGGCGTCAGGCTGGCGGCCACCCCGCCCAATGAAGACGCTGCCGGTGCTTTGGTCAGTTCGATCAGCGAGAAGTCGAACATATTCACAGGCGGATCGTTGCCGGGATAGGGATTGGGTATCGGCAGTACCACAGGATCGCAGACCGTCTGCGCCGGTAAGGGATGGAGCTTGGTATGATGTATCACCGTGCCGATCCGTTTTCCCGATACATCTAAAATATCGTCGCCGGTGTTGGCGACATGGGCGCAGGTCATGCCGTATTGTTTTTTGCGCGCGTTGGTCAGCGTCCCGCCATAGGTGCCGGTTTCGCCGGCGCTGGTGGTGATTTCATCGCCGGCCGCAAAGGCAAGCCTTGCCCTTGGACGTTCCTCTATCCGGGCGGAAGCGACACTCCCATTAATGAGAGCGGTTAATTGGCGAAGCGCCGCAATGTCGCTACCGTCCTCCAGAGACTCGGGCGCAGCTTTTGCCGGGGTCTTGAGTGGACCGTAAACGATGGTCATCACGACAGGACCGCTTCTCGTTGGGCGCGGGATCGCGTCCCACAGCGAAACGTTGCGCTTGAGGTCGCGGCGCCTATATCCTTGATAGGGCGTCTGGAACGGCCATTCCGGAAAAGCGAGGGGCAATCTCCACCAGTCGCGAAAAGGGCGACCGTCGAGAAGATACTCATACCGGTAGCGTTCGCCTTCCGGCAAGACGCCATCTTCTATATCGTAAAGCAGCATCCATAACGGATCCACGTCGAGGGTGAAGCCATGCACGATGGGGATTTCCGAGGCCGCCCGTGCCAATTGCGTCATGGCTTCGGAAGCGTCGAAATAGGCGCGCAGGTCCTCATAGGTCGGCATGGCCGCTTACTCCGGTTTGGGTTCGAAAAACCCGGCCACAAAGGTGAAGATTGGCGCGAGCAGGCCGGCCGCGAAAACGCTGTACCACTGGTGGACGAGAAAGACGGAGCCGCTCAGCGTATAGGCCCAGAGCACGAAGGCGATGGTGGAGATGATGGCATTCAAGACCCATGGCTGGCCCGAGAGTTTACGGCGGTAGAGATAGATCGGAGTACCGATGATGCCGAGGGCGAGAATTGCCCAGCTGACGATCACGGCCTGCGTGGGGACGACGCTGTCCGCCGTCAGCATGCTCAACCCGTAATGGGAATTGACCATTTTATCGACTGCAACATATAGGGCCACGGACTCTGCCGGAATATATTTGATAAGACGGTCGCGATAATCGTCAGGCGGCAGGTTTTTTAGCGACTTGGAGGCCAGACGCCCGTTGATCGCACTTTTTGGCACAACAAGTCTCGTCATGATGCTTGCCCGTTTGAAAAATTAGACCGGAAATAAATAACAAATGCGACTATACCGTGTATGTATACTAAATAAACGGTTGAGTCTATTGGATGTCGATGTATATGGGGTAGAATTATTGCGCGTAAGCAGTATTGTTTCGCCCCGATGCCGCGGGGCGATTATTGATCGGACGCTTCACATCTGAAAGCTGTGCCGGAAAGGCCACTTTCACTCCGCCGCCAGTTCCTGCTCCACCAGCGTCGCCCAGAACGCCACGCCCGGCACGATGGCCGCATCGTTAAAGTCGTAGGAGGTGTTGTGGTGCAGCGCGCCATCCACCGCCGGACCGTTGCCGAGCCAGACATAGCAGCCGGGCGCTTCGCCTGCGAAGAAGGCGAAATCGTCGCCGGCGGTCGAGGGCGGGAAGGCGTTGCGGGTCCTGTTGCCGAAGACGGTTCTTGCGGCGCGCAGCGCCCGTTTCGTCGCATCCGCCTCGTTGATGACGGGTGGAATCCGGCGGATGAACTCATAACTTGCTTCGATGCCGAACATCGCCGCCGTGCCCTTGGCCAGCCTGCCGATTTCCGCCTCCAGCTGGTCTCGCACTTGAGGCGCATAGGCGCGCGCGGTACCGCCGATTTCGATGAGATCTGGGATCACATTAAGTGCCTTGGGGTCGCCTGCCTGCACCGAACAGGCACTGACGACGGCCGGCTGCAATGGGTCGACCACGCGGCCGACGATAGTTTGCAGCGAGGCGAGGAAGGTGCCGGCCGCCGTTACCGGATCGCGACCGAGATGCGGCTTGGCGCCGTGGGTGCCGACGCCTTTGAAGGTGACGCGCCAACTGTCCGACGAGGCAAGCTGCGGTCCTTCCACCACCGCCATTTCGTCGATGCCCAGCCCCGGCATGTTGTGCAGGCCATAGACCGCATCGCAGGGGAACAGCTCGAAAAGCCCGTCCTCGACCATTTTTTTTGCGCCGCCACGGCCTTCTTCGGCCGGCTGGAAGATGAAATGCACGGTGCCGGAAAAATCGCGGGTCTTTGCCAGATAACGCGCCGCACCCAGCAGCATGGCGGTGTGGCCGTCATGGCCGCAGGCATGCATCTTGCCGGGGAATTTCGATTTGTAGGGGCGGTCTGGAACCTCAGGCATGGCAAGGGCATCCATGTCTGCGCGAAGACCAATGCTGCGCGTGCCGTTGCCCACCTGCAGCGTGCCGACCACGCCGGTGCCGCCGAGACCGCGATTCACCTTCAGCCCGGCGCGCTCGAGAAGATCGGCGACGATGGCGCTCGTTCTCTCCTCTTCGAAACCCAGTTCCGGATGCGCGTGCAGATCATGACGGAGTTCCGTCAGGAATGGCAGGTCCTCGCCGATCCGGTCCAGCAGTCTCATGGGAAGCTTGTCCTTGAATGTGGGAAAAACCCGCGTCATAGGTGGGTTTGTCCAAATGCCTGTTGCTTTTTTCTCTTCTAACGGAAAAAGCCAATGAAATGAACCCGCAGCGTCTCTGTGGTTGCTAAAATGATGAATCTGCCGAACGGGATTGGCGTGGCCGAAAACCGTCTCCGCCATGCGCCATCCCTGTTCTGAAAGGAAAACAGATGCCGTCACCAGCATCGCCCGCCATCGCCCCGTCTCCCTCCGCGCCGCATGAGTTCTGGCAGCAGATCCATCCGCCCCGGAGCTTCGAAACAGCAGGCGCATATTCCACATTCTTTCCGGCGGAACTGGATGATGGAAGGCAGATCTGTCTGCCCATACGGCCGCTTGCGGACGGAGAGCACGCGCTTGCATCGCTCATCGTCAACCAGGCTTCCTTTGAGGTTCTGGAGGCGCTGGCCGCCGATCTTGCCGCAAAGCTTCTTCCCTTCAAGCCGGATGTCGTTATCGGCCTGCCGACGCTCGGCCTGACGCTTGCGGCCGCCGTTGCCCGCCATCTTGGCCATTCCCGTTACGTGCCGCTCGGCACTTCACGCAAATTCTGGTATCTGGAGGAACTGTCGGTGCCGATGTCCTCCATCACCACAAGGCAGGAAAAACGGCTTTATATCGATCCGCGCATGCTGCCGCTCATCGAGAACCGGCGGGTGGCGCTGGTGGATGATGTGATCTCCAGCGGCAGCTCCATCATAGCGGGTCTTTCCCTTCTCGCCGCCTCCGGCATTCGGCCCGCCGTCATCGGCGCGGCCATGCTGCAATCAGATCGCTGGCGGGAAAAAATCGCCGCTTTCGGGCCGGAATGGCCGGAGCGGGTGAGGGGTGTTTTTTCAACGCCGCTGCTCACCAAAGCGGAAGGCGGCTGGCGCGCCTGACGAAGCGCAAATTCCGGCAAAAGGCAAGTGGTGATAATTTCACCGCTGCCTAATTTGTGTCTTGCGAAGCTCGAAGAGATCGTCCTAAGATCGCCCCCGACAGACAATAGCGGTCGGCGAACAATGCGCCGGTTTGCTTTCGCGCGGTGTCATCCCGGCGTCTGCCCGCCCCCGTTTTGTTCTTTCCGATGACTGGAATTTCTTCCCATGCATGCAGTATTCGACGGTCATAATGATGTGCTGCTTCGGTTGTGGCGCAACAGCAAGGCCGGTGCCGATCCGGTGGCCGAATTCAGGAATGGCACGCGCGAAGGCCATATAGACGGCCCGCGTGCGAGGGCAGGCGGTCTCGGCGGCGGCATATGCGCGATCTATATTCCCTCCGGCGATCTCATCCTGCAGGAACCGGATGAAAGCGGCCACTACAACACGCCGCTCGCTTCCCCACTGGAGCGCCAGCCTTCGCTCGATATCGCCATGGAAAAGGCGGCGATTGCGCTGAGGCTCGACCGCGCCGGCGCGTGGCGGCTTTGCCGCTCCACGGCCGATATCCGCAAGGCCTTTGCCGAGGATATCTTCGCCGCCGTGCTGCACATGGAAGGCTGCGAGGCGATCGACGCCGATCTCGATGCGCTTGAGGTGTTTTACGCCGCCGGCCTGCGCTCGCTCGGCCCGGTCTGGAGCCGGCACAATATCTTCGGCCATGGCGTTCCTTTCTCTTATCCCATGTCTCCCGATACGGCGCCCGGCCTCACCGATGCCGGTTTTGCGCTGGTGAAGGAATGCAACAGGCTCGGCATTCTCATCGATCTCGCGCATATCACCGAAAAAGGCTTCTGGGATGTGGCGAAGACCACCAACCAGCCGCTGATCGCCAGCCATTCCAATGCGCATGCGCTTACCCCCGTGGCCCGCAATCTCACCGACAGGCAGATGGATGCCATCAAGGAAAGCGGCGGGCTGGTGGGTCTCAACTACGCTGTGACCATGCTGCGGGCGGATGCTCGCGACATTGCCGATACGCCGCTTTCCGACATGGTGCGCCATATCGATTACATGGTGGAGCGCATGGGCATCGATTGCGTGGCGCTGGGATCGGACTTCGACGGCGCGACGATACCCGTCGGCGTTGCCGATGCGAGCGGCAATCACAATCTGGTTGCGGCGCTGAAATCGGCGGGCTACGGTGATGGAGAACTTGCTAAAATATGCCGGGAAAACTGGCTGCGTGTTTTGTCTCAGGCCTGGCACGAGGCGGCCTGAGAAGAGCTGAAGCGAACCAAATCAAGCTTATAACAAAAGGGGAGATCCTATGATCAAATCGCTCAACAAATCCATGCGTATTCTGAGCACCAGCGCCGCTTTGTCGCTAATGATGCTGGCCGCGCCCCATGCTTTTGCCGCAACGCCGGCCGATACGCTGGTCGAAGGTTTCGCCATCGATGACATCATCACGCTCGATCCGGGCGAGGCATTCGAGCTGTCCGCAGCTGAAGTCACCGGCAACACCTACAGCAAGCTGGTTTCCATCGATCTTAACGACACGTCCAAGGTTATCGGCGATCTGGCCGAAAGCTGGACGACCTCCGACGATGGTCTCACCTATACGTTCAAGCTGAAATCCGGCCTGAAATTCGCGTCGGGCAATCCGGTCACGGCCGATGATGTGGCTTTCTCCTTCGAACGCGCCGTGAAGCTCGACAAGTCGCCGGCATTCCTGCTGACGCAGTTCGGCCTCAGCGGTGACAACGTCACCGAAAAGGCGAAGGCCGCGGATGCGAACACCTTCGTTCTGACGGTCGACAAGCCCTATGCGCCGAGCTTCGTGCTGAACGTGCTGACCGCAACCGTCGCTTCGGTGGTCGACAAGAAATTCGTGACGGAAAAGGCCAAGTCGGTCACGCCGAGCGCCGACTACAAATACGACACGGATTTCGGCAACGAGTTCCTGAAGACCGGTTATGCCGGTTCCGGCCCTTACAAGATTCTCGGCTGGAAGGCCAACGAAGCCGTCATCCTCGAAGCCAACCCGAATTATTACGGCGAGAAGCCGAAGCTGAAGCGCGTCGTCTATCGCCACATGAAGGAAAGCTCGGGCCAGCGCCTGGCGCTTGAAAACGGCGATATCGATGTGGCCCGCAACCTCGAGCCGGGCGACATGGAAGCCGTTTCCAAGAAGGAAGGCCTTGCCGTCACCTCCGCGCCGAAGGGCACAGTCTATTATTTCAGCCTCAACCAGAAGAACGAGAACCTGAAGAAGCCCGAAGTCATCGAAGCCTTCAAATATCTGGTCGACTACGATGCCATCGGTGCGACGATCATCAAGGGCATCGGCGAAGTTCACCAGACCTTCCTGCCGAAGGGCCAGCTCGGCGCGCTTGACGAGAACCCCTACAAGCTGGACGTCGCCAAGGCGAAGGAGCTTCTCGCCAAGGCCGGCCTGAAGGACGGCTTCACCGTGTCCATGGATGTGCGCAACACCCAGCCGGTAACCGGCATTGCCGAAAGCGTGCAGCAGACGCTGGCGCAGGCCGGTATCAAGCTGGAAATCATCCCCGGCGACGGCAAGCAGACGCTGACCAAATATCGCGCCCGCACGCATGATATCTACATTGGCCAGTGGGGTTCGGACTATTTCGACCCGAACTCGAATGCGGAAACCTTCACCATCAACTACGACAATTCCGACGAGGGCAAGAACAAGACGCTCGCCTGGCGCAATGCCTGGGACGTTCCTGACCTGACCAAGGAAACCCAGTCGGCGCTTCTGGAGAAGGACAGCGCCAAGCGCGCCGCCATCTATGAAAACCTGCAGAAGGAAGTTCTGGCGAAGGGTCCCTTCGTCATCATCTTCCAGCAGACGGAAGTGGCGGGATATTCCGCCAAGCTGAAGGGCCTGAAGCTCGGACCGAGCTTCGACACCAACTTCGTCTACACCATTTCCAAGGAATGATCCGGAAGGATCGGTCTCTTGAGCATGGTTGAAAGCAACAGCAGGGCGAGGCACGGCAAACGCCGTGTCAATGCCCGCGTGAAAGCCGTTCTCGGCTTCGCCGTCACCGTCATCACCACCTTTCTGGGGCTGATGGCGGTCACATTCTTCATTGGCCGCGTCGTGCCGATCGATCCCGCGCTGGCGATCGTCGGTGACCGTGCGCCTGCGCATGTGGTCGAGCGGGTGCGTGAGCAGCTCGGCCTCAACCTGCCGCTCTGGCAGCAGTTCTTCCTTTATCTGAAACAGGCGCTATCGGGCGATTTCGGCACCTCCGTCCTCACCACCAATCCGGTGATGGAGGATATCAAGCGGGTGTTTCCGGCGACGATAGAACTCGCCACGCTCGGCACCATCATCGGCGCCGTCTTCGGCATTCCGCTTGGCGTGCTTGCCGCCGTCAAGCGCGGCAGCTTTGCCGACCAGGTGGTGCGCGTCATCGGCCTCATCGGTTATTCGGTGCCGATCTTCTGGCTCGGCCTTCTGGCGCTGCTGGTGTTTTACGCCCGGCTGCAATGGGTGGCTTATCCCGGCCGCATGGATATCGTTTATGAATTCACCTTCACGCCGGTCACGGGCTTCTTCCTGCTCGACGCGATCTGGCAGCGGCAATGGGACGTGTTGTGGGATCTCTTCCGCCACATCATCCTGCCCGCCTCTCTGCTCGGCTATTTTTCGCTGGCCTATATCAGCCGCATGACGCGTTCCTTCATGCTGAACGAGCTTAGCCAGGAATATATCGTCGCGGCGCGCGCCAAGGGGCTTTCGGAAACCCGCATCATCTGGTTCCACGCGCTGCGCAACGCCGCCGTGCCGCTGGTGACCGTGATTGCCCTGTCTTATGCCGGTCTCTTGGAAGGTTCGGTGCTGACCGAAACCATCTTCGCCTGGCCGGGACTCGGCCTCTACATCACCAATTCCCTGCAGAATGCGGATATGAATGCCGTTCTCGGCGGCACGATCGTGATCGGCGCCATCTTCGTTGGCATCAATCTCTTCTCCGATCTGCTTTACCGGACGCTCGATCCAAGGACGCGCAGCCGATGACCCTTTCGACCGATACGATCAAACCCTATAGCCGCGAATGGCTGCTCTCTGACCGGCCGGCCTCGCGCAGGCAGGCGCGGCTTGGCCGTGCCTATGTCATCTGGCGGCGCTTTTCGGAAAACCGTCTGGCGCTGCTTGGGCTCGGCATCATCATCGCGCTGCTGTTCGTGGCGCTGTTTGCCGATGTTCTGGCCCCGCATAACCCGGTGCAGGGCGATCTGCGCAATGCCCGGCTGTTGCCGCCCGGTACGGAAGGTTATCTGCTTGGCACCGACGATCAGGGCCGCGATATTCTCTCGCGCCTCATTCACGGTTCGCGGCTGACGCTGTTCGTAGTTCTGCTGGTCGCCATCATCGCAGCCCCCGTCGGCCTCATCGTCGGCACGGTTTCCGGTTATGCCGGCGGCTGGGTGGATGCGGTTTTGATGCGCGTCACCGATATTTTCCTTGCCTTTCCGAAGCTCGTTCTGGCGCTGGCGCTGGTCGCGGCGCTTGGGCCGGGCATCGAAAACGCGGTGCTCGCCATCGCGCTTACCTCATGGCCACCCTATGCGCGCATCGCGCGCGCCGAAACCATGACTTTCCGTAATTCCGATTTCATCGCCGCGGTCAAACTCATGGGCGCGTCGCCCTTCCGTATCGTGCTGAAGCACGTCATGCCGCTCTGCCTGTCGTCGCTCATCGTGCGCGTGACGCTGGATATGGCCGGCATCATCCTCACTGCCGCAGGCCTCGGCTTCCTCGGTCTCGGCGCACAGCCGCCGCTGCCGGAATGGGGCGCGATGATCGCTTCCGGCCGCCGCTTCATTCTCGATCAATGGTGGGTCGCGGCCATGCCCGGCGTGGCGATCCTCATCGTCAGCCTCGGTTTCAATCTCCTGGGCGACGGTCTGCGCGATGCGCTGGACCCCAAGGAGGCGGGCCAATGAGCGCGCCGCTTCTGACCGTTCAGAACTTGCGCGTGTCCTTCCCCACCCGCACCGGGCTGGTGGAGGCGGTGCGCGGCGTGTCCTTCACGCTCGGCCGCGAGCGTCTCGGCATCGTCGGCGAATCCGGTTCCGGCAAATCGCAGACCGGCCGCGCCATCATGGGGCTGACGCCCAAAAATGCGCGCATCGAGGCCGATGCGCTGCGCTTCGGCGATATCGATCTGCTGAAGGCGTCTGCAAAAGAGCGGCGGATCATGCGCGGCAAGCGCATGGCCATGATCCTGCAAGACCCGAAATATTCGCTGAACCCGGTCATGACCATCGGCCGCCAGATCATGGAAACCCTGCGCACCCACGAAAAGATCGGCGGCGGCGAGGCGCGCCAGCGCACCCTCGCCATGCTCGAAGCCGTGCAGATACGCGATCCCGAGCGCGTCTTCGATCTTTACCCGCACGAGGTTTCGGGCGGCATGGGCCAGCGTGTCATGATCGCCATGATGCTGGTCTGCGGCCCCGAACTGCTGATCGCCGACGAACCCACTTCGGCGCTCGACGTGACGGTGCAGCTGGAAGTGCTCGACATTCTCGACAAGCTGGTGCGCGACCGTGGCATGGGGCTGATCTTCGTCAGCCATGATCTCAGGCTCGTCTCCTCTTTCTGCGACCGTGTTCTCGTCATGTACGCCGGCAAGGTGGTGGAAGAGCTGTCTTCCGCCAATCTGAAGGAAGCGAAACATCCCTATACGCAGGGCCTGCTGAACTGCCTGCCGGAAATCGGCGGCCACCGGCATCCGCTGCCGGTTCTGGAACGTAAGCCGGAGTGGCGCGTATGAGTTCAGTTCTTTCCGTTCGCGACATGGTGGTCGATTTCGACGGTTACATCGCGCTCGACCGCGTCAGCATCGATGTGGCAGAGGGTGAATCCTTCGGCATCGTCGGCGAGTCCGGCTCCGGCAAATCGACGCTGCTGCGCGCCATTGCCGGCCTCAACCATTTCGATGAAGGCTCCTTGATGGTGGCCGGACGCTCCTATACCGGCAAGCACCGCGACAAGAGCTTCTATAGCGACGTGCAGATGGTGTTTCAGGACCCCTATGGCTCGCTTCACCCGCGCCAGACGGTGGATGCGCTGCTGCTCGAGCCGCTGGTCATCCACGGTCTAGACAATCGCGAGCAGCGCATTGCCCGGGCATTGGACGAGGTGGGCCTCGGTTCCGGCTTCCGCTTCCGTTATTCGCACCAGCTTTCCGGCGGCCAGCGCCAGCGCATCGCCATTGCGCGTGCGCTGATCGTCGAGCCGAAAATTCTGCTGCTGGATGAGCCGACTTCGGCGCTTGACGCCTCCATTCAGGCGGAAATCCTCAACCTGCTCGAACAGGCACGCAAGGATCGCAATCTCACCTTCGTCATGGTCAGCCACGATCTCGGCGTCATCAGCCACATGTGCGATCGCCTTGCGGTGATGAAAAGCGGCAGGGTGGTGGAAATGCTGGAGGCCGAGGCGCTGGAAAGCCGGGAATTCAGCGCGGATTATACAAGGCAGCTGCTGGTGGCGAGCGAGGGCTTCAAGCGCGCTTGAGGTGCCGCTATAGTCGGGTCAAATGACATCTTCCGTCATTCCGGCCTTGAGCCGGAATCCAGCGACCGCGCGTCTGCGCGGTCAGAGACTATATTGCGATCAAGGACTTGATCGCGCTGGATGCCGGGTCAAGCCCGGCATGACGGACGGTGTCGGCCAAAACAAGGTATCCAGACGATGCAACTGCGCGCCCTGATGTATTTCGACGAACTGGTCCGTACCAATTCCATGCGCGCCGCGGCGGAAAATCTGAATGTCGCGCCGACAGCGGTGAGCCGGCAGATTGAGAACCTCGAATATTATTTCGGCTCGCCGCTGGTGGAGCGTTCCAGCCGGGGCGTGAAACTGACGGCTGCGGGAGAGCTGCTAGCTGCCCGCGCCGGCAAGACGTTGCGGGAACTCGACCATGTGCATCAGCTGATCGACGATCTGAAAGGCCTGCAGCGCGGCCGGGTCACGGTCTATGCCAATGGTGCGACGGTGGCGAACCTTCTGGCGCCGGTGCTGGCGCAGTTCAGCCTGAAATATCCAAAACTGCGCTTCGAGGTGCATATTACCAGCGCCCGCCAGGCAATGGAGGCGCTGGGTGCTGCGGAGGCCGATCTGGTCGTCAGCCTGTTTGCCCCTAAGCTTTCTGGCGTGAAAGTGCGCTCTCGCACCCGCATCAGCTACGACGCGATCTTTCCGGCCGGCCATGCGCTCGCGGCACAGCCGGAAGTCTCGCTGAAGGAACTGGCCAGCCTGCCGCTCGCCCTGCCGGACAAGAGTTTTGCGGCGCGTCAGGCCTTCGACACGCTGTTTGCCGATGCGGGCATCGAGCTTGATCCCGTCTTCATCACCAGCTCTTTGGAAATGCTGAAGGAACTGGTGCTGGGCCGCGCCGCCGCCACGCTTTTGCCGGCGCTTTCTGTGGCGCGGGAAATCCGCAGCGGGCAGATGGTCGCCGTTCCGCTCTCCGGCAAGAAGGGCATCCACACCCAGATCGATCTCTGCGTTGCGCCCGACCGGCAATTGTCCTTCGCCGCCTCCAAGCTCGCCGATTTCATCGAGCGCTTCATGCGCGAGGCGACGGCGGGATAAGCGGGACAGTTTGGTCTTTCCGCCCGGAAGGTTGATTTCCATCTGCATTTCCGTGTAGCCATTTCAGCTACACGGAGCACACAAAAATCGAGATTGTGTGTGCGCCTGCAACATGACACTCTTTTTGCAACGGGCGGTCTTCGGAAGGGCAAAAATGCCCCGGCCGCCAGACAGGGGACAATGATGCCACGCACTTATCTTTCGCAGGCGGCAACGCTTTCGCGCCGTACCGCGCTGACCCTTGCATTGGGCACGGCGCTCTGGCTGCCGCTTTCGGCAACGGTTGCCGAAGCCGCGGCGAAAACCGCGCTGACGCTTGGCATGGCGGTGGAGCCGGCCGGTCTTGATCCGACCATCGCCGCCCCCGTCGCCATCGGCCAGGTCACCTGGCAGAATGTCTTCGAAGGTCTGGTGAAGATCGACCGCGAGGGCAAGGTAAAGCCGCAGCTCGCCGAAAGCTGGGAAATTTCCCCTGATGGCAAGACCTATACGTTCAGGCTGCGCAAGGGCGTGACCTTCCATGATGGCGAGGCTTTCGATTCGTCTGTCGCGAAATTTTCGCTGGATCGGGCGCGTGGCGAAAGCTCGGTCAATCCGCAGAAACGCTTCTTTGCGGCGATAGAAAGTATCGAGACACCGGATGCCGCAACGCTGGTGCTGAAGCTTAAGCAGCCGGCCGGCAGCCTTCTCTACTGGCTCGGCTGGCCGGCCTCCGTGATGGTGGCGCCGAAAAGCGCGGAGAATAACCGCACCACACCAATCGGCACCGGCCCGTTCAAATTCGTGGCCTGGGCCAAGGGCGACAAGGTCGAGCTGCGGAAGAACGACGCCTATTGGGACAAGGCCGTGGCGGTGAAGCTGGAGAAGGCGACCTTCCGTTTCGTCTCCGATCCACAGGCGCAGGCCGCCGCACTGAAGTCTGGCGATATCGATGCCTTCCCGGAATTCGGCGCTCCGGAACTGATGACCTCCTTCGATGGCGACGCGCGCCTCGGCACCTTCGTCGGCAATACCGAGCTGAAGGTCGTGGCGGGCATGAACAATGCCCGCAAGCCCTTCGATGACAAGCGCGTGCGTCAGGCGCTGATGATGGCGGTGGATCGCGGCACTGTCATTGAAGGCGCCTGGTCCGGCTTCGGCACGGCCATCGGCAGCCATTACACGCCGAATGACCGCGGCTATATCGATACGACCGGGGTACATCCTTACGATATCGACAAGGCCAAGGCGCTGCTTGCCGAAGCCGGTTATCCGGACGGTTTCAGCTTCACCATCAAGGCCCCGCAAATGGCCTATGCCCAGCGCACCTCGCAAATCCTGCAGGCGATGTTTGCCGAAATCGGCGTGACCATGACCATCGAGACCACCGAGTTTCCGGCGAAATGGGTGGCGGATGTTCTTAAAGGCGCGGATTACGACATGACCATCGTTGCCCATGCCGAGCCGATGGATATCGATATCTATGCGCGCGACCCCTATTATTTCAATTACAAGAACCCGACCTTCAACGAGGTCGTGGCGAATGTGGAAAAGACGGCGGATGCCGGCGAGCAGGAAAAGCTCTATGGCGAAGCCCAGAAAATCCTCGCCAAGGACGTGCCGGCTCTCTTCCTTTTCGTCATGCCGAAACTCGGCGTCTGGGACAAGAAGGTGAAGGGGCTGTGGGAAAACGAGCCCATTCCCTCGAATGTGCTGACGGATGTGCATTGGGAAGAGTGACGTTTGTCGATAGCCGTTTCTTCCGTCATGCCGGACTTGATCCGGCATCCAGCCAGCCCAAGTCCTTGGGCTGAGAGGGCTCTCTCCGCCGCGCAGACGCGCGTCGGCTGGATTCCGGCTCAGGGCCGGAATGACGGGAGGGAGATAACTGGACTTTCGACCGCAGGCGAAACAAAGCAAGGAGAAGATGCCAGATGTTAGCCGTCCTCATCCGGCGTCTTTTAAGCCTCGTCATCACCCTGTTTGCCGTTTCCCTCATCATCTATGTCGTCATGGGCCTGCTGCCGGGCGATCCTGCCGCCATCATGCTCGGAACCTCGGCGAGCCCCGATACGCTCGCGGCGCTGCAGAAGCAGATGGGCCTCGATCAGCCGCTGCCGCTGCGTTATCTCCACTGGCTGGCCGGTGTGTTTCATGGCGATCTCGGGCAATCCTATACCTATGGTGTGCCGGTGGCGGGGCTGATCCTGGAGCGGCTGGCCGTTACCTTGCCGCTTGCGCTGCTGGCCGTTTGCCTTTCGGTGGCCATCGCCATTCCGCTCGGCGTGGCGGCGGCGAGGAGCCGCAACGGGGCGCTGGATTTTGCAGCCGGGCTGTTTTCGCATGTGGGAATTGCCGTGCCCGGTTTCTGGGTCGGCCTGCTGCTTATCATCGTCTTTTCCACCACGCTCGGCTGGATGCCGGCCGGCGGTTTTCCCGGCTGGACGCCGAGCTTTTCAGCTGGTCTTACAGCGCTCATCCTTCCGGCGGTGGCGCTGGCGCTGTCGCAGGCCGGCGTTCTTACGCGCGTCTGCCGCTCCGCCGTGCTGGAAGTGATGAATGAGGATTTCGTGCGCACCGCGCGCGCCAAGGGTCTGAGCGAGCGGGTGGCGTTGTGGCGCCATGCGGTGCCGAATGCGATGATCCCTGTCGTCACCATGATCGGCCTGCAATTCACCTTCCTCATTGCCGGCGCGGTGCTGGTGGAAAATGTCTTCAACTTGCCGGGTCTCGGGCGGCTTGCCTATCAGGCGCTGACCCAGCGCGATATCGTCGTCATGCAATCCGTAGTGCTGTTTTTCTCGGCGCTGGTGATCGTCATGAATTTCGTGGTCGATATCGCCTATCTTTTCATCGATCCGAGACTGCGGGCAGGTGCGCGATGATGCGATTGATCCGCCGCCGCCCCGCCTTTGCCGTCGGCATCGCCGTCACGGTCTTTCTGGTCGCAGTCGCCCTGCTGTCGCTGGTCTGGACGCCGGTGTCCCCCACCAAGATGCAGATCGTCCAGAAGCTGAAATCGCCCTTGGTTTATGGCGGCCTCGGCACGGATCATTTCGGCCGCGACGTGCTGTCGATGCTGATGGCCGGTGCGTGGAACTCGCTTTCCACCTCCATCGCCGCCGTCGCCATCGGCGCATTTATCGGCACGACCATTGGCGTTGCGGTTGCAGCGCTGCGCGGTTTCACCGAAACCATGGTCATGCGCATCTGCGACATCATCTTCGCCGTGCCGCCCATCCTGTCGGCGATGATGCTGGGCGCCTTCATCGGCACGGGCCGTTTTACCGCCATCATCGCCATCGCCACCTTCATGGTGCCGGTCTTTGCCCGGCTGACGCTGGGGGCGGCGTTGCAGATATGGTCGCGGGAATATGTCACCGCCGCCACCAGCATCGGCCAGAACCGCGCCAAGATCACGCTTTTCCACATCGTACCGAATATATCCAACCAGATCATCGTGCAGGTGACGATCCAGCTCGGTCTTGCGATATTGACGGAAGCAGGCCTTTCTTTCCTCGGTCTCGGCATGCCGCCGCCCGCCGCCACCTGGGGGCGGATGCTGGCCGATGCCCAGACCTATCTCGGCACAGCACCCTGGCTCGCCATCATGCCCGGCCTTGCGATTGCGCTCGCCGTCTTCGGCCTCAATCTTCTCGGCGATGGCCTGCGCGACCTGCTGGACCCGCGCGATACCAGCTGACCGCTCAAAAAAGCTGTCGCCCCCATTTCCTGTTTTTCTGACGAGACGATGCCATGACCGATCTCATAGACCTCAACACGCTCGAAATCCTGGCGCTTTACCGGGAGAGGAAGCTTTCGCCATCGGAATATTGGCAGGCGGTGGAGGCGCGCATCGATGCTTTCGAACCGTTGGTGAACGCGCTTTACGCCTATGATCCGGAAGATGCACGCAGGCAGGCGCTGGCCTCGACGGAACGTTGGCAAAAAGGCGAAACGCTCGGGCCCCTCGATGGCATTCCGGTCTCTTTGAAGGAATTGATCGCCACGAAAGGCCATCCCGTGCCGCTCGGCACCAAAGCGGTGGAACTGGTGCCTGCGGTTGAGGACGCGCCGGTGGCCGCCCGCTGCCGCGAGGATGGCGCGATTATTTACGCCAAGACGACCTGCCCGGATTACGGCATGCTTTCCTCCGGCCTTTCCAGTTTCCACAAGCTGAGCCGCAATCCGTGGGACCCCACCCAGAACCCCGGCGGCTCCAGCGCCGGTGCGGCTTCGGCCGGGGCTGCGGGTTACGGCACGCTGCATATCGGCACGGATATTGGCGGCTCGGTGCGGCTGCCGGCGGGGTGGACCGGGCTCTTCGGATTCAAGCCAAGCCAGGGCCGCATCCCGGTCGATCCCTATTATACCGGCCGCTGCGCCGGACCGATGACCCGCACCGTTGCCGACGCCGCCTATGCCATGGCGACGCTTTCGCGCCCCGACTGGCGCGACGGCACATCGCTGCCGCCCAATGATATCAACTGGATGGACCTCGATATTAATGTAAAGGGCCTGAAAATCGGCCTGATGCTGGATGCCGGCTGCGGCCTGCCGCTGGACGAAGAGGTGCGCGACGCCGTGCTCTCCGCCGCGAAACTGTTCGAGGCGGCCGGCGCCATCGTCATCCCTGTCGAGCCGGTGTTGACACGGGAAATGCTGGATGGGCTGGACGATTTCTGGCGGGCGAAGTTCTGGGGCGATATGGCGGCGCTGAGCGCGGACCGTCGCGCCGCGATCCTTCCCTATATTCATGAATGGGCGCAGGAGGGGGCGGATGTTTCCGGCGCGCGCGCCGTTTTCGGTTTCAACCAGACCATGGAAATGCGTAAGGCTTGCGGGCGGTTGATGCAGTTCGTTGATGCGGTGATTTCACCCGTCAATCCCATCGTGTCCTATCCGGCCGACTGGGCCTCGCCCACCAATGATCCCGAGCGGCCCTTCGAACATATCGCCTTCACGGTGCCGTGGAACATGTCGGAACAGCCGGCATCCTCGATCAATTGCGGCTTCTCCAGATCGGGAATGCCCATCGGCTTGCAGATCGTCGGGCCGCGTTACGAAGATTTGTTCGTGCTCAAACTTTCAAAGGCCTTTGAGAGTTGGGGCGGTGGTGTGAGACGCTGGCCGCAGCCGCCGCAGGCCCGCTGATCCCAGCTTTATCGACCCTGTAGTATTGCCATAATACCCGCATCTCGATCCCGCCTGTTAGGGTGCCCAAAGGCATTCGAAAACGGGAGGAGCAGACATGCCGAAGAAGATTTTGATGATCGCCGGCGATTTCGCCGAGGATTATGAGACCATGGTGCCGTTCCAGACGCTGCTCGCGGTCGGCCACACGGTACATGCCGTCTGCCCGGGCAAGAAGGCGGGCCAGACCATTGCCACGGCCATCCATGATTTCGAGGGCGACCAGACCTATTCGGAAAAACGCGGCCATAATTTCGCGCTCAACGCCACCTTCGCCGATATCAAGGTTGCGGATTACGATGCGCTGGTCATTCCCGGCGGTCGCGCGCCGGAATATCTGCGGCTCAATGCGGATGTGCTTTCTGCGGTGAAACATTTCTTCGAGGCCGACAAGCCGGTGGCCGCCGTCTGCCATGGTGCGCAACTGCTGGCGGCTGCGGGCGTCCTGAAGGGCCGCACCTGCTCGGCCTATCCCGCCTGCCGCCCTGAAGTGGAACTGGCGGGCGGCACCTATGCCGATATCGCCATCGATGCGGCCGTTACTGACGGCAAGCTGGTGACGGCGCCCGCATGGCCGGCACATCCGGCCTGGCTTTCGCAATTCATGGCCGTGCTCGGCAAATGAGACCGGCGAAACGGGGCTTTTTCCGGCCTCGTTTTCCGCCTATCTTTCAGGCGTGGTGAGGGAGGAAACCATGTGCAAGCTTTTCATCAAGGCAGACCCGACGCTTTGGGAGAGCCATACGCGGTCGCTCAGGATCGATGGCATGGTCACCAGTGTCAGGCTTGAAAACTTCTTCTGGTCGACGCTGGACGAGATCGCGCGGCGTGACGGCATGAACAGCGTGCAGCTCATCGCCAAGCTTTATAATGAATCGATCGATGCCGGGCACGATCTGGGCAATTTCACCTCGTTCCTTCGGGTCTGCTGCGGGCGTTATCTCGCGCTTCAGCTTTCCGGCGATATTCCGGCGCGCAGCGATATTCCGATTGCCGCGCTGGATGCGGACAGCATCCTTGAGGCGGAAAAGGTGAATTATCACTAGGGCACGTCCCGCTTTTGTTCCGCGAAACCCCTTCGCCTCATTCCTGTGCTTGTCACAGGAATCCAGCCGACGCCCGTCTGCGCGGCGGGGAGAGTTCTTTCAGCCCAAGGACTTGGGTTGGCTGGATCCCTGTGACAAGCACAGGGATGAGGGAAGGGGAGCGCTCAACTCTTAAGCGCTCTTGGATCAAGCGCATCGCGCACCGCATCACCGATGTAGTTGACACTCAGAACCGTGAGCGAAATCGCCAGCCCCGGCCACAGCACGCGCGAGGGCGTCAGTTGCAGGAAGTTGGCGCCATCGAACAGCAGCCGTCCCCAGGTCGGGAAATCGGAGGGGAAGCCGAGGCCGAGGAAGGACAGCGCGGATTCCGTGATGATGGCGGCGGCGATGCCGAGCGTGGCCGAGACCATGATCGAGCTCAGCACATTCGGCAATATATGCCTGAGGATGATGCGGTATTCGCGCATGCCGCTCGATTTCGCCGCCATGATGAATTCCTGGCTTTTGATCGTCAGCACATCGCCGCGCACGATACGGGCCGTATGCATCCAGCTCGTTATCCCGATCACGAAAACGATCAGGATGAAGATGCCGGTTTCCGGCCCGAAGGCCGCGCGCAGCGTATCGCGAAACAGCATCAGGATGACAAGCAGCAGCGGCAAGAGCGGCAGCGCCAGGAACAGGTCGGTCAGCCGCATCAGCGGGCCGTCGAGCCTGCGGAAATAGCCGGACAGCACGCCCACCAGCGTTCCGAGAAACAGCGCCAGCAGCATGGCGGTGATGCCGACGGCAAGCGAAATGCGCCCGCCGGCCAGAACCTGCGCCAGCATGTCCTTGCCGAGATTATCGGTGCCGAAAGGATGCGCAAGCGACGGCCACTGGTTGCGCGCCTTCACATTGATGGCGTTGGGTGCAACGGTGTGGATATAGGGGCCGACATAGACCGCCAGCAGGATGAAGACGAAGACGATGAGGCCCGCCACGCCGCCCTTGTGAACGCGGAACTGTTTCCAGATATCGGCAAGGGCGGATTGCGTGGGGGTGGCCGCAACCGTCGGCGCTGCGATGGTGGCGTCAGTCATAGCGGATCCTCGGGTCGAGAATGCCGTACAGCACGTCGGCAATCAGGTTGAAGAGCACGATAAGCACCGCGAAAATGAAGGTGAGCGTCTGCACCAGCGGAATATCCGCGCCCTGAACGGCGGTGATCAGCAATTGGCCAAGCCCGTTCACGCGGAAGATTTGCTCGGTGATGATGGCGCCGGAAAAGATCGTCGGCACGCCGAGCGCAATCACGGTCACGACCGGGATCAGGCTGTTGCGCAGCACGTGGATGAGCAGGACGGATTTTTCCTTCACGCCCTTGGCGCGCGCGGTGCGCACATAATCCTGATGCAGATTGTCGAGCATGGAGGCGCGCACGAAGCGGCTGATCTGCGAGACATTATAGAGCGTCAGCACCAGTACCGGCAGGAACATCTGTTTCACCTGCGCCACGAAACTTCCCCAGTCGGTCACCTGAAGGTTGGTGTCATAAACGGAAGGGAACCATTGCAGGTAGGAGCTGAAGATGACGACCAGCAGCACGCCGGTGAAGAAGGTCGGCACCGAATAACCGACCATCGAGACGAAAGTGCCGATCTGGTCGAAGATCGAATATTGCTTATAGGCGGAGATGACGCCGATCGGGATCGCCAGCAGTGCACCGAAGAGATAGGCGAGGCCCACCACCCACAACGTCTGCGGCATGCGCTGAATGACGAGATCGACCACCGGGCTGCGTGTCGCCCAGGAGAGCACCCGCATGCGGCTGCCATCGCCGATCTGCCAGCCGGTCAGCCTTTCAATGAGGTTCAGCGGTTCGTTGATGAAGAATTGCTGCAGCCACATCAGATAGCGGATGAAGAAGGGCTGGTCGAGGCCAAGCGAGGCGCGGATTTGCTCCCGCACTTCCGGCGGGATGGTGAGCGGCAGGTCGCCGGTCGGGTCGTTCGGCGCAAGATCGAGCAGCGCGAAGATGACGAAGCTGATGACAAGCAGCGTCGGTACGGCAAAGGCAAGCCGCCGGAGCGTAAAGGTAAACATCTGAAACTCTCCAGACCCAGAGCGCGACAGGACGAAAATTGGGAGCGTTTTCGCCTTAACGCGGCAAATGTGTCTTCAGATCATGGTCCAGGGGCATGCAGAAGGCCGGCCTCTCCGGGGGGAGAAGCCGGCGCATCCGCGTGTTACTTCTTGCGGGACCAGTCCGCGACGTTCCAGAGTTCCGAATCCCAGGCATTCATGCGAACGCCTTCCAGCGTCAGCGAATGCGAGGAAACGCTGCCGCGGTGGATGAGCGGAATATGCGCGCCTTCCTCCGTCAGCATGTCGTTCAGCTGCTTGGAAATCTCCGCGCGCTTGGCAAGCTCGGCGGTCTTGGAGAGTTCACCCACCAGCTTGTCGAATTCCGGGTTGCAATAACGCGGAATATTCTGGCCCTGCCAGCCGTTTTCCGGGGCCGGAATCTTGTCGCACAGCCATTCCGCCAGATATTTTTCCGGGTCCGTGCCGTCGAAATTGTTGGTGTACATTTCGACGTCGGCATAAAATTTCTGGAAGGTATCCGGGCTTGCCGGGTCACCGCCGAAGAAGACCGAAGCGCTGACATTGCGCAGTTCGGAGGCAACGCCGATCTGCGACCACATGTCCTTCACCAGTTCCTGCGTGGCCTGGCGAACCGAGTTGGTGGAGGTCTGGTAGAGGAAGGAGAGCTTCACGCCATTCTTGGCGCGGATGCCGTCTGCACCCTTTACCCAGCCGGCATCGTCCAGCAGCTTGTTTGCGCCTTCCACATCCTGCTTCAGGCACCAGCTGTCATTCTTGGTGGAAGCGACGGCTTCCGGAGCCGGCACGATGTTGCAGGTCGGCTTGCCCGCTTCGCCATAACCCGCTTCGTCGATGACATCGCGGTCGATGGCGAGCGACAATGCACGGCGCACGGCGGGATCGGAAAGGGCCGGGTGCGGGCCGGCCTGCTTGGTGGAGCGCTTGTCGCCCAGCGAAGGATCGGCATTGTACCAGTTGAGATTGATACGCTCGACCTGGGTGCCGAAGGCTGTCTCAAGCTTGCCCTTACCGGCGGCCACCATGGTCGCGAGGATTTCCGGCTCCACCTGCATGTTCCAGGCATAGTCGAATTCGCCGGTTTCAAGAACGGCGCGCGCGGCGGAAGCGGCATCGCCGCCGCCCTTCAGGGTCGCCGTGGCGAAGGCGGGCTTGGCGGGGTCGCGGTAATTGGTGTTGGCGACGAAGCTGATCACGTCATTCGGCTTGAAATCCTTGACCACGAAGGGGCCGGTGCCGATGGGACCGAAATTGGCGGAAGTGCAGCCGGGTGCGGCAGCGCCGACGCATTTTTCAAACTGCTTCTTCTGGATGACCGGCGACTGTGCGCCGACGAATGCGGAATAGGGGTAAGGTTTCGGTTCGGTGAAGCTGACCTTGACGGTGTGGGCGTCGACGGCCTCGACATTCTTCACGCCCTCATATTGCGCCGCCTGCGCGCAGCCGCCATCCGGTGCGGTGCAATATTTCCAGGTGAAAATAACGTCCTCGGCGGTGAACGGCGTGCCATCCGACCACTTCACGTCGCTTTTCAGCTTCCAGGTCATGCTGAGCAAATCCTTCGCGACGCCGCCATTGTCGATCGTCGGAATTTCGGTGACCAGCATCGGCACCAGCTCGCCCTTTTCGTCGTAGCGCGCCAGCGGCTCAATCACCATGGACGAGCTGTAGACTTCCTTCGTGCCACCGGAAAGATAAGGATTAAGTGTCGATACTGCTTGCCAGAACAGGATTTTCAGTTCGCCGTCACTGCCACGCTCGGCATGGGCGGCGGAGCCTGCGAGAGCCATGGCCGCCACCGTGCTGGCAAAGAGAACGCTGCGCTTCTTCATTGTAGTTTTCCCCTTTTTGGATTTTATCTGTTTGAATGTTTGACGCTTTTCCCGTCGTCATGTGCAAGGTCTGTTATTCTAAGTATTTGACTTTGCTAAGGAATATTCCTCCATTCCCGATGATGCTATTGTCAGTTTTTTTGAAAAGCAAGTCCCAATGTTCCTTTGATGAACAAAAATTGAGCCATTCAGTTTTGGGCCTATTTTTCGCTCATGCAGCAAATTTCATGCTTGCAAAACGAGAAATTCCAAACGCAATATGGCGTCCGACAACCCGGCGGGGAACAAAAAAAGGGAAAAAGAGAATGCCGATATTGAACCGTGTGGCTGAAATGCAGGAAGAAGTTGCCGGCTGGAGGCGCCATCTGCATGAACACCCGGAACTGCTCTACGATGTCTTCGAAACGTCGAAATTCGTGGCCGAAAAACTGAAATCCTTCGGCTGTGACGTCGTCGAGACCGGCATTGGCAAGACCGGCGTCGTCGGCATCATCAAGGGCCGGCACGGGGATGGCCCGACCATCGGTTTCCGTTCCGACATGGACGCGCTGCCGATCCTTGAGACGAGCGGTAAGCCCTGGGCTTCGAAGACGCCGGGCAAGGCCCATTCCTGCGGTCATGACGGGCACACCGCCATGCTTTTGGGTGCGGCGCAATATCTGGCCGAGACCCGCAATTTCAGGGGCTCCGTAGCGGTGATCTTCCAGCCGGCGGAAGAGGGCGGCGCTGGCGCGCTCGCCATGCTGAACGATGGCATGATGGAGAAATTCGGCATTTCGCAGGTCTATGGCATGCATAACGAGCCGGGCATTCCGGTCGGCAATTTCGCCATCCGCAAGGGATCGACCATGGCGGCGGCGGATAGTTTCGAAATCGTCATCACCGGCAAGGGCAGCCATGCGGCCGCCCCACATCTTTCCATCGATCCGGTGCTGACCTCGGCGCATATCATCATCGCCCTGCAATCCATCGTCTCGCGGGAGACGGACCCGCTGAAATCGCTGGTCGTCACCGTCGCCACCACCCATGGCGGCACGGCCGTCAATGTCATTCCCGGTGCGGTGACGCTGACGGGAACGGTGCGCACGCTGCTGCCTGAAACCCGCGATTTCGCCGAAAAGCGCCTGAAGGAAGTGGCCACCGCCACCGCCATGGCGCATGGCGCCACCGTGGAGGTGAATTATCATCGCGGTTATCCCGTCACCTTCAACCACAGTGACGAGACCGAATTCGCGACCGGCGTGGCGATGGGCGTGGCCGGTGCGAACGCCGTCAACACCAATCCGAACCCGCATATGGGGGCGGAAGATTTCTCCTACATGCTGGAAGCGCGCCCCGGCGCCTTCATCTTCATCGGCAATGGCGATACCGCCGGGCTGCACAATGCGGCCTATGATTTCAACGACGATGCGCTGCCTTACGGCATCAGCTACTGGGTTTCGATGGCCGAAACCGCACTTGCTGCGTAAGACATCCGGCGGCCTTCATGGCCGCCTTTTGCTTTTCAGGAGATCGGCATGCTTTTGGCGGCAACGTCCATGGAACAGACCGGCGGTTCGGTAAGCCCGGTTTTATCGGTTCAAAATCTCACCACATCCTTCCGCGTTGATGGCGGCTGGAAATCCGTGGTCCGTAATATGAGTTTCGAGATCGCGCCGCGCGAAACGGTGGCGATCGTCGGCGAAAGCGGCTCCGGCAAGAGCGTTACCTCGCTCTCCATCATGCGGCTGCTCGATAAAAAGACGAGCCGCATCGAAGGCAAGGTCATGCTCGGCGGGCGCGACCTGCTGGCGCTGCCGGAAGAGGAGATGCGCAAGGTTCGCGGCAAGGACATTTCGATGATCTTCCAGGAGCCGATGACCAGCCTCAACCCGATCTTCCCGATCGGCAAGCAGATCGCCGAGGCGCTGACCGTGCATCAGGATATTTCCTCTTCCGCCGCGCGCGCCGAGGTCATCCGCCTGCTTGAGAAGGTCCGTATTCCCAATGCGAAGAACCGTTTCGACGATTATCCGCACCAGTTTTCCGGCGGCATGCGCCAGCGCGTGATGATCGCCATGGCGCTTGCCTCCAAACCGAAGCTGCTGATCGCCGACGAGCCGACAACGGCGCTCGACGTCACCATTCAGGGCCAGATTCTCGACCTCATCAAGACGTTGCAGGAAGAGGAGGGCATGTCGGTCCTGTTCATCACCCATGATATGGGCGTGGTGGCGGAAGTCTCGGACCGCACCATCGTCATGTTCCGCGGCGATGTGGTGGAAACCGGCACCACCGACGACATCTTCCATCGCGGCCGCCATGCTTATACGCGGGCGCTGCTTTCGGCGGTGCCGAAGCTCGGCTCGATGAAGGAGAGGGTGCTGCCGGCCCGTTTCCCGATCATCGATATCAAGACCGGCGAAAGCCAGCCCGTCGCGGAGGTGAAGGATACGGTCTCCGGCGGCCGCACGCCCATTCTTTCGGTCAAGGACCTCACCACCCGTTTCGATATCCGCACCGGCCTTTTCGGCCGCAAATCCGGCGCCGTGCATGCGGTGGAAAAGGTCTCCTTCGATCTCGCCGAGGGCGAAACCCTGTCTCTCGTGGGTGAATCGGGCTGCGGCAAGTCCACCACGGGCCGCTCCATCACCCGGCTGATCGAGCCGACATCCGGCAATGTCATGCTTGACGGTTACGAGGTGCTGAAGCTCGACAAGACGACGCTGCGCACCATGCGCCGCAGCGTGCAGATGATCTTCCAGGACCCCTTCGCCTCGCTCGATCCGCGCATGAGCATCGGCACGGCGATCATGGAGCCCTTTATCGAGCATCGCCTCGGAACCAAGCAGCAGGCCCGCGAAAAGGCGGCCGATCTTCTGGAGAAGGTGGGCCTCAGCCCGGATATGATGCGGCGCTTCCCGCACGAATTTTCCGGCGGCCAGCGCCAGCGCATCGCCATTGCCCGCTCGCTGATGCTCGACCCCAAGGTCATCGTCGCCGACGAGGCGGTGTCAGCGCTCGATGTCTCGATCAAGGCGCAGGTCTGCAACCTGCTGCTCGACCTGCAACAGAGCCTAAACCTCGCTTTCCTGTTCATCAGCCATGACATGGCGGTTGTGGAGCGTGTCAGCCATCGTGTGGCGGTGATGTATCTCGGCGAGATCGTCGAGATCGGGCCACGTGCGGCGGTTTTCGACAATCCGCAGCATCCCTATACGAAAAAGCTCATGTCCGCCGTTCCGGTGCCGGACCCGGCGCGGCGACAGATCCGGCGCAACATGGCGACCGACGAGATCAAAAGCCCGATCCGGCCGGTGGATTACGTGCCGCCGCAGCGCCATTACCGCGAGGTTTCCGCCGGGCATCTGGTGCAGGAAGCGGCTTGATTGAGGGTATGGGCGGAGAGCTGGTAAGGAACCGAGCGGTCGCCGCGCATTTCTTCTCCCCGTGGGGGAGAAGGTCGCGGCAACGGGATGAGGGGGCAAGTTCTCCGTATATCGCTAACGTTGCCCCCTCATCCGACCCTTCGGGCCACCTTCTCCCCGGGGGGAGGAGAAATTTGCCGCATCGCCACGTCAGATGATTTTAGGCCCGCCGCACGCCCTCTTCCGAATCCGCCGTTTGACAGCCGACGCAAAAAAATGCCAGCAAATGCGCAAGCATAATTCTTAAAGGGCAGCGGCATGGCCAGACGAAACGACGCACATGGACGGCTGGACGATGCGGCCCGTGCCGGCTGGCTTTATTATGTCGCCGGCCGCACGCAGGATGAGATCGCCGCCGCCATGGGCATTTCCCGGCAATCGGCGCAGCGGTTGGTGTCGCTCGCAGTTGCCGAGCGGTTGATCAAGGTTCGGCTCGATCACCCCATCGCCGCCTGTCTCGAAAAAGCCGAACGGCTGAAAGAGAAATTCGGCCTGAAATATATCGAGGTGGTGCCGAGCGATCCGGCCGGCGTCTCCTCCACTGTCGGCATTGCCGAGGCCGGGGCGGCGGAAATCGAGCGCTGGCTGAAGAATGCCGATCCCATCGTGCTCGCCATCGGTACCGGCCGTACCTTGAAGGCCGCCGTCGACCAGCTGCCGCCGATGGAATGCCCCCAGCATCGCATCGTGTCGCTGACGGGCAATATCGGGCCGGATGGCTCGGCCGCCTATTATAACGTCATCTTCAGCATGGCCGATGCCATCAAGGCACGGCATTTCCCAATGCCGCTGCCGGTCCTGTGTTCTTCTGCGGAAGAGCGCGAATTGCTGCACGACCAGTCCATGGTGCGTTCCACGCTGGCGCTGGGTTCTGCGGCCAATGTCACCTTCGTCGGTGTCGGCGAACTTGGCGAAAACGCACCGCTCTGCGTCGATGGTTTCCTCGGCGTGGATGAGATGAAGGCGCTGATGGCAAGCGGTGCCGTCGGCGAGATTTGCGGCTGGATGTATGATGCCAATGGCCGCATTCTCGAACATTCCGTCAACGAGCGCGTCGCCTCCGTTCCTATCCCTTCAAGAGAGACCTGCACAGTCATCGGCATGGCGCAGGGCGCACGCAAGAACGCCTCGATTCTGGCGGCGCTGAGGGGCGGTCTGCTGAACGGCCTCATCACCGATGAAGTCACAAGCGAATATTTGCTCATGCACTGAGCAAAAATTAAACACATAAAATCAAAGGCTTGGTTTTTCCATGTGCGTCGCAGCACAGGATGTCGCTTGACTTTTTTGCTGATGAGGTGAGTAAATGCCCTAGAGCAAAGCGAATGCTCATCATTTTTCTTCTGGGAGGAAGATATGACATTGAAGACCATTTTGCTGGGCGCATGCTCGGCACTCGCCTTTTCGACCCTTGCTTCCGCCGAGACGCTGACCATCGCGACCGTGAACAACGGCGATATGATCCGCATGCAGGGTCTGACCTCGGACTTCACCACCAAGAACCCCGACATCAAGGTCGAGTGGGTGACGCTTGAAGAAAACGTCCTGCGTGAGCGCGTGACGACCGATATCGCTACCAATGGCGGCCAATACGACATCATGACCATCGGTAACTACGAAGTGCCGATCTGGGCCAAGCAGGGCTGGCTGCTGCCGCTCGAGAAGCTCGGCGACAAATATGACGTCGACGATCTGCTGCCGGCGATCCGCGGCGGCCTCTCCAGCGAAGGCAAGCTTTACGCCGCGCCCTTCTATGGCGAATCCGCCATGATCATGTATCGCAAGGACCTGTTCGAAAAAGCCGGCCTGAAGATGCCCGATAACCCGACCTGGGAATTCATCGGCGACGCCGCCCGCAAGATTACCGACCGCAAGGCCGATATCAACGGCATCTGCCTGCGCGGCAAGGCCGGCTGGGGCGAAAACATGGCCTTTATCAGCGCGCTGACCAACTCCTTCGGCGGCCGCTGGTTCGATGAAAACTGGAAACCGCAGTTCGATCAGCCTGAATGGAAGAGCTCGCTGCAGTTCTACGTCGATCTGATGAAAGATGCCGGCCCTTCCGGTGCATCCTCGAACGGCTTCAATGAAAACCTGACGCTGTTCCAGCAGGGCAAATGCGGCATGTGGATCGACGCCACGGTCGCTGCTTCCTTCGTCTCCAACCCGAAGGATTCCACCGTTGCCGACAAGGTCGGTTATGCCATTTTCCCGACGCATGGCGAGCTGAAGAACCATGGCAACTGGCTGTGGTCCTGGAACCTCGCGATCCCGAAGAGCTCGCAGAAGGCGGAAGCGGCCGAGAAGTTCATCTCTTGGGCAACCAGCAAGGAATATACCGAGCTCGTCGCTTCCAAGGAAGGCTGGGCAAACGTGCCTCCGGGCACCCGCACCTCGCTTTACAAGAATGCCGAGTATGAAAAGGCCGCCGCCTTCGCCAAGCCGACGCTTGCCGCAATGGATGCCGCCGACATCACCAAGCCGACCGTAAAGCCCGTGCCTTACACCGGCGGTCAGTTCGTGGCGATCCCTGAATTCCAGGCGCTCGGCACCACGGTCGGTCAGCTGTTCTCGGCGGTCGTTGCCGGTCAGTCCAGCGTTGACGATGCGCTTGCGGGCGCCCAGTCGACCGCGACGCGTGAAATGACCCGCGCCGGCTACATCAAGTAATCCTCCCGAAGATCGCTGCCCGGCGCCAATGCCGGGCAGCGAACCTTGGGGACGGCAAGCCGCCGGTCTGTATGGTGGCGTTTAAGCCTTTCAAATCAAAACAAGAATGAGCCGGTTCTTCCGGATATGCCGGGCGCATGTCGTGACGCCCAGGCCCAAGGGGAGGTGAGTGCAATGGCAACCCGAAACACGAGCGGATTAGCGCGGGTCATGCTTGCGCCATCGGTGCTGTTGTTGCTGGTGTGGATGATCGTGCCTCTGGCGATGACGCTCTGGTTCTCGTTCCAGAACTACAATCTCCTCAATCCGGCCAATGTCAGCTTCGCTGGTCTGTTCAATTACCAGTATTTCTACACCGACCCGGCCTTCTTCCAGTCGATCTGGAACACGCTTTTGATCGTCGGCGGCGTGCTGTTGATCACCGTCATCGGCGGCATCGCCATTGCGCTGCTGCTCGACAATGACATTTTCGGCCAGGGCATCGTGCGTATCATGA